>NZ_JBSEDY010000015.1:0-125427 GCF_053570945.1 Paenibacillus sp. CMM36
GATGGCGATCCACCTAGATCGCCTGGAGAAACAGGGGTAACCCCCCCCTGCTTCTCCAGAGACCAGAGCATTATGATGTGAAAAAGAAACCCACGTCTCAAAATGACGGGGTTTCTCGACAATCTGAGGATGGGTTTCCCCCATCCTTTTTTTATTGTCAAACGATCTACTCCTCGACTTATTCAAGAGCAGATATACCACGGTATCCCCGGCTAACGCTTCAATTGAGCTTCATTCGAAGCGCCGGACTTACGATCGAATGTAATCGGGCCTTTACGGTTCACAAGCCGTTTCAAGTCCACGGTCATTTCATTCTTCAACTTATCAATGAGCTGTTCCTCTTTGATGCCTTTGCTTTTAGCAACCTCGGCCAACGACTTCCCTTGTCCCAGCTCTTTCTCTAACTGGACAGGAGTGATGCCCAGCAGCTTGGCTACTTTCTCGTTGAGATGGTGATTCAAGCCGCCAGGCCTTTTGCCGTGCCTATGTCTGTGAACATGCCCGTGTTCGTCCTGTGGTTCAGCATTCCATTGGCGGGTTGCCCCTTGGATAGAGTCGTTGGGAGTGAGAGTTTGCAACGAATTACTCGGTTCCGTCCCGGAAGCTCCAGCTGCACCCGCAGTGCCATACATCATCACTCCTCCATACAGGATAGCAGCGGTCAATTTCCATTGTTTTTTCATGTTGCAGACCCTTCTTTCATCCTTTTTAAAATAATATTTTCTTTTCCCGCTATTTTTATTCATATTTTCGCCTGTTAAGTAACCATAAGACGGGAAAAAAGAAATTATGAACATTGCTATCACAATTACACCCAACCTTCGATCTACACGCGCTCCTTGGGAACCCTATCCTGTAGAGTGAGCAAGAATGAATAACTATACTTTCTACAATATAACTTGAAATTTTTCAAGTTATATATTAAGGAAAATATGATAAAATAAAATTGTAAACGTTTACAATTTTATTTTTGGAAAGACATGTTTCATCAAGCTACTACAGAATGCACTGCATCATAGTGAGGCTACAGGAAGAAAGTCCAATGAAACAAAAAAATAAGGTTATTTTTATGGACATCCAAACGCACGAGCAAAACCATATCGGTCAGCGAGCACTTCAAAAAGTGGGAAGACATGGACAAGATGTATGAATATTTACTTACTGTAGAGGGATACCAAAGCAGTCGGAGTGCCAATGTAACTAGTAATACAATTACGATTGGCGGCAATAATGGCACCAGAAACCAAGAGATCGAGCTCGTTGTAACAGCCGATGACGGGACATGGGATGCTTATATTAACTATTTGGAGATCGAATAAAATTTCAAATCTAGTAAAGAGTTGAATCGGTTCGGAGTTATCGGAACATCCATACTATATTAAAATAGCTAGGAGGTAGACCCATGTTTATAGCTAAAGCAGGAAAATGGACGGCGATTATGTCAATCACCTTGTCTTTATTCACAGGCTCGCTGGTGATCTCGAGCAACCAGGCGCTTGCGGCTGATTGCTCGAGCGGTTATGTAGCGTTAACCTTCGACGATGGTCCCAATCCCTCTAACACCAAAGCGCTTCTTAGTGCTCTGAAGCAAAACGGTTTACGCGCGACGCTCTTTAATCTTGGACAAAACGCGCAGAATAATCCTTCGCTTGTACGTGACCAGCAAGCAGCAGGCATGTGGATCGGTAATCATTCATGGTCACATCCGCATATGACACAACTGAGCACATCGCAGATGTCATCGGAAATTACACGCACGCAGCAAACGATACAGTCCATTACTGGCACGGCACCAAAGTTGTTCCGTCCTCCGTATGGCGAGACCAACGCAACCCTCAAATCCATTGAGACCCAAAACGGTCTTACCGAAGTATTGTGGAACGTTGACTCCCAAGACTGGAACGGCGCCTCCACCGCACAGATCGTAGCTGCTGCGGGCAAACTTAAAAACGGCGATGTGATCCTGATGCATGATCAGTACCAGACTACACTCCAAGCTATTCCACAAATTGCACAGAACCTCAAAAATCGTAACCTTTGCTCTGGTATGATCTCACCAAGCAATGGCCGGGCGGTAGCGCCTGATGGCGGAAACGGCGAAACGCCGCCAAACAAAGGTACAAAAGTGGAAGCAGAGAATATGACCAAAGGCGGTCAGTATACTTCAAATATCAGCTCGCCGTTCAACGGAGTGGCTTTATACTCCAACAATGATTCAGTGAAATTCACACAGAATTTTACCAGCGGCACCCATAGTTTTTCACTCCGTGGTGCTTCAAATAATTCCAACATGGCCAAAGTTGACTTGAAAATTGGTGGACAAACGAAGGGTACCTTCTACTACGGCGGGAACAGTCCTGCGGTCTATACTTTAAACAATGTCAGCCATGGAACCGGAAATCAAGAGATTGAGCTTGTTGTAACAGCCGATAATGGGACATGGGATGCTTATATTGACTATTTAGAGATCATCTAATTTAAAAAAACAAAATCCCGGCGGGATCTTCCCAACCGGGATTTTTGTCGATATCCTTTTTACAACATTCTCAATGTAAAAATAACAAAATCTTGAAAATTGCAATCTGTTGTATAATGGCGGGTAACAACTAGAAGTCGCTATAAAAATATTCATAAGAGATGCAGGTGATGGCGATGGAATGGTATTTTGCATACAAAGACGAATTGGAAAAAGTATTTCGTCAAGCGGAGGAACGGACGTCCACGTTTCCAGCTCCCTTTCAGCAAGAGGGTTTGGACTATCTGGCGCGTTTTAATCCGTTGCGGGAAGACAGCACGCGTAATTACATATGCTATTTGCTTCCATTTTGGCTGCAAGAACTCACAGGACTGCCCCCCGAAACATGCCGCAGGCTGTCACTTGGCAACGTGTTCGTCATGGCTCACTATTTAATTCAAGACGATGTGATGGACACAGCAGCAGACAACCGTAAAACGCAACTCGCTTTAAGTCAACTATTCTATACCGAGTGTCTAAGCGTATATCGGGACCTTTTTCCGGCAACCTCTCCTTTTTGGTCATATGCCCGAACGTATGTTGATGAATGGGCCGTTAGTGTGATATCCGAAGGAACAGAGGACTATTTTCAAGGAGAAAAAAATAAGGTCGCGCTGAAAGCAAGTCCATTAAAAATGGCCGGAACGGGTGCTTTGCTGCTCGCAGGCCGTGCTGATCTGATTCAAAACATTACAAATATGACGGACTTGGCGCTACTCGTGCTTCAAATGTCGGATGATTGGGCGGATTGGTCAGAAGATTTGGTCGAACATAGCTATAACTGTCTTTTGTCCCATATCAGTGCCGAGCAAAAGACGGCTTACTGTGAAGGATTGGGACCCAAACAGATTCAGGAAGCGATTTATGTACGCGGTGCGCTTGCCAGCTATGTGAACATTGCCGATCAAGCAGTCCAACAGTTAGAGACCCTGGAGCCTTCTATCCACGGCCTACATAGCTTTGCACATTCTATCGCAGCTGAGCTGGGCGAAGTGGCGGCAGAAATTGAAGGCGGACGCTCGCATTTGAGAAGAGGCGGACTTGACTACTGGCTCTCCAAAAATATGAAATAATGCTAGATTTTTCTGAGCCCTTCGTGGTATACTGACTAGGTAAATATAACCAATTGAATGAGAGGGTGATTTTTGATGGCTACTGAAGTTCTTCAAACACAAGTCATTCAAAAAGCTTGGGAGGATGCCAGTTTCAGAGAGAAACTGATGACTGATCCCAAATCTGCAATTCGTGATGTGTTAGGAGTCGTGATCCCCGATCATATCCAAATCAAAACATTAGAAGAAACGCCTGATCAGTTTTTTCTGGTAATTCCTCCAGACCCCTCCGGCGTGCTCGCTGCATCCCAGAAACCTCGCTCAATGTGGTAGAATGATTGTTAATGCTTATTTAATCTAGATTCCTTAACCTCATAGGGGTGGGCTCAGCAAGCTTCCCTCCGTTTTCTCCGAACGCAAAAAAAGCCGGATATTATCCGGCTACGGGGAAGCGGATGGTCGCTTCTGTTCCCACCCCTTTTGCACTTGTAAAAGTTATTTTTCCATTCATCGTTTCAATAATCCGAAAAGTCACCATCATTCCTAAACCCGTGCCTTTTGTCTTATTCGAAAAATAAGGCTCACCTAGTCTGGATAAAGTCTGAGCATCCATCCCTTCACCATTATCCCGAATATGAATGACAGCTTCTCCGTTATCCACATAAGCCCATATATGAATAAGCCCCTGGTCTCCCAACGCTTCAATACTGTTTTTGATGATATTGATGAACGCCTGCTTGAACTTGGAGGAATTCCCGCGTACTTTGATTTCCTGGGGAATATCCAGCGAAATTTTCCCACCTTGCAAATTAGCCATTGGACTGATGATTCCTTCAATATGCTTGAATTCGTCCAATATGGTCAACGTTTTGGTTTGGTCAAATTCTGGCTTGGCAAAGGTCAGAAAATCAGTAATAATCGCGGAAGCTCGATCCAGCTCCTCCAGAGCGATATGTAGATAGTCTTTGTTCTTACCATCCTCCTGCTTGCTCATCAACTGAAGAAATCCACGTGTAACTTGAAGGGGATTACGTACCTCATGAGCTACAGATGCAGCCAGATCGCTAATAATCTCCATTTTCTCCGAACGTTGAAGCTCATTATTGAACATCTCCAGTTCTCTGGAATACCGAACCACCTGTTTGTGCTTTTCTGCCAGCCTTCTGCCCAAAATCGCGATCAACGCCAGTACAAAGCCGAACACGCCCCATTTCCACAAAAACATATTGTAGTGTCCGTCCAGAATGAAAAACCAGCTCAGCTCCCCGATAGAGATAACTGCAAAAAATGCAAAGCCTGTCGATAAGATGATCGCTTCGTGATCACCCTTAAGTGCCATGCGAACCGAAGCAAATACCAGCAGTATCATTAAGGCGACGAGTAATATACCCAGAATGACTACACTAAAAAAATAATATATGTTGTTCAACCGCTCCTGTGCTCCTAAATTCACAATCATCATGGTAAAGCAGAACAAAGAGTAGGCGGTTAACAACTTTCTGAATTTGCGAATCAGTATAATCGAATTGATGTTTTGCTCAAAAAAGAAGGCTAATGAGGGCAGCAGAATAAATAGTGCCACATCAAAAAGTTGTAAGTACAGCTTGCCGTAGCCGCGATAGAATGTATACAAGAATGGTGAATACGTTACGATCATCAGACCAATAGACAATACAATCGCACTTAGGGAAAGCCACATGGCCATACTCGGACGGAACAGGAAAAACGAGCAGATCAGTAGCACCAGGGCGATAAAGATAAACGTACTGCCCAGTACAATATCTAAAACATCCATTCTGACCAAGGTCCCTAACAAATCACGATAATCACCGGTCATCACATTACCGATGATGCCCAGTCTATTCTTACTGCTTTCCGTCCATATGTATAATGTTTTACCGCTGTCTTCCGGCTTCAGCGGAATCAGAATACGATTATTCTCATAATTGTACCCACGGTAGGATTCGTAAAAATTGGTTCCATCCTTATACAGCGTAATATGCCTGCCATAAATATTTTCAAAAAGGATCGCTGGCGTTTCATCATTTAGCGAAGGTAACTTAATACGAATCCAGGCGGAGCCTATATTGCCGGGCTGCCTAAGCAGTTGTGTATCATCTTCAATATGCATCCAGATCTTGCTGGGATTCTTTACCTCATCTAAAGAGCCATCCTCGTCTACCTCTCCCCATCTCATATCCCAGGAGGGTATTTTATAATCCCCTTCCGGGGTCATTTTGGCCGCATAGGCGGAGTGACCCAGCGACAACAGCATCACAATGACCGCTAGCAGGGCGGCGACAGCTTTGGGCACATGCCTCATATTAAGCACCTCAAAGTTACATAGTAGGATTTACAAGTTTGTATACGTTTTAACATTTTTTACGTCCTGAAATTATATTATTCTATACGATGATGTGCATACCTTCTTCACAAGAAGGATATCATGTTCTTTTTACTCATTTTTTGTAAAATCTTCATATTGATTAATGATCATTTCCTGTTCGCGCCGCTCTTTCTGCTCTCTAAGCCCCAACCATGGTTCACAATCTTCATCTTCATAGATCGTCCAAATATCGGAAAATAAATAATCGCGTATTTCTACTATTTTTCCGGCCTGTCCGCCATCTGTCCAGTATAAGCCTTCCGGGCGTCGAATGAGGGTGCGGGAAAATCCCGGGGTAGATGCCTTTTGTCCTACGCGGATACGACTAATCATCGGACCAAACATGTACCATTCCAATTCATATCCCTCCCTATCTTCTTTATCATATCACAGCAGTTACCAAAAAAACGCTAATTGAGAATGGGCATCTCCCTATTCGCATGATTTTAACTTCCTACAGACACACTAACTGAAGGTTTAGCCGTTCCGCTGTTTGGGTAAGGTCGGAATAAGCAACAAAAAGTAAAGGAGCTGAGCAACATGGCAAATCGTGACGATCGAACTACTGAGCTACATGACAATGATTTTGAGCCTTCTCTGCAAAATGCAGAAACCAACTGGGAGAATCTGACCGAAGGGCCGGATACTCCTCTGGAGGACGTACCAGATGCCGATGAACTGACACCGAACAGTCCCGTTGATCCTTCTGCTCCTGCCGAATTCCTGCATGGTACCGATTTGCTGAATGGTACCGATGGGGATGAAGAAGATCAACTGGAAAGCGACGATATGCTGGATTAACCACTTCATTTTATCGAGTGAAAGAAAACGGTTACCCATTCTGCTATGCGGGTAATGTAGTGTATAACAGAAAGGAGTTGACTGATCTCCTATGTATAAAGATCCGATGTCTCAGGCCGATATGGAATACAAACGGTATAAAGCCTTGAATCCTGTGGAAGCAGACGACCGTAGGACTGCGGACAAGACGAATACGGACGATACCTCGACCGAAGATAACCCACGAGGAGTCGCATCTGCGAATCCCGAACCCAGGGATCAAGGAAAATAAAAGGGCAGCAATTCAAGGGCAAAAACTTGAACCTGATAATCAGGGCTTGCCTTCTGTACCTACTTTGTTTAAAATAAGGTCAAATCTTTTGAATACCATGAACAAAGACATCGACGGAGACAAGTAAACGTCTAACGGATTCCCACAGAAAGGTACGAATTGCTGAGAGCGTACCGCAATCCCGCGTTGAAATTCACTCCCGAGTCGAGCCTTGAACCGACAGAAGGATTCATTCCTTTGTCCGAGTAGAGGTTTCCGGAAGCCCCCGTTACGGGCATCAAGCTCAGAAGTTACTGCTGTCGACTGAACGACGTTGACGATTCGTATGTATACTTCTGTAATTAGGGTGGTACCACGGCATTCGTCCCTTGCGGCGAGTGCCTTTTTGTGTTATTTTCTGCAAAAAAGTCCATGGACTGACAGAAAAAACAAATTAAATTCGGGAAGGGTGTAGTACTGTATGTCTACAAATGAAAATTCTTTGGAGCTGCTGCGTGAACAACTCGATGCTACAAATTTGCAATTGCTGGAGCTGCTGTCCCAACGCGCTGAACTGGCCGGACAACTTGGAAAATTGAAGGAAGCTCAAGGGGTACCTGACTTTGATCCGGTACGTGAGCAACAAATGCTGGACAAGCTGATCGCGGCTAACCGTGGGCCTTTTGACGATGCTACGATTCGCCAACTGTTCAAAAATATTTTCAAGGCTTCTTTGAACTATCAAAAAGAAGAACACAAAAAACATCTGATCGTCAGCCGCAAAAATCAACCAGATAGCACAATTATTAAGGTTAAAGATACGCTGGTAGGCGGCAAAGCCTCCATCATGGTCGCAGGTCCATGCTCGGTGGAAAGCTACCAGCAAACTCGTGAAGTAGGTGCGGCTCTCAAGGAAGCCGGTGTGCCGATTCTTCGTGGTGGCGCGTTTAAACCACGTACGTCTCCGTACGATTTCCAAGGACTGGGCGTGGAAGGACTGCAAATTCTCAAACGTGTAGGTGATGAGTTCGGGCTGGCTACAATCAGTGAAATCGTCGATCCAAGACATTTGGAGGAAGCGATCCAATACATCGACATTATTCAAATTGGTGCGCGTAACATGCACAACTTTGAATTGCTCAAAGCTGCGGGTGAAACAAGAACTCCGGTTCTGCTCAAACGCGGACTGGCTGCAACAATGGAAGAGTTCCTTCATGCTGCTGAATACATCGTTTCCCGTGGTAACACGCAAGTCATGCTGATTGAACGCGGTATCCGTACGTACGAAAAATGGACGCGTAACACGCTGGATATTTCCGCTGTTCCGATTTTGAAAAAGGAAAGTCATCTGCCTGTATTGGTGGACGTGACTCACTCGACAGGCCGTAAGGACATCCTGGCCCCTTGCGCCAAAGCTGCCCTGGCTGCTGGAGCCGACGGTATCATGGTGGAGGTCCATCCGAACCCGGCAGTCGCTTTGTCCGATGCTCAGCAACAGCTGAACATTCCTGAGTTCCACAACTTCCTATCTGAAGTCAAAGAATCCGGTTTATTCAAAGCGTAAAACTAATTTTATGCTGGGACTTGTAAACCGCTTTCATTTTCTCGGACATTGATGTAAAATCGGATCAGGATTGTGACTGATCATGCAGGCAAAACCTAAATGTATATATGCTCAACTATTGTTGAGACATATATATGTTTAGGTTTTTTTTATGCCTAAATCTTGAATAAAAAGAATACTTACATGGTCATAATCCTAAAAAACATCATAGGAGCGTTCAGAGTGGGGAACAAAAATGAGAGAAAGTAAACACGATTGACTTGCAAGGTAGTGATACGAATGCAGTTAGTTTCACAGTTCCCGCAGATGCTAAGTCAGGGAATACGCTTCATATCATTGCAGAAGTACAGGACAATGGAAAACATCCTTTAAAGCATTATCAACGTGTGATTGTAACCGTAAAATAATAGAACACAACATCCAATAAAATTAGGCTCATGGAATAACACTCCATGGGCCTGTTTATTTTTGCACATCGGACCTCAGACAATCTCTATACACGTTTCATGCTTTTTTCAGTCAAAGGAATATAATATCCTTTGCCATTCGGACCCATAGCAAATTTATTGCGGAGATGGATTAGATTAGGGCCGAATTTCTCTTCTAATTGTTCACGGAACTCATATAGGATTTCCATGATATAAATATCATGAATAATCACTTCCGTAATCGGCATCACCAGACCCGGATGCAACGTCCATGCAGCGCGGCTGTCATCTCCTAGTGAAAGTATGCCAGCTACGACCTCCCGGTCGTCTATGCTAAGTACAATCCACCGCCCCCCAATTTCGGACGTAATCTCTTCACTCATATCATGGCGGTAAACAGTAGCGAAATCAAAGTTAAGCTCCCCATACGCTACAATGATCACTTCAATTCCTTGTTGGGCTACTTGCTCTAAGGCATCTCGGAACACCTCGGCATCCTCTTTCCAAATTTCCAATAAAATTCGGTGTTTAGCTCCTTTTACCCCTTCATTTATACGATTGATAATGGCTTCATACCCCGAAATATTCCAAATATTCTCTCTATTTTGAAATGATGCCGTGTACTGCTCCAAACTCTCTTGCGCCACATTGAAAATCTGCTCTGCTTTGCGTTTTCTCTGGGCAATCAATTCATGTGGCGGAAGCGGCACATACAGAGGCGTATTTTCTTGACTGACCATGATGTCCCCACGGTTGACCATTCCAGACAAAACCTCGTAAATTTTGGATCTCGGTACCCCGGAATTCAATGAAACGGCGTATCCCGAAAGCGGAGAGCTTTCCAATAAGGTCACATAAGCCTTGGCTTCATATTCACTAAAATTCAAATCCCGTAGAATTTCTAATATATTTGGTTTTGGTTTCATGACGTCTTCTCCTCAATTCGTGTTCATCCTTACTATATCACTTCCCCTTGACAAAAACTGATATACACACTATCTTTTTAGTAACGTTTTTATAGTAGTCACTATAGTAGCAACTATTGTATTTCACAGGGGATTACCTCAGGGAGGATTTAACTTGAACAAAGTCATAGCTCATCACAGCGAAAGCAACAGGATTTACTACGGTTCTACGATCCTGGCCCTATTGATCTGGAGTACATCGTTTATTGCCACCAAAGCAGCCTACACGACGTTCCCCCCGCTTACCTTGGGTCTATCCAGATTTATTATAGCTTCCGTAGTGCTAGGTATCGTTTTGCTGATTAAAAAAGAACATGTCAAAGTAAAGCCAAAGGATTTGGCTACGATTTCGTTTAGTGGTGTTTTGGGAATCACTTTATATTTTTCAATGGAGAATATAGGGGTTAGCCTGACTACCGCTTCCAACGCAGCATTGATTGTTGCATCATATCCCGCAATTACGTCGCTGCTTGAGCTTATTTTGTATAAAGTGAAAATATCCAAATATAAAATTTGCGGCATAGCACTGGCCATGATCGGGGTATATTTCTTGACTTCAGTTGGCGAAAGTTCGGATAGTAAGAATCAACTCATCGGAAATTTAATATTAATCGGGACGGGTTTTGCGTGGGCGTTTTACACTTTCATGACGCGTAAGGTTGTGGACAAATATCCACCCGTGACGTTATCTTTTTACCAAACCGTTGCAGGGAGTATCTTTTTTATACCGTTGGCTCTATTAGAAGAGGATCGTTGGCAGGTTCCAACAACAGGATCGTTTATGTTGTTAGTATATCTGGGTGTATTCTGCTCCGTTATCGCGTTTTTGCTTTATAATTACGGATTAATCAAGCTGTCACCGAGCAGTTCCGTTTCTCTGATGAATTTGGTTCCGATATTTGGAGTCTTATTTTCTGTGTTGCTTTTGCAAGAAACGATTACATGGCGCCAAATCATCGGCGGTTTGGTCGTTATTATCGGTGTTTTACTAAGTGCCCATCAAACAAACCGTACCTAAAATGATAGATTGCACACTAGTTAGAAAAGTTAAGACAAGCATCGTTGTTATAAGTATCAGCGCTACAATACAAGGGCGAGTGACCTTACCAAAAGTTTCTCGCCCATCGGTTACATTTATGCCGTCGGTTTTTTTTCTTTTATATAAAAAAGGTGGTTATATTGATTGATGAGGTTATCCATAATTACAGACTGTCTGAGCACACTGGCATGATTAAAACCATGTTTTGCTTGCAAAATATACAGCTTTTGACGAGCATTCTCAAGCTGTTGACGCAAAATGTCGTCTCTTATCATAATATATCCCTCCTTGTCATATTATCAGTGTAGAGGGTTATGAATAAGTATACTAAAAGTAAAGGTTTGGGATAATTATCTAATCGCGCAAAAAAAGACCTGCTCTAGGAGCCTTAAGCTTATGCCATTAGACAATCTGCTGTCATTCTCCTATCCGGCAGAATGAATATCCTGATCCGTGACGTTCTTCTTGGCTGAAACCGGAAAAACGTTTTTTCCCTTGGCCCATAGCAACAACGCTGCAAGCAGCAATATGCCACCGTTTAACACAAAGATCCAGCGGATTGGCATCCAGCTGCCAAGCATGCCGCCAATCAACGGCCCTGCCATGGTCGCGAGTTGGGTGGCTGATTGATTCAAGCTAAAGGCTCGTCCGCGAAACTCCGGCTTGGTGACCTCCACAGTCATTGCGTTGATAGCAGGCATAACGGACGCATAAAACAATCCATATCCAAACCGAAGCGCACCAAAACCAACGAAGTTGGTTACATAAAATTGTAGAATATTCCCGATTCCCGAACCGATCAGCCCAATCAGCAGCACGTGTGCAAATCCGGTCCGTCCTCCAATCCGTCCCCACCGGGGGGCCATCAGCACGGCCGCAATACCTACGGCTGAGAATACAATTCCGGAACTTAGAGACGCTTGGCTGCGGTCAACTCCCATCTCAAGCACGTATACCGTAATTAATGGTTCCAGTATCATAACAGAAAAGGTGCTTAATCCCGCCAAAATAAGCAAAAAATACAAAGGCCGATTAGCAATAGCCTCCTTGATATCATCACGAACATGCGAGCGGGTACGGGTTCCCTTAAAGCTGTCCTCTCTAGCGCCAAAGGTCGCAATTAATGCAGATACCAGTACAAGAGCTGCAGAGAAAAAAAAGGCATTCCGATTGCCATAATAATGGCTCACTACACCACCGATCAACGGGCCTATAATGCTGCCTGTCGCCCCAGCGGTCGCCATTATACCGAGCGCATAGCCCGTTTTCTCTTCTGGCGAACCCGTTCCGACCAGCGCAATCGCAGCAGGAATAAACCCGGATAGAAGACCTTGAAACAGT
Source organism: Paenibacillus sp. CMM36 (assembly GCF_053570945.1). Lineage (NCBI taxonomy): Bacteria > Bacillati > Bacillota > Bacilli > Caryophanales > Paenibacillaceae > Paenibacillus > Paenibacillus sp. CMM36. The sequence continues at coordinate 12,342 of NZ_JBSEDY010000015.1, forward strand.
CGTACTCCTACGAACACATATGGATCTGTCACAAAGGCACATATCAGGTACAACACCGCCAGGCTAAAGCCTGAACGAATCAGCATCGGCTTACGTCCATATTTATCTGCAAGCGAACCCCAAAATGGGGCAATCAGCGCACTGGCTAAAAAAGTGACTCCAAAGGCAGTCCCCGACCACAGTTCCAAATGATCATTTACGCCCATTTCCGTATTCAGAAAAATAGGTAAAAACGGAATAGACACGGAATAGGCCATGCTGCAAAACAACACGCCAATCCACAAAATGACCAGGTTTCGCTTCCAATATAGATGCATGATGCCACACGTCCCTTCTGCTCATTCCATTATTACCCCCTCAATTAGAAAAGTCTACCGCCCCCCTCATCCTTCCATCGTGGAACAACCGTGAAGAAGCTGATATAATCGAATGGAATGGAGATGATGACATGGCTAAGAAAAGAAATTCGTCTTCCCCTGCTCCTGCGCCTCAGGACAAACCTGCTACGTTAAAGGATCTGTTGAGTCAGGATGTGCTGAATAAGCTTAAGGCTCAAGCCAATGAAGCCCAAGCAGAACAGGACAAGCGTAAAGAAGACGAACGGCAGCGTGCCGTCGAAGCAAAAAAAGCTGAACAGAAGAAGCTAGATAACAACTTTGAGCATCTGCTGAATAACAGCAATTTGGACTGGCACAAATACAAATAAGCCAAAACCATAACGGTTTTGGCCTATCTTTACGCTTTATGTTATAGCCAGTCACGAATATGTTGTACTGAGTACAGCACCCCTACCCAAACCGGCAGACTGAACGCCATACCCCATATGAGACCTTTTGCCAGCTTTTTGTCTACCTCCATCATGATCCTGCCCCTTTCCTTGGGAATAGCAGCAGTATGGGTCAAGAATACGGCTTTCAAACCCGTATTTCCTTATCCCCAGCAAAAAAGGTATGATAGAAAATGGAAAAGTGTTCTGCGCTGCCCCCAAACTTTAAATTAGGATGTTACACCATCCAACCTTTCAGGAGGAATATCAATGAACCGAAAAACGATACGCCCATGGTACACGCTGTGCCTACTGGCCATCATGCTCGTGCTGGTTGCTGGATGCGGTACAAAAGCGGCCGATGTGGAAGCTGCCAGCCGGACAAGCACTTCAACTCCTGCTGCGACTAAAGACAAGAACAAGGCTGTTTCCCATCCGATTGTCACGATTGTCATGAATGATGGCAAGAAAATTAAGCTTGAGCTGTATCCGGAAGTAGCACCGAACACGGTTAACAATTTCATTTCTTTGGTACAAAAGGGAGCCTATAACGGCACCATTTTCCACCGTGTGATCCCAGGCTTTATGATTCAGGGTGGTGATCCGCAAGGTAACGGTACAGGTGGCCCCGGCTACAGTATCAAAGGCGAATTCAAGAGCAATGGTGTTAACAATACACTCAAACATACACGTGGCGTATTATCCATGGCCCGCTCAGCGGATCTGGATTCGGCCGGATCGCAATTTTTCATCATGGTTGCCGATGCGGACTACCTCGACGGTCAATATGCTGCTTTCGGTAAAGTAACGTCCGGGCTGGACGTGGTCGATGCTATCGTCAATTCCAAACGGGATAGCAATGACAAACCGATCCAACCGGCTACGATGAAAAAAGTAACTGTGGATACGCTGGGTAAAAAATATCCAGCTCCAGTCAAAGTAAAGTAAGACATTCAAATTATTCTTTCAAAACGGGATAACAGCAACGACCTTGCGCATACGCGTGAGGTCGTTTTTGCTTATCCCTTGATGCTCTCTAAGCTGCTGCCTCTATGATGTAGTAAGAGTATATACACAAAAGGAAGCGTTTTCAATCATTATTTTTAAAGTTTTTTTTCCGTTATAAGAGCCGCCAGCGTTCGACAAAAAAAACTACTGTATGAGCAGTAAATATTCGTCTAATTGGACTTGGCCTCGACTGAACGAATACCTTCCATCTCTTGCAGCAGTGACAGCAATTCCTCCACTCCCTCTGACCGGGACAGCTTTAGAAGCATATGAATAACCAACTGTTCACCGTTATTGATGCGCTCGGCGTGAAAGCTGTGAATCGTCAGCTTCTTATGTTCCAGCAGTTCTTTGATCCGATTCAGTACGCCCGGCTCATTGTCGACCTGAACAACCACTTGTCGCGTAGACGGGGTAGCCATCTGATAAAACCGACTATGGAGCAAGGACTGAGCCGCTAAAATAAACAGCGTCACACCTGCACCAAGTCCATACATTCCTGCACCTACGGCTATACCGATTCCGGCGGTAGTCCAGATGCCTGCGGCAGTGGTCAATCCTTTGATTCTATTTTTTTGTGTGAAAATCATCCCTGCGCCGATAAAGCCGACTCCACTTATAACCTGCGCTGCTATTCTGGAAGGGTCCAGCGACAGGTTAGTCCAGGCGGCTTGATCCTGGAAACCATATTTGGATACCACCATCATGAGCGCTGCGCCAATACCGACAATGAAATGCGTGCGAATGCCTGCCTCCTTCATCCGACTCTTCCGTTCATAGCCGATTAACGCACCGCACAAGCCAGCGAACATGACCCGAATCAGATAATCCCAATCCCACATACTTTTTTCACTCCACTATTTATTTATGTTTTGAAAAGATGTTGCCTTAATATATACAACTCAATAATGCTACGGCAAATGAGCCGTTTATACAGCTGTTATTTTGTTATTACCCAAATTTTAAGGTATCTTCACTTCATGCTCTGGCAGATTGCGATGTACCTTTCTCCCCTTAAGCAGCCACAACTCCGGTGTATCCTGTACACCATCAAGGCGCAAGCTGAACGCCCCCGCTGGTAAATTGCGTATACGCAGCAATAGACGGTTTCCGTCTGCTACGGCATCCACAAGCTCCAACAACGTTAGTGAATCCTTCCTTAGGTGGCGGCTCAGGTCACGTGTTGTACCTGCTCTGTCCTCCCGGCTCCATATACGCAGCTCATCTACAGACGGTGTAGCAATCCGCTTGCTGAAAGAAATAACCACCTCATCTTCAGCTGATCGTTCCGCCTTAAGCGGTTTGGGCGGCTCATCGTACATGTAACCACCCAAATGGTATTCATAGGCGGTCCAGGCGTCGTACCCGCCATCCAAGGCGGCAGCGCCAAACCGCCGCGTCCACTCACGGTCCCGAACCATACGCGCGAGAGAACCGATATCCGCCTGCACCCCGAGGGGCAGACCCGGATAAGCGGCCCGTATCGACTGCGCGATGCGGGCGTAGCCGTGGGTATACTGCGGCGGCAGACGGCGACGCATCCAGTCCGGCCAATGGGTCTGGAGCACGTGCATATCCGGGGCTACGCACCCGATCATGGCTACCGCGTCAAGACCCTGCCATTCCCGTAGCTGGCCGGGGACATCGCCGCGTCCGCTCACAGCAAGCGACCATGTCGCCACACAGATGTCCGGTCGGACATCTCGCACACCACCCGCACCGTTTACCAGCTCGCTGATCAGGCCATTCACGGCGTCCACACGCAGATCAACCCACTGCGCGTACAGCTTCGGAACCTTCCGGTAATAATTCCGCGCATGCTTGTCGCGAAAATCCGGAATGTCCTCACCGCTACGCTCGCGAAAGGCGCGCTGTGCATGTGGCCCAATATCCCCGTACACTCCACTGCGCAGCCCGTTCCATTCGGGGAAATAAGGCTCCGCCACCTCGAACCCGTCGAACGGAATGTCGGTGACGAGCCGGGCAGCAGCTTTCTTTTTCCATTCCACATACTCCTGGGCAAAATGCGAAAGCCGCTGAAACCCGTCGTTCGGTTCGCGCAGCAGCTCCATGCGCCATCCTTTCCACTCCGGCGGCAGCTGGGACACGCCAAAAGAACCGTTGCCTAGCACCATCGCCCACACCGCTATGCCTCTGCGTTGAAAAGCAGCAACAAGCGCTCCATCCACTTCATTTTCACGCACGACAAAATAATGAACGGTCTGGTAGCCCGCAAGGGCGATCTCATCTGCTATACTGTCCCGCGAACGGTTCGCGTAATAGGGAAACAACGGATCGATTTGAATACTGGGGCCGCTCAGTGCCCACGGTTTCACTTTTCCGGTCAGTGCTATAGCGTCTGTCGATTCGGGTTGGTCATTTGCGTTATAGCTCAATTCGATCCACCTCCGTCACCCGGTCTTCCCCGATACGTGTTCCTGCTATAAGTTCCTGCTGGTTCCCTATGTTACCATATTTCGCAAATGGGGTGAAATCCAGCGGTGACTGTTTCACCATCAACGTACAGAGGTATGGAATAACGAGTCAGGTTTAGTTTATGAACGGAATGGGAGGAATAGTCAATGGCAGAGCAGAGATTGCAAGGAAAGATAGCAGTGGTCAGTGGTGGAGGTTCAGGAATCGGCAAGGCGACCGCGATCCGTTTTGCAGAACAAGGCGCCAAGGTGGTCATGCTGGATCGGACACCCAAGCATGCAGAGGAGACCCAAGCAATTATTGAGCAGGCTGGCGGTGAAGCACTTGTGCTGGAATGTGATATTTCCAAGCCAGATATGATTCAGCAGGGGTTCGCTAAAGTCGTGGAAACGTACGGAAAGTTGGATATCGTGTTCGCCAACGCAGGCATTAACGGCACCATGGCCCCTATCGAGACACTGGAGCTAGAGGAATGGGACCGCACGATGAACATTAATCTTCGCGGCACCTTTGCTACTGTTAAATATGCCGTTCCTTACCTGAAAGAACGCGGCGGCAGCATTATCATTACCAGCTCCATCAACGGTAATCGAACCTTTTCGGGTATTGGATTCTCAGCCTACGCCTCCACCAAGGCAGCTCAGGTTGCGTTTATGAAAATGGCAGCGCTGGAGCTGGCACGTTACAAAATTCGGGTCAACGCGATATGCCCGGGAGCCATCGACACGCAAATTGACAATAACACATACCCTTCGGAAGACTTGAAGAAGGTACAAATTCCAGTCGAATTTCCGAAGGGCGGAGAGCATCCGCTAGAGGATGCCCCTGGTGAACCAGAGCAGGTTGCCAATCTGGTCCTGTTTCTCGCCTCAGACGAGTCATCTCATGTATCGGGTACGGAAATTTATGTAGACGGAGCAGAATCACTACTGCGTTAAGTATTAGAATGGAGAACGTTATCCCCAGGCGTACTATTGTTTAGGCATTCTTAGCATTCTTAGCAGCCTTATCCTTGGTCAGATACTTGTGGAGAAGGCTGCTTTCATATGGCTTTACAACGGCTTTGATGTCGACCTATCAGCACCATGCACAGCTCCTTTGCGAAAGCGGACATACAGCCTGCCTCCCGGGAGCACCTCGAACAACAGCATCAGAAGCGAAAAGAACAGCAGTGCAATGGCTTCTTCTGCCAGAATGTACAGAGGATATGGCCCCAAAACATCCAATATCGACGGTGTCGACGGCTTTCCGGCTAGAAACATGTAGTTAGCACCGAGAGCATCGTCTACGATCCACACTATCAGCGCCAAGCCATTCAGAAAAAGCATAGCTCCCCCCACACTCTTCCATGTCGGTTTGAGTCCTTCTATCCAGGTCATATACAAGGCTGCCAAAATAATAGCACTATGAGCTACGAAAAAATGGATAAAACGATAATGCGGAAAGGCATATGCCAAATTAGGCGTGAGTACTGCTTGGAGCGCCCCTCCAATTCCGGCAAAAGGATGATCGGATATAACCAGCGGCTTCGAAAAATGAGCATCAGGATAGACAACAGCAGTGTCACACTACACAGTTCTAATGGCAATGAAGTCTGGACATCCCAAATATGCTGCATCACATACCAAATATTCAGAGTCACCTCTGACAGAATGAGGACTGTAATTAACAACCAGCGAATTCCCTCACTTACAGGCTTGTTCGACCGAATCCATCCCCTAGTCAGCCACAGCAGCAAAGCGCAAACAATGAGTCCCAATACAGCCAACCCATGTGACGGAGAAAAAGCCTCGAACCCTTCTGGCGCGTTGGCATCAAACCAAGGCCCTGACCACGACCTATCCATAGCTAGCCCCCTTTGATCTCTTTCTCGATCTCTTTCTCGATCTCTTTCTCGCTTCATTGCATTCTATTTTATAACCAATAGCCAATTATGTTCTAGCCGCGTTTCTTGCTTGTTCAATACCTTACCTTTATGATAAAAGATATTATATTCAAAGGAGAACCCTCATGGCCATTAATCGCCGATTAATTACAGATCAGGATTTCAATGAGGCACTGGAACGTCATCTTCGTGTCCGAGTATTTCAGGATGACCAATTGATTGGCTCTGGCGGAATCATAATCCGTTTTGACGATCAAACCATCGTCGTGCAATCCAGCGTCAGTGATCTGGCTTACCACCCTAGAAAACAATGTGAGTTTTTTGAAATTAAAAAATAGCCGCTACACACCGGGAAACCATTTTGCTGCGTTTTCCGGTGTATAGCGGCTACATTTTGTTCGTATATATCATGCCTCACATGACGATTTCTGATTATAGTTGCATTCCACGTGTTTTCATCATGAGTTTATTCGTAAGCACTTTCAAATCCTCGGAAGAAGACGAAATTTCCTGCATAATTGCTGTCTCCTCATGAGCAGCTGTATAAATTTTGTGAGCCCCTTCAGAGAAGGCCCCAGACATTTGCTGAATACGATGGATCTGCTCAAAGGTTTGATCTACCCGATTCGTCTGCTCCGTCACGGCCTCTTCCATTAAACGGATGCTCTCGACAAATTCACGTACAATAGCGTTCAAATGGTTCAGCGTCTGATCCACAGAGCTTGTCCGTTCCGCCTCGGCACTGACCAATGACGTTTGCTGATGCATCAACTGCACTGTCTCTACGATTTGTGACTGCACACGGCTAACGATGGCATTTATTTGCTGCACAGACTCCGTACTTTGGGCGGCAAGTGCGCGAATTTGGTGAGCCACTACCGCAAACCCGTTCCCTTCTTCTCCCGCACGCGCCGCTTCTATGGAAGCATTCAACGCCAGCAAATGGGTTTGTTCAGCAATATCCTTCACGGTGCTTGTAATCGCTTCAATTTGGGAAGCTTCTTTTTCCAGTCGTGCAATTACCTGCTGCGAACGACCATGTGATGCTGTCAGCTCTCCCATTCCATCCATCAGGGATGAAAATACGGTCTGCGTCGAATCTACTGAATGCTCCATATGGCCTGACAGTTCCAGCATATGTCCCGATTTGCTACGCATCATTTTAAAATCGCCCAGCATTCGGTCTGCTGTTTTAATCGATTGGGCAGATGCTTGCTTTTGCTGCTCCACGCCATTCAAAATATCTTCTACCACCGAAGACATGGACTCAATTTGTGTGGTAGCCTGTACAATAGCCAAGCTCAGATTTTCCGCACTTTGCGAAGTGGTTCTGGTGCTGTACGAGATCTCATTGAACATATCTTTAATGTTCAGCATCATGTGTCGAAATGCATCATACAGAACTTTGATTTCATCCTCCGAGCGACGTTCAGGAATCACAACAGACAGGTTCCCCGCCGAAGCTTCCTCTGCCGCCTTCGCCAACCTAACAATGGGCCGCGTGAGTAATTTTGAGATCAACCAGCCCAAAATGCCACTCCACAGGACACCCAATAACAGAATGATCGAAGTGTACACCCATTCTTGTGTACCTTGAGCAAGCCAGTCCTTGAGTACAAAAATAAAAAAAGCGCTTGTTCCATAGGTTATTGCAGAAATTGAGACAAATGCAGTAACCATTTTCGTACCTAGTGACATCTTCATGTACTGTAGCCCACCCCAAAAAACTCAAATTTGATTCCATTTTACCATAAAATTGCTACATTTCTAGTAGAATTTTTCACAGACAGATATATTTATGAGCATAAAGATACAGAGTCTTAAGTCCCCTATCCTAATTACAAAAAACAATATGTTACCAGGTAGCAGCTTGCATCTTAAGATGGACAAATTGCGTTGCCACAAGCTTTACAGGCTATTCGTCACATCTTAAGCAAGCTGTTACTCGACAAAGCCATTTTCCATTATTAAAAATCATTGTCATTTTTCTGTTCAACGACTGCTTTCTTCATCGCTTCAATTGTGTCTATTTGGTGACTGTTTTTTTCCAGTACAGTAAACTCCCATAAACCGATGGTCAGCTTGTCTCCTTGCTGGATATCAAAACGCTCTGAAAGCATCCATCCACCAATCGTATATACGTCCCCGGCCTCAATATCCGTCTCCAAGCGCCGATTGACCTCATGAATGAGCGCCTGTGATTTGAGTATGTAACGATGATCATCTGTTTTTGTAATGAGTGGAGTTAACGCTGCGGGGGTTTCGGTGTCGGTATAGGAAGGAATGTCTCCAACAATCTCCTCCATAATATCCTCCAGTGTGACAAGTCCAGATGTTCCACCATATTCGTCCACCAGCACCGCTACTGGAATGCGCCGTTTTTGCATCTGAATCAGCAGATCCCGAGCCTGAACCGTCTCGATAACCTGAAGCACCGGATGAATATAAGAAGCCATCGTCGTATTCCCTGTGCTGTGCCCACGTGCCAAATCATGCAGGGCTTCCTTAACGCGAATCATCCCGATAATACGATCCCGGTCGCCATGTTCAGCTACAGGTAGAAAATTATAAACTTTGTCCTCGATCAGCTCCATAAACTCGGCCACTGTTGCCTGGTGGGAGATGGAGCGGATGTGGATGCGCGGTACCATAATTTCCTGCGCTGCACGGTCGTCAAAATCAAATACATTGTTCAGATATCGATATTCTGTCGGTGTAATTTCACCACTACGAAAACCTTCAGATAATGCCAAACGAAGCTCAGCTTCACTAAGTGCTGCATCTTCTTCAGATACTTTTTTGAGCCCAAAGAGACCTGTAATGACACGCGATGAACGACTAAGAACCCAATTCAGAGGATAGGTCATTTTATAAAATATCGTGATCGGACGGGCAAAAAACAATGCCATCGGTTCCGCAATCTGTATGGCGAATGTTTTCGGTACCAGCTCCCCAATGACCACCTCAAAATAGGTCAAGATCAGAAAAGCCAGCAAAAAGGAGAGCACTCCCGTCAGGCCTGCCGGAATATGAGCCAGCACAAACAGGGGGTGTAGCAGATGTTCAACAGTAGATTCCCCTAGCCAGCCTAGCGCCATTGAGGTTAATGTCGTTCCGAGCTGACAAGCAGATAAATACTCGTCCAGCCGAGACAGAATGTTTTTAACAGCTTTCGCATTTTTGTTGCCTTCTGAGGCCAATTGATTGATGCGAGATACCCGCACACGAATAATGGAATACTCCGAGGCCACAAAAAAAGCAGTTAATGCGATAAGTAATATAACCAGAATGATATTTATCGTTTCCATAGCCCTCTCTTGCTCCGTTCATGATGAAGCAAGAAGCACCCCCTTTGACATTCATTTTTGGATGGAACCATAACATAAGTAATGATGTCCATAATCGTGTATTACCCAAAAATGACAAGGAGTAGACTATGTATGACCCTGTTAGCGAATCGCCAGCGGACTCTTTTGCACGATATCTATCCATTGATCAGCTATCAACTGATGCCCAACCGCTGTCGGATGAACCCCGTCATGCAGCCAATAGGAGGCGTCCGCCTGGGTAGCGGCTTCGTTCAACATGCTCTGGAGCGGCACAAATACAGCACCAAATTCGTCCGCTAGCTGACGTACAATACGCTGATACCCCGTTATTTTTTCTTGCCAAATGTTCCATCGCGCTTCGGTAGCTCCTGTTTTCAAAATAAACGGCTCGCACAGCACGAGTCCCAGATCAGGCATCACTTCACGCGTTTCCTCCAGAAGGTGGCGATACGCTCGTTCAAATCGGTCCGTCACCCCGGACGGTTCCTGCTCGACGATACGCCAGGCGTCGTTCACTCCGATTAGAATACTGAGCAGATCCGGCTTCAGGCTAAACATGTCCTCATTCCAGCGTGCATACAAATCTGAAACTCGATCCCCCGAAATTCCCCGGTTCACAAATTCTGGCTGTGTGGTCGTCAAACGGCTCCCCAATGCACCTGCGATCAGATACACATAACTCTGACCCAGCCAATGGTTCGCATCCTCATTTCGTCCCCTTCCTCCGTCTGTTATAGAATCTCCCTGAAATAGAATACGTGCGTGTTCTGTACTCGTCATCTTCCTAACTTCCTCCTTCACATTTTCCAATAATACCCTTATCATACCTCGCGTCATCTAAATTATAAAGCGGTTTCAAAATATAGAAGAATTATAGATTTGCCATATGGCCGGATTCACTAGCTTTAATTAGGGTAGGAATCCGGTGGCAAAGGCGATCAAGTCATTTCACACCGCTCGGTACTTACACACCTCACGAAAATTACAGCCTCCGCACGCTCTGCGTGAAGGCATCGGAGTGAAGAAAGACTCGGACTTGGGGCGGTTATAGTAATCGTCATCGAGACAGGACTTCATTTCATCGATGTATCGTCCTACATTACCAACCACTTTGTCGATATCTTCTTGCGCGGGACGATATACCTCATGCTCTCCTGTCATCAAATACTCCACACGTACCTCAATCTTCTCCAAAGGAAGCTGATAGTGCTCCTGCACATAGGAAGCATACAAAAAAAGCTGGTCGGAAAAATCGCCTTCCTTGCCTGTTTTCCAATCCACGATGACCATGTCTCCATTGTCTCTACGGTAGAGCAAATCCATTTTGACATACACCTTCGTCTCATGAAGGAGCATCGTATCCCACTTCTCCACTTCTACAATTCGGGCCTTTCCCTGTTGCAGTTCACGCCAAACCGCAGTACGGTACAAATTGTGTATCACCGCGTGCTGCCGCTCCTTAATAAGGGCGATCCGTTCTGGAAGCACCTCGTCGTCGTAATAAACCTCCGCCAGCATGACGCGATTTTTCGGATCTTGTAGCCATAGCTCACGGTGTAGCGATTCCTTGTAGCTGTTATTCAACATGTTCTTCATAGCTGTCTCAAGGTATGCTGTGCGCGGGATAGCCCCTTTTTCCATCCATCCACGTATGACGGATTCACACATTTGATGCGTAATATTCCCGAATAAAATATATAAGTTGCTCAGTTGCTTGAGCCGATACAATGTAACTTGCTCTTCAGTGCCCTGTGCCGAATTCCAGCCATTATGCGAGCCGTAATAATGATAATAGTATTTGCGTAAGCATTCATCGAACGTTTGAGCCCTCGATTGCGAATAGGACCAGGACGGGTATATAGCCATGACAGGCCCTCCTTCATTAAAACTATCATCTCTTTATTATAACGCAAACCCAAGCTGTATCGGCGATAAAAAGGACGAAGACCTTAACCCATGGGTTAAAGTCTTCTACTGACTGACTAGTTTGTAGACTCGCAATGAGTCCGTTCAACATTGATCAAATTACTAACATTAACGGCACCGTCCTCACGGACGTTGACAACAAGTACCGGAGTTCCCAGCATGCCGCTGATCCACTCCTTATAATCATCCACATGATCATTCGGAAGAATCGTCAAGATGACACCAGCAAAGCCACCACCATGTACTCTGCATGCGCTGTTATCTATTGACTTTAAATACATTTCGGTTAAAGCCAGTGCAACCGATACGTCTTGTTCCCGCGCAATCCCACTTCTATATACGTTTTGGAGCCATTTCCATGAGGAATTACCAGATTCAGTAACGAGCCTCAGGAAATCAGTAAAGCGCCCTTCCTCCAGTGATTTCACCTGTTCATCCACACGTCTATTTTCTTCAAAAAAATGCAACGCCCGCAGCACTGCACGGTCTCCTGCTTTTTCCCTGACCATCTTGAGGTTGGCATATAGATCCTCCGGCAATAAGTCACGGCAAACCGTTGCGCCTAAAGATTGTGCCACTGCACGCATTTCGTTGGGCACTGCCGCGTAATCGTCCGTTAAATCGGCATGATTTCCACCTGTATTTACAATAACGAGGGAATATCCGTTTTGTTCAAAATTCCAATGAACAGGATTTATGATCGGTTCCTTGGGATTTTCAAAGTCAATGGAAATCAAGCCGCCATACGCACAAGCCATCTGATCGAGCAGCCCCGACGGCTTGTTCCAATAGCCATTTTCTGCATACTGACCAATTTTGGATTTAGCAACAGCATCTAACGCTCCCTCGTTATAAAAATGATTTAATATCGTACATATCAACATTTCAAAAGAAGCGGAAGAGCTTAAACCTGAAGCAGAGAATACATTACTTGATATATAAGCTTGGAATCCCCCGATACGGTATCCGAATTCAAGTAGACCAGCGGCAATACCACGGACCAGCAGCATCGTACTGTCATCCTCCGGTTTTGGCGACAAGTCAGTTAAATCGATGACGTACTTCGTCTTGTAGCCTTCAGAAAAGAATGTAATTACAGACTCCTCCACTTTAGAAGCTACAGCGATGGTATCAAGTGTAATACTGCCTGCCAGCACCTTCCCGTGATTGTGGTCTGTATGATTTCCACCAATTTCGCAGCGCCCCGGAGCACTAAACAGTTCAATATCCCCTACACCAAAATGCTCCCGATACGCCTGTATAAGTGATTCATATCGAGTCGTTTGCTCAGAGATTTGCTGTTGACCGTACATTCGGGCAAGCACTATTTGTCCCTCTCTGGAATTCAATAGTTCCATATCTTTCATCGTATATCCCCCTAATTGTATGTGTTTTCCTATGCTGGAATGATACTATCATTATCTCAATTTTCCCTGTATGAAAGTATGGCACTTTTAAAATTTGTAAGCGCTTATTTTAATCGCTTTACTGAGCATTTTACCAATATAACTAAAAAAGAACCAGCCCCTAACTGGGCTGGTTCCTTGAATTTCTTTTTAGTCGCGTTTCAGTACATATTCTCCATCACTGTTACGAGTTACTGTGGCGCCAAGCGCCTCGGCAACTGATTTGAAAGGAACATACAATGTGCCATATTCATCCGTATATGGAGCTTGTGGCAACGTCAATGTGCTTCCTTCCAATACAGCTTGTTTAGAGCCACTTTTCAGCTTAATCGTCTTACCTGTAATATCATCAATTACAGTAGTCTGTTTGGCAGCTGCATCCCATTTTAACTCGGAGTTCAGTTCGCTCGTCAGTTCACGCAATGGAATAAAGGCAGTACCACCACGATTCTCCAAGACGTAGTAATCGTCTTTAGGATCGAAAGTTGTTTCTACTTTTGTAATTTCCAAATCATTTTTTAAAATGTTGTAGATCGGAGAATTCGCTTCAAAATTGCGCAGCGTCGCTCCCGGAGTTAATTCAGCTTGTTTATTCAAGTCAATAACACCGTTAGAAATATCCACTTTATCAGCCGTCACACTACCATTGACGTTCCAAGATTGAGTTTCGGTCAGAATTGTGAAGGACTTCACCGGAAGACCATCCACATCTGGCAAAGCAACCGTCAGGTCTGTTGCCGCTTTGCGAACATTTCCTTTTTCATCAAAATACATGTCGCTTTTCAGAACCGTGTTAGCACTCAGGACCGTTTTGATTTCAGGGGACTGTGCATACATGGTGCTAACGCCTACATCATATTGATCAACAGCTAGATCCAAATATTTTTTAACTTCGGTATAAGCCTCATTGACCATTTTTTCTTTGTTAGCACTCAGTTCCGCTGTTACTTTATCACTATCTTCAATATTCATGCCGGAAGCAATCGTCTTCGTCATATCAATGGCTTGCCCGATCAGCTCTTTCAAGCCTGCTTCGTCCTTGGCCAGATTCGCCAGGAACGGTTTTACCAATGTTACCAGCTCATCACCACGAAGTTCAGCATGCAGATGGGTCAGTTTCACTTTGTCTTTTTCACCGTATACTTCCTCGGTTACAGACGTTGCAGAAATGGTCGAAGGGTTAGGCGCATGCTTGAGCATAAGTGCAGCGGCTGTTTTCGTCAGTTCTCTCACGTCTTTGGAATATACATATGGATCAAATCCAGCAGGCAGACCGCTCAAACTCTCTTGCGAGTTCAGAGATATGTAATAAGGTTTTTTGGCACCTTCCAGTTGAATAGCCAAACCTTGGCGGTCTAAAGCAAGTTCAAACGGCAAATTATACTTATCGATGTGCAATGTACCTTTGGCAGAAGCAAGTTCCTCCGATTGTACTTTGGCTTCATCCACAGTAACGGAAATCGAATTAATCAAATCTACGATTTCTTTATCTCCTTGCGTGATTCCTTCTTTGGGAGTCAACTTAAGAGAGATTTTCTCTGTTGTCTGCTGGGATTTCACATCTAGTGTTCCCAATAAATTTTTACTTACATCAAATCCACCTACTGCCTGGCAACCTGTCAAAGCTACCATTAACAGAATAAGAGGGACGGCGATCCATTTTTTTATATTCATATTAATCCCCTTTCAAGATATTTCCGTAATCTCTTCTATTATCTCAGTGTTAACACGCATTGTAAATGAGTAGAATGGAAAATGGAACTAGTTATTTAGGATCAATTTTCAGCCTGAAGCATCCGGTAAGCCAGTAGTGCCATTTCCAGGCAACGACGTTTGTCAGGGTCTGCCAGATTTCCCTCTATGATTTCATTAATTTTATCCAGCCGATTATAAAGGGTCTGTCTGTGAATGTACAAAATTCCGGCGGTATCACGCTTGGAACCATGGGATTGAAAATAGGCATCCAGTGTATCCAGAAGCTGCATATGGTGCTCACGATCATGCGCAATCAGCCCACCCAAATGGTCCTCTACGAACTCTTGTAGAAAAGGAATGCGGGGCACCGCCTTCAACAACTGATAGATTCCGATGCTGTCGTAAAATAACCGATCCTTCATGACTGGGACGCTTCGTGCCACTTCAATGACCTCATATGCCTCTTCAAAACTGCGATCCGTCCCCGTCATGCGATGCCTTACCTTACCAAAGCCTGCATGAATGCGCACCTTATCAAGCTGTCCTGCGGCATAGTTCTGAATATATTGAACTGTATGGGCAAGCACTTTTTTCATTTGCGCTGCGGAACGCAGTGTTAATTCCTCCTTGGCACAAAGGATGTAACACTGACTCCCCTTCATCATCAACAGATTGTGCAACGTTTCTTTTTTCAACAATGAACGAAGTAGCACTAGCACATCCTGATTGATGGACTCCTTGCGCACCTGACTGGCATCTTTGTCCTGATGTTCCACCTCAATGACCCCTGCCCAAAATAAATACTGTCCCTTCGATAACAATCGCAGGCCCATTCGGGTCTGGGCCTGCTCTTCACTGGGAAGCTGCCCGCTCAGCACATCCTGAATCAATTCATTTTGATTACGCAGCAATCGGTCTTCAAGAAACTGTGTTCTCAGCACCAATGTAGCGGCCGCCTTGGCCGTGTAATCGAGCAGCAGCGACATTTCTTCTGTCGGCATTTCACCATGCAGCACCAAACCTACTGCGGAAAACACCTGACCGAAGCATACAACGGGCTGAAACAACACAGCAGTGGATTCATTCAGGTGAAATAGCAGATGCCCCTCCCGATCGGCGGTCATACTAGATTCCACTTCATGGGCATAAAAATCTGCAATACGGTCCGCTAGATCCGGCTGGACGGAAGGTACGAATCGATTGGTATCAATGGAAGACATGTAGATGACCTGCCGGGCTGCATAGTCATGGAGCACACGCAAGAGGGCGCTCATATCAGTACTGCGCAGGGTTTCCTGCTGAAGTTGACGTGAAAATCGTTCCAGATCTTTTAGGAGTTCATGATGTCGGTTAATAAGTAGGGAATGAATATCTTGTGTAATTTCAACAAAACGCACTGGCTGCTCAAATACGATGACCGGGAAGTGATGTCGTTCCGCCAACTCCAGGATTTCAGAAGGGATTTCATGAATGCTCGTGCCCAGCTCCACACACAATCCCGCGGCTTCCGAGCGGATCAGTTGCTCCATATACTCGGCGCGCTCTTCCCCCTTCCGGGTGAGCCACAGGCCGGTCGTCAAAATCAAGTCATGCCGGCTCACAAACGGAGAGACATTTGTGATTTCTAGCACATGGACCCAACCCACACGGCGATGTACGCCCTGTTCCCCCGCCGCCAGCTTCGCCCGCCGGAAAACGGGACGTTCCAGCACATCCGCAATGGTAAATGTTTTTTTACCGTTCATCGGCATTCTCCTTATGTATATGTCTTTATGTCATTTTACATGACATATATTCATCAAAAAGTCGAGCCTTTAAGTCAGATAATCCGACAAAATGTATGATGTCAAGGAGCTTCACCCCTTGTAAACTGTACCTAATCTAACATGAATTGCATTTATCGGCTTGAGTCCATGTAACTAATCAGCAGGCTGCATAAAAATGATAGTGAAATTTTCTTAACCATTATTTTTAGGAGAGGTGAATGAAATGAAAATTGGGGTTCCGAAAGAGATTAAAAACAATGAGAATCGTGTCGCTCTAACGCCCGCAGGTGCAGCTCAAATGATCCAACACGGACATCATGTGTTTGTGGAAAGCCACGCAGGTGTTGAAAGCGGCTTTACGGATGGAGATTATGCCACTGCGGGTGCGACTCTTGTGCAGCAAGCTGCGGACGTGTGGTCCCAGGCGGATCTGATCATCAAGGTAAAAGAGCCGCTCTCCTCTGAATACGGATATTTCCGACCAGGATTGATTTTATTCACCTATCTGCATTTGGCCGCCGAGCCAGCACTGGCCCGCGCTTTAACAGACAACGGTGTAGCCGCTATTTCCTATGAGACACTAGATGTTGAGGGCAGCCTCCCGCTGCTTACTCCGATGAGTGAGGTTGCCGGTCGAATGGCTGTACAAATTGGAGCACAACTGCTGGAAAAACCAAAGGGTGGCAAAGGCATCCTGCTGGCAGGTGTGCCGGGGGTCAAACGCGGTAAAGTGACCATTATTGGCGGAGGGGTGGTCGGTACCAATGCTGCCAAGGTCGCCATCGGTCTCGGGGCAGATGTGACACTAATCGACCTAAGCCTGCCAAGACTGCGCCAACTGGATGATATTTTTGGCAATCAGCTCCATACGCTAGTGTCCACCCCGTCCAACATTGCTGAAGCCGTGGCGCAAAGTGATTTGCTGATCGGCGCTGTCCTAATCACTGGTGCCAAAGCTCCGCGGCTCGTAACGGAAGCCATGGTACAGACGATGCAGCCCGGTTCTGTGATTGTGGATGTCGCCATCGACCAAGGCGGCATTGTCGAGACGATTGACCACATTACGACACACGACCAGCCTACCTATGTGAAGCATGGCGTCATTCACTATGCGGTAGCAAACATGCCGGGCGCGGTACCGCAAACCTCGACGCTGGCCCTGACGAACGCGACGCTCCCCTTTGCTCTCCAGCTCGCAGATTTGGGTGTGCAGGAGGCGCTTCGCAGAAGCAAACCACTGCTTAGTGGCACCAATGTCCTGAATGGACATATTACCTACGAAGCGGTCGCACGTGATCTGGGATATCCTTATGTTCCCGTGGAACAGGCATGGCAGGCGAAAGCCTTACAATAGAAACAGCTCAAAGAACCACATGCTCTTCCCAGCAGGGACCGAAGCGTGTGGTTCTTTTTGTACTAGCTATATTCACCGTACTTACTGCATTTCAGATATTTCTGACGAAAGTAACGTTTGAAGACGGCGATAAATATCTGTGATTTCTTCCAGCGACATGCGCACCAGTCCGCTAGACGAAGGTGCCACAAATTCATGCATCTCAGGAATTAGCGGTTCAGGCTGAAATCCCCAATCTACTTTGGATCTTTTACTGTATTCGGTGTACACGCCTTTGCCGACAAAGCAAGCAACCTTCGGGCGATATTCCTTTAGCTTCTCGTATAGCTTCAGACGTCCTTCGGCGTATTCCTCGCGTGCAATGTCCTCCATTCCCCTCGTGGGACGGGAAACAATGTTCGTAAAACCGAAGCCCAGCTTCAGCAGCTCCCGATCTTCCGATGGATTGTACAAGCGAGGTGTCAAGCCTGCTCCCTCAAGTATGCGCCAAAAGCGGTTGCGCGGATTCGCATAATGATGTCCTACCTCGCCTGATTTCAGGCTGGGATTAAAGCCGATGAATACAACGGATAATCCATAATCCAGATGATCATCTACCTCATGCAGTTCTGTCTCTCGCTCTGTCATGGGCTCCTCCTTCCTCAAACCATATCCAGCGGCTGCTTCCGCGTCGGCGGAGGAAAAGCTTCGTCTATTTGTTGAAGTTGTTCAGGGGTGAGCCGAATACTTGCTGCCGCTGCATTTTCTCGTACATGCGATTCCTGTACCGCCTTCGGAATGGCCCAGACATCCCCGTCCCGTATGACCCACGCAAGCGCAATTTGCGATGGAGTTACCCCGTGGCTGGCAGCAATGTCTACCATAACAGGATGCTCCAGCAGGCCCCGTCGCAGGCGACCACCTTGGGCAATCGGGCAATAGGCCATCACAGGCACTCCATTCGCACGGCTCCAAGGTAGCAGATCATATTCGATGCCCCGCGAAGCCGCGTGATACAGCACTTGATTGACAGCGCAGGCTTCGCCTCCACTCAGGCTCCATAGCTCCTCCATGTCGGACTTGTCCAGATTGGACACTCCCCAGCTGCGGATTTTGCCCTGCTCACGCAGTTTTTCCATACCTTCTATTGTCTCTTCCAGTGGAATATTCCCTCGCCAATGCAACAAATACATATCCATGTAATCCGTTCCCATGCGGGTTAAGCTCGCTTCGCACGCTTGAGCCAGTCCTTGGCGGTCCGCATGATGAGGGTAAGCCTTGCTGACAAGATAGACATCGTCCCGGCGCCCCTGAATGGCCTCTCCGACGATCTCTTCTGCGCCGCCCTCCGCATACATTTCAGCCGTGTCCACCAGCAACATGCCCAGCTCGAAGCCAAGTTGAAGCGCACGCACCTCCTCCTGCCGAAGTGAGGCTTTTTCGCCCATATTCCACGTGCCCTGCCCGATGAACGGTACTTCACGACCGTCCGTCCATGTGATCACACTTTTCTTATGTTGGCTCATATGCATTCCCTCCTTAGGAGCCTGGTGTCACAGGCTTATCAAATACATGGCTCTGCGTCCAATGCTGTCCACCATCCGAGGTAGTGTACATAACTGGGGCCTGCTCTGAGTCCGAAAAAATAGCCCAGCCTTCTTTGGCATTTGCCATCCCGATTTGCTGACCGCCATAACCGTCAAAGCCTTGCTTTCCATTGTTCCACGTCTTGCCGCCGTCAGTCGTCCAGCCAATCGTATTGGGCTTGTCGCACGGTGCGCAATAACCGCCCATCCATGCGGTACTGCTATTAACCGCATAGAGCATACCTGGTGCCGCCCCTTCATTTTTAGGAACCTGATTGTCTTGCTGGCTAATACCTGGTGCCGGGCCACCGCCAGCGGTGGCATTCGCCAGTACAGGACGCCAGCTTTGTCCACTATCGGCAGTATGCCAAAGCGAATACGACGTCTGATTCATCCCCGTATCTCCAACCAGCTCGATCCATGCGTTGCCACGTTCTACCGAACGAATAATGGCTCCATTTAGAGGCGCCTCCGTTGTCCGGGACATGACAGTAGTCCACTTTTGGCCCCCGTTAACGGTATGTAAAATCTGGAATGAACGGTTTGTGTCCTGCGTAACCGCCCAGCCGTTTTGCCGATCATGGTAATATGGCTGTCCTACCATGTGGCCAGGCACGGGGAGCGAAGACCAGCTTTGCCCGCCATCCTTCGTATATTGGTTGCCACTGAACCCTTCCTTGGATGATACAAAGTGTAAAAAGCCCGTTTGCCCTTGCTCAGGTACAGTCCCAACAACCTCCCAGCGTTTGCCGCCATCGCGAGTGGCCAGCAGCGATCCGCTGTCTGCCATAACAGTCCAGCCTTGCTGCCCGTTCAAGGCAAAAATCTGCTGAACCGTACCTTGGCCCTGATATTGCACATTCCACGTCGATCCGACTGAACCGGATGCAGACGCGTCCGTTCGGGCAATCCAGCCATTTCCGCCGATCCAGCCGGATTGGCCGTCGATCAAACGCAACGCGGTAATATTGTCCATGCGGACTTTCGCTATAGTAGTGTCTGTGGTTGCTTGTCCTCCTGTTTTCGGTGTATCTACAGTCGCTCCCGAACCATTCGCTTGTGCCGAGACGGCACCCTTTTGCTCATTTTGAGCCGTTTGTCCTGTTTGCGAACTTGTTTGTGAGCCTGTTTCACACCCCGCTGTCACTATGGCTACGGCGAGTAAAAGCACCCAGACCGATGTTTTTTTCTTCATTTTCGTTCATCCCCTTATGTTGGTGATATACATGGCTGTGCGGGTATTGTATTCACAGCCATGTATATTCTATGTATTACCCTGCTGTCTTCGTTTCACTCTTAAGGTGAATATATGGAATGGACTGAATGCAAACCAGCGTTACAGGATTACGAGTTTACAGGAACAAAGCCGCCTTTTTCGATGGCCCGAGTTCCTTCTTCACTTTGCAGCCATTCGAGTAATCGTTGCATCGAAGGGCTTGGTTCCTCGCCTTCCCGTGTGACTACAAACAGTTGAGCTGTGAATGGATATTGCTTCGAGCGGATGTGCTCTTTGTTCGGCTCCACTCCATCAATAGACAAAAATTTGACCTCTTGACGATTATGCATCACATTTGCAAAATAATAAAATGAATAACCGAGCGCGTTGTGATCCTTGTTAAAATCTGCGACTGCATTAATCATACCACCCATAATGCCAATTTGTAGTTCACGTGGCGGGTCAGCCATTTCATGGCCTGCCATCACTTTCTTTTGCATATATGTCTGACTGCCTGAATTTTCTTCTCGCTGATAAGCAATGATCGGCTGATCCTTGCCCCCTACCTCATTCCAATTGCGGATAGCCCCTTCATATATACGGCGAACCTGCTCCGAAGAAAGTCCTCTAACCGGATTGTCTTGATGTACGAGGAAAATAAACGCATCCCACCCAATGGGTGTGAGCTTCATTTGTATTCCCCGACTTTTCGCCAGCCGCAGTTCCTCATCGGAAGGACCAGCCACCAGAATCAGATCCGCCTTCTTTTTGATCAAATTGACATATGCCTGATGGGTCGTGTTGAATCTCAGTTCGTGCGCTGCTCGCGCCTTGCTCATTCCGGTCAGTTCATGCAGCATATCCTGCGCAAACGGAATGGCCGCTGTAGCCCCGTCAACTACCGGAAAATCTCTCTCTGCAATGTATGGGCGTTGAGGAAGCATCAGTGTAATCGTCAGCACAATGACGAGCGCAGCAGATATCGCGGCAACAATCCATTGCCATCTATGATCCACCTTACCATTCTTGTCGGTTAGCGCTGGATAACGATTTACCCCAACTCCTACTACCATGCCAACTATCGGCAGCAGTGCAGCCAGTAGAAACCAGATTTCACCATGCTGTGTATATGGACCCAATACCTCTAACACAGGCTCCGCCCAAGCATGATAGAGTGAAAAGAGCCCCCACGCCCCTCCCGACACTTCAGCAGGTTGACCACCAGACCCTTGTATTCCTACAATCCACAACCACAGCCCACATAATAATGATAATAGCCCGGTCAGCATCAGCGAAAGCTTGCCCATGCTGGACATACGCGCACTCAAGGCACCATAAGCTGCAAAGATGAGACCGATAATCCATGCATATAGAAGCAGTATTACAATCACAGTTGTATCCGTTACACCTTCATGCCTCAGCAGAAGCTGCACTTGGGGTGCCACAACCATACTCCAAACTACATTAAACATGACTGAAAACAATCCAAACATAAACGTACCGCCCAACCATGGCCAAAACCATGCTATCCGCACAGACTCGTCCTTTTCCGGCTTGGTTATAACTTCCTTTGGATCAGACATGTACATCCCCCTATAACTAATGAATGAAATAAGACTGTAAGCCATTGCTTCTTCATTGTACAATTATGGTAAAGATTAGTATACGAGAGGAGGATAAAAATGTCCTTATCCGATCTTCCTAGCGATGGATTACTCAAGCTGCGTATGGCAAAAAAGGCCTCCCCCACGGGAAAGGCCTTTTTGTCATCGAATCTTCTTTATATCGCTCTGGCATGGATCAAAAAACGGTGCTGCTTCACGTCCCAATAGCCATCATGTTTAATATCTAAATACAGACCATATAGCTGTTCTATATATTTCTCCGGCTGAAAGTCTGTAATCTGCCATTCGATTGCTTTTAAGTAATATACAATCGCTCCAATATCGTAAAAGCGCTGTATCGGAAACTGTTCCTGCTGCTCTAAAATTTCGAAGCCATTGCTTTTCAAACCTGCAAGTGCTTGAGAAAGGGTCCAGTCCGCATACTCGTATTCAGGTGCTCCCAAACGGTCGTTGATGCCCGCACAATCTAGGCCCCCTACCTGTTGAGTCAAGAACGTCCCACCTGGTCGCAAAATACGCCGTACCTCCGTTGGCGAAAATGACTCATGCTTATTCAGCACGAGGTCGAACCCGGCATCGCCAAACGGAAGGGAATCGTCATCCTGTATAGCCATAACGCGCACACCCAGCGGCTCCAATCTTTCCTTGGCGATAGGAACATTCGGTGCATACGCTTCTGTCGCACATACGATCTCTGGAAAAGGGCGTAGCCGAGATAATAGCTCTCCCCCGCCTGTTCCCATATCCAGCATCGCCTTGGATGAATGAATAAACTTCATAGCCTTGCTGACATAAGACCATTCCAAGGGCTCGCTCGCCACACGTCCCGTATCCGAGATGAATGAAAAATCCCATCCGGAAAATGACTGCTTATAATTCTCCAAGAACTGTAGAAATTCACGATCTTCTGTATATTTCATATTATTTTTGCTCCTCCACCATTGAGCTGTACGTTATTGAACTCTTCTCTCTGTATGTTCTACGTTGTATCTCTCTGTACATCTATTTTATGTCAGCTCTAATGTGGAGGAGCTCTTGCCCGTCGGTGAGGTTGTTATATGTCGTGTCGGAACCATCCCATGTTTATCTACCTCCGTCCATATGCCATCCAAACCAGATGCTGTCCCACTTAAGGAACTGTCGGTAATGCCTTAGCAAGCTCCGGTGTCATATCGTTCGGAGTAAAATAGCAATAGCGTGTATGGGGGTCTGAACTAAATAAAGGTTTGATCTTGACCTGAACCAGGTAAGTGCCTTTCGCCATATTTGGAGTATAGCTATAGGGTCTGCGCTTTTCCAGTACAGTGCTCCAGAGCTTCGGATCTTCAATCGTTATTGCTTTATGCTTCTGTTGGATGCTTTTAAATAGCTTATAGTCTTCAATATACTGATTGGATTGATAAGGTTCAAGCTCTTCAGCAATAATAGGAACAGCCCGTATCGAAAAAATATCCTTGGAATCAATGATCACCTTATCCGCATAACCTTTTTGCTCTAGCCAACCTGTAAGCTTGTGATAGGAAGCCGGCCATTCAAATGAAAATTCACGATGCCAGCTCGGTTCGTTATTGATAGAGGATGACTCTTTATTTGTAATAGAAACACTCCCCAATGGATATTTCTCTGATTGCATCTCGCTATAGCTCATATTTAATACTTCTTCTCTGAGTATATCTTCAAATTCACGAGTTTCTTTTGGATTGGTTAAAACCACTCGTCTTTCACTATCATCTACGGATTGGATATTAATCGTCTCTGCTTTTCCTTGCAGCTTATCCAGCCTGTATCTTACCGTTTTATAAGGCTCTGCTTCCATCACTTTAGTCAGTTCTGTCCGGAAAGGCTTCTCCGGGAATGTATAGCGGCGAGTCATGGTGGAACCATCATCCAAACGGTAGACTATGAATGCCGATTCGACGGCCAGGTTTTTGGACAACATTTTCTCGCCAGCTGCATGTGCACGTACGAGTTCTCGATGTAAATTCAGCACAGAGGTGATATAGGCCCTGTCTTGGGAGTAATACGCTTCTTTTTCTGCATCTCCCCCTAGAGGCTCCTCTCGCCCGACATAAACTTTTTCTACGGAGTGTGCTGTTGGAATCCGCCCCTCATAACCCAACCAACCTGAAACCGGGATATATAGTACCAGCCCCATGATCACACCGTACACGACCATTTCCACTAAAGCACGAACACGCATAATTTGCCACGTCTTGCGAATGACCATCTCTACAACGATATAGCCTAAAATAGCTCCAAGTGCATACCCAAAAATCGACCAATTAGCTCCTCTTGTACCTGCATTATTAAAATAATCGCCTAGTATAAGCATGGCGCATAGTATGACTCCTGCCTTGAACAAAGGCTGTAAGAAAGGAAATGCTATGGCCTGAGTCGCCTTTTCGACCAAGCGTTTACGATACAAACCATAACTCAAGGCGACAAACAGCAGAGAGATACCTAAATAGGCAAGTAACTCCATGTAGGAAAAGGCGCACTGTGGCAAGTTGTCCATAATGCGTACAAACGGCGATAAGTTTTCCCAAACATTATTATTGCTGCGAAACTCCCCACCATTAATATATTGAACAACGGTTTCTCGCACCCGCACATATCCGTATAAATTACGTTCTAGA
This sequence comes from Paenibacillus sp. CMM36, assembly GCF_053570945.1. NCBI lineage: Bacteria > Bacillati > Bacillota > Bacilli > Caryophanales > Paenibacillaceae > Paenibacillus > Paenibacillus sp. CMM36. The sequence goes on from NZ_JBSEDY010000015.1 coordinate 36,955, forward strand.
AAACGCCCTATCATCATGAATAGAAACTGAGGCAATAGCAGCAAAACATACACTACTACGGTCTGTAGCAACGATTGTCCCACACAAATCCCTACAAACACAGTAAAAGTAAACAAGAAAATCGTAAGGACGGACACGACCAAAGCCCACGATCCAACATCATTAATTTGAAAAATATAAGGCAGTTCGACTGACGTGTTAACCCAAGCAGTTACTCCCGCAGTCAGCCATACAGGTACAAGTAAAAGAATAAGACCGCTAATTAAATGTGACGTTAATAGATGCTCTCTACGCAAAGGTAGGCTGTGATACAAATCGGATGGCCCCTGTCGCTGAACAAAACGAAGCAGCATCACACCTGCCAGCACCGGTACAGTCATTAAAATCAATTTTTGCAATTCATTACCCGAGTTTGTACTATCGAACAAGCTTTTTAAAACCACTCGTGGTTGTTCATCACCAATGCTCATAAACAATGACAGCGGTACTGTAAACAGTAATCCCGCCAAGTACAGTAGACCGATCCAGCCATGCTGTCTCAGGCATTGGCGAATTACGCCGCCGCTACAGAAGAATCGGTTGGATGTCATAACCTGCGTCCTCCATTTCATAAATGAAAATTTCTTCAAGCGTCAACGGCAGCAAATCGAACACATGCGGCTCGTATGCTTCAATCGTCTCCGCAATCCGCTCTCGCTCACCCCGGATAATAAGCAGCAGAACACTGCCCCTTCGCTCCTTATGTACGACCGAAAGTTGGCTACAGACAGCTTCCTCATGCATGCTGTCCCGAAAAGCAACCTGCACCTTATGCGTATCGGATTTGAGGTCATCGACCTCTTTTTCCAATAGCATCCGACCTTGGTGCATAATGCCGACATGATCACACATGTCTTCAATCTCACGCAAATTATGAGATGAGATCACGACGGTCATCTCACGTGCAGCGGTTTCTTGGAACAAGAGATTTTTGATCATTCTACGCATCACTGGGTCCAGACCATCAATGGGTTCATCCAAAACCAGCAGCTCAGGCATGCAGCTCAAGGCAAGCAAAAAAGCGGCTTGGCGCTTCATCCCTTTGGAAAAACGGTGAAGTTTGCGCTTCGGGTCCAGCTTGAAAATATCCGTAAGCTGTGTGTAGCGTTCCTCACTCCAACTTGGATAAATGGAGCGGTAAAACCGGGCCATCTGACGAATTGTCGCTTGCGGGAAAAAATAAGGGGTATCCGGTAAAAACAGAATGTGCTGCTTGACTTCAGGCTGCTCATACACTGGCTGACCACCGATTAGCACCTTGCCAGTATCCGGTCGGTAAATTCCGGCAATGATTTTGAGCAAGGTCGTTTTCCCTGCCCCGTTCGAGCCCAGCAGTCCAAAAATGGAGCCCTTCTTTACCGTAAGGGCAAGCTGATCGACAGCCTTTTCTTCTGTAAATGTCTTTGTGACTTCCCTTAATTCAATCAAGGGACATCCCCCTTTCCTTTGTTTGCATAGCTTCCACGTATATGTCGTCCACTTCCTGCTGTGTAAAACCGAAATGGACAGCTTCGATCATCTGTTTTAACAATGCCACCCGAATCTCATCCCGCTTCATTTGTTGCGGCTGCTGCTGGGTAGGCGTGACAAAGCTGCCTTTGCCCTGAACGGAATAGATATATCCTTCGCGTTCCAGCTCGCGATACGCCTTCTGAATCGTATTCGGATTCACCGTAAGTTGAGCGGACAATGCCCGTACAGAAGGCAATTGCTCATCCGGCTGAAGCGATCCGTACATGATCATTTCCTTGACCTTCTCCATAAGCTGTTCGTAGATCGGCTTACGGCTGCGGATATCCAGCTCGAACACATGGACTTCCTCCTTTCAACACTGGCTCAAATTCATTTATACATGTTCAACTGTTCTAACTGTACTATTATTAATAGTACAGTTAGAACAGTTTGTCAATCTTTTCTTTGAACATTTCTTACAAAAATAGCCGTGATGCATCCTGCATCACGGCTATGTCTTTTTAGCCTTCCTTTGAATCATAAGGCTGATCACGGCATATATTGGCAAGCGTTTGCCCTTCCGGCAGTTTAAGATCCAGCTGGAACCGGAATGTTGCTCCTTTGGCCTCGTCGCTATCCACACCAATGGAACCTCCCATTAGCTTGACCAGGTTTTTGCAGATGGACAAGCCTAGGCCTGTCCCTCCATATTTCCGGTTCAATGCCGGATGAAGCTGGGAAAAAGGCTGAAACAATAGATGTTGGCGGTCTGCTGGAATACCGATTCCAGTATCAGTAACACTGAACTCAATCAGGCATCTATTTTTACGACGGCTGTAAGCCTTTCTCTCCACAAAGATATTTACACGCCCTCGCTCCGTAAATTTGATCGCATTGCTCACCAAATTCACCAGCACCTGCCGGATACGCACATGATCACCGACCAGCATCCCCGGCATTTCCTGATCCACATGCCATTCCAGCTCAATGCCTTTTTCCATAGCCTGCGTCATGAATAGGTCAGCCACACTGCCGACCACGTCATCTAGCACAAAGGATTCGTGCAGCAAAGACATTTTACCAGCTTCGATTTTGCTCAAATCCAGTATCTCGTTCAATATCTGCATTAAAGCACCACTGCTACTGGTAATAATATCTATATAGCTACGCTGCTCCTCATCCAATTCAGTATCTGCGAGTAACCCCGCCATACCTATAATGCCGTTCATCGGTGTACGGAGCTCATGACTCATCACAGAGAGAAACTCTGACTTGGCCCGATCGGCGCGTTCGGCAGACTCCTTGGCCCGAATGATCTCCTTTTCATTCGTCCTGTCTACAAAAACCATCACAGCCCCTTTTCGCTCGCCATTATCCATCAAAGGGCTGATTCGATAGGAGGCCAGAAAGCTGGACCCGCCTTTTTTCCAAAATACTGCTTCCTCTGCCTGATAAGAGGCTCCGCTTCGAATCGCTTGAAGAATAGAGGACTGTTCGTCCGGAAAATGACTGCCAATTTCGTCAGCATGGCGGATCATGTCTATGCATGCGCCATTCAGCGGTTTGGCCGATCCTACGCCGAACATCTCGACAGCTGCCGGGTTCATAAAGCGGACATGTCCTTCGGTACTTAAACCCACAATTCCTTCGGATACAGCATTCAAAATAAGCGAATGCTCATTACTGAGCTTCTCAATTTGAGCAATGTAGCTTTTGAGAGGGGTAACATTTTCTATAATCCCGTAGCAGCCTACAATTTCCTCTTGCACGAAAATCGGGATATTCGTCATCTTGATAAATAGACGCTCCCCCTCCTTATGTATAAATTCCGATTCATAGGTTTGCGTCTCACCCTGCTTGGCCAGCTCCATGTGACGCTTGATTTTATCCTGTTCCTCAGAGGAAGCCATGATAAGTATGTCAGCCCCAAGCAACTCATCCTTCGTATAACCCGTAAGCTCCTCCAAGCTCGGATTCACACTTAAGATATGACCTTCCATATTCACGGCGCATATCCCGAGTGGATTATGCTGAAATAGTGACTTATAGCGGTTTTCACTTTCACGCAGGCACTGCTCCATTTCCCGGTGCTCTGTAACATCCTGGATCATACCCACCACTTGAACGGGCTTGCCTGCATGCTCGTCCATTTCAGCTTCCCAGATTGAACGCAGTACCTTTTGTTCCCCATTCGGCAATACAATTCGGTAAAAGGTCTCTTCGTGTATTCCCTTCAATATAACGTTGGTGATAATCTGTTTCATGCGCTCTGTATCTTCTGGATGAACAGCCGCCATGAACGCGTCAATACTTGTTTCAACCGGCTTGACACAATAGCCAAATATGCTGCGAAATTCCTTGGAAAAATGCATAACATTGTTGACCAGATCCCAGTCCCATGAGCCGAACATCGCCAACTGTTGAGCTTTTGCCAGGTTCTCCTCGCTCTTCTGGCGCTCTGTGATATTTCGTCCGATGGATAGAACTCGCTTGATTCTGCCCCGTTCATCCCGAATAATGCGGTACGATACTTCTAGCCACAAATAGTGCCCGTCCTTATGACGAACACGCCGCTTCATGATGCCTGTTTCCTTGAACATTCCATGTACACGCATGTAATCGGCATCTTCGACATGGTAAAATTGCAATCGTTTTTTCCCAAGCATCTCCTGTTTCGTATAGCCTAGGAGTTTTTCCACCGAAGGAGAGATATATTGGAGTATGCCGTCCGCCGTGCTATATGAGATAACATCCGGCGTATTTTCCGTAATCAGCATATACAAATCCTCATTATCCGAGAGCACCTGCTCCATGTCCTTTTTCTCCGTGATATCCATTGCATACGCAATCAAATATGATTGCTCGGTAGCCTCATCATCAAATATGGTTAATTCCAGCGATAGCCAGACGGATGTTCCCCGTTTATGTTTCAAACGTAGCTCTGTCTTATAGACTTGATCCGTAGCCTGTAGCCAACCTGCGTAAGCCTCCCTCAACCCTCGCTGATCCTGAGCCTCTTTATACAAGAGATGGTAATATCGGATATCCAGTAATTCCTCCTGCTCATATCCGACCATTTTGCAAAAGGCGGGATTGACGTACAGGCACTTCCCTTCCCTCGACAAAATCACGATTCCTGTCGGGGCATGATTATACATATGTTCCAGCAAAGGTAGTCGTCGAGCAGCAGAAAACACAATCAATCTCCTCCTTTGTAGTCTGGCATTTTTATCCAATTGCACATATTATACCATGACGTGGGATTTTTATAGCGGTGAGTCCACCTCTAGATGAAAGCCCTTAAACATGTATGCACAAAAGATTGCCGATGCAGATTCATCGGCAATCTTTGAATTATTTTTTTATACCACCCGGCTAATTTATACCACCCGGCTAAGAAAATGACGCAAAAATCGCTCCGCATCGACTTCAAGTGCCACATCAACCGTAGTCAGTGCTTGAGCTTCGTTCTCATTTTGCATCTCACGGGTGCGACCAACCTCGGTGGAATCGCCCACCTCGACGGCAATGTGCATTGGACGCGTCTCCACAAAACTGGAGTCAATAGCCAACCCTACGGCTAAAGGGTCATGCAAAGCACAGCCTGCAATGCCAGGTCTGAAATTGCGATAGGCTTCCATATAAAAGTCTGTCATATCTGCCATAAACGCGCCCAGCTCGGTCCCTTGCTCACGCCATTTGTCCACATCCTGCTGGGGAAGCAGTGTCTGCATCGTGACGTCCAGCCCGACGAGCGTAAGCGAAAAGCCCGCTCCCAGCACATAGGCTGCGGCTTCTGGATCGGCGTAAATATTCGCTTCAGCCGTTGGAGTTACATTCCCTTTCACTGTGACCGCGCCGCCCATGATGATCAGACGCTCAAGCAATTGGGGCAATTCGGGACAGCGATCCAATGCAAATGCAAGATTGGTCAGCGGTCCCACAGCTACCAGGGTAAGTTTGCCCTCATAGCGACGAGCCTGTCCGATTATAAAATCAGCGGCATCCCCAGACGCAGCCTGACGGGAGGGCGCTCCTTTCAACTGATTGCCAATACCGTCTTCACCGTGAATATGCCGAGAATAAGGTTTGAACAGCTCCCGAGCATACGGCTTGTGAGCCCCAGACACGACCGGAGCCTCTACCCCCAGTTTTTCCAGCAGAATCAGTGAGTTACGTGTTGCCTCCTCCACCGAGATATTGCCAAAGGTGGTTGTAATACCGAGTAGCTCCAATTCCGGCGAATGGACCGCGTACGCAATAGCAAGCGCGTCGTCAATGCCCGTATCTACATCTAAGATTAACTTTTTGCTCATGATGACCCTCCACAGTAGAAAAAGCATTCTTTTTTTCATTATACACAATTTCAATGCTTATTCCCTTGGTCATCAAATTCTTTATTCGAAGACGTAAAAGAAGGCTACGACAGTTATGCCGTAGCCTTCTTTTACTACTTTTCAATCACTCAAGGGCACATGTTCTGGCCAAATCCTAAGGTTCGATTCCCCACACCAGCTTATCATTGTGGAACAACGTTACTTTGTTCCATTCTGCATAAGAGGTTTTAGTTGGATCAAAGGAATAATCATTGGATTCGTTCAGGTTAGACCAGTCGCTATTGTTCATGCGGATCTGAATATCACCTGTTTGCGCTCCAGCAGCAAGCGTGCCGGCAGCAGCACTGAAACCAATTTCAATATAGTTGTCTGTAATGGTACGCAGCACGTTATCATTGCCTACTTGCGCATAGTCTACTACGGATTGCAGCTCTTGGCTGCCATCCTTCGTAAAATAGTAACGTATTTTCAGCTCACTCAGCTTCACGGGTGTTGTGCCTTTATTTTTCAGGTTAAGGAAAGGCTTAACTGCGTTATTCGCTGGGTCGGTGTCCCCGGCCCGGTACATTACAACCAGATCACCCGCTGGTTCTGTTGGATCAGTCGGTGTACCTTTAGGTTCAGCACTTACCGTTGCAGAATCCTTACTTGTTCCTTTCGCATTCGTAGCACTTACAACATAGAAGTAAGTTGTTCCGTTCGTCAGTCCCTTATCTGTGTACTCTCTTTCTGTTACAAGAGGGGCAACGGCTGTAAAAGGACCTGCTTCGCTAGTGGCACGTTTTACCGTGTAGCTATCGGCACCAGTAGACGCACTCCAAGTCAGCGTCACTTGAGCATTACCAGCTACGGCCTTTAAGCCAGACGGTACAGCTGGAGCTGTAGGCGCTGGGTCCACACCACCAGTGGAAGGCACGATTGCAGGGTACGCATTTTGTACCAGCATCACAAACTGATCATGGAACCATGCTCCTGAAATAGGTGCATTCGGCAAAGCATCTGTTAATGTGCCATCCTTGGTTGTATAGGTAGGATCACACATACGGTCAAAGCCTTTGCCCTCATCGTTCGGAATGAGTGAACTGGAACCATCGGAATCCCCTGGAGGTTTCGCCCAGACATAGGCATCGATATGGCCAGCTGGAGCCGTTTGTGGCGGTGTTCCCATCCCTGCTCCGCTGCTATTACACCAGTTACCACGGTGCGAACGTTTGTCCACACGACCTGAGTTTACATAGGAGTTAATATCATTGCCGACTGCGGAAGTCGGACGGTTAGGTCCTCCCCATCCATTACGGCCGGTATCAATTAACATGCCGAGCGAGCTTGGCCAGCCTGCATTGACAAAATCTCTATGCAAGGACTCAGCGAAATCCGATTCATCGAAATTAGGATTCCATTCGTAGAATTTGGATGATTTGATCGGCTGCCCGCCAATATTCAGGTTGGGATCAGGCAGATTCGGTTCTGTCAACGGTGAAGTATTGGCTGTATTCGTGATAAAGCCATCCACACTGGACAAACCTTTGCTAGTATCTTTGAAGATAGTTGTAAACAGAGATACCGTTGCTGTACGGTTGTTATCCCAACCTAACCAACCAGAGTGACCGATATCCACGTATTTGTACACATTCGGAATCTCGTTCAGCTTATTCATTGTGTATTTAACGCCAGCCTCATAAATTCCTGTAGATTTGGCTTGTCCACATTGGGGAGTATCCAGATTGGTTACCAGATTTGGCAAACTGTCCGGTTCAATGATCGCTACGATGCGAATATCCTTATATTTGGGATTCGCAAAAATAGAAGCGATTTTGTCAATATAATCCTTTTTGTACGTTTCCAGACCTGCCTGAGTCAACGGCAATTCACCATTGGAAGCCAAGGCATGACAATCTCGTCCGGGCAGATCATACACAATGAATTCCGCCGTAATCGGCATGTTGCCTTTCTTTTGCGCCAATACTTGGTCCAAATGCGCTTCCAGGCCAAGCTTGCCTCCACCGCCGTTAATAGCAGCGATACGATCAAGCCATACGGCTGTCGGGAACGTTTTGACCGTTTGCATTTTTGCCTTCAGGTTCGCATCTGTAATCTTGGCAATCGATGTGTCGACACTAGCCGCATAATCAGGGTTAACATATTTTGTCGCTCCTTGGTAAGGATTATCGACATGGGATTCTGCATGTATTTTATCCGTAAATCCTGCACCTGGTAGAAAGCTGCTTGCGACGAGTGATAGCGCAAAAGCATACTTCATTCCTTTACGAAGCACTTGCTTTGTTTTCAATTGCTTCACCTATCTTTCCGTGGATTTTGTTGAATCTTCCTATGTCGGCACCTGATTGTTACATGATTAATTGTGAGTTACGCCTACTCTACTCTCTCCAAAAAAAGTGGCGTTCATAGTTGCGAAAGGTAAGCGCTTTCTATTTGTGCATGCGCTCACATTTTCCCCTTTTTGTCACCTCCTATGTTAGATTATAGTGAGCTGGAAATCTGCTGTAAATTGAATAAATTAAGGACTACATTATTAATTAGGCATATGAATTGCCACCCTAGTGGTTCATCACGGCCCCTCTTTTTCTGAAGTCGGTTTCTTCATTTGTTGAACATCCCTGCTATAACAAGCTTTCGGGAGATTTAGGATCGACGGCAAAAGAGCAAATTCATAAAAAGCAAGACCGTATTCTTTAATTTCCGTCAGCCTAAATCGACAATGATAAACTCCAGCACGCCAACTATGCCAAATCGTTATATCTATCGACAGCAAAAGGGTGTTTTCAGGCCCTCATGACCGTGAAAACACCCTTTTATTGTTGTGAAGTCAATCTCTGCCCTTGTTGTTCTACACTTTTTCGCGATCCTTGCCCTTGTCGGATTGTCCTGCATTTTTATTGGCGGCATCCCGATCCAGTTGCATTTCTTCAACCGTCTTCGCCTTAAGTCGTGCTGCTCCCTCATAAGGCTGGGTTGGAATCAGATCGCCTGCAGCCAAACGTTGGCGCGCCTCGGCAATCGCTGCTCCGTATTGCGGCAGCCATGCTTCCTGTGCCACTAGCATCTCATCGACCATCTGCCAAATTTCTTTGGGATTACACACCGCGCCCACTAACGGGTCCATCATAAACGCTTGCCGAAGTAGCATGTCGTCACCATGTACAGCTGCTTCGACAGCCAAACGCTGGACGGAAATACTTACATTGCAGACGGCAGCAGGACCGAGCGGAAGGTCTCCTACATGTGGCATGGAGATACCATTCCGATCCACATATCCAGGCGCTTCAATAATCGCATCGTCCGGCAAATTGGAAATCACACCGTTATTAACGACATTAAAATGCCCCCGGTATACACGTCCGGTTTCCAGACCTTCGATAATGTATGAACCATGCTCTTCACCGCGATTTTCCGCCTTGTACTCCAATGGCTCTTCTTTCATCCAGTTAGGGAAATCTGTTTCAAACCAATTACGTCCTTCTGTACATACACGCAGATAGCCGCCTGTTTCTCCGTTGATCCAGCTGCCTAGATCAATCCAGTCCATAATTTCATTCGGACGCTTCCGGTACCAAGGTACATATTCACTTAGATGACCATTCGACTCTGTGCTGTAATAGCCAAAACGGCGAAGCATGTCGATGCGCACCTTTTCGGTACGGCTATATTCGGGATGTTTTTCAAAAGCCTCCAGCAGCCCGGCTGTCAGATCCTTGCCTTCATGTGACGCCTGAATGTACCACGTCTGGTGATTGATTCCGGCGCACACAATGTCCACATCCTGCTTCTCCAGACCATACACCTCGGCAATTTGGTGATGCCCATGCTGTACGCCGTGACATAGACCGATTGTACGCACACCGCTGTATTTATTACAGGCCCACGTCATCATTGCCATGGGGTTCGAGTAGTTCAGCAGCAATACATCCGGTGCACTTAGCTCGCGGATATCCTTGCAGATGGCCAGCATTTCAGCAATACCACGCTGACCGTACATAATCCCTCCTGCACACAGTGTATCGCCCACGCATTGATCCACGCCATATTTCAGTGGAATATCCACATCGGTTGCAAAGCCCTCCAGCCCGCCAACCCGGATCGTACAAATGACGTATTTGGCATCCTTTAAAGCTATCTTACGGTCCGTAGAGGACTGTATTTGTATGGACAAACCATTCTCGCGAATATCCCGCTGGCACAGCTCAGTAACCATATCCAGATTGTGCTGACTGATATCCGTAAAAGCCACTTCAATATCATTAAATTCCGGCACCGATAACAGATCTCGCAAAATTCCACGGGTAAAACCGATGCTTCCTGCTCCAATAAAAGCTACTTTAAATGACACGGCATTCAACCTCCGGTAATTAGAATGGGTATATACCGTCATTGTAGCAATAGGCCTGTGGAAAGCGTTATCAAAATCATGACTAGTTTCGTATTTAGGTGTCAAAAATCCTAACTTTCGCGTGATCAGAGGGTTTCCCATTTCCATTTTGATCCATCCCACTTCTCTCTTTCTATCTAGTGTTTTTTCAGTTCAATATGTACTTTAAGTGCGGTAAATGTAGTAACATAAAAGGAAACATTGGAGAGCAAGGAGCAGCCTAAGATGAACAAAAAGATTATCTTTTTAGATATAGATGGAACGCTAGTGAATGATGATGGTATGATTCCCGAATCTGCAAAAACAGCATGTATCGAAGCGAGAAAGAACGGACATCTGATTTATTTATGCACTGGCCGATCCAAAGCGGAGATTTATGATTTTATCATGGAGGTCGGTTTTGACGGGATCATCGGAGCTGGCGGGGGCTTTGTAGAAATCGAAGGCGAGATGTTATATCACCACAAAGTATCGGATGAAGATGTTAGACATATGGTCGATTACTTTGATGAACATGATTTGGACTTTTATTTGGAATCGAACGGGGGACTGTTTGCGAGTAAAAACTTTCTGCCCCATGTGGAACGGCTTATCTACGGAGATGTGGACAATGATCCCGTAGCCAGAGAAAAAAAAGAACAACGCCCGCATCCTTTTATCACCGGCCTAACTATAGGAGAGGACAACCTGTACCGTAGTGACGTGAACAAAGCATGTTTTTTGGAAAATAAAAATGTTCCTTTTGAACAAATCAAAAAGGAATTCGCAGGGAAATTTGAGGTTATTCAATGTACTGTATCTGCTTTCGGGCAAGACAGTGGTGAGCTAATGGTTCCCGGTATTCACAAAGCCGTAGCTATTGAAAAGCTTATTGAGCATTTGGGAAGATCCCAAGAAGACACCATTGCTATCGGAGACGGGATGAACGATGCTGAAATGATTGAATATTGTGCACTAGGAATTGCCATGGGAAATGCCAAACCGGGCCTCAAAGCCATTGCAGATGACATTACGGATGCTGTGGATGAAGATGGACTGTTTCACAGCTTTAAAAAGCATGGTCTGATTTAGTGAGGTTATTTTTATATACTTAAGCCCCTGCAGCAGTTTCTGGACTTAAAAATGTCCTAATCCTACTGGTAGGGGCCTATCTCCAATGCTATCTTTCCACGGAATTCATTTAGTGCCTGCTCGACTTCCATCTCCTCAATAATCGCGCTTATGCTGGCGATAGCTGCCTACGCTTCTTTGGTTACTGTATAATGAGTTAAGTCTCTAAATATTTACAAAGGAGCAAGACATGTCAAACCGTAAATGGACATTTATCCTTATCCCAGTCTTCCTGCTATTTGCCTGGCTGCTCTTTCAGTTCACTCTGTCTTCCTTTCAAATCCACCAATTTGCAGAACAATTGAAGACGGTTTCACCAAACGACGGGGGTTCCGATACAAAAGTGGTATTGATATCGCAAGAGCTAGACAATTATTACTGGCGGTCCATTGAACAAGGAGCCCGAAAAGAAGCGGAACAGTACGGTATGCGGCTCGATTATATCGGTCCAGACCGCATTAATCCGTCCGAGCAGATCAAACTGCTTGATAAAGCGATCGCTGCCAAGGCGGATGCAATTCTGGTTCAAGGGATAAATGATCCGGAGTATCGACGATTAATCGACAAAGCAGCCGGACTTGGCATACCTGTCATCGCGATCGATACGGACGAACCGGACTCCCGAAGGCTGGCTTACGTCGGAACGGATAACGAAGGAGCAGGAAAACAGATGGGCGCGCTGTTAGCGAAAGCCTCTGGAGAGCGTGGCGACATTGGAGTTATGATCAGTAGCGAGCACGTCGAGAATCAGCGACTTAGGCTTGCCGGATTTCGCTCCGTGATCAGCCGCTATCCCAATCTCCACATTGTGGAGATTCGCTCCTCAAATATTTCACGGCTTCAGGCAGCCCAGCAAGCCCAAAACATGCTCACCCGGTATCCGCAGATCCGCTACATGGTCGGATTCAGTGCGCTGGACGGCCTTGGCATTCTGGAAGCCTCGGAGCGGCGCGGCGCGCGGAATTTGCAGATTTTTGCTTTTGACGATATGGCTGAGACGTTGAAAGCAATCAAAGATCGCAAAATCGAACTGACCCTTGTTCAACAGCCAGAGGAAATGGGGGCTAAGGCCATAAAATTGCTGAATGATTATCTAAAGGGGAATGATCCCCAGCAACTAACATACACCAGGATATATGAAGTGCATGCGGACACTCCCGACAACATGTCCGGAGATGACAGACGATGACGATCAGAACGAAGCTGCTTCTGTTCATCCCTCTTCTAGTTGTGTTCGCCAATATCATCGCTTATTTTGTATTCCAAAGCGGAAAGGTCGTACAACAGAGCTACGATGAAATGCTTGGCCGCATTCTCCTCATCGAGCAAACCTCCGAATCGGCGGAGAGCAACTTAAAGCTCCTATATGCCTATCTGCTTAATCCAAGGGACGATAAGGCTATGCAGGGTCCGACAGAATACCAATTAATGCAGTTGAAAGGCAAAATCCAAGAAGTCTCCGACTCGACCGACCCTTCCTTCGCCGAGGAGGACTACGTGAATTTGTTGACCACATTTCTTGAACAGAAACAAGCCGCAGTTCTGGATGCAAATACACAAGATCCTCAATCGGCTTTTGAACATTATATTGAAGCGGAGAAAACCGTCAGCTATATTCATGAGGAGGGACAGCGACTGATCGATGCTGAACTGGCCTATTACCGGCCGATCATCGAGAACATTCGGAACAAAAATGAGCGAATGAACGTTTTAGGAGTGGCATTGTTCGGCATGAACGCGCTGATGGGGGTTTTGCTTGCAATCTGGATCTCGCGCAGCATTACTGGCCCTGTCGGCAGACTTGTCGGACTGGCGAAGCGAATCGCTACAGGTGATCTGAATATCAAGCCCCCACCGCGACGGGATGACGAGCTAGGCGTACTGTCGGACGCCATTTCGCAAATGTCCGCCGATTTGAGTATCCTCATTGAGAAGGATAAACAGAGTCTGGAAATGCGGCGGCTTGTGAAGGAACTGGAGCTTCTGGCTCTGCAAAATCAAATTAATCCGCATTTTTTATTCAATACCTTAAATGTGCTCTCCAAGCTGGCGATCCTGGAAGGGGCGGAGAAAACCAGCGACCTGATCGTTTCGCTGTCCAATCTACTACGGTACAGTCTGCAAAAGCTGGACAAACCCGTAACTCTCCAGGAGGAACTGGATCATATTCGCGAATACGTGACCATTCAGCAGGCGCGCTTCCGGGACAGAATTCTCTTTAATCTGCACTTTGACGCTTCCGTTCTTCAGCAGCAAATTCCGGCCTTGACGATCCAGCCATTTATTGAAAACGCTTTTCTTCATGGTGTGGCAGATATGGAGGATGGAGCCATTATCACGTTGACGTTGTCGCGAGCGAACGAGGATGTACAAATTGAAATCTCGGACAACGGAAAGGGTATGACGGAGGAAACCCGACTGTCCGTGCTCCGTCTTGAAGGCGAAGTCGAAAGTGGCAGTTCAACAGGACTTGGAATGCAAAATGTGTTTAGGCGGCTGCAGTTGTTCTACGGAAAAGAAGGAATGGTTGAAATCAGTAGCAGTACCGGACGAGGTACTACCATAACCATACGAATTCCAGTCAAGAAGGAGAGTGAGTAGACTGATGTATCGGTTGTTAATCGCGGATGACGAGGCTTTAGAGAGAGAAGGACTGGAATTGACAGTGGAACGGGCGATGCCGGGGATATTCCGGTTTATTCATGCTGGCAACGGTCGCATGGCGATTGAATGTGCGGAAGAGCACCGTCCCCATATTGCGATTCTGGATATCAATATGCCCGGAATCGACGGGCTTGCAGCGCTTCGTGAATTAAAGGAGCGGCTTCCCGATACCCGATTCGTGCTCGTCACTGCCTACGATTATTTTGCCTATGCCCAGAAGGCGCTCTCTTTGGGCGTAAAAGAATATATTCTGAAGCCGGCGAAGCGAGAACTGATCATCGGCACACTGAAACGACTGATTGAAGAAATTGAGTGCGAGAAGCGAGCACGTACGGAAGAATTGGAGCTTAGGCACAAAATCTCACAGCTGATGCCGCTCGCAGAAAATGAGCTGGCTTTAATGCTCATGGTCGACCAGACAGTGGATTCGAGCGCTTCCCAGCTATCAGAATGGCTGGACTTTCCTCTTGATCAGGGAAGCGCCATCATTGCCGCCTTTGACGGATATACGGACGAGCAGGATAAAAAGAAAATTTACGAGCATTTCCGAAGCTATGTAAAAACACATGGCCCGAATGCCATTGTAAGCTCCCTGATCGACCATCATGTAGCCACTTTTTTATGCAAGCCGCCTGCCACCAGCGAAAACGACTGGCGCCAGTTGGTTAAACACCTCGTTCAGCAGCTCTCCGAGCTTGCCCACCAGCAACTTGGCATTAAGACGGCCATTGGAATCGGATCGCTGCATAGCGGCGAGGAAGGACTTCGCAAGTCCTATTTCGAAGCCGTTTTTGCCTCCACCCTACGCAAGCGGGATGGAGGTTACTGCCACTTTGACGAACTGAAGTCGTCAGAGGCTGGAAACGCTTCTGTGCTTGCCGTCAAAGCGGAGAATGGAATGCTTCAGCAGACGTACGTCATGTCAGCACTGCAACGGATACGCGAACAGCGGGAGGTTCAAACACTGACTATGCTGGGCAGAGCGAAAATGTATATCGAGGAACGATTCAACGATGAGCTTTCGCTGGAAGAAGTGGCTGATTTTGTCCATTTGAATCCCCACTACTTCAGTAAAATTTTCAAACAGGAATACGGAGAGACGTTCATCGACTTCGTAACCCGGCTACGGATTGATAAAGCTATTTCTCTGATCAAGGAGGGTAACCTTGCTCTGAAGGAAATCAGCTTTGAAGTGGGTTATAAGGACCCAAACTATTTTAGCCGTGTCTTTAAGAAGATAACGGGCGTTCCTCCCACTGAGTTCAAAGGCCAAAAATAGTAGAAATTCATCCATGCCGGCCATCGGCATGGATTTTTTTAAGCTCGAATGACAAGGTAATGCTAGATTTAGCCCCTCCGTCTCCAATTCGGGAACCGAAGCCAAAATCGTGCGTGAAAAGGTCCGTTTATTGAAGACGATAACCGGCCTTTCTTTTATAAGCGCATGTTATACTTCTCCTCGAAGAACGGAATGAGGTTTTAGGAATCTGGAGGGGAGATGATTATATGGGAGTAATCATTCATAATGAAAGCGCTCAACAGAAAGCGCTTCAATCGGAAAAACCCAATATGCTTTTTGTGACGCTAGTATCCATCGTAGCTGCGCTTGGAGGGATACTGTTCGGTTTTGATATCGCGGTCGTTTCGGGAGCAGTTGAATTCCTACAGCAGCGTTTTTCGCTGAGCGAATTTCAGGTTGGTTGGGCGGTGTCGAGTCTGATTGTAGGGAGTATCACGGGAGCGGCTCTCTCTGGCTACATGAGTGAAAGGATCGGTAGAAAAAAGGTATTACTGGCCGCCGGATTTTTATTCGTCGTCGGCTCGATCTGCTCTGCGCTTCAAGACTCGTTCACCGGGTATGTTATCTTTCGCATGATCGGCGGCATTGGCATAGGCATCACTTCCACCGTTTGTCCGGTGTACAACGCGGAGATCGCTCCTGCCAAATACCGCGGCCGTTTGGTTGCTTTAAATCAGCTGGCGATCGTAACGGGCATTTTCCTGGTTTATTTTCAGAATTCGTGGATCGTCAGCCTGGGGGATGAAGCCTGGGGTGTCTCAACAGCCTGGCGCTGGATGTTCGGAGTGGGAGCTGTTCCAGGACTGATCTTTATGCTCTTGATGCTCTTCATACCCGAAAGCCCGAGATGGCTTATTAAACAGAATCGGCCTTATGAAGCGTTGCCGATATTGCTGAAAATTCACGGTGAAGAAGCCGCTAAGCAGGAAGTGCTTGATATCAAGGAATCATTCAAAAATGAGAACAACTCATTGAAACAATTGTTCGCTCCCGGTATTCGGGTCGCTCTCTTTATCGGTGTCATGCTTGCCATTATGCAGCATATTACCGGCATCAATGCCATTTTGTACTACGCGCCGGTTATCTTTAAAGGAATGGGACTCGGTACGGACGCTTCTTTGACCCAGACCATCTGGATCGGGTTGATCAATGTGTTGTTTACCATCGTATCTGTATGGCTGATCGACAAAGCGGGACGAAAAATCCTGCTGATAATCGGCACCTCGTTGATGACCTGCTGTTTGGTCATTATTGGAGCCGCATTCAAAATGGGTTTGACCACCGGACCGCTCGTACTCATCATGATATTGATCTACGTGGCCTCCTACGCTATATCGCTTGGGCCAATCGTATGGGTCATGATCTCTGAGATCTTTCCGAACCGCATTCGCGGCAAAGCTGTAGCCATCGCTTCGATGGCACTATGGGCCGGTGATTATCTGGTATCGCAGGCATTCCCTCCTCTGCTGAGTTCAGCCGGTCCGTCCAATACCTTCTGGTTATTCGGAGCCATCTCGTTATTCGTCGTAGTCTTTATATGGCGCAAGGTTCCCGAAACCAAGGGGAGATCACTTGAACAGATGGAAAATATGTGGCTTGGGAAATGACCCAACTTTAGCTCTCAAGAAGCCCCGACACATGTTATAATGCTTTAAAATACACGCCCTCTGAGTCATACCGACCTAAATCGGCAATGGTTCAGAGGCTTTTTATTGCTCATTTATAATTTACCCTCCCGTTTCTCCTTAAATCGCTTGAAATTATGAATGGGCTGTTTTTGATTAATGGATAGCGGCAGCGTATCGTTGACTAACGCCGCCTGATAAGCCTGAATTGACATCAGCGGCGGCTCCGGAACGGGCTCCAGATCTACTACGAAAACAGGGCGTTTCGTAAGTTCATCCAGCTTAACTCGGGATGCACGAATATCCGTCTCGCCATCCATCACCATACTACTGCTGCCTCTTTGCAAATAGATGACCTTGCCTGCCGTAATGTCCAATGTGTTCTCATAGCATTATTTAGAGGATAAAATCCAAGCTTCAGATGTTTGACGCTCTAAATCATCAATCCATTAAAGTCCTTGCTGACCGCATCAGGCCGTCTTTCTGATCTGCTACATCCCTCAAATGTTCCGCCTAATTCAGTAACTGTTTAATTTCAGCTCTTATTTGAAAGTCTATACGTCCTGAGCGCTGCAACTCTGCCGCCTGTTCGGGCAATTCCTTGGCTTGCTGGCAGTAACCGCCAATTTCATTCATAAGCTGTTCATATGTTTTATGTGCCTATGTAAGCAGCCTCATCTGTTGAATGAATTGTTCACGTTTTGTCATATAGTTCAGTACCTCAGCTCATTTTCTGCATGCAAAAAAGCTCATTCCTACTCATGGTTCAAGTTGGAAAGAGCTTTTGAAAGTTTATTAAGTTGTTTGTTGATTGTATTGTACGTTCTTGTTGTTGACAATATTACAATACAATTATAATAAAATATATCTATAACCAAACAATGTGATCCTATTTATTACCCTTGTTCCGTTTTGTTAAACCCAACCTGTCTAATATATCGCTTTTATTAACATTTAATCGCACATGGTAGTCTCCAGATGGACATATAATACTTGGATGCATACCACTTTCTGCTTTTTGATAAAGAAGGATTTTCCCACAATTTGGACAGGGAACTTTTTCACCATTCAAGACCTTTCTATCAATATCATTCTTATCTTTATTATTGTTATCCATATTTTCCTCCTTAAAGTCAACGATACGGTAAATTAGGATAAAGAAGTTTCACTTCTTTGAGGATAGCACGGAATTCACTATATGAAAGATCTTCTTTTATATGCTTTGCTTCTCTTAAAAACGCAATAACCTCTTCGCGTTGAGTATAAGTAGGATTTTTTAATGAATTATGTGTAACTTCATGGATAATTGTTTGAGTAGTCCTAGTAACAGACTCTGTTCCTTTTATATATATTCTTATAGTGTTTGTATTGACATTTGCAAATCCCAAGATTTGATTTCCAAAGTCATCTAAAAGGAATTTCACCATAATCCAGTTTGATTTTTATATTATTCCGTTTTATTAAGTCTACTGTTTCTTTTCCTACATTTGACTTATTCAGTTCTCGATACAAATTTTTAGGTGCGATCCTCTGCCCATTTGGGGCAAAGGTATCTTCTTTGAATAGGTCAGTTGGTTTAGCATAACAAGTTCCCTAAGTCCCAATTTTCCCAGACTGTTGTTTCACTGAGACACTATTGGAAGATATTTTCACGGAGATTTGTTGTTTTCCCACCTGTGAGAAATATTGTTTGAATTCTGCTATGCTAGGGCCACCACCTCCGCCCCGTCCATCGAACACACAAGGACCTTCAGTCAGGTTAGTTAATGACATCCACCTTTGCTCTACTTAGATATGCCTTCTTTATTCGATAAAATCAAAAAATCCCCCGGATAGCTATTTTTCTAGTCACATTGACAGGAGCTACTTATCCATCTTCTAATTCCCGATTCCCTCTTTTCCTTGTTATATTTTTCAAATTCAATATATACCTAATATAAACATATTAGTAACATAAGAGAAAACATTCGAGAGCATAGAACACCTGAGATGAACAAAAAGATCATCTTTTTAGATATAGAATAGATGGAACACTGGTGGATGACGACAGCATGATTCCCGAATCTGCGAAAACAGCATGTATCCAGTCCATAAAGAACGAGCAGCTCATTTATTTATACACAGGCCGATCCAAAGCGGAGATTTATGATTTTAACATGGAGGTTGGTTTCGACGGGATCATTGGCGCTGGCGGGGACTTTTTAGAAACGGAAGGCAAAATGCTATATCATCACAAAGTATCGGATGAAGATGTAAAGCATATGATCGACTACTTTGATCTGCATGGAATGGACTTTTATTTGGAATCGAACGGGGGACTCGTTGCGAGTAAAAACTTTTTCCCCCATGTGGAGCGGCTTATCTATGGGTGATGTGGACAATGTTCCCGCAGCCAGATAGAAAGGAAGAGCGTTCGTATCCTTTTATCACTGGCCTAATTGTAGGAGAAGACAATCTGTATCGTAGAGATTTGAACAAGGAGTGTTTTTGGAAATCCTTTTGAACAAAAAAAAGAATTTCAGGGGAATTTTGCAGTTATTCAATATACCATATCTGCTCTCGGCAAGGACAGCGGGTCATGGTTCCCGGTATTCACAAAGCCGTCGCCAGTGAGAAGCTTATTCAGCATCTGGGAATGTCCAGGGAAGATACGATGCGACTATTGTTCTTGTCTATCAGCATGGAACCAGGGCAAAAGGGGGGAGTATTTCCTATGGATGGACCCGAGGCGAACTGCCCCCTAAAATTCGTTGCCCATTGAAATATGCTCTAAAACCCGTTCCCAGATGCCAGCGATTTTCCAGCGGCGGAACCAGGTGTATAACGAGGACCAGGAAGGATAATAGTCTAGCATATTGTGCCATGGCATTCCTGTGCGGGTGACTCACGATATCGCTTTGAGCATCACCCGATTGTCTGTTTCAGGTCGCTCTGTGTTTTTTCATTCCGGTGGTAACGCGTCTTTAATCTTTTCTCACTGATCATCTTAGATTTCGATCGTCTTTTCATATTACTAATTATTCATAAATCAACATTTTTTTCAGTTTGAATATATTTATTCTCATTAGGGGCTTTTGGACACTTTAAACACCTATATAAACCCTATTATTTTATTCGAATTCAAGGAATTCAACTTGTCTAAAATACTGCTTTGAACGGAGGATGACCTGTCTCTTGATTTTGTAATATGCTAGGTTTGCGGAATCTTAAGCTTGTTTGAATTTTAAAAATTGCTACATCATCTTTTATCTCTTCAAAAGAAATATTCAACCAAATCGGTACTAAAGGAATTAAACCAGTAAGTAGTTTTATAACTTCTTCTAATTCTAGATACCTCCCATTAGTATTCTCTTTACTCAGAAGTGTTAATTTGATCCATTCATCTGTTGAATTTAAGTTTTTGCTACGCTCCTCCACAGGTTCAACAATAAACCTAATCTCCTGATTTATTAATTCTTTTTGTATTCTGATTTCATCAACAGTCTTTAATAAGTTTTCTCTAAAAAGTTGCTTATTCATTTGTGTTATATTTTCCAATTTAACATACTCCTATTATTTTATTTTTTTGCTTACCACTTTTTCAGCTTCTGTAAGATAACCCGATTTATTTATCTCAAATTTATATAATTCAATCCATCCTCCTTTTACTTTTACTCCAGCCTTTTCAAAGAGTTCTGGATACTTTGATGCTTCAGCTACTGTCGGCCGATAATGACCTGACTTATTGTCAATTCGTCTTACTTCTCCTTGTCCATTTATTTTCAATTGCCCTGCCGCAAGAACCTCATCTCGATTGCCTAGGGTATGATGCCTTTTCCCAATTACTAATTTCCCATTTTTATCTATAACAAAATCCACTTGCGTCCTGCCGTTAATTCCTTTAATCCTTCCATTCTCTAAAGTATATGTTAGTATTTTCCCGTCTTTGGGTAACCCTTCATCAGGAAATTTATTCTTGATTGTTGAACCAATATCAGTTTCCTCTAGTATCTTAGAATTCCCCTTAATAGCCCCTGTTCCTTTTGACATGCCGCGAGAAACAATACCAAGAGTCGGGCGGGTGCTCTGTCTTGATTGGAAAATAGATGCGGTGGAAATTATGAGTTCGAACTGTGCTTGAGAAATTGCGCTCTCTAATGCTATCTTCCCACGGAATTCACTTAGTGCCTGCTCGGCTTCCATCTTATCACTACTTGTAAGATGGGCAAACCATTCTTCAAAAGTCTGTTGTTGCTTACCCTTGTATAAATTTTGATACCATCGCCTTAGATCAGCTTCAGCTTGTTCTTTTTCCGCTTTTTTGGCTCCTGCATTCATCACAGTTTCTAAACGAACATCTGGCTCTGTTTTTCCTTTTAGCTCGGGATTTACTGGCCTAGGGTACGGATCCTTTTTATTTAAAATCAGCTCTACGAAGGCCCACTGGGCTTTTGTCTCCGAGTTACTTTCTACTTTACTCGTTTGTGTTAGCCTTGCAAACCAAGTTTCAAAATCCCTATTTGGATTAAACTTATAATATCTTTCATACTCATTCCTTAATCTTTCTTTTTCTTCTAAAAAACCTGTTTCTCCTTCACGCATCACCATTACATTCTTAACATATTCCTCAAATTCAAGATTTCTATTTTGGTCATTTTGATTAATGGAACCAAATTTCTCATCAAGAATTTTCTTCGCTCCGGTGGCATCTAAGGGTTGTAACTGTTCAACTTCCTTATTCCGCCAACCTTTTCTCACTTCAAGCGGAATTTTGTGATACTCCGTGTTCAGCTTGTCCATATTATGGGCTAGATTTTTCGCTAGCTCCCCTAATGATCTGGAACTAGCGACGTTGCGGGCTGCTGTCCATACTTTGCCCCTGTAAGCGGAGGCGTAGCGTTGTCCGACGCCGTTCTTTTTATAAGCAGCTACCCGGCGGCTAAAGGCTGCGGCTTCCCGCGCCAGATTCCTTCCGCCCAGCACAGCCCAGCCTCCTGATGGCACGCCTGCCAGCATGGATAAACCAGCGGCCGCATACTTCAAGGCACGGGTTGGCCCTCCCTTGGCAACGTCACGGCGAATCGAAGTGAGCTTGCTGTTCGCCATCCGGGCAGGCGTCCCCAATACGGGAACCGTACCGATGATACTCAGCGCCTTCTGAGCTACGTTTAGTATCCCCCCAAGCAGGTTTGCCTTCGGCGATGCAGGTGTGGTGGGTGAAGCACCTGTCTTCCTCGCCTGGCCACCACTTGAGTTTCCTCCGTTAGGTGAGCCCGCTCCAGATCCGCCAGTACTTTTGGGCGCATGAGCAGCCTGATAAGCCTGAATGGACATCAGCGGCGGCTCCGGTACAGGCTCTAAATCCGCTACGAAAACAGGGCGTTTTGTAAATCCATCCAGTTTAACCCTGGATGCACGAATATCCGTCTCGCCATCCATCACCATACTGCTGCTGCCTGCTTGCAAATAAATGGCCTCGACTGCCGCTATATCCACTGTGTCCTCCGCATGGATCGTCAGCTCCCGTTTGGCCGCAATTGAAAGCATATGGTCACTGTGTACCTGTATTCCCTTTGCATCAAGTGAAATATATACGCTATTCGTTTTAGCCGATACCAGCAGCTCTTGCGCGCTTAGCTTAACCAGCTTGTCATGAGGAGTGCCCCAGTATTTAATGTCCGGATTGCCTAACTCGGGTATAGGCTTGCCACTGCGCCTCACAGACCTGGCTGCAAAACTATCCGACTCCTGCAAAGTCGGGAACTGTACCTGCACCATGTCTCCTTTTTCGGGCATCACATACCAGCCGCTATGGCCCTCTGCACTATAGCCTGTTGCATAGGGGAGCCAGCATGCCTTTTCCCGTTCCTGTACAGCATCTATGGTGAGATGTACACGTACCTGATCCCGCTCAACTTCCAGTACCTGGCCCTCTAGGGAGGCCCCTCTCACTGAATGGTTCCAGATCGGCTTTTGCCGAATTTCATCTTCAGAAACCAGTGTATAGGTATGTAAAAACATTCCCCGGTCCATCCGGGACACGATATCCGCAACGAGCAGTTCCTTGCCTTGAAAAGAGAGTACATCTCCCGGGCGGAAATATCGTGCACTCTCCACAGTATAGAACGTACCATAGGGGGTGTTGGCTTCGTTATGGCGCATACCGATTTGAATCCCCGGCTGTCTTTGCCAAAGGTCTGCTCCTCCAGGCAATGCTCTACCCATGAAGCCATCCACGCTGACAGCAGATAGTCGCTCACTGCTGCTTGAATCACTCCAAAAATATTTTATTCCGTCGTCCACATGACCCGATCCTGGAAGAGGGCCGCCAAGGATTGCTGCGGCTTCGTACACCGACGATGCTCCACATGACAAACCGTCCCCGTCAGAAAAAGCCCCATCTGCGCCGACAAAGCTTTTTCTTGAACGATACGGGACCTCATCCAGTGTTGCGGGTCGCCCCTCGGGAATACCGAACCAGAACTTGGGGGCATCTGCGGCAGCCTCAGGCACAAGCACAGCTCCAAATCTGGAAGCCATCCTTTTCAAAAATGCCCAGTCTGTTTCTCTGTACTGCAATGTCAAAGCGCCCAGTTGAGCACCCCCGCTGACCGTATCAATCACATCTGCGCCTGTATAACCAGTAAGTACCTGCTTCAGCAGCTGCCCATACGTCATGGTATGATTTTGAAAAGACCGGGTCACAGGCCTCACATCGAGCCGAATCGTATGCGATATGGCCTCTAACTGTACGTAATGAATACCGTGTACCTGCTTCAGCGTGATACGCGTCATTTGTCCATGAAACAACGTACGCAGCCGCTGGCCATCCTTGTCCTTTTCGATGACTTCAACCGGTTCGGCTTCATTCTCTAACTCCATAAACCGTTCCTGATTTTCCTCCGGCACGATACCACTTACTACCAAACGCACATGGTCGCCCAATCTACGCTCAATACGAATGTCTGTCATGGTTTGCAGCGGAACTTTACTCAGTAATTCCACATGACGGTAACCGGATGTTTCCTGCACCTTGTCCATTTGATGAGAAACCCCCACTATCATTCCAGATTCTGCCCGTCATTTTCAATCGTTATTGCTCCGCAATACAGGCAGGCATTGGTACAATACTCCAGCAAGGCAGGCTGTCCCTCGACGAGCACATCCTGCTTGCCCCCAATCCAGGGTCGAAGAATGACCGGAACACAAGGCGCCTTCTTCACACCGAAAATGTCCACCATCTCGCTATTTTGAACCGCCGGATTGGCCGAGCTAAAACAGTTACCAAACCCAGATATATGAACTCCCGGTTCGTGATCCCCCACATTCATCTGGGCCTTGTCCTTGATGTAAACACCGTGGCTAAACGGACGCTTGAGCCGGGTGGGTTGTGTACCACGGTTGCATTTCAAAATAGCCCCTGCAACCACATATCCTTTTTTTGCACCTGATCCGGCCTGAATGGTCATGGATGCTTTTTCTTTTGCCATGGTCTGCTTCCTCCGTCAATTCGTTTTGACTTCGCTGCCAACGACCGATGTGTCACCACCGAGTGTAATATGGCTGCTGCGGCTGGACAGGTTGATTTCCTGACCGGCGGAAATAGTCACCTTTTGCCCCGCCTCCATGTGGATGTTACCGCCTGCCGAAAAATGAATATCTTTGTTGCTCACCATATGAATACCGTCGCCCTGATTCAGCTTGATGAAAACAGCGCCATCCTTGCCGGTAATCACCACCTCGTCCGGTGTCAAGCGGATTTCCTTACCATGTGGCGTTCGGAAAATTTTTACGTCGGGATGCTTCAAATGATTGTGGCCGCCATCCCCCCGATCCTGCCGGACCGAGCTACTCGCGATGCCCTCGTCATCATGCTGGTTCGGGAAATAAATACGCACTTTATCCCCCAGCTCAGGCATCACATACCAGCCACTATGCCCCTCTGCACTATACCCTGTTGCATATGGAAACCAGTGGGCTGTATTTTTGTCCTGCTCCGGGTCGATATCCAGATGCACTTTAACCCGATCACGTTCGACAGCGATCACTTTTCCCTCCAGAGACAGACCCGTCAACTGCTCGTTATAATACGCTTTCTGTCGCAACCCCTTATGTGTCGTCAAGGTATATGTGTGCAGCAGTACTCCCTGCGTCATACGAGTTTGTGCCTCGTATACATATAGCGTTTTGCCACGGAATTGGATTTCATTGCCCAGTTCCAGCACCTGCTCTGTTTCAACGGTATAATCGAGAAAATCCTGCTCGTCCACCGAAGCTGTATCATTGCCTGCAAAGTAGCGATATGCCGAGATTCTTTTGCTTACCGTGTAATGATAATTGTCCAGTTGAACGGCTGTTCCACTTTCCTCAATGCCAAAATAGAACTTTGGGGTATCAAATATGGCCGCGGGCATAAGGGAGGTATGGTAATAGGAAGCCAGCCGCTTGAGAAAAGCCCAATCAGTCTCGCGGTACTGCACCCACATCCGCCCGATCGACGCTCCTCCGGTGGCCGAATCCATGATGTCCAAGCTAGGATAAAGAAGCGAAATACGACGCAGCAGTTCATCCACCTTCATATTTTTGTCCTGAAAAGAACGACTTTGGGGGCGTACATCCAGCCTGTAGGTATGCGACACAGCCTCTACCTCCAGGTAGTACACATCTCGTACCGCCTTCACTTCAATCGCCAGCACTGTTCCGCTAAACAAGGGAACCTCCGTGCCATCCTCAGCCAGCTGCGAGATTCCGACAGGTGAGTCAAATTTGGTCATATCCACATAAGTATCTTTTAGTTCCTCAGGCACGACAGCGGTAAAACGCAACCGAGTGTGGTCGTTCAGCTGCTTGACCAGGTAGAACTCCTGTACATTGATAAGCTGATAAGGCGTGATTTTCAGATTAGAATAGGTGGTGCTTATCTGCTCCATGTTCCTTCTCCTTCAGCCTCACTAGGCAGGATTTTTAGTGTGGTCATCATACGTTGAGCGACCGGACGCCATGTATCCATACGTTCCTCCGTACAGTTAAATGAGCATATAAGCGCATGCCCTTCCAGAGCTGCAAAAAAGGTCAGATTATACAGACGCGTATTCAAAGCCGGAGTCATAAATTCACAGTATCCGACCCGTCGTCCGTACACCTTGCACACACCGTCTGCATACCATTCCGTCAACTTTTGCGTGTGGTGCAAAATGTAGATCATCTCGCTGGTGAACGCCTCTAGCTCCTCATCCGTCAGTTCGCTTGGTGTCAGGTTAAAAGAAAAATTGATCTCCCCTGTTGGATCGGTCAAAACGAGCGGTGGGCGATAACTCGAAGGATATTTAAGTTCAATCTCCCGCTCACCCATCTCGGTGAAAGTCCGGGGCAACCATATCGAAATTTTGTCGTTCAGCAAAGGACGTTCTGCAAAAGCGATTCGTTCTCCGTCCAGCATCTTAAGTGGATAAAGTTCCAAGCCGCTCTCAGATTCTATGTAATTGTGTAAATCCGATTTCGGGAGACCAGATGCACCCTGTTGTTCCTTCCGTGCAGTATTAATCATGTCTGCAATTTGTTCATCCATATGTCCCATCGACGGTAAAACTCCTTTATATGTTCAATCTCAATATTCATTTCATGGAACTTTATAACATAATTGAATCCAAAGAACCATTTGAATTCCAATTTATACCTTACATTATAGGTATCATACGAAGTGTTTTTGTTATTGTCAATTTATAACTCTTATAAAACAATCAAGATATAAGACCTATTATCATGCATAAAAATGAAAAATTTACTATCATTCAGATTCTTTTTACCCAAAACAAGCATCCATACTTGTGAAAATACGTCTTCATTTTCAAAGAAATAAAGTTAATTCGCCTATGAACATCTTCAATTTAAAATAATCATATGAATTTCAATTCCCAAAAAATGATTCTTTTGAACCTGAATCCAATTGCCTATTTTCAAAATCAAAAAAAGCCTACCTTTTTATCAGGTAAGCTCCACGCGAATATGAATAAATCATAAAACTTCCTATATATTCAGTCCCCTTCCTCCTCCGCATAGTTCCTCACATTGCGCTCTACAGCAGAGCGGTATTCTACAGGGGTTTGGCCTGTGTGCTTTTTGAACAGCATATGAAAATACTGCCTGCTGGCTACGCCTACATAATCGGCAATTTCTTGAATGGGAATGTCCGTTTGCTGAAGAAGCATACGGGCCTTGTCCATTCGCAGCATTGTTAAATACGCGGTGAGTGTTAGCCCCGTATGTTTTTTGAAAATACGGTGCAAATAACCTGGGTGCAGATTCACGGCCGCCGCCATGTCCTTGACCACAATCTCTCGATCATAGTTCAGATGGAGAAATTCAATGCATCGTTTGATGTACATATCCGTTTGCTGCGTGTTGCTACGCTCTGCCTCTTCCCGTAGACGTGCAATTCGTACTAGCAATTGCATAAAAAGCATCTCTGCCATTGCACCCGGCTGTTCTTTTCGTTGGTCCAGCTCCAGCACGAGACTTTTCAGCGCATAATATACCTCTTCCGGGTCCGATAGTACCAGATACGGGAACGGACGTGACATGAGAGTCGTGACCTCCTGCTCCTCCGTTGCGATTTGTCGGATAGACGGCCCTACCCTCACCCCTTCCGTAAAACCAAACTCTACATTTAGCATCCGGCACGGTTGTTCTCCTTCCACCACCAGTCGATGCGGTACACCTGCGTCCAGCATAATAAACTCGCCTTTACGCAGCGTGATGCTTTCTTCCGTGTTCTCTCCCGTTTGTACATCTACCCTGCAAAAGCCGGAAATCATGTACATAATTTCAGTGGAATGATGATCGTGGTAAGACATGGTATAGTCATGCCATTGCTTGTAATAGTAAGCAAAAAAACGGGGAATATAATCCCCGTCACGTAGCCGTGGCTCAAACAGACTTCCGTTCATCCCCGCACCTCCACTAAATAGATAAGGCTAACACGACAACGTATCTGAAATCGCTCTATTTTCACAGTTTAACAGACTGAGCCGTGTACTTCTATTTCACACCATTGGACGATCTATAATCCTTTGGAATGTAGCAGGCGACTTCTACCTAAAAGGTAGGGGATTCATCACTTTCTGGACTTAAATACTGAATCAACATCCCCACAAATCGGTTAGCAATTTCTATATCCTCAAGTTCGTTATTCCGTTCGTCCTTGGACGTCAGACTCATTTTCTGGAGTATACCCATCATAGACGTGAAGATAAAATGAGCGGTCTTCAAGGGCTCCGTGTCGGACTTTAATGATCCATCTTGGAATCCAGCTTCCAGAGCATCCATCAGGAAATGTCGTTCCTTTTCCCGGCTAACAAAATTGTTGTACTGTTCTTTGAGTTCTTGATTTGAATCATAAGCTTCGTAATGCAGATCGAATAAAAGAATAAACTTGATGTATTCCGGATGTTGCCAAGCGTAATTAATCCATGCATCAAGCATCGAAGTAAGCATCTTCTTCCCGCTCATTTCAGCTGAAGGTGCCCTTCTAACAAATTCGGTCATGCTCTCAAGAATTTCCATCTGGACCTCAAAGATCAGTTCGTTCATGGACTGAAAGTGCTTATAGAATGTGACCCGACTTACACCAGCCACGTTGCATACATCCTTAATATTAACTTTGAGAAAGCTTTGCTTCATAAAAAGTTCCTTCGCAGCCGCAATGAGTTCTTCCCGATTTTTGTTTTTTAAATTCTGGTGCCAGTTCTCAGTCATTCACAACCATCCGTTTCTTATTTTTCGATTTTTGTAAGGTTAAGAAAAGGGCAGATGCAAGGATAAGTGCACCAAAAATATAAGGAATATGAATGTGTTTGTCAAACAACAAGCCCGCTAAAATGGGTCCCAATATATTGCCTAGGCTGGTATACGTCGTATTCAATCCAGCGGCATATCCTTGGCGATCACCAGCTGAGTTCGCGATCATTGTACTTACCGTTGGTCTTAGGAAGGCATTAAAAGCAAAAAACAGAGCAGATACCGCCAGCAAATAACCTAGATTAATCTTAATGATCATTAACAGTAAAGCGATGGCTGTCATGATCAAAGAAAGACGTATAAGCTTCATCTCACCAAGTCTCTTGATGAGATAATCAAGTAGCCATATCTGCACAACGATGCCTATAATTGCACCAACCGTAATGATCATTGAGATTTTAGTGGCATCAAAACCATATTTTCGTTCCACAAAAAGAGCATACACTGTTTCGTAATTCATCAAACCTAATGTCATGATCAGAATGAGGAGAAGATAACGAAAATAGGATGTCCGAAATGAATTTAGGATTTGGTTGCGAATGGGTTCCCGGCGGACCCAATGGCTAGCGGGTTTTCGTTTTTCCTTGGGTAATGTCTCTGGCATATACAAGCTAAGCAGCGTAGCAACAAGTCCAAGTCCACCAGCAAAAAAATAGGGCACCCTTATGCCAAACTCAGCGATCATACCGCCTAACCCCGGACCAAGCACCATCCCCAAATTCATGGAAGCACCCAAGTACCCCATTCCTTTAGCGCGAGTTTCAGGAGTGGTAATATCAGCAACGTAGGCCATATTGGAAGGAACCATTAATCCAATACCCATCCCCCCAATAAATCGGGCAATATATAAAAGGGGCAATGTCGTAGATACAGCAAACATGAGATCCGAAATGACCGTTAAAAACAGACCGGTGATGATCATGGATTTTCGACCCCATCTATCCGAAAGCTGCCCACCTAGGGGCGAAAAAATAAACTGTGCTGCTCCAAATGCGGCAATAAGATACCCCGCAGCAGCTCCTGCCGCATTAAATTGTTTCAGATATTCAGGCAGAATGGGAATCACCATGCCTTGACCCAATAAAGCAATAAACAAATTCAGCATCAGAATGAAAAGCGGAAATGTAGCAGACTTAGGTAAGCTGCTCATGTTTGTAACCCCCTCCAACCCTTTACACTATGTAACCCTTTACTATGTGTAAACTATATTAGTTGAAATAGGGGGCATTGTAAATAAAAATACAAACCTATTGAGCCTAGCTAATACCGAAAAGAGATCTTGTTATTCTTGATTTACACATGAGGCTCCCTTTTTGCAAACTCTTGTAACATACCTCTTATTTGTTCTACCAATATAGCAGGTGCTTTCTTGGGTGAACCCGTGTCAAACGGAGGCTGAGGATCGTATTCCAAAATCAGCTGGACTCCTTTACTCATGTCTTCTCCCAATTCCCATGCTATTAGCTGGAGTGCCATATCAATACCAGAGGAGACACCGGCTGCTGTAATGATTTTGCCCTGACGAACCACTCTCTCATCTGTTGGAATGGCTCCAAGAGATTGAAGCAGGTCTAAGGAGCCCCAATGACTGGTGGCTACGGTTCCATTTAACAAGCCTGCGGCGCTCAAAATCAGAGAGCCATTACAAACCGACGTGGTCCATTTCGTAGTTTCATGTATTTGGCGAATCCAGTTTAACGTTTCTTCGTCATTCATTGGAGTTTTATAATTTGGCGGACTGCAGCCTGGAACAACAAGAATATCAGCTGAAGGTACTTCAGAAAAACTGTAATCGGCATGCAAATAACCCATATTTGAGTCCAGTTTGACTAACCCCTTTTTCTTAGCGACAAACTTCACTTCACATTTCAGTGTAGCAGCAAATACATCATATGGACCTATGGCATCTAATGCTGTGATTCCATCGAAAAGCATGATTGCGATTTTCATGATGACTCTCCTTTGAAGTGGGATTTTATTCTTGCACACCCATACTAACATACATATACGGGGTATGGGTATATTTAATTTTGTGAAAACACTGCTCGGCTTTCTTCATAGACGATATTGCCCACAACCAGAACAGTGACCTTTTGAAGTAATAATACGCTTACCAGCGTAAAAGCCTCTGCCCTCAAGGGGGTATGTTAATTTCAAACATCTCTTGTCACCAAAAGGCATACTTAAAAAGGGCTACCCCCAGGGTAGTCCTTTTTAGCATCATAAAGCTTCTACATCTTGCCTACAAATCTGTGAATCGAGAGCCGGCTTAAGAGCTTTGCTTACTCAATTGACCATAATATAAATCACTGTAAAAGCCTTTGTGAGCCAGCAGCTCATCATGAGAACCCTGCTCCTCCAGACGGCCATCCTTCAAGACCAGAATCCGGTCAGCCAGACGAATGGTATTCAGCCGATGTGCGATGACGAAACTTGTTCGACCCTGCATAAGCCGCTCCAGTCCTTCTTGTATCTTCATCTCAGTAATGGTGTCGATGCTGCTGGTTGCCTCGTCGAGTACAAGAATGGAAGGGTTGGCCAAAATAGCACGGGCAATAGCCAGCAGTTGTTTTTGCCCTTGACTGATGCCGCTGCCGTTCGCTTCCAGCACCTTGTCGTATCCGTCCTTCATCCGCATGATAAAGGAATGGGCGTTGGCCAGTTTCGATGCTTGTTCAACCTCCTCATCGGTGGCGTCCAGTCTGCCGAAGCGGATATTTTCACGAATCGTCCCCTGAAACAGGAAGGAGTCCTGTAGCACAAATGCCATGCGGGAGCGCAAGCTTTCACGCTGTATGGTGGTAATATCGCGTCCGTCCAGCGTAATCGTGCCCTTGTCGGGGCTATAGAATCTAGAAAGGAGCTGGATCAGTGTCGTTTTTCCTGCCCCGGTCGGACCGACCAGCGCGATCATTTCACCGGGTTTGGCTTCAAAAGAGATACCTTCCAGCGTAGCGCTTCCCTCATCATAACCGAAGGAAACATCCGTAAACCGCACCGCCCCCTCTACATGCCCTACTTCCACTGCACCGCGTTCATCCTTGGACTCTTCATCTTCATCCAATATTTCAAATACACGCTCAGCTCCGGCAATGGCGGACAGCAGGGTGTTCCACTGGTTAGCCAAATCGTTCAGCGGTCTGGTGAACTGGCGGGCATATTCTACGAATACAATAATTGTACCTATAGTGATGGAGCCGCGAATGGCCAAAATACCACCGATCCCCGCTACAATAGCAAAGCTGAGATTATTCAGTCCGTTCATCAGCTTCGGTATAAAGCCTGAAATCGTTTGGGCCCAGAAGCCCGACAGCCGAATACGGTCATTGCGCTCTCCAAAACCATGGATGACTCTCTTTTCCTGCGAAAATGCTTTAATAATCTGCTGCCCGGACAGCGTTTCTTCGATGTATCCGTTCAGTTCGCCCAAATTTTTCTGTCGTTCCTTATATAAGGGCCCGGTACGACGTGTAATCCAGCGCATCCCGGCAGCCATTAACGGCACCACGATAAAGGTCAGCAGGGTCATCAGCGGGCTTAACCACAGCATCACCGTGAGTGTACCGATTAGCGTCAATATGCTCGAAAAAATCTGAATGGCGGAGCTGTTGAGCGTAGAACTGACATTTTCGATATCATTGGTCAGACGGCTCATGATCTCTCCCTGCTGACGTTTGCCATAGAAAGGAATCGGTAGTCGATGCAAATGTGAAAACAGATCGAAACGCATACGGTACACCGTCTCTTGGGCAATCTCAATCATCCAGATATTTTGCAGCCAGGAGGTCAGCGAGTTCAGTAGATATACAGCCCCTAATCCGATGAGAAAATAAATCCACGTGCGTCCACCCGGACCTTCGAGAAAATCATCCACCGCTACACCAACCAGATATGGACCCAGCAGAGCCAGCCCGGAGCTGAGCAGCACCATGAACAGTACCAGCATCAGTTTGGCCTTACGACGAGCCAGATAAGCCCATATCCGTCCTAAGGTGCCAGACCAGTTTTTCGCTTTGGCCTTGCGGCGTCCTTCAGCTCCCGCCGGATTTCGCAGCACACCGGACGGCGGTGTAG
This sequence comes from Paenibacillus sp. CMM36, assembly GCF_053570945.1. NCBI lineage: Bacteria > Bacillati > Bacillota > Bacilli > Caryophanales > Paenibacillaceae > Paenibacillus > Paenibacillus sp. CMM36. The sequence continues at coordinate 69,718 of NZ_JBSEDY010000015.1, forward strand.
GCTGACAGAACGGTTCAATGAGTTCCTTGAACATGCGACTCCTCCTTTCCATATTGTGATCCATAGATACGTCGATACAGATCCGAGCTATCCATGAGATGCTTATGACTTCCGCTTGCCATCAGACGACCCTCATCCAGCAGTAAAATCTGATCTGCCGATGCGGTCGAGCTGATTTTCTGCGTAATGAGAAATGTCGTACAGGACAGGCCATCGAGTGCATTCAGTAGTGCTGCCTCCGTCCCTACATCCAGCGCACTTGTGCTGTCGTCCAAAATCAGCACTGCCGGCTGGCGTACCAGCGCGCGGGCAATCGAAAGTCGCTGTTTCTGTCCGCCAGACAGATTGACGCCACGCTGCCCGAGCATCGTATCATAGCCTTGCGGCAAGCGTTCAATCATACTATGGATTTGCGCCATGCGTGCGGCTTCCTTAATTTCCTCCAGGCTGGCATTCTCCAGCCCCCAAGCAATATTATCCCGAATCGAGCCGGTGAATAGCAGTACCTCCTGAGGGACATAGCCAATGGCCTCTCGCAATATGGACGCATCCAGTTCACGAGCGTCCTTTCCGTCAAAGCGCACATGACCTTCATCCTCTTCATAGAGACGCGTAATCAACTGCACAAGTGAGGATTTTCCCGAGCCAGTGGCCCCCATAATAGCTATCCGCTCGCCCGATTGCGCTTTAAAAGATATTTCCTTTAGGACAGCCAGATCACTGCCCGGATAATGAAAGCTCACCCGGTCCATTTCCACCTGTCCCTTAATCCGTGTATGATGTGTTGAAACAGGCTCCAGCCCATGCCTATCTTCATTAGAAGTTTCCAATATCTCTCGGATCCGCCCCGTAGATGCAGTTGCCCGGGAAAACACAACAACGATACCTGATAAGGCAGACAAGGCTCCAATCGTCCGCAGTGAATAATTGACGACTGCGACCACCTGTCCTACACTGGCATCCCCAGTGGAAATTTGGCCGCGTCCGAACCAAAGTACTGCAATAATCCCTGCATTCATCGTAAACAAAATGAACGGCATCGTCGTTTCCGTCCAGCGTAGAGCGGACACCGTCCCTTTCATCAATTCGCCTCCGTAATGGGCGAAACGTTCGATTTCATGCCGCATCCGTACAAAAACCCGGATGAGCCGGATTCCTGTCAGGTTCTCCTGAATCACTCCGTTAACGTCATCCAGGCGACGCTGGACACCCTTAAACAAAGTGACCGTTCGCCGCATCATCACCAGCACAAACACGAACAGCACCGGGGCCATAACCGCCAATAGCAGCCCAAGCCTGAAATGTACAACCAGTGCCATCACAATACTGCCGATGACTACAAGCGGAACCCGTGTCATAAACCGCAGGCTCATAAACACCGTATCCTGTACTTGCGTGACATCCCCGGTCAGGCGCGTAATCAGCGACGAAGTGGCAAAACGTTTAAACACAGGATACGAAAAGGATTGCACTTTACGGTACAGCTTTTCCCGCAAATCATAGCCGAAGCCCTGACTTGCATGTGAAGCAAAAAAAGAGCTGGATATACCCGCCATAAAGGCGATAACGGCACTGCCCACCAGTACACTGCCCCATAACCAGACGACGGACAAATTCTGTTGCCGAATGCCCTCATCTATGATTTTGGAGATCAAATACGGCTGCGATAACTCTACCGTCAATTCCAGCAACATCATCACGAGCGCCGCGATGGCTGGAACGCGATATTTTTTTAGAAAAGAGAACATCATCCCCACAAGCATTCCTCCAATTGCCCATAGCCGTCCTTCCAGATCAGCGTGTAATGGTTACAAGATTCGAACCCGCCTGCTGTAAAACCATATATACGCACTTTATACAGTACTATATTTTATTATACCCTTCTGAACGGCTTCGTTTAACCAGCAAATTGGAGACTCCGGTTGCAGGAATTAACAAATATACAAAAAAAGCATTCCAGTCACGGTCACACTTACCGGACGGGAACGCCTTTTCGGTTATTTCGGCAGCTCAGCCGGATAATACTGCAGCCAGCGTCTTAAATCCGCGCTATGAATGACAAGCTTGGGATCTTCACCGACTAGGCGAAGCCGCTCCAGCAGGAACTTGATTTCACCGGAGCCTGCCTCGATTCCTTCCTGCTCCAGCATATATTGAACTGCACTTCTGCCCGAATGCTTGCCGAGTACGAACGAATGGTCAGTGCCCAGCTCGGTCGGATCAAGCGCCTGGTAGGCGGCGCACTCCTTTAGCAGACCGTTGATATGTATGCCGGATTCATGGGCAAATACCATGTCTCCCACAATGGGCTTGCCTTCGGGAATGATTCGGTTGGAGGCTTGGGACACCAGTGCAGCCAGCGGGTTCAGCAGTTCGGGACGGACGCTGCAGGTTCCTTGATATAGGTCCCTCCACGACATCACCACCTCTTCCAGCGCCGTATTACCTGCCCTTTCCCCAAGTCCCAACACCGTGGTACTGGCCCAGACAGCTCCCGCCTGCAAAGCTGCCAAAGTATTGGCAAGCGCCAGGCCATAATCATTATGACAGTGAATCTCAAGCTCCACATCCTGCGGCACGCGCGATACAAACCTGTCTATACGGGCAGCTATGGCAGCAGGATGGTGAACGGACAGCGTGTCGGCATATCTGAAGCGCCGGATACCATCCCTGTAGAGCTGATTCGCCAACTGTTCAAGGAACAAGTCATCTGCCCTTGAAGCATCCTCAAAGCCTACGGAAATAGTCAATCCTTTACACTGACCGTAATCGACAGACTTGCGGATCAGTTCTGTCACCTGCTCAGGATTCATACCCAGCTTGGCCTTCATCTGCACCGTCGACACGGGAACCGAAATATGGGCCCAGCCGACACCTGTCGATTCAGCTGCATCAATATCTGTGAACACCGCGCGATTCCAGGTCATTAGCTTCATCTGAAGTCCAAGAGCAGCAATTCTGGCAATAGATCTGCACTCCGCCTTTCCCATTGCCGGAATTCCGATCTCAGCCTGCTCCACCCCCGCCGAGTCCAGCATGATGGCAATTTCAGTCTTCTCCTCGGCCGAAAAGGCAACGCCCGGAGCCTGTTCTCCGTCACGCAGTGTTGTATCACAAATATGCAACTGACTCATCTGTATCCCCTCCCGTTCCGCAACACAGACAGCGTGAGTTGCGCTTGACCGCTATGGTACAGCTGCTCATATCCAGCACATTCATACGGTACATGCGGTCAGTGAACAGATTACCCGCATCTGTAATCCATTTGACCGCTTCCAGTGCAGCCATGCAGCCAATCAAGCCGGAGGTGGCTCCCAGGACCGGGAATCCCAGAGGTTCCCAAGGCTGTCCGCCTTCCGGGTAAAGACATTCCAGGCATGCCGTCTTACCGGGCTCAATGGTCATCAATGATACTTCATAGGCGTACATGGCCGCTTCTATCATCGGTCTGCCATGTCGAACACATAGTCTGTTCAGCGCATATCTTTCCGGAAAGTCATAACGTGCATCTATCACAATATCGGCCGCTTCTACCCATGATCCAGAAGATTCTTCTGTGATTCTGTGGGCGTGGCCCTCAAGCTCCGTCTCCGGATTGATACGATGCAAATGCTGTAATGCCGTCTCCATCCGTTCCTCCCCGATTCGTCCGCTGTCCATCAGCACCTGCCGGTTCATATCGGGCAGATGGATTATGCCCTCATGGGCCAATATCAGCTTTCCTACTCCGGCAGCGGCCAGGTACATGGCCGCTGTCCCTCCCAATCCTCCGATGCCTGCAACCATAACAGTAGCCTGCTTTAGCCTGTTCTGACCTTCCACTCCCAACAGCTTCAACTGGCGTCCGTATCTACTGTCTTCCAGCAGCTGTACCATTCGTCCACCCCCTCCATGTGCGGCTCCCGCCTTTAAGATATTCGGTCCGCAGGATCTTGATAACTTATAGGGTTGCTCTTCCTTACAGGAGAGCTCATGATTCGGCTTTGCCGCTGCCCTCCTCAGCATGCAGGATTTTGGCAAGCCACATGGGCGGATTGCGAGCCAGCATATTCTGGAGACGCTGGACCTGCTCCTCAATGGTGCTACCGAAGGCCACCTTCACAGGCATAATGGTCCGTTTGGTAACCTGTGCGGCGGCCGAAGCGCCAATCTGTACCAGGAAGATCAAGGTACAATCCTCGATCAAGCCAATTCGGCTGGCGATCTTGCCCGCCTCGTTCTCATCGCTCCCCAGGGCTATCCGCCGATGCTCCAGGAACTGGACGCCTGAGTGCCGGATTTCAAATACAGTGAACATAGGACTCTGCCCAAAATGAGCATTCACAAGCACGCCGTCTTCCGTCGCAAATGCAACCTTCATCCTCCCCTCCCCCTCTCGGCAAGCAATACATTGCCCACCTTATTCACCCACTCCATGGTTCCACGGTATCCGACGCTTACGGATGTGTGGGCGCCTAGCTCGTCATACACCGGCAAGCCTGCCGGTACGAATGAGGCCCCAGCCCGTGCCGCTCCCTTTCTTCCATGTGAATTGCTGATCCACAAATCAACACCCTGCGCGCTCTCCTCTGCATCATCCAGATCACCGATCCAGACTTCCCGTTCTGTCCTTTGCAGTGCGGGCGTGCTGCAGGGTGTAATTAACCGTTTCAGTTCCACTCCCATCTCCTCCAGCCAGGCTGCGGTCGACAGCATATGATCCGGCTCTAGCGCCACTACAGCCGAAGCGCCGGAATAATAGAAATGGGCATCCAGCATGCTGTCCAACAGATTTTCACGCTGCCAGCGGAAGCGAACAGGGGCTGGCTCGCGGCTGATCTTCTGTAGAAAATGTATGAACGCATCGCTCGCGGCCAAGCCAGACAGACCCGTGAACAAGTGGTAGGGAATGCCTACGGCATGAGTCAGCCTGCGGGCTGGACGCTCCATGCTCGCGCCAATGGCAATGGTGCAGGAAGACTCCAGCATCTGGCAGGCTGAATCCAGCGGAGTCCCCCCTCTCGTCAAAGGGGAGAAACCTGTCAGCAGGTGACCAGACAAGGAAGTGGAGATATCGGGGAGCGTAATAACCTCCAGGCCGAAGGAAGCGATAATATCCTTGATTTCCATAACATCTCCGGCAGTCAGATAAGAAGCCGGCAGCAGATTGACCTGCGTCCGGCGCTGTTTTTTGGGGGACTTGCCTCCGGCCAACCCGAGTACGGCATCCATTAGTGACTCTACTGTACTGCTGTAGCCCGTCTCCAGAGAGCCGTGAAAATCAGGCAGCGATACAGAAAACAGCAGACTGTCTTTCAAGGCCCGTTCTCGCTTGAACGCCTTTACCCTAGACTGAAAATCAACGCCTGCCACCTCGGTGAGGGCCGTGCTGATAACGCCGATGACATCTGGATGGTGTTTGGACCAGATATGATCCAGCGCCTCTTCCAAATTCCGGTCTGCATCAAATATAACGTCCATCTCTTGCAGTGCAGAGGTCTGAACGGCTATCGGCTCTCGAAAATGGCGAGTCAGCAGCGCCTTGGAGAAGGCCGAGCAGCCCTGAGCGCCGTGCAGCAGAGGCATTGAGCGATACATCCCCTGCAGAGCCAGCACGCCCCCCAAAGGCTGTCCTACCTTGAGCGGGTTGATACTGACAGGCTTCATGGCGGATTTAATCGGCAAATTCCGTCTCCTCCTCCCATGGAGCTGGTTTGGCGGTCAGCTCCCATACCGGATGCTGCAGCGTATGCACAAGCTGTTTCGCCAGAGACAACAGCCCGTCATAGCCCGCATAGGCTTTGTGCCGCTCCTGATTGATGTCCACAAAAGGAATCTGTTCCTTAAGCGCCATATACATATTCCGGCCCCCGGCAATGACCATGTCTGCCTTGCGGCTCCGTACGGTTTTGAGAATCTGCCGGGCACCGCCTTCCGGGATGTATTCCGCATCATCCCCGATACGGTCAGCAATCCGGGATACATCCTCGGCAGTGCTCTTGCTCGTGCCTACACCTACCACCTTTATGCCCAGCTCCTGCAAAGCCGTAATGACAGACCAGCTCTTTACACCCCCGGTATAGAGCACTGCCCGCTTTCCTTTCAACTGCTTGCGATAGGGCTCCAGCTCCAGCGATAGCCTCATTTCCTCCCGTGCGGCCAGCTTATCCACCCGTCGCTCTACATCACGATCTCCGGTCAGATAAGCCATCTGCCGCAAGGAATAACTCGTCTCCTTTGCTCCATAAAATGAACCTTCAAAATAAGGAATGCCGTATTTACGCTCCATTTGGACTGCTAGGCCCAGCAAAGCTCGGCTGCATACGACCATGTTGGCCTTGGCACGATGCGCCCATCCCACCTCACGGAACCGACCGTCCCCGGTAATTCGGGACAGGATAGTCATTCCCGTCTGCTGCATCAGCCGCTCGATATGCCACATCTCGCCCGCAATATTGTATTCCCCGATGAGATTGATATCATGGGAGGTTGTCTGTTCCGGCTCGGTACTGCCGATAATATGCTGGAACAATACATCTCCGGCCAGCCGAGTCCCGAGATTCTTACTGCCCACAAATCCCGGACTGTTCACCGGAATGATCGGCGTCCCCAGCCGCTCCGATTCAGCCTTGCAGACCCCCTCGATATCTTCACCGGTGAGGGCTGTGACGCATGTGGTATAGACGAATACAGCGGGAGGAGCAAAACGGCTGACAATGTAGCGGATCGATTCATGCAGCTTCTGTTCACTACCAAAAATGATATCCTGTTCTCCAAGATCAGTAGTGAAGCCATATGCCGACAGCCCCGGGCCGCTGGACAGGCTGCCTCTGCTCTCCCAGCTATTGCCGAGACACGCAATCGGCCCGTGCACCAGATGAGCCGCATCTGCAATGGGGATCAGTGTAATCTGGGCCCCGTCAAAGGAGCAGCCACCCGAAGCCTCCCCCGGCACAGGCCGGGGACAGGGCGTGCTTTTGGGAATTTTGTTGCCGCAGGATACCTCCAGCCTTCCGTTAGACACAGCCGGCTCCATCCGCACACCCCCTTATTTCAGATAGAATCCATTGAAATCACAAGCCAAGCTGCCAACTTCCATCTACGCGATACAGCAATTAGCGCACCAAATCAAAGCTATGATCCGGAGCCTGCTCTTCCATGACATCCAGTACGGTATTCACGAATTGGGTAAGCAGATTCAGCGTACCCTGGTAGCCGATAATCGGATAACGATGTAGATGATGCCTGTCGAAGATCGGAAAGCCCACACGGAGCAAAGGAATTTTCGCCTCTTTCGCCGCAAACTTCAGATGGGAACTGCCAATAGCCAGGTCCACCTGGTCCTGGAACAGCAGCGAACGCATATGCCACAAATCCTGACCAGAATGAACCGTGGCTTCTGCACCGTAAGGGCTGGACTTCAGCAGAAGCTCTGCTTCCTTCTCAAATTTCCGGTCTCCATTGGAGCAAACAATATGCACCGGCTCCATGCCCAGCTCTAGACAAAAGCCAATCAAGCCGATGAGCATGTCCGGGTCTCCTGCCATAGCCACTCGTTTGCCGTGCAGATAAGCATGCGAATCCATCATGGCATCCACAACTCGAGCACGCTCCTGCTTCAATGCCTCGGGTATTTCTCTTCCGGACAGGCGGCTAATCTCCTCAAGCAAGCGATCTGTAGCCCGGATACCCAGCGGTGTGGAGATGGAGAACATCTGCTGCCCCCAGGTTTGCTTCATATAACCTAATGTTTTACGAAGAGAGTACTGCTGGATCGCCAACGTGCCGGCAGCATCTGCGGCCTTGGGCACATCCTCAAGCGGCGTTCCCCCGTAATAGTAGCTGTACTCTCCAGTAGCTCCTGAATCAAAATTACTGCTGTGGTCACCCAAAATGGTATACGTAGCGCCGAACATCCCCAGTATGCGCCGCATTTCCGCAAAATTTCCCGTATACCCGTCAAACCCGAGCAGTACATTCAGCTTCAATTCATGACCAGGCTGCGGCGTCCGGCCTGACTTGTTATACAGCGTCTCCAGCACAGAGCGCAGCATGGCATCATAGCCTGTAATATGTGAACCGGAGAAGCTGGGGGTATTGGCAAAAGGAACTGGCATATCCTCGGGAAGGGCTCCCTCCTGACGGGCATTAGCCAGGAAGGCAGACAGGTCATCTCCGATCACCTCTGCCATACAGGTCGTGCATACCGCAATCATCTCCGGCTGATACAAGGCAATACAGTTCTCTATACCGTCAATGAGGTTGCGCATGCCGCCGAATACGGCGGCATCCTCGGTCATCGAGGTGGAGACGGCAGGAACAGGCTCCTTGAAGTGGCGGGCAAGATGGCTGCGGAAATAAGCCGTACAGCCCTGTGAGCCATGAATGAACGGGAGCGTTTTTTCAAAGCCCAGTGCAGCCATAACCGCTCCCAGCGGCTGACAAGCCTTGGCCGGGTTCACGACTACGGCTGTGCGGGCAAAATTCTTGTCCTTGTATTCCTTGGTCTTGGTGTACTCCAGGGTGTCGGTAACCTCCTCTGGCGAACAAGGGGCCTCGAAGGCTCGTTTCTCCTCACGCTGGCGCACATATTTATCCTGCCGAAACAGCTGATTGTGATCGACAATATTCAGACGCTCGCTCATACCGACACCTCCGCAGTCTGCCGGGACGGCAGCAGGCTCCAAACTGGACTGTTTATGGTCATATCCATATCACGTGCAAAAATCTGGAAGCCGTCAAAACCATGATAAGGCCCGCTGTAATCCCATGAGTGCATTTGACGGAAGGGAATGCCCATTTTGTGATACACGTATTTCTCCTTGACTCCGGCGCCCATTAAGTCAATATTCAGCCGCTGGGCCAGTTCCTCCAGCTCATAGGCAGTTGGATCATCGTACAGAATAGTGCCTTCCTTTACATCGGGAAATGTCTTCTCGTAATCATCCTTATGGGCAAATTCGTAGCCTGTAGCCACAATTTCCATCCCCAGATCCTCATAGGCACCGATGGTATGCCTTGCCCGCAACCCGCCAATCAGAAGCATCACCTTTTTACCTTCCAGACGTGGGCGGTATTTACGGATGACTGCCTCCATCTGCGGCATATATTGGGCGATGACCTGCTCACATTTTTCCTGAATCGTTTCGTCAAAACGAGCTGCAATCGCCCTTAAGCTCTCCACTGTCTTGGTCGGGCCAAAGAAGTTATATTCCATCCAAGGAATTCCGTATTCCTGCTCCATCGTTGTGCACATATAATTCATGGAACGATGACAATGGATCAGATTGAGCTTGGATTTGTGCGCAATCCCCAGCTCATTGATCGTACCGTCCCCCGACCACTGCGCTATGACCCGCAGTCCCATTTCCTCCAGCAAAATACGCGAAGCCCAGGCATCACCGCCGATATTGTAGTCCCCGATAATGGAGACATCATAAGGCCCGCACTCCTTTAGCTCCCGGCGCCCCATCAGAAAATCGCGGATAGCATCATTGGCAATGTGATGGCCCAGAGACTGACTCACCCCGCGAAAGCCCTCACAGCGTACGGGAATAACCGGAATGCCCAGCTCCTCTGTCATCTTCTTGGCCACAGCCCCGATATCATCACCAATCAGTCCGACCGGACATTCAGATTGCACGGAGATGCCCTTAGCCAGCGGGAACATCTCCTTAATTTCCCTACAGATCACCTCTAGCTTCTTATCTCCGCCGAACACGATATCCTTTTCCTGAAAATTGCTTGTAATCTGCATGGCGGTAAAATTATCGATTCCCAATACCCCATTCGCATAATTACGTCGAGTACCCCAACTGTATTGCCCGCAGCCGATGGGACCATGGCTAATGTGCACCATGTCTTTAATCGGGCCCCATACCACACCCTTGGACCCTGCATAAGCACAGCCCCTTGCTGTCATGACGCCGGGTCGTGATTTCATGTTGGACTTGATGGAACAGGTCCCGCAGTTCACAAGCTCCTCATCCGCGATCTCAAAATGCTTGGTCCGGTCCTTCTTGACCTTCTTGGGATATACCTCCAGTATCTCCTCTACGATCTGCTTACCCTTATCCACAATACTGCTCATTTGACCTATTCCTCCCTCCTGCGAGCTGCGCGTTCAGCTCCTCCCATCATCACACGATGATTCCGTCATTAAGCCTTCTGGCTACAGCCTACTGCCCGGACGCCTCAGCTTTGTTAATTGCGGTTTCTTCATCCTCAATAATGCCGAATTCCATCAATAGATCCTCCAGCTCTTCCATGGAAATAGGGGTGGGAACCGTTAGCATGTCATTATTCAAAATTTTACCTGCCAGCTCTTCATACTCCGCAGCCTGCTTATGGTCCGGGTTGTATTGAGTTACAGTCATACGGCGCAGCTCAGCGTGCTGGACAACATTATCACGCGGCAAAAAGTGGATCATCTGCGTGTTCAGTCTTCTTGCAAGCTCTGTAATCAATTCCGCTTCCAGGTCCGTATTCCGGCTGTTGCAGATTAAGCCGCCCAAACGCACCCCACCGCTGTTGGCATACTTCAAGATCCCGCGTGCAATATTGTTGGCAGCGTACATAGCCATCATCTCGCCTGAGCATACGATGTAGATTTCCTGCGCCTTCTTCTCCCGGATCGGCATGGCGAAGCCCCCGCACACGACGTCCCCCAGTACATCGTAGGATACGAAATCCAGCCCTTCGTAGGCCCCCTCTTCCTCCAGAAAATTAATGGCCGTGATAATGCCGCGCCCTGCACAGCCGACACCAGGCTCCGGCCCACCGCATTCCACGTTCAGAATGTCACCGAAGCCCTTCTGGACAACGTCCTCCAATTCCAGGTCCTCCACCGTACCCCTTTCAGCCGCCAGATGCAGCACAGTCTGTTGGGCCTTCGTATTCAAAATAAGACGGGTGGAGTCTGCCTTGGGATCACAGCCTACGATCATAATTTTTTGTTTGAATTTGGTCGCGAGTTGAGCCAGTGTATTCTGCGAGGTTGTCGATTTGCCGATACCGCCTTTACCGTAAAACGCAATTTGTCTCATATTTTCTCAGCCTCCAAAATGTTCAATGGGTAAATCCGAATGACTGCCCTTAACTCCCTTATTACGCTGACTTCCCTTATTACTCTGCACAGGATACATATAACGTAGAAATTTTACATATTCCAGAACGGATTCCTCAATATCCCCGCCGCATACAATAGGCAGCACGCCAGCTTCCTGCAATGCCTCTTTGGGGGCCTCGCCTATGCCGGCCGACAGCAGCAATGCACAGTCATGCACCATGGAAAGGATCTCCTTCATCGTCTCGGCCTTGTCTCCATTGCAATCGGCTTTCCCGTGGCAGTAGGATTGCACCTTACGAATGCCTATGAAATTTACGATAATCCCGTCGCTTTCATAGATCATAAATTCCTTGGCACGGCCGAAATGCTGATTCACCTTCCCTCCGCCACGACTGGCCACAGCGATTAGGACTGGCTTTGAGGTAAAGCTCACTTCAGGCTTATCCCCAGATAACGGGCAGCTACATCCAGCCCCGGTTGACGGTTGTTTGGGGTGCGATTGTCCCTCCTTGCGTTCCATTCTCACTCTCACCTTCTCATCCAGTTCTTTCTGAAATTGTGCCCTTGCCTCTTCATCCATGGGAGGAGCAGCCGCAATGTTCTCCCATGTAAAATCCTGATTGCGATCCTCGCCCAGCAGTCCAATCGCATCCGCCCTGCACTGACGGCAATGGCGCATAATGACAGCTCCCGCTTCAGCACATTTCTCCTGCAGCTGCCGGACCAGGCGGGGACGGGGGGCACGCATCCCTTCCTGCTCATATCGGCTACCAGGTGCGATGATGAGCGGCATAATGTTGTGCAGCACCGCGCCGTGCTCCTTGACCACCCTGGCTACCTCCGGCAGATGGGCATCATTGACTTCGGGAATCAGCACCGAGTTCACCTTGCACAATACGCCTCTCGAAGCCAGCATCTTCAAGCCTGCCAGCTGGCGGTCAATCAACAGCCGTGCGGCCTCCTCACCTGTATAGCGTTTTCCTTCATCGTAGACCCATCCATAAATGCGGCTCCCCACCACTGGATCTACAGCATTGATCGTGATCGTGACATGCGAAATGCCCAGCTCTACAATCCTGTCGATATGCCTGATCAAGGTAAGGCCATTCGTGCTGAGACAGAATATGACGTCCTTAACTGTCTCACGGACCCGGCGGAAGGTATCGAAGGTTGCCTCCGCATTGGCCAGCGGATCTCCAGGTCCCGCAATGCCGACAACGGACAGCTGCATCAGCTGTGCCGCTACGCCATAGGTCTTGCTCGCCGCCTGCTCCGGCGTAAGCAGTTCACTAACAACGCCGGGACGGCTTTCATTGACGCAATCGAATTTGCGGTTGCAATAATGGCACTGAATATTGCATGCCGGGGCTACTGGAAGATGAATGCGCGCAAAATAGCGATGTGCCTCTTCGTTATAACAGGGATGTCGTCTGAGAGTTTCTAATGCTAAGGGGGTTTCCGAGAGATCAGCTAAAGAGTCCATTCATTCCCTCCTCTCTACGTTATATTCCCTTACATAATTCTCTATTTTGTCTGGAATATAATTACATCTTAGAGACAGGGACAAATACAGTCAATTCACTTCTCCATGAAATCTCTGTTATTTATCCTCATTTCACATATGTGTCAAATTTCACGTTAGGTAAGATATCACAACATTTACATGTGCGCGGTTACATTTTATATTCTCAATAACATCAAGACGTAAAAAAAGAGAGTCCGTAAATACGGCTCTCCTTTTGAGATAAGAAACTTTAATTTTTTATTATATATTTTGGGAAATAGTCTCCGCTTATCATTCCTTCACATCTATTTTCGTCCCATCGACTATCGTTCCATCGACTTCTTTTTCATCTACCTCTGCTGCCTCTACTTCATCCGCTTCGTCACTGCTCTCTTCCTCTATTAAGGCTTTTGGCGTGTAGAGCTTGGGAATCGGCACATTCGCCCAATCCATATCGGATGCAAAATAAAAGCTCGTGTAGGACGGCTGGTTATACCCGGTATTTTGACGCGCCACATCCGTGCGATACTGCGGATCATGCATCAACGTGTACAATTTATGCGTCGTAGGTTCTGTGCTCAGATAGATACGGATGGCTGAGCTATCCGCTGTACGGACGAGCATTTCCTCCCGCCAATCTCCGAAAATGTCGGCTACCAGCGATGGCGTTCCTTTCGTATAGTTGTTCGTTTTGGTTCCAGTGGCGGTCAACAATGTACCTCGTTTCCAATCTTCAATGGTTGGGGTTACATCAATTGCGCCGTTTACGATTTGTGTGGTCATATCGGCTGCCCATTTGATACTCATATTGGTACCCGGTATCTTCGTATCCAGCTGTTTACCCGCTGCGGTCCATAGGCCTATGGCCCAAGTCTCCAGACCTCGCTGATCCGGGTCTATGTCACCGACCATTCCCCGACCAGTATCCTTGCCGGAGTATGCGCCGTAAATGATTTCACCTGTTTTGGCATCCCGCAAAGAATAGCCATATGGAGCGTAAGTGCCACCTTCATGTACCATAAAGATTTCTTTGCCGGGGCGATCCGGGTCAATATCGGTTACATGCAGTGCATCGCCGTGCCCCAATCTGGCGGTTTGACCCGGAGTTGCACTTTCAGGAGGCATGACATCAAATGAGCTGTACAACAGGCTGCCATCATGGTCAATCGTGGCGGAACCGTATACGATTTCGTCCTTGCCGTCACCGTCCACATCCACCACGCTCAAAGAATGCGCTCCCTGTGTGGTCAAGGTGCCAAATTTCGGGTCCGTTCCATCACGCCCGTGCGGACTATCGTTAAATGGATTGGTCATCGGTGCCCAGCCACTGTCCACCATCCAATGTTTTTGGAGATGGCGACCATCCCATGTGTAGGTGGCCAAAGTGGAACGCGTATAATAGCCGCGTGCAAATACGGCATACGGCTTGCGGCCGTCCAGATAGGCCACACCTGCCAGGAAGCGGTCTACACGGTTGGCGGGTTCAATTCGGGCCATGGCGTAGTCGCCCCACATGAGGCCATCGTCATGACGCTCCGGCTCATAGCGGACGGTATCCAGCTCAGCTCCCGTTTTCCCCTTGAAAATTGTCAAATACTCTGGTCCATCGACAATAAAGCCCTCGAACTCTCTCAGCTTGTTTTTGTCGCTCCGTGATGGTGCATATACATCCATAAAGTAGTCTGTCAGGCTTTCCGCATCCTTTCGGGATAACGGATAACTGTACTTCGGAGCGATGCCAAAGCATTCCTCCAGCGTAGCAGGCCATTGTCCCTTGACCACTTCTTCATGCTTCGTCCAGTTCATGAACATGTTCACCACATGCTCATAATAATCCGAACGACTCAAACGGTAATCGTCCTCATGTGTAATCCCTGCTTTGCGATCCTCACGTGGCAGAGTAATATACTTTTCTTTTTTCGCCTTGCCCTTCTTATCAAAAGAAATCGTTTTGGTCCCTGGAGCCGTTTTGAACATCAGCTCGGCTTTACCATCGCCGTCAAAATCGTACACCATCATCTGTGTATAATGCGCACCTGATCGAATATTCACGCCTAGGTCGATCCGGTACAGCAGCTTGCCTTCGGCCGTATACGCATCAACATACGTATTTCCGGTATACCCCTTCTGAGATACATCTTTGGAGTTCGACGGGTCCCATTTTACAAAAAACTCATATTGCCCGTCTCCATCCACATCCCCCACACTCATATCGTTGGCCGAATACGTATAGGATTCACCTGCCGGGGTTACTCCATCAGCAGGCTTTTGGAGAGGAAGTTCATAGTAACCCTGCTGCCATGGCTTCACTTTAGCGCTACGATCCTTTTCCCGCCCATTAACGACTGAAGCCACTCTGTATACTGATTTACCATTCCCTTCCTTATCCACATAGTTGGTACTGTCGGTCACTGTCGCAATCTTCTTACCGTCACGGTATACGTTGAAGTCCGCTCCTGTCAGCCCCGTTGAACCGTAACCGTTCACTTCTTGAGCCAATAACCGCCAGCTTAAAAAGACCCCTTCCTGCGTCACCGCAGCTACCAGTCCGCGATCCAACTTTTCCAGCTGAATGCTACCGCTACGGTTCTGTTCAACTGCAATGGCTGATTCCGCCTGTAGTGTCGGTTCGGACAAATCTTCCGCAGCCACTCCTCCAGTCGTGCCCGTCATCGCCAGCATGGTTGCCAGCGCAGCGGTCAAGGTTCCCTTTCGCCATGCGCCTTTCCTTTGAGCCATTCAAGTCGTCCTCCTCAATTGTATTGTGATGACAAGCAAGTACGCCAAAATGATTGCGCTTACATAAATTAAATTCCCTATTATTATAGTTTTGCCGTTCCTTCAAACGCGTTTAAATATCCGAGGATTTCCCTACACAAATCCGTGTTGTTTACTCATTCCAAATAAAACAGCCCCCACCAAGCCTGTATGAAAACGGCATGCTAAGGGCTGAACACCGCCAAACTCCCCATGAAGGCAGAGGAAGTAGGCAAAATCATATTCGCATAAACTCAAAAGGAAATATAAAAAAACGGACAGTGGATTGTTCCCATTGTCCGTTTTTTTATATTTCGCGCTAGTTATGGATTAGGATTCGTCTTGATTACTGCAACCTAGTGAGGGACAAATGAACTCAAATCGTCTCGGCTGGACTGATCTGTATGATAAAACACGACATCCCCGTCCTGTAAATAAAAGGTATGCCCGTACGGGTCTTTTATCTCTCGGCGGTAACCCTCCAGTTGCCACTGGTTCAGTAGCGGGCCATTTATATACTGTAAATGCGGATGCTCAGCGTCCCCCTGACGCAGTGACTCTATATTAAAGCCGACGACGATAAAGCCCGTTTTCTTGAATATATCTGTATGCTCGTTTAGCTCCTGACGGCGACTGACCTCGCGCAAATCCGTGCCTTTGGTGACTGCGTACACATCAGCAGGCAGGCTATATTCACCATACCAGCGCTGAATCGACGCATTAGCGCGATCTACGTTAACCCCATCCGGCAGTTCTGTCTTTGGACCGATTAAAGTACGCACAGCCGCAGGCAGCACCAGCCAGTCGTAGCGTCCAACCCAGGTCTTGCTGCGTGCAATACGGTGGGCATACAGGGAAACATAACGTTCCAGTGTCAACTGGCTTTGCTGTGCTTCACTCAGCTCATGCTTGTATTGGTAGGCTGCCGCGTCCTGCATTTCCTCCATCGGCACATTGCGTAGCCGTTCATTCAAAATAACATAGCGCTTTTCCCGATCCTCCGCCGATCCCAAACGGATAAATTTTCGACTGCCGGAATGTGTATACAGATCTACCTCTTCCCGCTGTAGCCCATCTTTGCTCACCCAATAGAACGATGGCGTGATGCGAATACCGTCCTTGGCGCTAAACATATTGCCTTTGGTCTTGAGGTCAAACTTGAAATGATAACCTGTCTTGACCGCCACATTTGCATAACCTTCATATGGGTGACTGCCGGGGCGAACGGGCAAGGTGAATGGCTCCGGGTTCCCTCTAGGCAACCCATCAATATTGCCAAGCCCCGTCCAATAGGACAGGCCGCTATGCGTTGGACTTCCTTTTCGCTGCCGAAATACCCGCTCCCAATGGTAATCGGCAATATCCGTGATATGAAAATCGTACATCCGTCCGATGACCTCTATATTTACCACATCATTGGCAACATGGTGGGCGATATCCGTGTTGGCATGGTGCTGTTCGGTGAACCCGTCCGGTGCATTTTCGGCAATGGTACGGAACTCTACTGTATAGTTGCCTTCATCCACCCATACGGGCAAATAAAAGTCTGTGTCGAGCTGCAGCACCGGAATGTCGATCCAGGTACCTCGTGGATAAAATAGTGTCTTTCCTTTGTCGTACACATCGAACGGAAATCGCACCTGCTTGGTTCGTACATATTTGGCATACTCCCGATCACCATAGCCAGGAATGTTCAAATGCGGACCTGCTGTCGAGATCGTCACCCGGAAAGGGCGCTCCAAAATAAGCGCGGATCGTCCCTTCGTAGGTTGGGTTTTCTGATTATGAGCAGCATCGTCCGACACACTAGACAGATTCACTACGGGAGTGTGGACAGTCACTGTATTGATTCCCTTTATCGGGAACGTTTTATCCGCACCTCCATTGATATTTCCCTTGAGAATAGCGTAAGTGATGTCACCGCTGCTGGGCGTATTGGACTTATTTATCTTATGCTTATCAATCACATGATTCGGACTGTACAGCACATCCGGCCCGATTTTTACGGGTTCAGGGATTTTGCCAGGAGTCGGCCCCTTTTCCTTGACACGCTGGTGGTCCATGATCGTTTGACCGTTGAATTTCACAGTATCGTTTTCCACTTCCACGTCTGGTGTAGCCTTCTGGGCCACAGGCTCCAGTGATCTTTGTTCATTGGGCACCTTCGGCATACTCTTGCCGCCATAAATATAAAGTGAACCCCCATCGACGATGCCCGGAGAAGGAGCCGGATAATATTTTCCGTTGGTCGCTGATTCTACAGACGGCGGCGTGTAATTCCGTGGTGGAATCGTAATACTACCTCCCGGCAGTGCATAGTTACGTAGCTGCGCGTTCTTGATACCGTACACCTCAAGGTTGTCGATCACCCAGTAGGAGTACGGTTTCACAATTTCGTATTTGTAATACTCCACGACCTTCATGTGCCGGGTATCGTTGATATCTTCCCATTCCAGATCATACGTACGCTTCAGCTTGACGTTGTAGGTGCACTCGCCTTTGAGCTGTTGGTAGGTGTTTTGAAACAGGTAATTCCGGGCCAGCACGTTTCCGTACAGGCTTTCAGAAGTTGGAATACCCTTGGCTACATCAAAACGTGACGCGCCTCGCTGATCGGCTTTAATAACGGCGGATACCGTCGGGTCCAGTTCAGCAGTTTCCAAGCGCAGTCCTGGAACGGGACGGGAGCAGACAACACCATTTGGCTGTTCATTATCTTGGCAATCTGAGGGTGCTCCCTCTTGGCTTTCTCCAGGCTTAGGACAGCCCTGAGCTTCTTTGTAATACAGATAGACGGTAAACTGCTCAAAAGAACCGTCATAGGTAAATCCGGATACAATTCCCGGCAAAATATCTCCGCTCGGCGGTTTACCGGTCGTGCTTTTCTTGTAGCCCACATACTCATATTTTGGGTTGGTTGGCGGGATGAAATCATACAGTTGATCAGCTTTTAGTTCATCTTCTATTGGTGTAAATACGTTGTTGTTAAGAGATTTTCCATCAGTGGTAAAATGCTTGACGATCAGACCACTCTCTAGTTCAATCTTGAACAGGATCGGTTGGTAGATGCGCCAGGCTTCTACCTCTTTGGCACAGGTAGGGCAGCTCTCTTCTTTTATATTTTTCGCTCGACCTACCGCATTCAATCTCATATTTACCGTAATTGGAATGATGGTGGTTTCCGTTCCAATGCCCTGTTTCTCAAAAGGCCGAATGTCTGAATCTTGTGTACCTTTACTGATTGCACGCGCATAATCAGTATAACTATCAGATCGGGACTCTTGGAAATACTTGAAATAGTCAAGATTCTTTTTATTATTATCCGTCTTAGGGTCATAAAGTGATGCTTTCACACTTTTTATTTTTCTACCTGGAAACTGAAACTTGTAAGTGAATTTGGCTTCACCCTGCATGTCCTTATCGGGCTCCTTGCCGCCGTCCGTGACCCAAACCCCAGCTGTGTTCTTCCACATGTCGAAATACATCATACCAACAAAGTAGCGATTGTTCCTATCTGCAAAGTAAGATAACGGCGTAATTTCCGTTTCGGCAGCTGCCCTGTTTATGGGAAAAGAAAAAGGTGGGAGCTGCAACAGTAGCAGTACCCCCACCAGTAATACGGCCAGAACGCGTTGTGTCTTTTTCATATGCTTAATTACCCTTCCACGGGTTGACCATCATCGGAATATAATCCTGTGATGCAAGGTCAAAACCAATGTATTCAATGTCTGATAGTTTAAACGATTTATAATTCTTTATTCCTTGAAAGAGTTCATCGCCAGACGAATAAATTGGGTAATAAACTATCTTTGTACCATCACCGTTATCTTGCATCAAGTCATCCATTGGGTAACGAAGACGTGTATCTTTATTCTTGGTCAGATAGAAAATACTGCCCGCTGTTGACTTCGTCTTCACTCTCATTTTGAGGTAAGGAACACCTTTCGGAGACGTGTACGGCTCAACAGTGTAAACGTCATGCAGTAACTTGATAGGCAAATCGGATTGTTTAAAAATCACGACTTTATCATACGGCTTGCCTACAACGTTATTGATGAGACTTCGAGTAGTATTTATCGCCTTCTTATACGGCTCGATACTTACCGCCTTATGCCCCGTATCCTCCAACGCAGCAATTTTCTTCTTCCCAATCCAGACCCAGCGGCTGACCTTATCCCACTCTACCGTTTGCCCCAGACCCTCACTTACCAACCGCAGCGGCACAAAAGTACGGTTTTGCTTCAAAATAATCTTCGTTTCATACGTTTTGGTCTGCCCATCCACGGTAGCGGTGTTTTGACCCACTGTCATGTTAACAGCATGTGCATCATTTTTAATCGACACAGCCAATTGACCGCCTGTTTTCTCCCAGCCTACCTTAGCCCCTAGTGCTTCGGATACAAAACGAATCGGAACCATCACATAATCGTTACTATCCTGAAAAGGTTTAGCATCTGGAAACTGTATTTTTTTGGCGTTTAACAAGACTTCAATGGGTTTGGTGCTGCTTGCCGCCTCCGTCGTTGGAATCGTACTTGTCGCGCCCCATAGCAACGTGGCTGCCGTCAAACTCAACATCCATTTTTTCATACTCATCTCTCTATCCCCTTTGTCAGCTTAAACTTTAAACTATGTATATCATCTCTAATCTCATAAACTTATCGCATCCCCACTTTCGGAAAATACTGGATACAACTTATATATTATAGGGTTTCCCTATTACAAAATCTATAAGAAAAACTTCTAATACAAAGTATTCCAAACAAATAGACTCTATTGAGCAATCAGCAATCCCTCCCCCTAAATCATAGAACTGACTCTTAAAAAAGTTATACTTCTGAAAATCCCAACAAAAAAGGGCTGCCTCTCCCCTATGAAGGAAGAAACAGCCCGTGTGCTTCACGCGCAACAAAACTATGAATATATCAGCTCATACCACCATATGGATTATTCCAGCATCATCCAATATTCCTTACATCATAAATCATACCGGACGAAAAATCAAACGTTACTTTTTTCTCACGAAACATTCCACAGATCATTCATGAATACCTGAACTTCCAGCTTGATAGAGTTGCTCATATACGTCCTTGTTGACCATCCTCAGCCCAAAACATCTGCGAATACGCTGTCCCGGCTTGGCCTTGAAAGTCACTGTCGCTTGATCCTTACCCTCCAGATATGCAGCCGGAATAGCGGCATTCACGTTGTAAAATTTATCGGCTTCATCAAAACCTTCACTAAAATGCTCAAGCGGATGACCGTTAATCAAAATATCAAAACCACAGTTTGGCATTTCCAGCGTAGCCGTGTAGGTAATAACCAACAGCATCGGAGCAACCGGATTTGTCTTCAAATCGAAAGAAAACCAACCGTCAATTCCCGCATTCCGATAAGGTCGGTTATTCACATATCCGGTGCGAGTCGAGGCATCTCCCTGGAAGTTATGGTCCCGCTCCGGCTGCATTTCTCCGGGTTGGGCAAAATCAATCGTACACTGCTCCAGAATCGCCAGCTTTTCGCGTGCCGCTGTGTATTCCTGTTCCGCTTCCTGCCACGCTTCCTTCGTAAAAATGTCCCAGTATACGGAATACGTACGGTCATGCATTTTATACAGAGGAGACAATTCCACATCCCGGGGATGCCCTGCATTCAAGGTACGGAACGTATTCGTCTTATCCTCTACAGACTGTATCCAGGCATCCAGCTTTTCCGTTTGAGGGATAAATACCGGTGTATAGAGGAAATCCTTGGCTTTAGGATCTTCTAAGGGTCCAAGGTCGCCTGCCAGCACCAACGGTCCATACATAACAGCCGCCCGATCCGGATTATCCGGCATCTGCTCCAGCCTCAGCGACATCGGAATCGTCACCTCTACAACATCCCCGTCAATCCACGTTCTGGCGATAGAGATGAAGCTGCCCGGTTCCGATACAACCGACTGTTCTTTGCCATTTACACGAATGGTAATTCCTTTTTCAGCCCAATATGGATAGCGGATGAGTAGCGTAAATGAGGCAGGTTGATCGCATTGAATCTCCAGCGTCGTATGATCTGTATCTGGATAGGAAGTGTTTTGTTTTAGCGTAACGCCTCTGTCCTTCCATTCCAGCGTGGAAGCAATGAACTGATTGACATACAGCTTATCGTGATCGTGAAAATAAATACCGCTGCCGTAGCTCGCATGGTTTTCCATCCCTGTACCAACACAGCATGTGAAATCGTCAAATTTGCTTTCAAAATGCTTGTGCCCGCCCATCGCCAGCGACAGAAAATACGTTACGCCCCCGTGAACCGGGTCCTGCGAGGCCAAAATATGATTGAATAGACCTCGCTCATAAAAGTCGACTTCCTTGGCGGAAACATTCCATTGAAACAGATGATTTGTCAGCTTGAGCATGTTATAGGTGTTGCACGTCTCCGTCGTATGAGGCCCGATGCGATCATTCAAGCCATCCGGCGCTCCAAAATATTCTCCAAAGCTATTCCCGCCAATGACATACGAATGATGATCCACCACCCGCTCCCAAAAAAACTCCACCGTCTCCCGGCGCTTCGTATCATTAGTCAGCTCATATTCCTTGGCAAGCCCGATCAGCTTCGGAATCTGTGTGTTGGCGTGAATGCCCTGTAAACAGTCTTCCTGCGAGCTAAGCGGGTCCAGCACCAGCTTGTGCCAGAAGCACTCAGCCAGCCGCAAGTAGCGCTCTTCCCCGGTATCCGCATACAAATCGGCCAATACCTCATTCATGCCTCCATATTCGCAAAACATCATCTGCTGCATCTGCTCATCGCTCATCGGCTTCATCATTCCTTCGAGCCAGTCCGCCAGCTTACGCTCTACCGTTAATGCCTTATCACAGCCTGTCAAATGATACGCATCACGCAGACCAGCGAACAACTTGTGTAGTGTATACAAAGGAGCCCAAGCACCGTTCAGGTCAAAGCCCTTCGAACGAATATTTCCGGCAGATACCTCTTCAAAAAGTTCCTTTCCCCCTGGAATACCGGATACATATCCGTCACCATGCGCCGTCTGACAAACGTCCAGCTCATCCGTAATGTAATGTGCAATTTCTTTGAAACGCTCATCGCCCGTTGAAGCATACATCATGGAGCAAGCGGACAAATAATGTCCCAGTGTATGACCGGAAATAGTCATCGCTTCCCAGCCCTCATATTGAGGCGCTTTGGGCGTAAGTCCGGCATATTCCCGAAAACGCGCCAGCAGACGGTCTGGTTGAAGCTCCAACAGATAAGATCGGTTCAGCTCCATCGCCTGTTTGAAGGGACCTTCAGCCAATACCACCTCGTTCAGTGCGAACGGTCTTGCTTTCATATGGGCTTTTGCTTTAAGAGTCACTTTCCGTTCCTCCTTTAAGACGAATTTGGGACAAAAAAACGCATATCAAACACAACGAGCCGTTACGCGCCGCTGCCAAAGGTTTGCCCCCACTGCTGGTACAGCTGCGTTCTCGCCTCTGTAATGCCGGGATGAAACTGAATCAGCGCATGCTTACGTGCAAAATGGACCTCACGGATCGCCTCCTGCACCCGCTGTTCCCCGCCTGCTCCACCGAGTCCAGCGGCATGCAGCATGGAAGCGGCGGCTAATCGACCTTGAGCCATCGCGACCAGCCCGCTTTCGATGCCGGTAATATTGCCGGCAACGTACAGCCCTTTGAGCGAGGTTTCCATTCGCTCACCGTGCAGTGGAACATGCCCGCCTAGCTCAGGGCT
The DNA here is from genome assembly GCF_053570945.1 of Paenibacillus sp. CMM36. Classification (NCBI taxonomy): domain Bacteria; kingdom Bacillati; phylum Bacillota; class Bacilli; order Caryophanales; family Paenibacillaceae; genus Paenibacillus; species Paenibacillus sp. CMM36. The sequence continues at coordinate 92,766 of NZ_JBSEDY010000015.1, forward strand.
GTACACGAATTTGCACCCAGCTACCGCCGCCAGCTCAGCGAGCGGGTACAAGCCGCCGCTGAGCGCCACGAAGTCGGCGGGTTCGACGCGCTCGCTGCCAGGGATAGGCGAGCCGTCCGGTTTGACGTGGACCAGGGTCACGGATTCGACCCGGTCCTGCCCGTTGACGGACAGCACCGCCGTCCGCAACCGGATCGGGATATCCCACAGACGGAAGCCTCTGTGGGGATAGCAGCACGCGATGAGTTTCTCCATCCGCATCGCCGCTGCCAGCCTGCCGCCTGCACGCATCCAGGCGGCAGGAGCTAGCCCCGACAGCTGAAGCAGCAGCTTCGCGGAGGCTGTCGGATCTGCCGCCGCACCAGCCAGCGGATTAGCGCACGGCAGTGTAATTGCCGCCACCTTCACCCCGGCGACAGACAGCTCGCGGGCAATCGCCATCGACAATACGTTCATGCCTACGATGATGCCGCGTTCCCCCGGCTTAACGTAATGAACATTAGTCATTACTTGTGCGGCCCCGATAGACATGACGCCCGGTAACGTCCAGCCATCCAGCGGAACGGGAATTTCGGCAGCTCCAGTCGCTAGCAATACGTAATCCGCAGTGAACAATCCACAGGAAGTGGAAATTTCCCACGTTGTTGTATATTCCATACCATGCACGGAAACGCCGCAGCGAATGTCCACCCCAAGCTCCCCGCAACGGGTAATCAGCTCATCCGAAACGTGTTTTCCAACCCACCAGCCTTGACTGCCTTCCTCATGATATTGCCCGGGCATACGTCCACCCGGCTCTGTAAACTCATCCAGTACCGTGACTGGCAATCCTTGCTCAGCAGCCGATACCGCTGCGGACAATCCGGCGGGACCCGCCCCAATGACGATAAGATGCGCCATTTCATTCATGTCACAATTCTCCCTGTGATTTCATTCGAAAGCTGCCGCCCGGTTTCCACCACCATACCTTCTTCCAGCTTGGTCAGGCAGGAACGGACGGTACCGAACGGATGAACCGTCAGGCGGCATTCGTTACAATGCCCAATGGCGCAGTATACGCCTCTGGCCGTACCGGATTCCTCATGCCTTCTCAGCAAACGGACACCGCTGGCCAGCAGCGCTGCTGCCAATGGTTCTCCAGCCAATCCCTGCATGGGACGACCGTCAAAAAAGAAAGATACCTGCCGCCGCTCCGGCTTTGGTCCCAAAATAGGATGATTTACAATACGCGTGCGGCTCATAAAGAACCTCCCTCTGCCAGCTGCCCGAACGTTACGGGACGCACTGGTGGCCTTTGCGATAACAGCTCCGCCTCCCGGCGGGCAGCAGGAACCTGATTGTAAAACCATGACTCCACCAATTGTCGGCATACCCTACCCTGACATGCCCCCATCGTCACCCGCGTAGCCATTTTAAGCTGGCGCACGGTGTCCATACCCATGCGGCAAGCCTGCTCCATCTGTGCGATACTCACTTCTTCACAGCGACATATGAGCAAATGACCTGATGCGCTCCCCACCGTCTCACTTCGTCCCGTCACCCGCTTACTCATAGCTGATCGCACAGGTTTTAATCGCTGAATAAAAATCCAGCGCCGCCTGGCCCTGTTCCCGGGTATGTGAACTGGATTGCTTCAGACCGCCAAACGGAGCCTGGTATTCCACACCAGCCGTCTCCTGATTAACCCGAACCATACCGGCGTTCGCCTCATCCAGAAACCGATGAGCCAACCGCAAATCGCGGGTGAATAGAGAGGCGCTTAATCCATAAATAGAATCATTGCACAGTCGAATTGCATCCTCGAAGTCGTCCGCTTGCACGACCCCCAACACAGGTCCAAAAATCTCCTCCTGAATCAACGGATGGGATGAATTGAGTCCAGTCGCCACCAGTGGACGCACATAATATCCGTTCTCTGTCCCGGCGGCGGCTCCACCTTCGGCCAAAATGTGAGCTTCCCGACGTGCGAGTGATACATAGGACATGACCTTCTCGTATTGACCTGCGGATGCCACAGGTCCAAGATACGCACCGGGGTCAAGCGCCGGAGCGATCTGTATTTTTTCCACCGCTTGGCGTAAGGCTTCCGTGAACGTCTCATAGACAGACTGTTCCACGATCACCCGGCTGGTGGCCGTGCATTTCTGCCCGGCTGAACGTAAAGCTCCGCTGATAATCATCGCCACCGCCTGTGCTACATCCGCGTCTTTCAGCACAATGGCGGCATTTTTACCTCCCATCTCGGTCTGGTATTTCATGTTACGGCGCGCGCATCGCTCGGCAATGCCCAAACCTGTAGCGGTGGAACCCGTGAAGCTGACCGCATCTAGTACCGGAAGCTCCAATAAGGCATCGCCAATACGGTTCCCCTGCCCAATGACTAAGTTCAGTACACCGGGTGGAAGCTGCACCGCCTCGAATAGCTTGGCGACCCGTACTGCAGTTAATGAAGCATGTTCGGCAGGCTTCCAGATGACCGTGTTTCCGCACAAAAGTGCAGGGGCGATTTTCCATAGCGGAATAGCTACCGGAAAATTCCACGGCGTAATGACAGCCGTTACCCCCAGCGCAATGCGCTTTGTGTATTGGAGCACTCCCGGCTCATTCGAAGGAATGACTGTACCGATGGAACGTACGCCTTCTGCCGCATAGTAGCGGAGCAGATGGACACCTCGCATGACCTCTCCGCGCATCTCGGTAATCGGCTTGCCCATCTCACGACTGGCCAGCTCAGCCAATTCAGGTAATGCTGCCTCTAGTAAACCGGCTGCTTTGAACAGATAAACTCCCCGCGCTGCGGGACTTAAAGCGGCCCAGCCCGCCTGAGCCAGCCGTGCCGCATCCCCGGCCTGTGTAATATCGCTCGTTTCTGAAAAATGGACGACTCCCACCTCCTCCTTCAAGTCCGAAGGATTGTGAACCACCATTTCCTCGCCGGAAGGGCTCAGCCACTCACCACCGATCCAATTTCGGCTCTCCATCGTCTTCACCTCCATTCAGGATGATACTTCGCTTGGACGAACCGCCACCTCAAATGCTTCGCGAATGCGGTCATAATCCGCCTGCGGCAGCGCAAGTCTGGGCGGACGTGTCGGACCGACCGGAAATCCAGCCAGCTCCATCATATATTTGATGGACTGTACCAATTGCGGGCTGGCATCATAGTGGAACAGCGGCAGCAGCTTGCGATACAACGCGGACGCTTCTGCCATATTTCCCGCCTGCGCAAGTCGGAACAGTTCTACCCCTTCCTTGGGCAACGCATTAGGCACCCCCGAAATCCAGCCTGTCGCGCCGAACAATGCCCCCTCCATCGCTAGATTATCTACTCCGACCATGACCTCCAGCTCTGTCTGATCCAAAATAGCGTGAATACGCCGTACATCACCGGAAAATTCCTTGACTGCTACGATATTTTCAATTCGCGACAAGTCCGCAAGAATATCTGGAGTCAAGTCAACCTTGTAATCATGGGGGTTGTTATACGCAATGATCGGCAAGCCCACCTTTGACAATGCTTCATAATGGGCCGTTACCTCATGAGGCAGTGGATTGTAATTAATGGGTGGCAGTGCCATGACACCCGCAGCCCCAGCATCCTTCGCATGCTGAATCCAATGCACCGCTTGTTTGGTGGACGGAGCCGCCGAGCCGACAACAACCGGGACACGCCCTGCCGCAGCGTCAATTACGGTATGCACAACCTGCGACCGTTCCTCCGGGGACAAAGCCGCATATTCTCCCAGCGATCCTGTAGGAACCAGTCCGCTAATGCCACTTGCAATCAGATGCTCGCATAGCTCGGTAAGACGCTTATGGTCTACCTCCAGCTCTGCCGTGAACGGTGTAACCAAGGCCACATATACACCTTCAAAACGTGCCATATGCTTACCAACCCTTTCCGATCTTTATTTTCATATTCAGCATTCGGGAATGATGTAAAATGCTCACATCAGCAAAAAACCTTCTTTAAGCGGGTCCTCAGGATCCAACACAAATTGATGATGTCCCGTCACCCAAGCCGAGCCTGTAATTTGTGGGATGACTGCCGGATAAGGACCGATCTGCGTCTCCCCCACGATTTCAGCCCGAAACATGGAACCTGTGATGCTTTCATGTACAAACGGCTCATTGAAGTCCAGTTTTCCCTTGGCGTGCAACACCGCTACCTTGGCCGAGGTTCCTGTGCCACAAGGAGAACGATCGATACCTCCCGGTGGGATGACAACGACATTGCGGCAATCGGCCTGTGGAGCCACAGGCTCCCCGTAAAATTCAATATGTGTCAATCCTTGAATAACCGGATTTTCAGGATGTACGACCTCAACAACCGCATTCACCGCCTCCCGAATCTGCACCGCTGTTCGTACAATTTTTGCCCCATGGCTCTGCTCCAGTGCAAGACCGATGGAAGCCGCCTCTACAATGCCGTAAAAGTTGCCTCCATACGCAATATCCAGCGTGACTTGCCCGATGCCCTCTACCTGAATCTCCACTTCACGGCGGTACACAAAAGAAGGGATGTTTGTGAACGTTACTTGTCGCACCTTGCCCGCATCCACCTCCAGTTGCACTTGAACCGGGCCTGCCGGAGTGTCCAGCAATATTGCTTTTTTATCCGCAGCAATCAGTCCGCCCTCCATCAGCGCCGTACATACTCCAATCGTATCGTGACCGCACATCGGTAAATAGCCACCGGTCTCTATAAAGACCACACCAATATCTGCATCAGGATGACAAGGTTCTGTTAAAATGCAGCCTGACATCACCTCATGACCACGCGGCTCGAACATCAGCAAACGGCGAAAATCATCATGATGTGCTGCCATATAAGTCATTTTTTCCAGCATCGTACGACCTACCAGCTTAGGCGCGCCGTGAATGACCGTTCGCGTCGGATTGCCCCCCGTATGGGTATCAATGGTAGTAATTCTGCCTGCTACGATCATCCTGTTACCTCCCCATGAACCTCGTGGCTGGTAAAAACCTCTCCAAATCGGTCATAACGTAGCGGCTCTACCGGAATACAAGTGGATTCACCGCGTACCATTTCGGTCACTAGCTTACCCGTAACCGCCGCAAGACTAATGCCGTCCCCCTCATGACCAGAAGCGATATACAGCCCCAGTACTTCGTCCACCGCTGATACAATTGGCAAATGATCAGGTGTCCATGGACGCAAGCCGGTATACGCCCGCATCAGTGGTACATTGGCTAAATCAGGGAAAAATCGAATGGCTCTGCGGGCGATTAAGCGAATCACCTGCTGATCGACACGTGTGTCCATACCGACAAACTGACGGCTGCTGCCGATCAGAATGTTTTGAGATGCGGTTGGCTCGAATACCAACGCGACACCGTATTTTTCATAAAGCTCATCCACACACCGCTGACCGCCAAACTTGCTCATCAGATAGCCGAACTCCATTACCTTGCGGTTCCCAATGGGAGGCATTCGGGCAGACACCAGTATATGTCCTTTGCGCGGCATGATCGGAAGGTCCAAACCGAGTGAATGACCGATGCTGCGTGTCCACACACCTGCCGCCAATACCACTGCACCTGCATGGATAACGCCATTAGGCGTCTCCACCCCGCGGACGTTCCCCCTTTCGTCCTGAAGGATGGACTGTATCGGCATGCGCGGTAATAACTTGGCTCCCATTCGACGCGCGGCCTCGGCCAGTGCATACGTCATCAACACCGGATTCACAGTGGAATCTGTCGCGCACTCCAGTCCGCCCGGCAAATCTTTCGCTAAATGCGGCCATTCCTGTCGCAAATCCTGCTGATCCAGCATGCGAAACGGAAGTCCTTCCTGCTGCTGACGGGTTACCCACTGCTCAGCCGCTTGCATCTCCTGATCGTTTTCACAGACCAGAATACTGCCAGGCGCACGATACTCAAACTCATCCTCCAGTTCCCTAGCCAGCTCTGCCACCAGCTCCTGCGATACCAACGACATTCGACTGTCAAATCCGGGCTCTTTATCGATTGCCAATATATTGCCATCACAACGGGACGAAGTGCCTCCAGCAATCTCCCCTCGCTCAGCCAGCAAGACCTTCATACCGGACTTAGCTGCATAATAAGCGATGGCTGTACCGATGATTCCGCCGCCTACAATGACCAGATCCGCGGCATCATGTTTCATTCGCTTCCCTCCCTTCGACCGTTTTAATCTGCTTGTGAGGTATGCTTTACAGCTTGAGCGTAAAGCTTTGTGTCACAGGCTTGCTCAGCTCATCATAATCCCGCAGCTGTACGGTGAAGTTATACGTCTTGTTCCCTGCTCCGCTGTCTGCTGTTCCGCTAATCGTTCCTGTAAAACGGTCCAGTGTGAACCCTGCGGGCAGTTGACCGCCTGTCACCATCCAATCGTAAAACGGAACCCCTCCCTTGGCCTCCAGCTTAGCCATGTACGCTTTGCCTTTGACGGGTGCTGGCAATACCTTCGTCATGATTTCTGGCGCGAGGAAAGGAGTCAGGTCCTTACGCAGCGGCCAGCCCGCTTTTTCTGCTACCAGTAGCGAAAGCTTCGTGTTCATCCAGCGCCGGGTCGGGAACAGATGGCGCCAGCCTCCATTTTGTCCACTCAATCTGTCGACTTCTGCGAGCTCTCCAGATAGATGATAGCTGTCATCCAATGCAGCCGGTCTGTGCTGATAAGCCATAATATCAGGGTCATTGCCCGCCGCTTCCTTCAGCGCTTTGACACCCGGGAATGTGTCGCTGAACACAATCGCATGACCGAATTCATGCATGATCAGCCCATGCACATCCGTCACCTTGGACAGATCGGATTGATACCATTCTTCATCGTCTACGGATGTGAATGGAATCGCATCATCATAGAAATCCAAAATCAAACTATAGGAACGGTTCAGGTTCCCCGGGACGGTCACACCGTTACGTGTATGATAATTGCCGTTCGTGGCTGGAAAGCCCGTAGAATACGGCCCGTTCAGCCCTCTCATAAACACCCACATGCCTTTGTAGGGCTTATCATTTGTCACCTGTATTTCATTTTGCCAGTCGTCTCCTGGCAGATGGTTTACCTCCGCTTTGGCAGGAACCTCATCGAAAGGAGCCAGATCAAAGAAATAGAACCAGTCCTTTACCGCCAGCTCTGCGGCTTTTTTGGTAGCTGCATCATTGAAATAAGGCTTGATCGTATCGAATCTGTAGTCAAAATGGAGAGGAACTGTGGGCTCTTTATTATCGTCCTGATCCAACACGCGAATCGGAATGGACTGAGCGGTCGTGTGACCATCATTTCCAGCAACAGACATAGACAGCGTGTAATTCTCTATTTCACCGTTTCCTCCAATCCGGTCAGGATGGATGGCTAGCCGAAAATCTTTTTCCTCCTGTGCATTGGCAAAAGTCAACGTTTTGCTTGCTCCTTGTGCCGACAACGTACTTGGCAGATCCATCATCAGCCGGGACGTGCCCCGCGCATTCAGCGTAACCGTCACCGGAAAAGCAGCATCCACTGGCGGCTTCACTTTTAGCTTTACATACGGGTTCGCCAGATATCCTTGCCAATCAACCAGATCTATACCATAATCGTTCACCGTCCGGCTAAAAATGTCGACGACTTTTACACCCGATTTTGCCTCGGCATAAGCCTGTTGACCCGGAATAGCTGGTGTCAAAGCTACAATGAGAGAAGCCGTCAGCGCAGTCAGCCATATTTTGGTGTGTCTTTTATGCGTGTTCATTTGATCCCCTCCATCTCATTTTTGAATGACTTGCAAACGATGATAGTTACCTATAGCGCCACTGCGTTTTATAATAAAAGCAGCTCCTTAGGGGAAGAGGTCAGTACCTTGACACCGACATCTGTGATCAGCACATCGTCCTCAATCCGAACTCCGCCAAAGCCTGGAATATAAATGCCTGGTTCCACAGTAAGGACATGACCCGGCACGAGCACCGACTTACTTTCGCGGGAAAGCCGTACCTGCTCATGAATCTCCAAGCCAAAGCCGTGGCCCAGCCCGTGACCAAACTGCTCCCCATAGCCATAGGAGGCAATCACATCCCGCCCCAGACTGTCTCCCTCCCGACCGCTCATGCCAGGGCGAAGTCCAGCAATCGTCGTCATATTCGCTTCCAGCACAATAGCATACAGTTCCTCGTGCCGCTCCGACGGATTGCCGACGAATACGGTACGCGTGATATCGGATAGATAGCCACGCACATTTGCGCCAAAATCCATTGTGACAAACTCGTTCTGACCAATTTCCTTGTCACTGGCCAGTCCGTGCGGCAATGCCGAGCGCTCACCCGAAGCGACAATGAACGCAAAACCGCCTGATTCCGCGCCTGCGAGCCGAAGCTGATATTCCAGTTCCGCCGCAATCCGCCGCTCTGTGACCCCAGGCTGAATATAATTCAGCACCTCCGTAAAGGCAGCATCGGTAATACGCGTTGCCTCACTTATGGTCCGAATCTCTTCTTCGTCTTTCACATCGCGCAGCCGTTCAATTACATCCTCCGTTTGCACGTACTCCAACGAGCCCAGCGCGGCTTGAAGCTGTCCCGACTGTTGAAGTGAGACATGCCTGCTCTCCAAACCCAGTCTACGAACCCCCAACTTACTTGTGAGATCAGCGATGGTCTGGAAGATTTGCGACTCATGCCGAATCACTGAATATTCCACTGCCTGATCTGTTGCCTGCATCATATAGCGGAAATCCGTCACTAAAAAAGCCTCTTCTTGCGTAACAAGCACAATTCCAGCGGAGCCTGTAAATCCGGTCATATATCTTCGATTGGGCCCATGTGTAATAAGCAGTGCATCTATCCCTAGAGCCGTGAATTTCGAGCGTAACCGGGCCAGTCTGCCAGGAACACCCTGTAACGGTTTTGTCTTTTGACTGTCTTCCTCTTTCACTCGTACGCCTCCTTATTCCACATCTCTTTTCAAGGCATATGTCTTAGCCCACACTCTCCACTTGCTTTTGAACACATGTATACTCTTCTCGCTGCCGTCTTTCCCGTAAGTCCTGCGTCCAATTCTCCGTCTCTTTTTCAAATACACCAACGCGTCACGGCTTCCTTTTAGCCTTTAATCCCTGTCAATGTGATGCCTTCGATAAAATAACGCTGTCCGATAAAAAATATCAGGACGATCGGAGCCAAAATCGTGCTGGAAGCCGCCATCAAGTAAGGCCAGTTGGTATTGTTTAATCCCCGGAAAGTCGCCAGCCCCAGCGCTAGCGTAAAATGCTTTTCGTCACTCAAATAAATAATTGGGCCCAAAAAATCGTTCCACACATCAATAAAAGTGAATATTCCGATCACGATCAATGCAGGCGAAGATAAAGGAATAATGACGCGCCATAGTACAGTCAGAGGCGTACCTCCGTCCATATAAGCCGCTTCGTCCAGATCGCGTGGAACCGTCAGCATGAATTGTCGCATCAAGAAGATGTTAAACGCCCCTCCACCGAACCATGCAGGAACAATGAGTGGCAAAAATGTATTCAGCCCGCCCAGCTCACGCCACATGACGAAAGTGGGAATGAGCGTCACCGCGTAAGGCAACATCATCGACCCGATCAGCAGGGAAAAAATCAGATTACGTCCAGGCCAGCGCAGGCGGGCAAAGGTAAACGCCGACACAATTGAGGTCAACATCACTCCTGCCAGCACACACACCTCAATCATGAACGTATTCATAAAATACCTGCCGAACGGTACTGAAGTCAGCGCCTCCGGGTAATTGCTCCATTGAAAAGGAGAGGGTATCCACTCCGGCGGGAACACGAAAATTTGGGATGTCCCCATCAGAGAGCTGCGAATGAGCCATGCAAATGGCAACAGCATTAAAACACTACCTATAATTAAAACGACATACAGTACAACACGGCTGATTGGGAATGGTTTGGAACGGGTGGCGGTAGCAGGACTTCGGGAGCGTTCAGGCTGTGGCAACGGATGTTGTGGTGTTTCTGAAGGATTGACAGAAGAAGTGACCTGATTCATGAACGTTCCCCTCCTTCATAGTGAACCCACTTTTTGGAAGTGGAAAAAATCAGAACCGTTAGCACCATGATGACGAAAAATAAGATCCAGGCCAGCGCTGAGGCGTAGCCGATTTTAGTCTCCGTAAAGGCCGTACGCCACAAGTAGAACACATAGAACAGCGTTGAATTATTCGGCCCCCCGTTGGTCATAACATATGCCTGATTGAAGGCCTGAAAGGTGCTGATTAAAGACATGACCAGATTGAAGAAAATGGTTGGTGTCATCGAAGGAATGGTAATATGAAAAAATTTATGCCACCTATTACCGCCGTCTACCTCAGCTGCTTCATACAGATGGGTGGGAACCGACTGAAGTCCCGCCAAAAAGATAATGACCGTGTTTCCGATCCCCCAGGTGCTCATCATGATCAGGGAGGGTATTGCAGTGTTCTCGTCATAAATCCATTTGCTCCCCGGCAGTCCAACGCTCTCCAGCAGCGAATTTAACAGACCAAAATCCGGGTTGAACATCCACAGCCACAACATCGTGTTAGCAATACTCGGTACAATAGTAGGTAGATAATAAATCGTACGAAACACCGACAACCCCCTCACCTTTTGATTTAATAACAGCGCAATGATAAAAGCCGCCGCCAAGCCGAGAGGCACGCTGCCCAGTGCATAATATGTGGTCACGAACATGGATTGGGAAAAGGTAGCATCCTCGGTCAAAATGGTTCGGTAATTATCCAATCCTATAAAGGTCATCTGTCCACCAATCGTCCAATTGGTTAAGCTGAATACGAACGAGGCCACGATCGGTCCAATTGTAAAAATCATTAATCCGAGGATGGCAGGAAGCGCGAATAGCAGACCCCAGTTTCGCTCCATGCGCATCATTCCTGATTTTGGTCGCTTCATGGGCTGTTCTCCTTTCGCAGCTGTCCCGCCGCATTATTCATCCGGGTATACGCCTTGAAGCAATGGCTGAATGATAGGTTCCAGTTCATCCAGCGCCTGCTGCGGCGTCTTCTTGTTCGTCCAGATCAGATCCAGCCCCGGGGTCAGTTTGGAACCGATATCAGGCCAGTTGCGAAGGGTCGAAGTTGTCGGCTTGATCGCATAATCTCTGGCATACTCAATGCCAGCCTTTTGAAATTCCGGTGGATGTGCGGCATTGTTCGTCCATGACTGGATAGCCTGCTCATCGGTATAATATTTTTCCTCGATAGGCATCCAAAGACCGGACTTGAACAGATCCACCTTTTCGGGATTGTTATGGTATAAATAAAATTCGAGCGCTTCTTTTGGGTGCTTGGTGCTCTGGAAAATGACCGTGGCTCCCGCAACAATCATCGTTTTGGGCTCTTTTAGCTTCGGCAGAACGCCGATACTCCATTGCAGCTGCTTGTTGTTCGAAAAATCAAGCAGGGACCAGGTTCCGTCCACCACCATCGCGACCTTCCTCGTCTGAAGACGAATCGTATTAGACGGCATGTCCTGCTGCTGGATCAAATCAGGAGAAACATGCTCCTTGAACACCAGATCCTGCAGCTTCTGAAAAACCTCCACCGACTCAGGACTGTTCAGGGTGTACTTCTTGCCCGTTTTGTCAGTCAAACCTCCGCCGTTGCTTGCTAAAAGCGGTCCCCAGGAGCTGCGGTCATTGCCGAAGGCAAAGCCGTACTGCACAATATTTTTCGGATCAAATCCACTGTCTCCCGGATGCTTGCCGTTCTGATCCTTGGTCAGCTTTTTGGCAATTTCCAGGAATTCATCCCATGTCCACGCTTTTTCAGGATCAGCCGGAGGGACGGGTACCCCTGCTTCTGTAAACAACTCCTTGTTGTAAAATAACTGCATCACTTCCAATGCGGTGTAATTGCCGATAGACTTGCCGGGTTCGCTGTAGAGATAGGAGGATTTGAGCTTGTTTTTTAATTCGGGATATTCGTCATAATAAGAGGATAAATCCAGGAGTCTGCCTTCACTTGCCCATTTCATTGTGAGGGAATCACCCAGGTAGGCGATATCAGGAAGCTGATTGGCAGCCATTAACGTGTTAATTTTCGTCGTGTAGTCACCAGGGACATGCTCGCCCTTCACCCGGATGTTCGGGTGGAATGCATTAAAGCTTTGAATCATTTTTTCCATCGCCTGCTTCTCATCATTGCTTCCCCAGTACATGAACTTGAGTTCGACCGCATTGGGATTAGCCGGTTCGCCAGCGTTACCACTGCAAGCCGTCAGCCCTGTCAACATCACCGTCATCACGAGAGCCATCCATGTCCGTAACCTTCGTTTCAGCAAATCAACCGGCCCCTTCCTGAACTGGTTTCTCCTTACAAGCCTATTATGCGCTGAGAGCCCAGAGCCGACCACCCAACGACTCCAGACTCTCTTTGTTTTGGTATGATTTTTTTAACAGCGCGTTTACAAAAATGTTTTACGAAACTCCGTCGGGGTCAGTCCAGTATGCTTTTTAAAGGCAATGCTAAAATAGTTCGTATCTGTGAATCCCACAAGCTCCGCTACCTCCGCCACCTTGCGATTCGGGTCCAGCAGCAGTTCTCGGGCTCGCTCAAAGCGAACACGCGTCTGGTAGTCGGCGAAGCTTTCACCTGTAACCTGCTTGAAACGGGTACTCAAATATTTGGGACTCATATTCATGTACTCTGCCAGACGGTTCAGCCCTCCATCCTCCTGAAGATGCTCCCGAATCCATTCCTTGGCCCGTTGGAATTTGCGGGGAATATCCTTCTCGCGTGATTCTCGGACATGTCGACCCACCCGAACAAAATAGCGCGATACATAATCAACCATCTCGGGCCCATGTCGTAATCGGGACAGTTCCAGCAACGGGTCCTGCTCCTGCATGGACGTTTGTCCTACAGATGCATCATTCTGAACGATCCGCATGACGAACAGCACGAGCTGGGTGACGATCATTTTCACCTGCTTGAATGGCAACCCTGCCAACTGTCCTGACCATTCCTGTAAAATCGCATGTACGGCAGCATCATTACCGGCTCGAATTTCCGTAATCATCAGCAGTTCCTTCTCCAGTAATTGACTGCTGTTTGGCTCGGCCGCCTGAATGCTCTCGTAGGGGATGATCTGGCTATAGCCCACCCACCCCCGATGCTCCGCCGCTTGCACGGCTTCCTCATACGCCTCGGGAAGTTGCTCCATCCGTTGTACAGGACGGCTAATCCCGATGGACACGCCCAGACTCAATCGTTCCTGCACGGCCTGCCGAATCTGCTGTGCCGCCCGCTCCGCCGCCCTGCAAGATGCCGTCGCCAGCAGCACAACACGCCGATCGCGGGAAACCGCTGCACTGTGCGCCTTCGCTCCGGTCGCTGCCGCAGCCTCCCCAGCCAGTCCAGCGAATACATGGCTGTTTTTATGCATGGAACCGTGTGACTTGCTAGCGGCTGCTTCCTGCTGCGACGCCTCCTCCAGCTCGCAACACAGCACGGTATAAGGCGGCCCACTCGTCTCGCCGAAAAATCTCAGCCCGTCCATCTCCCGAATGACCTCGGCTGCAGGACGCCGCTGCTGGAGCAAATCCAGCAGTAGATGCTCCCTGTACAATGGCTCCAATGAACGATGGCGGTGAATCGCTTCCTCCTCGCTTCTTCGCCATTGCGCAATACGATCCTCAGCCCGGCTCAATGCCGCTTCGAAATCCTCGCTGGTCACCGGCTTGAGCAAATAATCGACCGCTTGAAGCGAGACTGCCTGACGAATATACGTCATAGATTCGTACCCTGTCAGGAATAATAACGGGGTCTGCTGATCCTTGTCCCGAATGGTTTTTGCTACGTCCAGTCCACTCATATCCGGTAAATTAATATCCAGTAAAACCATGTCCGGTCGCTGCTCCGTATACAAACGTAATGCCGTTGCGCCGTCCCCCGCCACATCACTGACTTCCACTGATAGGCCACTTTCCGCCACCATCAGCTTCAGTCCTTCCCGAATATGATATTCGTCGTCCACAATCAGCAGCCGGTACATGCCATTCTCCCCTTTCTTATTCAGTTCGAATGGGTGCCAGTAAGGTAACCGAGGTGTACTGACCCGGCTCGCTTGTCACGGACAGTCCATATTGCGGACCATAATGCCCAAGACGTTCATGTACATTGCGCAGTCCAAAGCCAATAGCACTTCCCCGCTCGGCATCTAGCGACTTCCGAATATCGTCCAGACGCTCGGCTCCAATACCGCCCCCATCATCACTGACCGTCAAACGCAACATATCCCCTTCCCTTGTGCCGGATAACATGATATAGCCATGGTCGGTGCGCCCTTTTAAACCGTGGTAAATAGCATTTTCGACGAGCGGCTGGAGGATTAGTTTGGGTACATAAAATCCGCAAATATCCTCCTCTACCTCGCAAATCCACTCGAACGAATTCCTAAACCTGAACTGCTGCACCTTCACATAGGCGCTTACATGCTCAACTTCCTGTCCCAAACTGATTTGCTCTCGGCCATAACTTAGTGAAATGCGAAAACATTTACCGAAGGCACCGATTACCTCTGCCATATCCCGTTGCCCATTCGCCAATGCCATTCCCTTCAGTGACTCCAGCGTGTTGTACAAAAAATGCGGATTAATCTGCGCCTGAAGCGCGCGGAACTCAGCCTGCTTACGCGACAGCAACGCTTCGTAGACCTGATCGTACAGTTCATGATTTTTTTGCATCATATGAAGAAAACGCTCCCCGATCTGCCCTACCTCATCCTTAGGATTAAAAACAACGGAAGTAGGAGCTTCGAAAGCTTGGGCTGAGCCTGTAGCATTCACACTCCCATCGACCGCCATTAATCGGCTCAATTGAAGCAGGGGGCGACGAATCGTGTCACTCAGCCGATAAGACAGCATCCAGCCCAGCATCAGTGCAACCAGAAAAGTCCAGATGGTCCAGGCACCAATTTTCCGCGCATCCTCGAACAGCACAGACTGATCGACTTTTTGCAGCAGCGTCCATTGTCCTTCATTTAACGGGCCGTAAGAGATCATCGTTTGGCGACCGTTCCATGTTCTCCAGTCCTTCGTAAGCACTGGCCTATCCACAGCCGATTTAGCAATCTGCCGCAATAGCGCTTGATCCGCAACGCTTTGCTCCGGCAATCGGTATACAGGCTCGCCCTCCTGATCCAGCACCCACATCTGGGTATTGCCGTCTGTCTCATGAAAAGCAAGCCCCCGAAACAGACTAGCCTTGTCGATTTCCAGCAGCAAAAATCCGAGGGGTGCGTAATCTCCAGTCGTTTTTCGAAGTAGCTTCCCCACATAGATGCGATCCCTCGCCATCCCGCGTCCTGATTCAAACGGCGAATGAGCCATCCACATCATGGGCCGTTCGGCGAGCAGGCGGCGATAGTACACACGTGCTTCCTCTAATGTAGGAAGGCCGCCAAAACGGACCGAAACATTCCCCTGATAGAGAGAATGCTTGAGCCCGCCATTGGCGGCATATATGAGAGAGGACGTGATATACGGCTTGGTCTGGGTTTGCGTACGGACAACCATACTGAGTGTTTCATCGTTCCGTAAATATTCATAATCATCTTCCGGCTTGGTCTCCAGCATGGACTGCACATCAGGATTGCTGAGAATGGCATTGGTCAGGTCATTCAAATCGGAAAGCGTGGCATTGACGTAATTTTCACTCATTTGCCGAGACTGCATAGCTAATGCTTCTGATTTCTCACCGATGGAATGGGCCGCGATCTGGTAAAAGGTAAAGGTCAATACCACCATCGGAATGACGGTGAGTACCAGCGTCAGTACAATAAATTTCCCACGGATTGTAGGAATCCCGGCGAACTTTTGACGACCCCGGCCTCCCATTCATCTGTCTCCCTTACACATAGGGTGGGAGCCATTCCCCGTGCGCTGCGATCAGGTCATCACACAGAGAAACGATATCATCTATGGACAGCTCTGCGGACGTGTGCGGGTCCAACATAGCAGCATGATAAATGTGCTCCTTTTTCCCGGTGATTGCAGCTTCAATCGTTAACAGCTGGGTATTAATATTCGTCCGGTTCAGTGCAGCACATTGGGGTGGCAAATCCCCGACAAAGGTTGGCGTAACCCCGTTACGATTCACCAGACAAGGTACCTCTACACAGGCTTCCTTCGGCAGATTGGTAATTAAGCCTGTGTTCATCACATTGCCACCAATGGCAAAAGGCTGATTCGTTTCGATCGCCTCAAATATATAAGAGGCATACTCGTTTGACCGTTCATGACGCAAATCCTGATCGCCCAAAAGCTCCTCACGCATCGTTTCCCATCGTGCAATCTGGTTCACACAGCGGCGCGGGTATTCATCCAAAGGAATATTGAAGCGCTCGATCAGCTCAGGGTATGCCCGTTTGATAAAATACGGATGATATTCCGCATTATGCTCGGACGATTCTGTAATGTAATAGCCGAATTTTAGCATCATTTCAAAGCGTACCATATCATGATGCTTTTCCTGCTGTTTAGCGGCGGCTCGTTTTTTAATCTCAGGATATAAATCTACACCATCCTTACTCACTTCGAGCAGCCACGCCATATGATTGATGCCTGCGATTTTTGCCTTTACACCTTCCTGCTCCAGCCCAAGGCTTTTGAACAGCTCCGGTATACACGTCTGCACGCTATGACACAGCCCTACCGTACGGACACCGCCATAAACGTTCATTACATTCGTCAGCACTGCCATCGGATTGGTGTAGTTGAGAAACCAAGCATCCGGGCACACCTCACGCACGTCTGCCGCAAAATCGAGCATTACCGGAATCGTGCGTAAATTGCGGAAAATGCCACCAATGCCGACCGTATCGGCAATCGTTTGGCGCAGACCGTATTTTTTTGGAATTTCAAAATCCGTAATTGTACACGGATCATAGCCGCCCACCTGGATGGCATTTACCACATAAGTCGCTCCACGCAGTGCTTCCTTGCGGTCAGTGTAGGAGCGGATCACACAGGTGCTCCCTGTTGTTTTTTTCAAATTGGATAAAATATTTTCTGAATCTTTCAGCCTTACGGGGTCAATATCGAACAACGCTAGTTCAAAGCCCTGCAAAGCAGGCGTCAACATACAATCGCCAAGCACATTTTTAGCAAATACCGTACTGCCTGCACCCAGAAATGTAATCTTGCTCATACTTTATCCCCCATTCACATTTTGTTCGCAGCTTTGCACTCCAAATGCAAGGATACCCACCGCCACTCTCCCCTTTATAGGAGGAAAGTGACGATGGGAAAAATTAGTCATGACTATGCGTTGTTGCCGCCCATTCAGAATACCCCCGCTGATTTAGCGGAGCTGACAGGTCGAGGCGGTAAGGCAGATGTTACCGGGGATGTCGTAGTTGGCGGGGTTACTGAATTCTCCGGGCCAACCGGTGTTACCGATGGAACCGCAGCCCCTACCTCAATCACGGTTACCTTCGCCATTGCCTTTAACTCTGTCCCTTCTACTTTGCCCTTCAACTCAAACGAACCTGGAGCAGCATATTGTGCAGGGTCTATATCCTCCCATTCCACAGCCACCCATTTAGTGGAGCCTTCGCCATACGTAGCTTCCACTACGCTTGGCAGTTCGGGTTTTTCACCCGTACGAGTCGTCACGTTTACTTCTTTTAAAGCCGTAATTTTCTCGACTCCCGTTAGGCTTTGTGCTGTACCGGAGACCAAACCTGCTACCTCAGAAGCATTCAAAGCACGGCTGTAGATCCGGAATTCATCCACCAGACCATTGAAATAAGGATCAGGGTATTGAGATTTGCCGATAAAATTATTTTTGGTCTGTCCCAGACTGGTAGGATTCAGGGTCAAGTTGGTATTGCGTCCCACTTCTTTTCCATCCACGTATAAAATACCTGTGGAACCTGAAAGCGTGACCGCAACATGCTTCCATACGCCTGTCGGCAGTACAGGGCCTTCAATCGTCTGCTCCTGTCCCTGCCCGTTGCCTTGATTGGTAATGGCAAACAGCATGGTATTTCCTGCTTTAGGCGTCAGGAACATATATTCATTCGTCCCGGAGCCGAAGTCAAAAATCCGTACATAATCGCTCAGGCTGTTCGCTTTGACCCAGCCGGATACGGTCAATTGCTGTGCACGACTGACAATACCCGCCGGAAGCTGCACGTAGCTGTCCTTGCCGTTCAGGCTGACAGCATTGCCTGTTTTACCCGCAGCCCATGCAGCCGTTCCCTTCACGGCAGCATCATTGCCACTGTCCGAAGAATCCGCAACTACAGAACCGCTGGTTTCATCAAACTTGTAAACGGCAAGCTGTTCAAGTAACGGAGCGGCCGGTTCAGCTACCACCGTTACTTTAGCCTCCGCTGACAACTGAGAATCGCTGGCTGTCAGCTTGAACACATACGTTCCTGGCTCGGAAACGTCCACCTTCGTGCGAAGCGATGTTTTGCTGCTGAATGTGACCTTCGCGTCCTGTGGTCCTTCGACCAGACTCCACTCGCTCGTCACCTTTCCTTGCGGAAGTCCATCATCCGTAGCTGTGCCTTTCAAAATAATTTGATCCGGCAGCTTCACCTTCGAATCTTTGCCAGCGTCTACAACAGGTGCCTTGTTCGGATCAGGTGTGGTTGGTGTCAGCTCTACCGTGTAGGAGGATGCTGTACCCATCTCCAATTTAAGCTTGTTGGAAGGCGCATATGCATTAAACTTCCCTTGTGATTGACCGCCTACTTTAACCAAATACGTTCCTTTCTTCAAACCGTCAAATGTAATGTACGTGGAATGAGCTTGGCCTGGCGTTTGATTTTTCAACTGAAGCCATACATAATCCTTGGAAGTTGCCAGCTTGGCTTCTGTATACTGATCCTTTTCCAGCTCGATATACATCTTTTCCGTAATCAGATTGATTCGCTTGAACAAACCGTCCAGCGGCTTGATCGTATACACGTTGCCACTTTTGCTCACCTCTGCACCGTAGCCCGTCAATCCAAAAATCGGATCCATCGCGATATCAGCGCTTAAGGTTTTGAGCGCACCGAACAATCCGAGATCAGCCTCACCACTCATGCCGCGCCAGCCGTTAAAGAGCGGAACATTTTTACCGCCGCCAGTGCCGTTCGTGCCGTTATTGCCTTTTTCCGCTTGATACGTCCATGCGACCGCCCCGATGTTTTCAGGGTCCGAGCTGATTTGCCCGGAGTTAATCGCTCCGACATTGGCAATTTTAGCTGCATAGGACAACCGTTGTTGTTCCTCACGGTGATTGTCCTCATGATGGCGAATCCAGTCATCCATCGCATATCCAGCAAGCGAAGTCGTGTACTGGAAGTTAAACCAGTTCTCCCCGGTAATCGTCACCGGATCGGTGTAGTAGTACCATACGGGCATATGACCGCGTGCCGCACGGGTTTTGGCATTGATTTTACCCATCATTTCCAGGGCTTTACTTTGCTCGCCCTCTGTATCTATATTCTGCTTGGCTAACGTATATACAGCTTCTTCCCCTGTATTGTCATAGCTATATTCAGAACCATAAGGATACTTTGTATTTTTAAAATTGTTATATTTACGATCCATTTTTTCCTTAAGATCATTCGCTTCATCATCATAGCCTTCATCATGAAGTGCCTGAATAATATCCGGTGTGGTCAGTTCGCCCATCAAACCTGTTTCCCAGTTGTACGCGACTGGCCCTTCATACAATGCTTTGAAAATGTTATACGCCCGCAGCAAATACGTTTCCTTTGGATGCTTGTAAGTAACAAGATCCGGGTATTCCTTGGCAATCTTGTACATGCTGAAATACGTGTTGTATACATGCGGATAAGCATACCCTCGATAGGTCGGTGTATCGTTAGGCTCTGGCATCAAGAAATCATGAATTAAATAATCCTCATGATGTCCGTTCATCAGATTCGTCCAGATCGCCGTTTCCAAATAATCGTCTACGGCCCGCACCTCTTTAGCGACCGGAGACAGTGTGTTTTTCTCAGCCAGAAACTGTCCGTGCGTCAGACCCCAATCGTCTCCCCAGCCCCAGTAGCCGTTGAAAATGTTCCGTTTGGATTTGGTATGCATCATCCAATCGTCAAATACCTTGTCGCGCAGATCACCCGGTACATTCCATTGGGTTTTGTCGACCATAAATGTAGCGTGCCGTTGCAGCGCTTGATCAATCGGCTCGATGGCATAAAATTGTAGAACCGTTTTGCTGCCATTGCCGTATTCTACCGTTATGAAATTCGGACCCAATTTAGTAAATTTCAATTCATAAATGTGGTGTCCTCCAGCCTTGCTATCCGTCTCTGGAATAACGGTTCCGTCGGGATAGGTTACTTTGCTGATCGCCTGCTTGGAGCGCAGGTCCACCTTCGCCTTTTGATTCGTAGGCACGATCATGCCGGGTACGACTGTTGTATCCACCAAGTTTTCTTGGTACAACGTATCTTTTACATCATGCTCGTCCTTCACAGCCAGAAACTTGAAGCCATAGTTTTTGCTTTGACCGGGATTCAGGATCAGGCTTGTATTGGGCAAATAGCCCCGGTTGGTGGACTTGATGACATTGGAATGAATATAAAATACATTCAGCCCTTCCAGCCATTTACCTTCATTGGCCGGATTCCAGGCCCATTTGCTGCCCGGATGCTCCTCATCCCGCCAGTGATCCTGATATTCAAAACCCGCACCTGTTGTCGAATCAGGAATCAGCAAAAGGGAAGAGCCAATGCCGCTGGGACGCCCAGCTGTAATATAGGAGCTGTTATTGCCGACAAAGGAATGCGTCACCACTCTAGTTTCGTAGATCGCATCACCATTAGTCCATTGCTCATTAAAAGGCAGAGGCAAACCGAAATCGCCAATCTCCAATTTTTTCCCACTTGTATTCTGTACCTGTATATTCCACAACACCGAACCATTCGACTCTGCCGAATACGTTTCGATGACTTTAAAATTGCGTATGCCTTCTGCATTAGTAGAGTTCTCGTACGTGACAGTGACACGGTTACCACTGATTGTGATCTTGCGTGCGTCTGCCGACTTGTTCGTCCATGCTTTCGTCCAGCTACCTCCATCCAATCGATACGTGAACATCAGCTCCCCTAGCCACTGATGATCTGCGGTGTTCTGTTCAGGTGTTACCGTTGCGTTCATGACATACTCTGTCGGAAAAGCATCTCCCTTGATACGTATGGATGAAATTTCGCCATGCTCGCCTGTCTGAATCGTCAGCTTGTCATTGGATAGTTCATGGGCCTCTGCCGTATGCACTCCAAACAACACAGACGCTGTGGTTAAAAATAAAAACGCCGCCAATATTCCCTTAAATTTCATCAACACGGCCTCCTTTTGGATTTCGGGGTCCTGATTTGCTTGCCAATCACCTGAAGTCTCTTCATTTCGCCGCAACCTCCTTGGAAATGTAAGCGTTACAACTCTATTGTACAAATCCTTGTCCACTGGTGAAATCAACATTTTCAACCGATTTTTATAGGATTTCAACCTTTCGAGACCACCACTTTATCATTGAACTATCGTTTCTCGTTAGTTCAATGTTTTAATTCTACTTTAGTCCCAAAAATTTAATTTCAGTAATTATATGTTTCGCGCTGAGGGTGCTTATCTATAGACTGGATTACAAAACGCATTTCTACTTTGATGCGAAATCCATTTCTTGGCTAGATCGATACCTTGACGGAGACGATGCTGGAACAGAGAAGTAAATAAGTTTACTAAGGAAACCGCAGAATGCATGACAGGAATGTCATACCTTGCAGTTTCTTTTATAAGATTCGCTTCTGCTGCCAGAAGTAGAGTATAGTAGGAGTAGTTGAAAAAATATTCCAGGAGGCTACAGCCATGTCACAGGATATCTGGATTAACCTGCCGGTCAAAGATGTTGAGAGGTCAACTGCCTTTTTCAATGAGATTGGATTCCATGCGGTGAGCGTTGGTAACGAGAGATCCAAGCTTGCCATAGGCCAAACAACGATTCTGCTGTTCCCGGATGCGGCGTTTGAGCAATTCACAGGTTCAAAAACCGCAGATACTTCCAATACCGCAGAAGTAATATTTTCCATTGGCGCTGAAAGCAGAGAAGAGGTAGATGCCTTTATTCAAAAAGTAGAGTTTGCCGGAGGAAACATCTTTGGCAAGCCGAGTGAAATTGACGGCTGGATGTACGGCGCAGGATTTGCCGACCTGGATGGTCACCGCTGGAACCTGCTGTACATGGATGAGAGCAAAATGCCGAAACGCTAATATGAAAACGCCGGTCACCTGCTTAAGGTCACCGGCGTTTTTTACACCCCTATAATCTCATATCAGTAATTCAAATCAAAATGGTTGCTTAGAAGGAAAAATTCGTGGGTTAAACTTATACAAATCACCTGGGTTAGCCCGTATTAATTTATTGGTCTTACATAAATAATCAATATTAACGCATATTTGAACTAACCTGCCCGTTAGCTAAATAGACTGGCGAATCATGCCAGCAGTCTATATTATTTGAACTATCGTCTTCCGTTAACTAAAACTACCTTTGAAAGCTAGCGCCGAGTATACCCATCTACCATAATGATTAAGAAAGCAAAGAGAGAGTTGACTGACTTCTTTTCGTCTGGATATACCTCGATTACTTTAAAGTGCTTATGTCACTTTAATGTGCGTACTTCCTATGTATGGTTAGTTGATGCAAAATAATGTTGTACAAAGAAAGAATAGTACAGAGGGAGCTGAAACACTATGAATAATGAATCTACAACAACACGCAAAGTCGCCTTGGTCGTAGGTGCGAATGGTGTTATCGGTCGCAACCTCATTGATCACCTCATCTCTCTTCCTGATTGGGACGTGATCGGTGTATCGCGTCGCGGTGGAGAATCTAGCAACCATGTTCGATATGTGGCTGCGGATCTACTCAATATAGACGATCTTCACGAGAAGTTAAGCGATTTAACTGGGGTAACACACATTTTTTATGCTGCTTACCAAGACCGTCAAACTTGGGCTGAACTTGTTCCACCGAACCTCGCCATGTTAGTGAACATCGTAGAAGTGATCGAACCAATCGCGCCGGGCTTGAAACATGTCAGTCTGATGCAGGGATATAAGGTATACGGCGCACATCTCGGCCCGTTCAAAACTCCTGCTCGTGAGACAGACGCTAACCACATGCCTCCTGAGTTCAATATTGATCAGCAAGATTTTTTAGAACAACGGCAAAAAGGTAAGGCTTGGACTTGGTCTGCACTCCGTCCTTCTGTAGTCTGCGGCTTCTCGCTTGGAAATCCGATGAACCTCGCAATGGTCATAGCGATTTACGCTTCAATTTCGAAGGAACTTGGAATACCTTTGCGGTTTCCAGGTAAGTCAGGAGCTTACAACAGCCTCTTGGAGATGACAGACGCTGGGCTTCTCGCAAAGGCAACAGTATGGGCGGCGACCGACGAGCGCTGTGCGAATCAGGCATTCAACATTACGAACGGCGATCTGTTCCGTTGGAATGAGTTATGGCCGAAGATCGCTCAATACTTTGGTATGGAAACAGCCCCTCCGTTGCAAATGTCTCTGGACATTGTCATGGAGGACAAGGAGCAGATTTGGAACAAAATGGTTGAGAGGCATGGGCTTGCTCGGAATTCCTATAAAGACGTTTCCTCTTGGCTATTCGGCGATTTCGTGTTTGCATGGGATTACGATTTTTTTGCCGACGGAACTAAGGCTCGTCGTTTAGGCTTTCACGAATTCGTCGATACCGAAGCAATGTTTATGAACATCTTCAACGACTTCCGCAAGCGTAAAGTCATCCCGTAAACTACCGTATAAAATAAGAAAGCCGACCTTGTATTGGGTCGGTTTCTTAACTGTTATTCACGTCTGTAAGCATTGGATTAGCCAGAACAGTAGCCTTTCCCTCGTACTTTCTCTCTATATGCGAATCCCCCCAACGGCACATCAGATGTAGGAGTTCCTTTAGACTCCAGCCGTAGTCTGTCAACTCATACTCAACTCTAGGTGGTACCTGATTATAAGAAATACGTAAGATGACGCCCTCTTCTTCAAGCTCCCGAAGGTGCTGCGTTAACATCTTTTGAGTAATTGCGGGAATCAAGCTCTTAAATTCATTATTACGTTTCTTACCGAATGTCAAATGAAAGAGAATAACAGGTTTCCATTTCCCACCAATTACCTCTAAAGTTGCCTCAACTGCGGTGTTGTAAATTTTTTCAGTCTTTTTCACACAACTTGCCCTTTTTCGAATATTTCGAAACAGGTCATTGGTAACTCCTGATGAATTGGAGATATTAAATGTCCCTATTAAACATTATAACGACAACCAAATTATTAGGCTATCCTGCCCGTTAGTTGAACCCCGAATTAAATTAAGTTTTGCTTACATTCCGTAAAAGTATTTCCCTTCCCTTAAACTGGTTTCGTTATATTTTGAACCTTTTTATGCTTTTAGACGCTTTTAGATCCGCTTATGAAAACTAATGACGGAATGGCAGTAGCGTGAACACCATCAGTTTCTGCATAACCTTTAATCATTTTGGCAAGTTCATTTTGCTGCTTAGTGATTATTTCAGATATTTGGTCCTCCCCGAGCCGTCATTCTTTATAGTTTGATTATAGTCCATTTTTATCTGTTAAATAGGTGGTAGTGAGAGGATTAGGCAAACATTTTGCACGAACGGGATAACGATCGCTTTATCATCTGGTGCATAATAAAGATGTGAAGTGGATGTCTGTTAAGAATATGGATTGTAGTTGATTTACACATAATAATTAAAAATACTAAGGATTTTATATGCAAAAAGTAACTTTGAACAATGGGATTGAGATGCCTATACTCGGTTTTGGTGTTTATCAGATCCAAGATGCAAATGAATGTGAACAAAGCGTTTATGACGCTATTATGGCAGGCTATCGGCTGATTGATACCGCTGCCTCTTATCTAAATGAAGAAGCAGTTGGCAGAGCGATCAAACGTAGTGGCGTGGCAAGAGAGGAGTTATTTATCACTACGAAACTTTGGGTTCAGGATACTGGTTATGAGCGTACAAAAAAGGCATTTGAAAAATCACTGGAAAGATTGCAGTTGGATTATTTGGATTTGTATTTAATTCACCAGCCATATGGAGATGTGTTTGGTTCTTGGCGCGCTATGGAGGAATTGTATCGTGATGGAAAGGTCCGTGCAATCGGCGTTAGTAACTTCCATGAGGATCGCCTGATCGATTTGATTATTCATAATGAAGTAGTTCCTGCCGTAAATCAGGTTGAAACTCACCCATTCAACCAGCAAATTGAAAATGCAAAATTTATGAAAGAGAATAATGTTCAGATCGAATCCTGGGCGCCTTTTGCTGAAGGGAAAAACAACTTGTTCCAGCATGAAATATTGGTATCCATAGCTGAAAAATATAATAAATCCGTTGCTCAGGTGGTTTTACGCTGGTTGGCACAAAGAGAAGTTGTTGTGATTCCAAAGTCTGTTCGTAAAGAGAGAATTATCAAAAACTTCGATACCTTTGACTTCGAGTTAAGCCAGGAGGATATGGAGTCGATTACTACGTTAGATACGAAACAGAGCCTGTTCTTTTCACATCGCGATCCTGACATGGTGAAATGGATCAGTACCCGTAAACTCGATATCTAACCCTCTTTCAAAAGATCCCCGTAGGTTTTGATTACGCCAAAAGAACCAACAATTTAGGGTAAACGTAAACCTAATTGAAACCGCCCATCCAATAACCGGATGGGGGGTTTTTACATACTACTTCTCCTTCTCCTGCTCCTTTATCACCTGCTCAATCCCCAACAGAATCAGCTTCAAGCCGAACTCAAACGCCCCGTCGGTTCCCATCAGATTGAACAGCCCGTTCGTGAACATCCTCCGAAACAGTCCCACATCCGTCTCGCTCATGGAGTCCAGAAGGCGAATCATCTCCTCACCCGGATGCGCTTTCTGGTCCTTAAAGATAGCGGAGACATTGCGCTCATGCTGATAATCGTCTAGAACGAAATAGAAGACATAGTTCACAAGCGTAGTAACCACTTGCATTTTCTGCTCTTGCTCAAGCGGCGTCGATTCCACGCAGAGCAGCATACGGTTGGTGAACCGGATGATGTCCGGTTCGTGGGGCAGCGTCATCATCATGAGCTGCGTGGAGCAGGGATATCGGCTGAGCACGTTCCGTACCGTTACCGCAAGCCCCGTCAGCTGCTCCTTCCATTCCCCCTCGGAGTGGAACTCTTCCAGAATCATTTTCGATACCTGGTTGGCTAGACGCTGGTAGAGATGCTGTTTGCTCTTGAAGTACCAGTACAGAGAGGGAGCCTGAATCCCTAACCTATCGGCCAATCGTCTCATGCTTAATTTCTCGATGCCCTCCTCTCCAAGAAGCTCCCACGAGGTTTCCAAAATCTTATCCTCCGAAATCTGAGGTTGCTGCTTTTTCATGTCATCCGCCCTTTTATCTAACAGTGTAAGTTTATGCTTTACAGGTTCATTGGTTCATGATACCATCTAACACTGTAAGTCACAACCTAACAGTGTTAGACTGAAAGGCAAAATAAATAGAGAAAGTAGTGATCCGCATGGATGCAGAAAACCTCCATTACTTTGAAAAAGCACCGGTCGCAAAAGCCGTAGCTCACTTCGCTATACCCATGATGCTAGGCACGTCAATGAGTGTCATTTATTCCATCTTGAATGCCTATTTCCTTGGTACACTTCACAATACTGCCATGTTAACCGCACTCGCACTGACCCTGCCGTTATTCGCAATCATTATGGCGCTAGGCAATTTGATTGGCATGGGTAGCGGTACATTCATCTCCCGTTTGCTAGGAGAGAAAAAATATGATGAGGTAAAGCATGTGTCTTCATTTGCCTTTTACAGCAGTTTAGTTCTCGGTCTTATCGTGATGGCCGTGGGTCTCCCGTTGATCAATCCAATCGTTCATGGCCTGGGAGCAACGTCTGACTCCTTCGGATTCACGAAGGACTATGTCACGATTATGCTTATTGGCTCACCATTCGTCGTATTATTCTTCACACTGGAGAATATCGTGCGTTCGGAGGGTGCAGCAATCACATCGATGATCGGTATGATTCTCAGTGTTGTTATAAATATTATTCTCGACGCGTTAGTCATCTTCGTGCTCCATTGGGATGTGATCGGCGTTGCGTCTGCTACGGTCATTTCTAACTTGGTTGCGAGTGCATTCTACGCCTTCCATATGGGATATAAGAGCCAATTCTTAACCGTCTCCGTAAAATGGTTCAAGGCTACCAAGGACATTCTGAGCAATGTATTCAAAATCGGAGTTCCTGTCTTTATTATGAGTATCTTTTTGGGTGCAATGTCGCTCATCTTTAACCATTTTCTTGTCGAATACGGGGATCAGGCCGTAGCGGCTTACGGAATTTCATCACGTTTATTGCAATTTCCTGAGTTTATTCTGATGGGCTTATGCGAGGGAGTCGTGCCGTTGATTGCCTTCTCATTCACAGCGAATAAATTACGCATGAAGAATACCATTGGATTTACGATCAAAGTGATTGTGGCGTTAGCAGTCGTATTTGGCATCATCGTCTATTTGATTTCCGACCACTTAATTGGTTTATTTACAAATGACTCGCAATTAATTGGAATGGGCAGCTACATTCTACATGTGACATTCCTATCCTTGTTCATTACAGGAATGACCACATTGTTTACCGGGATCTTCCAAGCATCAGCACAAGGAACTGCCGCGTTTATTATGTCAATTATTCAAGGAATTACTCTGATTCCTGTGTTGTTTATCGCCAATCAAATGAACGGCTTCCACGGGGTGGTCTGGTCGCTTGTCATTGCGGATGCGATCGCATTCCTTGTTGGTGCCATCATGTTGTATGTTTTGCGGACCAAATTGCAGCCAGAATTGGATAAGTTAGTACAGTAGAAAACATATAACACCCAAGAAGGCAGGATAGGACACTCCCCGACCCTGCCTTTTTTAGGTATATGGACGGGGAATAGGGCAATTGTCATTTTAAAAAGGAAAATGCCCCCTACCTACACGATCTTGCTTATTCAGCGCCCCCATCGCCACACTCATCGGAAAGTTCTTACCTCTGAAGATCATCGTTCCCAGCGCAAACTTCGAGACGAGCAAATCCGTGCCTCCTAATCCCTTATATTTCATTTTTCAACGCTACTGTATTAACCTGTACTGCCCGTTACTTCCATGAAAGAGGGAGCATTTGCCACGGCAGTGTGCTCCCTGTTCTAAATTCAAATATCGTTTCCCGTTAGTTGAATCATTTCTGTGATTGATCCACCTTGTAGATTCTTCTGGGATGGCGGCCTGTGCAACCTGCACTGATCCACGACCTCGAACAGTCTCACTACTTCAACAACTGATTGGAGACGAGACCGAGAATCGATCATGGGCCGCTTAATAAAGCACTTGAGAAAAGCGAAGCTAGACATGGACTAACAACAACATGTATGAAATAGAAGTTTGGATATTAAAACAAGGTCAACACGAGTGCATACCACACTAAGTGTTGTTACCTTCATTCGCAGCAAACTATTCTGGCTAATCGTATTGTTAGGTCACTTCCCACAAGGAAATTTTTCATCTTCACTTATGGTATGGTTCACCGCGTTGGCTGAAAGGGCAAGTTCTCAAAAAAATAGTCTCCTTATCAGAGACTACCCGCGATCTTCCTGTTTGATAATCATACGATAAGCGGTAGCCTTTCATCATTCTTTCAAAAAAGGGCAATCCTTTTGCGGGATAGCCCTTTCTTTAATTTCACTTTTTTGCAAAGAGAATAAGGTGCTGGATTCCTCCATTTGTGCTTTTGCTTACTTTAATATTGTCCTTTAATTACAAAAAACGAACCCCGAATTGTTCCAGCTAGTTTAGACTTCTGCCTAGCAAACTTAAACTTCCCTTCTAGCTCCTTTGGTACCTCCATCCCCTCAGAAAGCTTAAAACCAACAGCCCGCTTTTTAGGGTCATCCACCGTATACATGACATTGATTGCAAGACCATCCTCATAAAAAACGTAGGTAAATCGGATATTTTCCACTTGAAAACGCGACGTTTCTAAAGGTTTAGCCGCAAACGCAATATCACGTTCTTCTCTCAAAATTCGGTTCACATAATCAAGGCTCTCCTGGCTTTCGCTAGCTGGTACAACCGTAAATTCATACTTGTACTTGTTCATAAAATAACGGGCTTCATTAGCACGTAAACCAGCAAGCGCTTCTGCTACAGGTGAAGACTCTAAACCAACCGTAGATACATCTTTAAAATCAACGAGATACGACATTTCCATTCCTCCTATTCTCTCTTTACGCCCTAACAGCTTCCGCATTTCACCAAAATCAAATTCATTTCTCAAGTTGTTGTAGAAACATCCTTATAGCCAGACTTCAAATTAATTCTCTTATCTACCACATAGTATACCAAAATTGATTCAAGAGAAGATTTTGAATGGCGAATTTGTTAGTTTGTTAAATAGTGTTCACATAGACTGGTATTCACAAACACCGCTTTAAATATTCGACCAGCGAGATAATACGATACTGCCTATAGTTCCTCGAGGTCGGGAAATTAAGGACTCAGAGTATGTCCTACCAAAAAACTCTCGGCCTGTGTCCTGTACTTCCATTAAGGAGGTTCAGATTCACAAGCCAAAGATATTTTCATTCATGATGGTGGCCGTTAGTCCATGTTTGTTTGGGAAAGACCCTCTGCACGGAAGGGGGCGTACCCGCATACATAAACCAAATGAGTACGATACCTATCTATCATGAATATATAGATGCATGGCTGAAGAATCATATCGTGCCTGTAATTGCGCTAAACTTTGTAACGGTTATACACGAGCGCCAAATGAAAAAAATCGCCGGGGACGACAAGTTGTTGCGGCAGATGATCGCGGCTATGGACGAAGGCTTTCGCATGTTAGAGGCCTTACGGTATCCGCTAACGCCGGCCGCGCAAGCATCACTAATCCGCAAACGATCGGCGTTGATGCGCCTTTTTACGAAAATTTATCATAGGATGCCGATCAGCCGACTGGTTGACGGATCCGTAGGGGAAATCGTAGCTTTGAGCCGTGTGTTTCACCTTTGGAAGGAACAGACACGGGTCCCTCCCCCCCCCAACTGGGACGAGTTGGAAAAGCGTTTTGAAGCCAAGGTCAACCGTTCATAACTTTTACCCTAGGAGTAATCAACCGAGGATGATCCTAGTTCTACAAAGAAGACTTTGAGCATTATAAAACAAGGGGCGTTTAGTTGCTTGAATCTTTGAAACTTAACACGACAGCATAACACGTTTACCGGTCTATATATCCAAATTAAGCTGCAGTTCCAAACCGCATTGGATCAGATATCCCCTGAATACAAAGGTGTTTATCGGGGATCTTCATTGAAGGTACGAACACCCGTACAGCAACTATCTATCCAGCAGCAATAAATACAGAATTGTTGACTACCATCACAGATAAGAATACTTTAAAAGGTGCAACTGCATTGTATGAACAACATGGTATTTCACCTGATCGAGTTGCCAATGTTGTTGCGTTCGCGATTGATCAGCCAGAAGATACGAACGTTAATGAGTTTACAATTGGACCAACAAGTCAACCTTGGTAAGTTCATCTTCTAAAGCGCAAAAGTCTGTCGAGTTTCCCAACAGACTTTTGTGCTTTCTGTGTTGAGTTGGTGAAGTAAACTTAAAACTAACTTGTCCGTTAGTTTAATAAAAAGAGCAGACTTGAAGCGCCTGCTCAACATTGTGTGTTATTTAACTATCGTTCCTCGTTAGTTGTACGCCCTATCTTAATAACGCAAAAGAACGGAGGAGATTGCCTTGGGGTTTCTACTGCTTGTAATGTCGATAGAAATAGTTTAAAAGTAAAAAAGGAGAGATGGCATAAAAATAAGCCATCTCTCCTTTTTCATCTATATAAAGCGGGTAATGGGAATCGGACCCACGCTACCAGCTTGGAAGGCTGAGTTTTACCATTGAGCTACATCCCGAAATAGATGCCGGTGAGAGGACTCGAACCTCCACGGTTTCCCTCACGATTTTGAGTCGCGCGCGTCTGCCAATTCCGCCACACCGGCTTATGAAGTTAATGGCGTCCCCTGAGAGATTCGAACTCCCGACCTTTTGATTCGTAGTCAAACGCTCTATCCAGCTGAGCTAAGGGGACTAATAAATGGAGCGGACGACGGGAATCGAACCCGCGACCCTCGCCTTGGCAAGGCGATGCTCTACCGCTGAGCCACGTCCGCAAAAACAAGATGCGCGTGGAGGGACTTGAACCCCCACGTCAAAGACGCTAGATCCTAAGTCTAGTGCGTCTGCCAATTCCGCCACACGCGCATACAATGATAATGGTGAGCCATGAAGGACTCGAACCTTCGACACCCTGATTAAAAGTCAGGTGCTCTACCAACTGAGCTAATGGCTCGTAAAACTGGTGGAGGATGATGGATTCGAACCACCGAACCCGTAAGGGAGCAGATTTACAGTCTGATGCGTTTGGCCACTTCGCTAATCCTCCAATATGGTGCCGGCGAGAGGACTTGAACCCCCAACCTACTGATTACAAGTCAGTTGCTCTACCAGTTGAGCTACACCGGCGTATTAAGTTAAATGGCGGAACCGACGGGATTCGAACCCGCGATCTCCTGCGTGACAGGCAGGCATGTTAGGCCTCTACACCACGGTTCCAGAGGAAACTTCCTTAGTTGAAGTAATTGCGGGGGCAGGATTTGAACCTGCGACCTTCGGGTTATGAGCCCGACGAGCTACCGAACTGCTCCACCCCGCGACAGTAATAAATATTTATTTTTCAAATGGTGGAGGCTGAGGGGCTCGAACCCCCGACCCTCTGCTTGTAAGGCAGATGCTCTCCCAGCTGAGCTAAGCCTCCATACTGCTTATGACCCGTAGGGGATTCGAACCCCTGTTACCTCCGTGAAAGGGAGGTGTCTTAACCCCTTGACCAACGGGCCATATATCTATTATTAAGAGCTGGCGGAGAGAGAGGGATTCGAACCCTCGAGACGCTTTTGGCGCCTACACGATTTCCAATCGTGCTCCTTCGGCCAACTCGGACACCTCTCCACATGGCTCCCCGAACAGGACTCGAACCTGTGACAACTCGATTAACAGTCGAGTGCTCTACCAACTGAGCTATAGCCCCATCTAAAAAATCATTTTTGTATGTATAATCAATAGCCTGATAGGCGAAAAAAAATCCCCATTATGGGGTTGCTTGGCGACGTCCTACTCTCCCAGGACCCTGCGGTCCAAGTACCATCGGCGCTGGAGGGCTTAACGGTCGTGTTCGGGATGGGTACGTGTGGAACCCCTCCGCTATCGCCACCAAACATGAATTTGCTATGCAAATTCTATCGTACGGTTATTCACTTCACGACATATCGTGTGAACGAATAGCCATGCATTTGTTGTATGTCACTTGTACATACCTTCAAGGTTACACCCTGAAAACTGGATCCGAAACTTATTGCGTTTTATCTTAGGATAAGCCCTCGACCGATTAGTATTGGTCAGCTCCATGCATTACTGCACTTCCACCCCCAACCTATCTACCTCGTCGTCTTCAAGGGGTCTTACATACTGGGAAATCTCA
>NZ_JBSEDY010000016.1:0-103124 GCF_053570945.1 Paenibacillus sp. CMM36
GCGGTTGGAGCGTAGCATATCAACACCATCCGTTCTACAATAGTTACCTATATTATACAACATTAACGCGGTGTCGTCTTAAACAAAATTAACATAAATAGGCTGTCGAGACTTTCTCGACAGCCTGGAGCTGCTATTAAGCAGCTTCTTTTTATGCAAAAAAAATCAGGCGCTCCATTTAAAGAGCGCCCGAATGGGAGAGGAGAAACCGGACGAAGAGCTTATGGGGAAACGTAAGTCTTCTCCGCGGTTGTCTACGACATTGGTTGAATGCCGATATCCTAAGGATGCCCAGGGAATGGTTTTTTATACCTGCCTCATCCTAAGTTTTTCAAACGGCGGTGCATGTGGTACGATAGCGTCATAATCTATGGTTATGAACACATATAGAAAATAGGTGAGTTTCAGCGTGAGAGTGGTATCAGGTAGTGCCAAAGGAAGGCCGTTAAAGGCAGTTCCCGGTACAGGGACGCGGCCAACCACGGATAAGGTCAAGGAAGCGCTATTTAGCATGATAGGTCCTTATTTTGATGGGGGAGTCGCACTTGATCTGTTTGCTGGCAGTGGCGGCCTGGGTATAGAGGCGCTTAGCCGGGGGATGGACAAGGCTGTTTTTATTGATATGGAATCCAAAAGCATTGATGTCATTAAAGAAAATTTGCGAAAAACTGGATTGGAAGGACAGGCTGAAGTGTTCCGCAATGATGCCGGACGAGCGCTCAAGGCGCTGGCAAAACGTGGAGCTCTTTTTGATGCTGTTTTTCTGGATCCGCCCTATCGTCTCAAACACGGAGATGAATTGATGAGCCGTATGGTTGAATTGAACTTGCTTCGTTCAGATGCAATCATCGTGCTGGAGTATGAATCGGGACATGAATATCCGGAAAGCTTCGGGCCGTTCGAACAGGTTAGAAAAGCAGTCTATGGGGAAACGGCGTTATCCATTTATCATTTTGCAGCCGATGCTTTATCGGATGTCGAAGAACATACAGAAGCCGGAGTGGTCAAGTTCGGCATCATCGAATCAGACGGGGAGGACCATCATGATTGAGCACAAACCACGTATTGCCGTATATCCGGGAACCTTTGATCCTGTGACAATGGGGCACCAGGATATTATTCAAAGAGCAGCCAGACAGTTTGATCTATTGATTGTCGCGGTTCTTAACAATATTAGTAAAAATCCGCTGTTTTCACTTGAGGAACGAATGGAGCTGCTGCGAACGGTAACTCGCAATATCCCGAACGTTGAGGTGGACAGCTTCCGTGATTTGACAGCTAATTATGTACGTCAAAAAGGGGCCCAAGTTATTGTCAGAGGAATCCGGTCGGTGACTGATTTTGAATATGAGCTGCAATTAGCCTCTACAAATCATAAGCTGAACCCGGATGCGGAAACGATCTTTATGATGACCAATCCGGCTTATTCATATCTGAGTTCCAGTATGGTGAAGGAAATTGCGCATTTTGATGGCAAGGTTGTAGATCTGGTGGCACCGGAGGTGGAAGACGCGCTGCGTGCAAAGGTCAACGCAAATCGCGGCGGCTCCACCATGAAGTCATAAAGGAAAAGGCCAGCAGGGTAACTATAATTGTACCCAGCAGCGCAATGGACAGTACGGTTAGTTGCCAGGGGTACATAGATGTTCCTTCTATTTGTGTTAGTAAGCTGCTGGCTTCGGCCATGACAGGATGCGTGCCGGATTCATTTACGCTTTCCGCAAAAGAAGACACAGAACTGCGACTGACGTAAGCGGGAATTGTATTGCTGACGATGCGGTTAAGCGGGACCCATGTCGCCAAGGTAAGTCCAAAAGCAATGATCCCATGGAGCACTCGTGACAAGGTGAAGGTGATACCCTTGTCGGAAGGTCTGGTGACGGCGGTAATTTGAAGCCAGCCGCACAGGCCGCCCCAGCCCAACACAGCACTGATCAGCGCTGCTTGTGTACGGAGATCGTAGGGCAGACGGCTGGTTTCATAGGAACCCAGATGGATTTCCATCCAAGCAGGCCATATGAAAGAAAGCGATCCTTGGCCTGTGTATATGGACAGCAGTCGAATCAGTACGGAAAAGAAAATAATGAATCCACCTGTCACCATCAGCGTCTGTACAGCATGGGATACGGTTTCGCCCAACAGTTTTCCGAAGCTGCGGCCGTCCCGTTCTCTGGCAGAACGGGTAGCTTCCCATGCGGATCGGATCAGGGAGGGAGAAGTACGGGAAACTGAGGTGCGCCGAAGGGCAGCTGGCGTTTCCCGTTTTTGCAATTCTTTGGACGATACAGGTAGTCTGGCGGTGATCCAGCCTGCCAGCAGCCCGGAAATCCAGTGAACGGCAAGTAACATCACGCCTACGGCAGCATTGTGCAGTAGCCCTGTCCCGATGACGAGCAGGATGGTAATCGGATTGCAGAAATGAGCGATGGCGGTTAGACGTCGAAGCTGAAGCGCGGTCATATCTTCCTGTTGTGACCATTGGCGTACTGCTTCCGCAGCAGCCGGGAATCCCGCGGTCAGGCCGAGGGCCAACACCCAGCCACTTCGTCCGGGTAGACGGAACCAGAATCGCATAAACGGCTCCAGCAGGACACCTAGTCCATGTACTAGACCAAAGGCGATGAGCATTTCGGACAGCATCAAAAAAGGTAGCATAGCTGGGAAAATAATACTCCACCATAGCTTAAGGCCTTGAGTAGAGGCTTGAAATACTTTTTCTGGTGAGGCGACAACAGCCAGTACAAGCAAAATGGCTCCGAGGCCAAGCAGTACGGTTGTCCAATAAGGAGCGGAATGGGCTTCCTTTTGCATCAAAAAATTCACCTCTCATAAATATGCTAAGGAGAGTCGGATGCTATCTCCAGCGTTTATTCACGTTCGTTGTCTTGGGATAGGTTGTTCGTATACGTTGTCGTAAATAATGTATGCTTTTTTGAAAGGCTTGAGAACAGGTGCACAGAGGCACTTGGATAAGATGGGAGAAGTTAGGCTGGAAGGGGGGAGAAGCAATGAAACGAATAAACCGGAAAAGAGCTTTTTTTACAACCGGTTATGTCTTAATGCTGGCTGCAATGGTCTATGTGCTGGTCTATATGCCAACCCCTTATCTGATCTACGGACCAGGTGGGGCAAATGAGATCAAACCGATGGTTAGAGTCCGGGAGGGTGACAGCATCGAACGGGGGGCCTTTATGATGACGACGGTATCGGCGCGTTATGCCAATGTTATCATGTTGGGTCTGTCCAAGTTGGACCGCAATTCGGAGATTCAGCGCAAAGAGGATCGTCTGCATGGAAAAAGTGAAGACGAGTATGCGGCAGAACAGTTATGGTATATGGGGGATTCCCAATCTTCCGCGATGGAGGCTGCCTACACCCGTGCCCATGTCCCCTATCGCATTGTGCCGGATTACGTGTATGTATTTAAGGTCCCGGGATCGAGCAGCGTGTTTGACCCCGGGGATGAAATATTGGAGCTGAACGGCGTGAGGGTGACCGATAATCGTTCCATTCGGAAGGCTTTGGAGGACGAAAAACCGGGAATAATGGCTAAAGTGAAGCTAAAGCGCGATGGAAAGTTGCTGTCCGTGCAAGCTCCTTTAACGACCATTACGGACAGTGAGACGGGCAAGCAACGTTCCGGATTTGGCGTCAGTATTGCCACGGTACAGAAGGTAGAGCCGAAGGATGGACGTAAAACGATTCATTTTACATCTACGGATGTTGGCGGTCCTTCGGCAGGTTTGATGTTTACCATGGAAATCTATAACCAACTGACACCAGGTGATTTGAGTAAGGGATATCGTGTAGCCGGTACGGGTACCATTGATAAGGACGGTCAGGTTGGAGCGATTGGTGGTGCAAAGTATAAAATAGTTGCTGCTGACCGTCAGGGTGCGGATTTGTTTTTCGTCCCTGCGGATAATTATAAAGAGGCCAAGACCAAAGCTGAGCAAATTGGAACCCGGATGAAGCTTGTTCCGGTTCGCAAACTTGGCGATGCGCTGAATTATATGGAAAAGCTGCCCATCAAACCATAATGGGCGGTCGCAAGT
This sequence comes from Paenibacillus sp. CMM36, assembly GCF_053570945.1. Lineage (NCBI taxonomy): Bacteria > Bacillati > Bacillota > Bacilli > Caryophanales > Paenibacillaceae > Paenibacillus > Paenibacillus sp. CMM36. The sequence continues at coordinate 4,056 of NZ_JBSEDY010000016.1, forward strand.
AATCAGCATACATGTCGCGGATGGCGGGGCGTGGCATCCCGGCTGCATGTATGGCGGCTGCGGCTGTATCCCAGTCCAGATGAGGATGTGATCCGGCAGACAGCTTGACCCATACCGGAAGGGTGGCTGTCTGCTTCATACGTGCCAGCAGTTCGCGTCCAGCCCTGTTAAAGCCAAGCACGCGGATATAGCCCGGACCTTTCGCCAGCTCAGCCGGAGTCATATCGGCTTTGGCATGATTTAGCAAAATATGTGCACACATCCGCTGGAGCTTCGTACGAGTATAGCGCCTTGTCTTGATCGCGGCGAGCAGGGCCTCCACAGAGGGCTGGGGCAGCGTGTAAAGCGATTGTCGCAGACGATGCTCCAGCCCTTCGGTGACCTCGTGCAGCTCCGCCAGCTGCTGCGAGCTACGTGTGATCAGGGCGTTCAGCAGCGGCTGGCTGAACGCTTCCCAATGCAGCGGAGCGCGTTCGGCTTGCCACTCGCGCCGCAAAATCCCCAGTGTCGCCGCAGGTATGTATGGCGACGCGGCCTCCGGCCCGCCGTCCAGCAGCAGACGGCGAATGGCCGTGGCACTGGCGATGACTCCGTCCGCAGGGGCCACGGCTTCATGGTAGCCCGATCCCGTGCGGGCTACCGTGAAGGGCTTGATTGTGCTGCCCAGCCGTTCCAGCGCAATCAAGTAATGCAGCCCCAACGTATTGTTGGGCTGCTGCATGAGGGCGGCGAGCGCAGCGCCGTCCGCTCCTTCGGCCGCGAGCGCGGCTGCGGCTCCCGCGTAGGCAGCGGGATAGCTCGCGCCGCTACTCAGGCGCTGCGCGATGCCGGCCTTGAGCTCGGCCGGCTCTGCCGCCAGCACGCGGGCCAGCGCGCGCAGCGGGGCGATGTCTCCGCTCTCGCTGCCGAAGCAGAGCGCGTCTACGATGCCTGTCGCATGGAGCAGGGCGATTGCTCCGCGGGCAAACCATTCTGCAGGCTGGACGGCATAGGCCACAGGCAGCTCCAGAACGAGGTCCACACCCATGGCGAGTGCCATTTCGGTGCGGGACCATTTGTCTGTAATCGCGGGTTCACCTCGCTGAAGGAAAGGACCACTCATCACAGCCACTGTGCGCTGTGCACCAGTGATGCGAAGAGATTCCTCCCAGTGATGGACATGTCCGTTATGCAGGGGATTGTACTCTACAATCATACCGAGTGTTTTCAAGACCGTATGTCGGCTCCTTTCTTATAGTAGCTTATTGGATAACTATTTTGACAATAATGGTTAAGTACCCGTGAATGATTGTTTTCAGGGCAGCTATACTGATTTTTCAGCATCGGCATGAACAAGACCATTGAGACCTGGACGAAAAAGCTTTATACTCGCATTATTGTACACGAAGAGTGGCGGGGGTACGAATACTCATCAGTACATGTTTAGCACAATGCATTTTTGCTTCTGCATAAAACTTGTCGAACCATTGGAAAACCGGTGGATTTGTGAGTGGTGTAAAGTGAAAGGTGTTGACAAACGACTCGATCAGTCGGTATAATAATTTTTGTTTGTTTGGAGTGATAGTGATGCAACTATTTTTTCGCAAAGTAGCAACAAGTGACGGTCCTTTTCCTATCCGTGAATCTCTTAATGTGAGTGAATTGGTGGATGATCGTGCTGATGTTACGGCCGTTTCCCCGCTGGAGACCGACTTGGTCGCCGTTAGTCTGGGTCAAGGGTTGATGAGCGTGGAAGGCACGTTGACCGCAGGTCTGGACATGCTCTGCTCACGCTGTTTAAGCCCGATGCACGAGGATTTAAAGATTGAATTCCGTGAACGGTTCAAGCAAACCTCTTCGAGTGTTGAAGAGGAGGATGAAGATGGCGATTTTATCGCAGTGACGGAGGACTCCTTCGACATTGCACCGTATTGTGAAGAACTGTTTGTACTGCATGTGCCGTTTGCGCCTTTGTGCAGTGAGGATTGTCAGGGAATCGCACCAAAGACCGGACAAAACTGGAGTATTGGCTCCGATGACAGTAGCGATGGCGATACGGAAAAGATTGATCCGCGTCTGGCAGGGCTTAAGGATTTTTTTAAATGAGAATTGAGTTCAATTCTGAAAAATCATCATCCGCTTGTGCCGGAAAGTTACAGAACCGATGCGTGGATGTTGCAGGCTTGATTCACCGGCTGTAAGATAATTGCTTCTGGCATTTTCTTCAGTCTTGAATGAGATAAGAAGTCATACCCGTTATGCGGGGTTGATCTGGTTAAGGAGGTGGGAATAATGGCAGTACCTCAACGGAGAACATCCAAAACTCGTCGCGACAAACGTCGTACTCACTTTAAACTGGCAGTACCAGGTATGGTGAAATGCTCCGAATGCGGCGAATTGAAACTTGCTCACCATGTGTGCAAAGTTTGCGGAACGTACAAAGCTAGAGAGATCATCTCTCAATAATGTCCGATAAGCGGATTCTTTGGAATCTTCGCAGAAAAAGTAGCGCTTCACTTCAGTGAGGCGCTACTTTTTTTGTCTGCATGCTTCCTTTTTACGTCAGCATGCTATATACTGTTTTAGTACCAGGTTCTAAGAAAGAAGGGCCGAAGGGGTTCCTTTATACATACAAGAAGACAAATCGGCTTGAAGTTTCGCCGTTAGAAAGTGAAGTAAAGTAACCCGAACTGTCGTCTGAATGATGGTTTATTGTAGGGAAAGGAGGCGTCACTGACATCGAACGTTTGCCGAAGAGACAGAGACAGCAGCGGCTGACTCAATTAATTGATGATAATCCATTCGTAACGGATCAGGAATTGACAAGACAGCTGAAGGTGAGTATTCAGACTATTCGGCTGGACCGGATGGAGCTGGGAATCCCGGAATTGCGGGAACGGCTAAAGCTGATGGCTGAGCGCTCCTACGACCAGGTTCGTTCCTTGCCTTTGCATGAAGTGATCGGGGATATCGTTGATCTGCAGTTGGATCGAAGCGGTATTTCGATTTTTGAGATTAAAGAGGAACATGTTTTTTCGCGTACTGGCATTGCGCGGGGGCATTATGTATTTGCTCAGGCCAATTCATTGGCCGTTGCTGTGATTAATGATGAGATAGCATTGACTGCATCAGCGGATATACGCTTTGTCCGCCCGGTTCATTTAGGTGAAAAGTGCATTGCCAAGGCATATGTACGTTCAAATCCAGAACAAAAAGGGAAGGCTAAAGTGGAAGTTTTCGCCTACGTAGGAGAAGAAATGGTGTTCCAAGGCAACTTTGTCATTTATCGCTCCACGGAGGAAGAGTATAGCGAAGGAGGAAGTCAGCATGCGGATCGCCATTGATGCCATGGGGGGAGATAATGCTCCTGAGGCGACAGTAGAGGGCGCGCTATCTGCGGCGGCGGAATGGAAGGATACGGACATTACGCTGGTTGGTGACCGGGAACGAATTGAATCGGTTCTGAATGGTAGAGCGTTGCCGACGAACCTCAGCATTCGCCATGCATCCGAAACGATAGATGCGCAGGACGAGCCTGTAAAGGCAGTGCGCCGCAAAAAGGATGCTTCAATGGTCGTAGCTGGTCGAATGGTCAGAGAAGGCGAAGCGGATGCCATGATATCTGCAGGTAATACAGGCGCGCTAATGACCACGGGGTTGCTGGTGGTTGGAAGAATGGAGGGCATTGAACGTCCGGCTCTCGCGCCGATGATACCGACGATTGACGATCAGGGTATTCTGGCGCTTGACTTGGGAGCCAATATGGATGCCAAGCCTGAGCATCTTGCCCAGTATGCACTGATGGGGAGCTTGTATCGTCAGAAAGTTCACGGTGTGGCTTCTCCAAGGGTGGGTCTGCTGAATGTGGGGACCGAAGCTGGGAAGGGCAATGAACTGACGAAGTTGGCATTTCCACTTATTGAGCAGTTACCTGTCCATTTTGTGGGTAATGTTGAATCGAGAGATGTGTTAACTGGGAATTGCGACGTACTGGTGTGTGATGGATTTGCTGGAAATATCATGCTAAAATCACTAGAGGGTACAGCGGGGGCCATATTTTCTCTCTTAAAAGAGCAATTCACCAAATCCTTGAAGACCAAGCTTGCGGCAGCCTTGATTATGCCTGAGCTCCGCAGTCTGAAAGGTAAATTGGATTATAAAGAGCATGGCGGGGCTCCTTTGCTGGGTTTGAGTGGACTCGTCCTGAAAAGTCACGGTTCGTCTGACGGCGTTGCCGTCAAAAATGCGGTAAGGCAGGCTCGTACGGCCTTGCAAAACCGGTTGGTGGAAAGTATATCCAAGGAAATCAGCAGGAAGTGAGTGACGATATGAATAAATTACGGCCGGTTGGTGTTATCGGAACAGGGAAATACGTACCTGAGAAAATTCTGACCAATAAAGATTTGGAAGCAATCGTAGAAACAAGTGATGAATGGATTGTCAGCCGTACAGGGATTCAGGAGCGCCATATTGCAGCTCCAGAGCAGGCTACATCTGATTTAGCTTATGAAGCAGCAATTAAGGCGTTGGAGTCCGCGGGTATGACGGCACAGGATCTGGATTTAATTATTGTAGCTACGGTTACACCGGATATGGCGTTTCCGTCAACTGCCTGCATTCTTCAGGACAAACTGGGAGCCAAAGGCGCAGCGGCTTTCGATTTGTCTGCGGCATGCTCGGGTTTTGTATACGGACTGGCTACGGCAACGAGCTTCATTAAGACAGGTATTTATAATAATGCGTTAATCATTGGGGCAGACTGTCTTTCTCGGATTACAGATTATACCGACCGCAATACCTGTGTCCTATTCGGAGATGGTGCAGGAGCTGTAGTGATTGGCGAAGTGCCTGAAGGCAGAGGATTCCAATCCTTTGATCTCGGGGCTGAAGGCGCAGGTGGAACCTTGCTTAAGCTGGAAGCTGGTGGCTCGCGTTTGCCTGCGAGTGCAGACACACTGGAGAATAAACAGCACTATATTTACATGAACGGACGCGAAGTGTTCAAGTTCGCGGTTCGTGTTATGGGAACGGCAACGGTTGATGTGTTGGAAAAAGCAGGGCTGTCCAAAGATGATATTGATCTGTTCGTTCCACATCAAGCCAATGTTCGCATCATCCAATCGGCGATGCAACGTCTGGATTTGCCAGAGGAAAAGGTAGTTGTTAATGTTCATAAATATGCGAATACATCCGCAGCATCAATCCCTCTCGCCCTAGTAGAAGCAGCTGAGGAAGGCCGCATGAAGGAAGGCGACCGTGTATTAATGGTGGGCTTTGGCGGTGGCTTGACCTGGGGAGCGTCGGTTCTTGTCTGGTAATAAGATGGAATTTTTGATATAATATTGAATTTGTGTAGTGTTTTACAGGACAAGCATTGGATATAGAGAGGTGCATACACGATGGGCAAAACGGCATTTATATTCCCCGGTCAGGGTTCACAAGCTGTAGGTATGGCTAAAGATGCTTATGAAGCAGTTCCAGCTGCAACAGAAGTATTTCGCCAAGCGGACGAACGGTTAGGGTTCGCACTAAGCACACTGGTTTTTGAAGGGCCAGACACAGCTTTGAAGCAAACATCCAATACGCAGCCTGCACTGTTAACGGCGAGCATTGCGCTGTATGAAGCGTTCAAGGAAAAAATGGACATTCATCCCGATTATGTAGCTGGACACAGTCTAGGAGAGTACAGCGCGCTAGTTGCTTCAGGTGTCCTTGCATTTGCGGATGCGGTTGAGACTGTTCGTGCACGTGGTCAGTTTATGGAACAGGCTATTCCTGATGGACAAGGCGGTATGGCTGCTGTGTTGGGAGCTGATCGTGAAGCATTGACAGCATTGTGCCGTGATATTACGGAGTCTGGTCAACTGGTCGAACTAGCTAATATCAATTGTCCTGGACAAATTGTTGTATCTGGTACGAAGGAGGGCGTAGCTGCTGTCGCTGAACGTGTGAAGGAAGCAGGCGGCAAGCGTGCTATTACTCTGGAGGTTAGCGGTCCTTTCCACTCGTCATTGATGAAGGAAGCAGCGACCAAGCTCTCAGACAAGTTGGGGACTGTAACTTTCTCTGAAGCTCAGATTCCGGTGGTGGCTAATGTAACAGCTAAACCTGTACGTGAGGGGAGTGAAATCCGCCAACTGTTGGTGGATCAGGTCTATTCTCCGGTACTGTGGGAAGACAGTGTAGCATGGCTACTGGAACAAGGTGTTGACACTTTTGTTGAGTTTGGACCGGGAAGTGTTTTGACTGGACTGGTTAAAAAAATCGACAAAACGGTTAAGCTGTATAATATAAGTAGCCTGGAGTCGATTGCTTCTGTAACGGAAGCCTTGGAGGCCCGTTAAAAGTATAATCATTGCCTTAACGGGTTATATACTTGCAAGGGAGGACTATGATGTCTAAGCCATTAAGTGGAAAAACGGCGCTCGTTACGGGAGCGTCGCGCGGAATTGGCCGTAGTATCGCGCTGGCGCTGGCTGATGCAGGCGCTAATGTGGCGGTAAACTATGCTGGCAGTGAAGCGGCTGCGACTGAGGTAGCTGAGCAGATTCGTGCCAAAGGTGTGGAGGCTATTACAGTTCAGGCTAATGTCGGTCGCGCTGACGAAGCAGATCAGTTGATCAAGGATGTGATTGGCGCTTGGGGCAAGATTGACATCCTGGTGAATAATGCCGGCATAACAAGAGATAATTTAATCATGCGCATGAAGGAAGAGGAATTCGATCAGGTGATCGAAACGAATCTGAAGGGTGTGTTTAATTGTCTTAAGGCGGCAACACGTCCAATGATGAAACAGCGTTCTGGCCGAATTATCAATATCTCCTCCGTGGTTGGTGTCCTTGGCAACGCAGGACAAGCCAACTACGTTGCTGCTAAAGCAGGGGTGATTGGTCTTACCAAATCCTCTGCTCGAGAGCTTGCATCGAGAGGTATTACAGTGAACTGTGTAGCTCCCGGATTCATCGATACTGAGATGACACAGGTACTGGCTGATGATTTGCGTGACAATATGCTTAGCGGTATTCCGCTGGCCCGTCTTGGACGGCCTGAGGAAATTGCTGACGTGGTGCTGTTCTTGGCCTCGGATGCTTCCTCATATATGACGGGCCAGACTTTGCATGTGGATGGCGGCATGTATATGTAGTAGCATGTTGCCAATCTGCATGCCCCGATGAAGAGTTGTCAAAGAAAACTCTCTTCTATGGCATTTTAATTGTAATTTTCGTATAATACCTAAGAGGAGGTGAGCCGGATGTCCGATGTATTGGAGCGCGTAAAACGCATTGTCGTTGACCGTTTGGGAGCCGACGAAGCCGAAGTTACACTTGAAGCATCTTTTAAAGATGATTTAGGCGCTGATTCTCTCGATGTAGTTGAATTGGTAATGGAATTGGAAGATGAGTTTGATATGGAAATCTCTGATGAAGATGCAGAGAAAATTACAACTGTAGGTGAAGTTGTGAAGTACATACAATCTCATACCTAATTCATGTCATCAAAAGTCCCGTTCTGTTACAGGCGGGACTTTCTCCTAATTATACAGATTGAACTAAAGGCGGAATTGCTGCGTGTTTTTGAGTTTGGTTCAGCTTAACTTAGTCAAAGGCTGAGAAGTATGCCGCATTACTAACTTTAGTTGATTCTATATTATTTTTACGCACAAAAGTGTGCGGTCTTAAAATACAATATGCAGTAGACATAGAGGTGATTATCTTTGAAACAACGTGTTGTCATAACAGGAATGGGTGTAATCACTTCGCTGGGACAGGATTTGAACACACTATGGGATAATCTGATGGCCGGAAAATCCGGCGTCAGTGAAATCGAAGCTTTCGATACAAGTGAGTACACTACGAAAATAGCCGCTTCCATTAAAGATTTTAATCCAGAGGATTATATTGAACGTAAGGATGCGCGTAAAATGGACCGCTTTGTGCAGTTTGCGGTTGCTGCTAGTAAATTGGCGCTTGAGGACAGCGGACTTGTAATCGGAGAAAATGCGGAAGCTGAGCGTGTTGGTGTATCTGTCGGTTCCGGTATTGGCGGATTGGGAACTTGGGAAGATCAGCACAACGCACTGATTGAAAAAGGACCTAAACGCGTAAGCCCTTTCTTCATCCCGATGATGATTGCTAATATGGGTTCCGGTCAAGTGTCGATTTCGCTCGGTGCTAAAGGCCCAAATACATCACCAGTTACGGCTTGTGCCACGGGCAGTCATGCTATTGGCGATTCCTTCCGCATGATTCAGCGCGGTGACGCAGACGCCATGATTTGCGGAGGAGCTGAGGCGACTATCCGTCCGATTGGTATGGCTGGATTTTGTTCCATGCGAGCGATGTCCACGCGTAACGACGAGCCTGAAAAGGCAAGCCGCCCTTTTGATACCGAAAGAGACGGGTTTGTTATGGGCGAAGGCTCTGGTGTTCTTATTCTGGAATCGTTGGATCATGCTTTGAAGCGTGGTGCGCGTATTTACGGTGAAGTGATTGGCTACGGTCTTTCTGGCGATGCTCATCATATGACAGAGCCTGATCCAGAGGGAGCAGCACGCTGCATTAGAATGGCGATCCGTGACGCTGGATTGAATCCTGAAGAGATTGATTATATCAATGCACATGGTACGTCTACGCCAGTCGGTGATAAATCCGAAACGGAAGCAGTTAAGAAAACGCTTGGAGATCATGCCTATAAGGTAGCGATCAGCTCAACTAAGTCGATGACAGGGCATTTATTGGGTGCAGCGGGCGGCGTTGAAGCCGTGATCTGTGGTCTCGCCCTTCAGCATCAGACGATTCCGCCAACGATTAATTTGGATAATCAAGACCCGGCATGCGATCTTGATTATGTACCTAATAAGCCGAGAAAAGCGGAACTGAATGTGGTTATGTCCAATTCCTTTGGTTTTGGCGGTCACAATGCTACGGTTATTCTAAAAAAATATGAAGCATAAGGGGTCAGTTCGTTGAGTGGAGACTTGAAGCAATTACAGCAGAAACTTCATATTCAATTCAACAATCGGCAGCTTCTGAAGCAGGCGTTTACGCACGCTTCCTACGTAAACGAACATCGGTTCAGTCAGCATGCAGACAATGAGCGTCTTGAATTTTTAGGTGACGCTGTTCTGGAATTGACGGTGTCCGAGCAATTGTACAATCAGTACCCTAACCGACCCGAAGGCGAACTCACCAAGCTGCGTGCAGCTATTGTCTGTGAGCCTTCTCTGGTGAAGTTTGCTGTCGGGCTTGAGTTCGGGCAATATGTGCTGCTTGGAAAAGGTGAAGAGTTGACAGGTGGACGTACTCGTCCGGCTCTGTTGGCTGATGTATTCGAAGCGTTCGTAGGTGCGCTTTATTTGGATCAGGGTCTGGAGGCCGTCCGTTCGTTTCTGGAACATTATATTTTTCCTCAAATTGTATTAAATGGTAAACTTCAGATGAGTGATTTCAAAACAGAGCTTCAGGAACTGACACAGCATCATAACATGGGGATGCTTGAATACAAGATTGTAGAGGAGCGCGGACCAGCCCATGAGCGCGAGTTTGTAGCCGAGGTATATATGGACAGCGAACGGCTAGGGGCAGGTACGGGGCGCTCCAAAAAAGAAGCAGAGCAGCAAGCGGCGGCAGTAGCTTTAAACCGTTTGAAGCTGGCAGAATCGTAATCGGTACCTGAGCAGCCCGGACGGGTTACGCAAGCAGGGGGCACAAAGTAAGAGCAAAGGGCAGTCCGCGGGGAGTCCCGGCCCGTAATGGCGAATGGACTGCGTTTTGCTCTTTTTTCGTGGCTTGCTGGTGTAATGTGAGTGTTGGTACTGTGCTTTAAACAAGCTAGTTTATGCTACAATAGGGATAATTCATATCAATCAGGTAAACGGTGTTGTACAAGCATATTTGAAATGTTAGAGGTGAGATTGAGCATGTTTTTAAAGCGCATTGAGCTGGCGGGCTTCAAATCGTTTGCAGATAAAACGGAAATGGAATTTGTCCGCGGCATTACGGCAGTCGTCGGACCCAACGGAAGCGGAAAAAGTAATATTTCCGACGGGATTCGTTGGGTGCTGGGCGAACAGAGTGCCAAATCACTGCGTGGCGGCAAAATGGAGGACATTATTTTTGCAGGTAGTGATGCTCGTAAGGCTGTTAATTACGGTGAAGTATCGCTTACGTTGGATAATGAAGATCAGGCGTTGCCTCTGGATTTTGGTGAAGTTACGGTAACGCGACGTGTACATCGAAGTGGGGATAGTGAATATTTCATTAATCGGCAATCATGCAGACTCCGAGATATTACAGAGCTGTTTATGGATACAGGGATTGGTAAAGAAGCTTATTCCATTATTGGGCAGGGACGCATTGAAGAAATCCTAAGTACTCGATCTGAGGATCGTCGAGGTATTTTTGAGGAAGCCTCGGGTATCGTAAAATATAAATCCCGTAAAAAAGATGCGGTTCGCAAGCTGGATGAGACGGAGCAAAATTTGCTGCGTATTCACGATTTAGTTAGTGAACTGGAGGATCAGATTGGACCGCTTAAGGAGCAGTCTGAAAAGGCGATTCATTTTAAAGAGCTACGCGGTGAATTGAAATCAAAAGAAATCTCTATGTACGTCCATCAAATTGAACAAATTCATACTTCGTGGAGCGATGCGACTTCCAAATTAGCTTTGCTGCAGCAGGAGCAACTTCAGTTGTCCACGGTGGTATCCCGCCATGATGCGATGCTGGAAAGCGACCGCAACGAATTACGCCAGCTGGAAGAGCAAGTAGAACAGTTGCAAAGGGATCTGCTGCAATACAGTGAAGCGACGGAGAAAAGTGAAGGCTACGGCGAATTGCTCAAAGAGCGCACACGCAATCTGGCGGCTAATCGGGAACAACTGATCTTATCACTTAGTACAAGCGAATCACGGCATTCCGAGCGCAAGAGTGAACTGGATCAGCTGAACGAAAAGCTGTCTGCACTGAATGTAGAGCTTGACGAGTTGCGTGCGCGGCTGTCTGACGAAGAGGCCAAACTGATTGGAGTTACAGGCGGAATCAGCCAGGAGCAGGAAGAAAGTCTAAAGGGTGGTCTGCTGGAGCTGATGAATCAGATGGCGCAGGCGCGTAACGAAATCCGTTATACAGACCAACAGAAGGAAGCATTGGAACGGCGTGTGACTCGCGTAAGTGACGAATCCGGCAAATGGGAAGCCCAGAAAGTACAACTTGAACAGCGCAAAAAGGGATTGGAAGCTGCGGTTCAGAAGCTGGGGCAGGAAATCAGTAGTTTGCGTAGTGGCTATATTCAGGGAAGTGAAAAGTACCAGGCCCTGCAAAAACTTTTGGAAGAAAACCAGGGTACAGTTCGTAAATGGGAACAAAAACGTGAGGCTCAAATTTCACGGCGAGATACAATGAAGGAAATGCAGGATGACTTTGACGGCTTCATGCTTGGAGTTAAAGAGGTATTGAAGGCTGCACGAAAAGAAACCTTGCACGGTGTGCATGGAGCGGTAGCAGAGCTGATTCGGGTGCCTGAGCATTTAGAGCAGGCAATGGAAACTGCTTTGGGTGCTTCAGTTCAGCATATCGTGATGGAAAATGAATCCGTATCCAGACAGGCAATCAGTTTTCTAAAGCAACGTCAACTGGGCAGAGCGACATTTTTGCCTATGGATGTTATCCGCCCGCGTCAAATCGGCGCAGGGGAACGCCAAATTGCAGAAGGAGCTGAGGGCTTTGTCGGGATCGGTGCTGATCTTGTTCAGTACGATGATCGATATGCTGGAATTGTAGGCAGTTTGTTGGGGAATGTGGTCATTGCCCGTACATTGGAAGATGCAAACCGTATTGCGGCCCGTTGCCAATATAGATACCGCGTTGTCACTTTGGAAGGCGATGTTGTCAATGCAGGGGGTTCCATGACTGGGGGAAGCCAGTTCAAGAAAAATGCTAATCTGCTTGGACGCAAACGTCAGTTGGATCAGTTGGATCAAGACATTGTAGATACGGAGCAGCAAATTGCAAGGTTGCGCCAGAGTGCAATAGATACCAAACGCCAGTTGGAAGAGACACAGATCCGTCTGGACGAGCTACGTCAGGGCGGTGATGTGAAGCGTGGTGAAGAGCAGCAGATGGCTATGGAGCTCAAACAACTGGAGCATGAACTTCGTCATGTTCTGGAACAGGTCGCTGCGTCTGGTCAGGAGAAAAAGGGCTTTGATCAGGAAATCAAGGAGCTGGAAACTTCCCGGGAAGAAGCGTTGGTAAAGTTAGCTGCGCTGGAGGAAGAAGAAAAGAAAACGCATCAGGCCATTCACGCTGCTGAATTCGCCCGTAAAGCCAACGAATCTGCCAAAGAGCAGTTGCAGGGAGAGCTCACGAATCTCAAAGTAAGAGAAGGAAAGCTGGACCAGGAACGCTTTTCATTGGAAGAGCAGTTGCGCAGATTGCGTGGGGATTATGATACTCTTGGTAAGGATTCGAGACAAAACAAGACCTTACTAGCTTCCATTGAAGCAGATTTGCTGACCAATGAGCAGGAGACTGTGAAACAGATTGAAAATCTCAATCAATACCGTTTGAAAAAAGAAGAAGCTGCACAACAACTGGAATTCAAGCGGGCTGCACGCAGTAGCTTGTCCAAAAAGCTTGAAGTGGCTGAGAACGACACGAAAGAACAGCGAATTCAGCTCAAGTCAGTGGAGGAGTTGCTTCGTCAAACGGAAATTGGAGTAAATCGGCTTGATGTGGAGCTGGAAAACGTACTGAAAAAATTAAGTGATGATTATGAACTCAGCTATGAGTTAGCCAAGCAGCGTTACCCTATACCGGAAGATATTGAAGGCACGCAGAGCGAGGTAGAAAGGCTCAAACGTGGTATTTCCGCGTTGGGTGAGGTGAACCTGGGCGCCATTGATGAATACCAGCGTGTGCATGAGCGTTATACGTTTCTTGATGAGCAAAAGTCTGATTTGGTGGAGGCCAAGACAACACTTTATCAGGTTATTCGTGAAATGGATGAAGAAATGTCCAAACGCTTTAAGACTACGTTCGATGCTATTCGGCGCGAATTTGGAACGGTATTCTCCAAGCTGTTCGGAGGCGGACGTGCTGATCTCGTGTTACTTGACCCGGAACGCTTATTGGAGACGGGAATTGACATCGTAGCTCAGCCACCGGGCAAAAAACTGCAAAACTTGCAGCTACTGTCGGGCGGTGAGCGTGCGTTAACAGCGATGGCGTTACTATTTGCCATTTTACACGTTAAACCTGTTCCATTCTGTGTACTCGATGAAGTAGAGGCTGCATTGGACGAAGCAAACGTGGTGCGTTTTGCCCAGTATTTACGAGAATTCTCGGAGCAGACACAGTTCATTGTAGTCACACACCGCAAGGGCACAATGGAAGAATCTGATGTGCTGTACGGGGTTACGATGGAGGAAGGCGGGGTTTCCAAACTCGTATCTGTCAAGCTGGACAACGATGAAGCTGAGATTGCCTGACATTAAACAACATACTTTCAGACCAACGGAGGGAATCCATGAGTTTCTTTAGGAAATTGAAGGAAAGCATTGCAAACAAAACTGAATCGGTCACAAAACAGTTCAAAGATGGTTTGGAAAAAACGCGTAAAGGTTTTGTTGAAAAAGTAACGGACTTGATGATTCGCCGTAAAAAGATTGATGAGGAATTTTATGAGGAACTGGAAGAAATTCTGATCGGAGCGGACGTAGGCGTCAACACGGTTATGAACCTCATTGAAGACCTGCGAGAAGAAGTGAAAAAGCGCAAAATTGAGGATGCATCCGAATTACAGCCTGTATTGTCGGAAAAGCTGTCCGAGTTGCTGCGGGGGAATGACAACAGTCAGCTCAAAATGAGTCCTGACGGAATTACAGTCATTCTATTCGTGGGAGTCAATGGCGTCGGCAAAACGACAACCATTGGCAAGTTAGCTCATCGTTTTAAACAAGAGGGAAAAAAAGTATTATTGGCTGCCGGAGATACGTTCCGGGCGGGTGCGATCGAACAGTTGGAGGTATGGGGCGAGCGGGCAGGTGTAGAGGTTATTAAGCAGCAATCCGGTTCCGATCCGGCTGCAGTTATGTTTGATGCCGTACAGGCTGCCAAGCAGCGACAAGTGGATGTTTTGTTGTGTGATACCGCAGGACGTCTTCAGAATAAAAGCAATCTGATGGAGGAACTGAACAAAATTTTCCGTGTGATTCAACGCGAAATTCCAGATGCTCCTCATGAAGTGTTGTTGGTACTTGATGCGACGACTGGACAAAATGCACTTAACCAAGCCAAGCTGTTTGGTGAGAAAAGCGGTGTAACCGGGCTGGTACTAACGAAGTTGGATGGTACAGCGAAGGGCGGGATTGTTGTGGCCATCCGTCAGGAGCTGAATTTGCCTGTTAAGCTGGTGGGCTTAGGTGAAAAAGTGAATGATCTTCAACCGTTTGATTCCGAGCAATTCGTTCATGCGTTGTTCGCGGGGTTGATTCAGGAAGAGACGGTCGAAGCAACTGCTACAGGCGAGGAAGAACAGAACTGATACGTTTAAAGTGGGCTTTCATGCTACGTTTGGGATAACTAAGTAGCCATCCTGTTGCTGTTCAAGTTTGCCCAGATGTATAATGAAAGCAAGAGGTCTGTCGATGTCGTATATGTAATGTATCTTGTATGTAAAATATAAATCAGGAAGCCGGGTGAAAAACCGATGGCAAACACCTATACCTACTCCCGACGGGAAGAAGTAGCCAACGCCATTACACATGGAATTGGAGCCGTTTTAAGCGTGGCAGCGCTTGTGTTGCTTATTGTTTTTGCTAGCATGAAAGGAACCACTTGGCATGTCGTCAGCTTTACGATTTACGGGATTACGATGCTGTTGTTGTACACCAATTCAACGTTGCTTCATAGCCTGCGTGAAGGAAAAATGAAGGATTTGTTCGAAATATTCGATCATTCTTGCATTTACCTGTTTATTGCAGGTAGCTACACCCCGTTTATGCTCGTTGCACTGCGAGGTACTCTGGGATGGACACTGTTTGGAGTGATTTGGGGGATTGCACTGTTCGGTGTGTTGTTCAAGGCGTTCTTCACCAAGCGCTTCCTGTTTATGTCTACCGTGTTTTACATTGTGATGGGCTGGCTCATCACCATTGCCTGGAATCCTCTGGTTGCGACTGTTCCCGCCGGAGGGATGACGTTATTGTTCGTAGGTGGCCTTATGTATACGTTGGGCACGATTTTCTATGTGTGGCGGGCATTTCCATATCACCATGCGATCTGGCATCTGTTTGTTCTGGCAGGCAGCATACTTCATTTTCTGGCTGTTCTGCTGTATCTTACTCCGGTAAGGGTTTAAGTAACAATGGGTAAAAAGTCGATCCGTACTTCCGTTTAAGGACAGTGGATCGGCTTTTTTTTGTATGACAAGGGATAACGCTTGACATCTTCTTTTCTTTTAGGTATCATAAGGAACGTTGAAAAGAACTGTAAAGTGTTTTTCCTTGACGATGGAGGTATACAAGATGAGTCAGGAGAATCGGCTGGAAAAGACAAACCGGATTAACCGACTGTTTGACTTCTATGAACCTCTGCTTACAGAGAAGCAACAGATGTTTTTAAAATATTACTTCCATGATGATTTTTCTTTAGGGGAAATTGCATCGGAATTTCAAATTAGCCGTCAGGCAGTATATGAACATATTAAACGTGCTGAACAGGTATTGGAAATGTACGAGGAAAAGCTTGGTTTGCTAAGTAAGTATGAGCGCAGAATCCAAGATCTCGATGAATTAAATAAGACGTTGTATGAGGCATTCGGTAAAATCAGTGAGTCCGATGAAGGCACTCTGCAACATGTCCATCAAATTGTAAATCGCCTGCAGGAACTGTAGGACATATAGATTAAGAACAAACAACCCTGGTAGACAAGGAGGTGCGAAAGTATGGCATTTGAAGGATTATCGACTCGCTTGCAAAATGTATTCAGTAAACTGCGCGGTAAAGGAAAAGTGTCTGAGGATGATGTAGCTCAGGCGATGCGCGAAGTACGATTAGCTTTGCTTGAGGCGGACGTTAACTTCAAGGTTGTAAAGGACTTTATTGCCAAGGTAAAGGAGAAATCCGTTGGTAAGGAAGTGATGGACAGCTTTACGCCAGGCATGGTCATCATCGACATCGTGAACAAGGAACTGACCGAGTTGATGGGTGGCAGTCAGGCCAAGCTTGCCAAAGCAAACAAACCGCCTACGGTCATTATGATGGTGGGTCTCCAGGGCGCAGGTAAAACGACGACATCTGGTAAACTGGCGAAATTGCTGCAAAAGCAAAATCATCGCCCATTGCTTGTAGCTGGTGATATTTATAGACCAGCCGCGATCAAGCAGCTTCAGGTTCTTGGGGAGCAGATTAATACTCCTGTATTTACTCTGGGAGATCAGACAAGCCCAGTGGAAATCGCAAAACAGGGTTTGCAGCATGCTAAGGATAATGGAAATGACTACGTTATTATAGATACTGCCGGTCGTCTTCATGTTGATGAAGAGCTCATGGAAGAGTTGCGCCGGATTCATACCAACGTCAACCCGGATGAAGTTTTACTGGTTGTAGATAGCATGACGGGGCAGGACGCGGTTAACGTTGCGGAGCACTTTAATACTAGCCTAGAGTTAACGGGAGTTGTACTGACAAAGCTGGATGGCGACACTCGTGGTGGTGCAGCTTTATCGGTTAAAGCTGTAACGGGATGTCCGATCAAGTTTGCTACATTGGGTGAAAAGCTGGATGCGATGGAGCCGTTTCATCCTGAACGGATGGCTTCACGGATTTTAGGTATGGGTGACATGTTGTCCCTGATTGAAAAAGCGCAGTCCAATATCGACGCCGATAAGGCGAAGGAAATGGAACGGAAAATGCGTAATGCCGAGTTTACTTTCGAAGATTTTCTGGAGCAAATGGATCAAGTTAAGAAGCTTGGCCCAATCGACCAGATTCTTGATATGATTCCCGGTATGGGCAACATGAAGCAAATGAAAGATATCAAAGTGGATGACAAACAGATGGGCCGAATTGAGGCTATCGTTCATTCTATGACCACACAGGAGAAGCAAAACCCAGACATGATTAATCATAGCCGTCGCAAACGTATTTCTGTAGGCAGTGGAACATCACTGGCTGAGGTAAATCGTCTGATAAAGCAATTTGACGAAATGCGTCGCATGATGAAGCAGTTCTCAGATATGATGGGACCTAAGGGTGGCAAAAACAAGGCTATGAAGCAGTTGAAGAGTATGGGTAAAGGTATGAAGTTTCCTTTCCGCTAAGGCCAATAGGCCCTTGGAATTATGGATAACAATATACAGTCTACTTTTTGAAGGAGGTGAATTTTCGTGGCAGTTCGTATTCGTCTGAAACGTATGGGTGCACATAAAGCTCCTTTCTATCGCGTCGTGGTATCTGATTCTCGTTCCCCGCGTGACGGTCGTTTTATCGAAGAAATCGGTTACTACAACCCAATCACAGTACCAGCGGTTGTAAAAATTGATGAAGATAAAGCGCTGAAATGGTTGCAAGATGGTGCACAAGCATCCGACACAGTCCGTAACTTGCTTAGCAAAGCGGGCGTAATGAAAAAGTTTCATGAGTCTAAACTACAGAAATAAGGTGCTGATACGGAGGGTCAACCATGGAAGAATTAGTGATAATCATTGCTAAGGCTTTAGTCGATCATCCGGAAGATGTAACCGTGAAGACCTTGGAGAAGGATCGGCTTGTTGTATATGAGCTTAGTGTACATCCTGAGGATGTAGGCAAGATCATTGGTAAGCAGGGTCGTATCGCCAAGGCGCTTCGCACTGTGGTTGCATCAGCAGCCGTTAAGATGGATAAACGGGTTACCGTAGACATCATATCTTAAAGATATACGAAAGTGGGTTAGGATGTATGTCCTAACCCTTTTTCGTACATGATGAAGATGTATATGGAGCGGGACCGATTACAAGCAGGAGGAACACGATGCAACAATTGTTTAATGTCGGAAAAATTGTGAACACCCATGGAATCCGTGGGGAGCTAAAAATATTAACGACGACAGATTTTCCAGAGGATCGCTTTGCAAAAGGCAGTGAGCTTTTGATTGTTCCGGCTGAAGGTAAAGCACCGATCCCCGTAACTGTTGAAACAGCGCGTTTTCAAAAAAATATGGTTGTCGCTAAATTTAAGGAATATCACAATATTAATGAAGTTGAAAAATATAAAGGTACATTGTTGAAGGTATCTGCTGAGCGGTTAGGCGAATTGGAAGAAAATGAATTCTATTTTCATGAAGTAGTCGGCATGGAAGTGGTGACCGAGGACGGAAATGAGCTCGGCGTGGTCAAGGAAATTTTGACTCCGGGAGCCAATGACGTATGGGTAGTCAAAATGCCTAAAGGCAAGGAACTGCTATTGCCGTATATAGAAGATGTTATTTTGGATGTAAACGTGCGTGAAAAACGAGTTACGGTACGGTTAATGGAAGGTCTGCTGTAATGCGGGTGGATGTGCTGACCCTGTTTCCAGAGATGTTTGATGGAGTATTTAATGCAAGCATTCTGGGAAAAGCAAGGGATAAGGGAATTGTATCACTGCAAGCGGTTAATTTTCGTCAGTATGCCGGCAACAAACACGGACAAGTGGATGATACGCCCTATGGCGGTGGGGGCGGCATGGTTTTGAAGCCTGACCCTATTTTTGCTGCTGTGGAAGCGCTGTTGGATAAATCAGAGCAACCAACATTAGAGACTGCCGATGAAGTTAACCAACTTGAAGGGGTAGAACGTAACACAGACATAAAATCTCCGCGTATCATTTTGATGTGTCCACAAGGCGAGACTTTTACGCAAAAGAAAGCGGAAGAGCTGGCTAAAGAGGACCATCTTATTTTTATATGTGGGCATTACGAGGGTTATGATGAGCGTATTCGAGAGCATTTGGTGACGGATGAGCTTTCTATCGGAGATTATGTATTGACTGGTGGTGAGCTTCCAGCCATGACCGTCATTGACAGTGTGACACGGTTGCTTCCAGGAGTTCTGGGGAACGAAACGAGTGCGGTAACGGACTCGTTTAGTACGGGGCTGCTGGAATACCCCCATTATACCCGGCCTGCGGAGTTTCGGGGCTGGAAAGTACCCGATGTACTCCTGTCAGGGCATCACGTCAATATTGACTCTTGGAGACGACAAGAGGCGTTACGTCGCACGATGGAACGCCGACCGGATCTATTGGAACAAGCTGAACTGACAGGCAAGGAGCGCGTGTGGATTGAGGAGCAACGCAAAGCTGACTTTTTGGAAGACAAGCATTAAAACGCTTTAAACATGAGTGGATTTGAAAGCAGGCAGTGACCTGTTCTATAATAAAGTCAATTAAATAATGTTTGGTCAAATCCCTTTTTGTTGTTGCAATGCGGTATCCTCCATGATACAATACATCTGTTGTGTGTAATACGGTGGTCCTCTGTGGATGATGAAGGAAACGGTTGTGTTTCCAGAAGAAGCATGAACACCTGTACGGAAGGAGGGAGTCATAGATGAATATCGTCCAAGCGATCACTGAAGAACAACTGCGTAAAGATTTGCCTAACTTTCGTCCTGGTGACACTTTGAAAGTGCACGTGAAAGTTATTGAGGGAACTCGTGAGCGTATCCAGTTGTTTGAAGGTGTTGTAATTAAACGCCGTGGTGGTGGAATCAGTGAGACTTTTACAGTTCGTAAAATTTCTTACGGTGTAGGTGTGGAAAGAACTTTCCCGCTTCATTCCCCGAAAATCGATAAAATCGACGTGGCTCGCCGTGGTAAAGTGCGTCGTGCGAAGCTTTATTATCTTCGTGAACTGCGCGGTAAAGCAGCGAGAATTAAAGAAATTCGTCGTTAATACAACGAATAACGAAAGGGGCTTGGTTACAAGCTCCTTTCGTTTTTTCTACGTACATAGGGAACTGTGGATTATTGACCGTAAAGAGAGGACAGTGAGCTATGGAGCAAGAAGTAGGACAAGGAGCTGTACAGCAGCCAACTGATCAGGATGGTACGCCCAAGCGTAAACCAAAAAATGAGATTTTTGAGTGGCTCAAGGCCATCATTATTGCGTTAGTGCTTGTCTTTTTAATCCGCTGGCTTCTCTTTAAGCCGTTTATTGTGGATGGCCCGTCGATGCAGCCTAACTTTCATACCGGAGAACGCGTCATTGTGAATGAGATTTTGTATGATTTCCGTGCCCCTAGACCAGGCGAAGTGATCGTGTTTCATGTGCCGGAGGAAGGAAGAGACTTTATCAAACGCGTCATTGCCGTTGAAGGAGATACGGTCAAGGTAGAAGGTGACACAATTACAGTAAATGGCAAGCCGATTCAGGAATCTTACCTGAAAGCTCCTTTGGAAGAAGCGCATCAAAATGGCGAGCTTTACAACAAGTTTACAAATTTTCCAAATGAGAAGTTTAAGGATGGAAAAGTTCCGGCTGGGCATATTTTTGTAATGGGAGATAACCGTTCCAATAGTACAGACAGTCGGATGATCGGATATATTGATTTGAAAGAAGTCGTGGGTCGGGCTGACGTTATTTTCTGGCCGGCGAAAGATATGCAGTGGATTAACCACTAGAATAACTAATAAGCAGCATAGCTGCCGTAATCCTAACTAAGAGCCTAAGGGTAAAAGTTGGAGTTACGCACAATGGGGTGATGACGGTGACGATTCAATGGTTTCCTGGTCACATGACCAGAGCGCGCCGCCAAATTGAAGCAAAATTAAAGCTGATTGATTTGGTTATTGAGCTGATTGATGCTCGATTGCCGCTCTCCAGCCGAAATCCAATGATTGATGATATTTTGCAAGGCAAGCCGCGAATGATTATATTGAATAAAGCAGATTTGGCGGACCCCGTAGTATCACAGCAATGGATTGCCTACTTTAAGGAGCAGGGGCATGTGGCCTTACCAGTAGATGCCACAACTGGAACGGGGCTAAAAGAAATCCCGATTCAGGCTAAGCTGTTGCTTAAGGAAAAGATAGATCGGCAGATTCGGAAGGGAATGAACCCGCGTCCTATGCGTGGGTTGATTGTTGGTATTCCGAATGTCGGTAAATCGACACTGATCAACCGAATGGCGGGACGTAATATTGCAGCTACGGGTGACCGTCCAGGGGTAACGAAGGCACAGCAGTGGATCAAGATCGGTGAAATTGAATTGCTGGATACACCAGGTATTCTATGGCCTAAATTCGAGGATCAGAATGTAGGCTATCGTCTGGCTGTTACAGGTGCGATCAAGGAAGAAATTCTGAATGTCGAGGATATTGCTTTTTTTGCGACTAAATATTTGGTCCAGTACTATTGGGATGTAATGGCAGAGCGCTTTGAGCTCACCAAACGTCCTGAAGATACAGAAAATCCTGATGAAATTGTCAACGTCATGGAAGCGATCGGACGTAAACGCGGCTGTATTGTTAGCGGCGGACGTGTGGATCTTGAAAAGGCGTCAAAAATCATTTTGCGTGAGCTGCGTGCAGGGAAGCTGGGACGGTTCAGTCTGGAAGCTCCTTACTGATTCTACAGGTACACCGATACAGAACATAGCACTTTGTGGCAAGGAAGAACCTTCCCCATCTCTCCGGAGAGGAGGAAGGTTTTTTTGGTATTTGAAGGCAGTTAGAAAAGGGTTTTGGACGATGAAGGTCTGTGGTAAGCTGAATTCAATCGCTAGAGCTACGGCATGAATGACGCGTTAAACTACATATAGATGGGCAGGTATTGAATATGGAAGATAAAGAGATTGTAGTGAAGGACATGCTACATTATGAAAAAAAATGCTGGGAGCAGTCTTGTGAGCGGATTGCAGGAATTGACGAGGTAGGTCGCGGATGCCTGTTTGGTGATGTTGTGGCCGCAGCAGTCATTTTACCAGTGGGTGAGTTACTGGAAGGTGTGGATGATTCCAAAAAATTGACGGATAAGAAGAGAGAAGCGTACTACGAGCTGATTATGGAGAAGGCCATTGCTGTAGGAGTTGGCTATGTAGATGCGCAGACGATTGATGATATCAATATTAAGCAAGCAGCTCGTTTGGCTATGAAGCAGGCTATTGAGGCTTTACATGTGTCTCCTGATTATTTACTGGTGGATGCAGAAAAGGTAGATGTGCCTATTCCTCAGCTCTCTATTATTAAAGGAGATGCGAACAGTCAGTCTATTGCGGCGGCCTCTATCATCGCCAAGGTAACCCGTGATCGGCTGTGCAAAGGTGAATGGGATGCGAAGTATCCGGAATATGGGATCGGTATACATAAAGGTTACGCTACCAAGTTGCATAGGGAACAAATTTTGGCGCTAGGACCTACAAAGATGCATAGACGCAGCTTTCTGGGAAATCTGTTGACGGAGCAACCGACGCTGTTTGATCTGTGATTACTTATTATGAATCGGGACAATGCCGATATAAAGGATAACTAATACCATAAGCCCCTTTTGAGTAGGGGGAGAGTGAGAGGAGGGGCGATATGAACATCGGATCTGTATTTCGGGGATTACTTGGAGATGTGAAGGCGGGAGAGGCAAAAAAACTTGATATGCAGCCAGGCCAGGTCGTAAGAGGAGTCGTATTAAAGGTGTCTGAGGACGGCGACGAGGCTGTATTGCAAATACAAGGTTCTCAGGTCAGGGCAAAGCTGGAGACCCCTCTTCAACCTGGGCAGACTACAACGTTTCAGGTTCAACCGGCTTCCCCCAGCGGAATGACGGTGCTTAAACCTTTGAACGATGTGGCCAATACACCACAGCAAACCGTAGCGCTGACAGATGTATTGGAATCGGTGGGACTGCCGGATACAGCTCAGAACAGGGAGCTTATACAGGCAATGCAAAAGAATGGTGTGCCGTTGACATCTGAAAATGCGGCTTCTTTGCGAGAAGCTATGGCGAAGCAAAGTGGCAATGTACAGTTGGGAACGTTTGTGCAGGCGGCGGCAGTTGCTTTTCAGCGGGGACTTCCATTGACGGCAGAAAGCATAAACGGATTGCGTCAAGCGATGTTTGGGCCTCCTTTAAATGATCTGTTGTCTTCGCTGGAGCAAGAACTTGAAGCGGTGTTAAAGCAGCAAGGACAGGGAACGCCTACTGACCGTTCAGTAGGGGAAGCAGCCACAATAAAAAGCACTGACCGAACGTCAGTTAGTCCAACAGGCACTTCTTCTGTGGTGATTGCAGATGGACAGGAAGGCCAAGCTTTAACATTGTCCAAGGATGCTTCTGCCTCTGCTGCTACAAAACAGGCAGAAACAGGACAACAAGTCACAGGTGGCAAGGAATTGTTAAAAGGGACTCAGGCAGCCAATCTCGCTGCTACAGTAAGCGAAGCGAGTGTTTTGGCTACAGATTCGGATACTTCGGCGGGATCTACTGCATTTGCATCCAACGGGACTGCTTCAGAAGAACCGCAAGCAGTTAGCGGGCGAGGAGCGCCAGTGGTATTGGATGCTGGTGCCAATGCGTCTGAATCGGGCGCTGCTGATGCATTAAACGGCTCCCGCGTCAAAGCGGAGCAACAACAGCAAGCTACTGCGGCAGGTACGCAGCTTAAGGATGCCGATGGTGCTCCAACTCCGGCCACGGCAGAGCCTACGGGGACGAAGTCTGCCTTAAACGCAGTCATGGCAGACCGTCCTTCCGCACAGCAAGCCGCTGGCTCTACGCTACCATCCGCGGCGAACAACGTTACTGCGCCAGAGGCGCCGCTCCAGCGGCTGCGCCTCCTGCTGCAAGAGCTGCGTGCAGCCGTGCCACCCGAACTGAGCACGGCTGCACCAGACCAGTCCACGGGAGAGGTAGCGCAGCCGGCGGCTGGCGCCTCGCGGACTGCGGATGCCGCTGCTTCACAGCCTGCGGCATCCAGCCCGCAGCTCACCCCCACGGAGGATCCGTGGGTGGGCCGCGTACTGAAGCTGCTCGGTGCAGAGCATGAGCAGCAAGTGCACCGCGCGACTACACAGGTCGCGCAAGGGGCGACGGCACGTATGGGGTCGCCAGAGGGAATGCCCCAGACACTGCCGGGATTAGCGGCTACGTCAGGCGACACAGTGTCAGCAGACGCAGCCACCGTAAAAGGTGCGCTGCTCCAGCTGATGAGCAGTGACGACCTGCCGCCCGCTTTGAAAGAGGCGGCTCAGCAGGTTGTACAGCACCTGACAGGTCAGCAGTTGCTGCTCAATACAGACCGAACGGCGCCTTTTGCACAAGTACACATGTTTATACCGTTCGTTGGACCGGACGGTCGTGAAACAGCTACGATCCAGATTCAGTCTCGCCGCGGCAAACGGGGAGAACTGGACGCCTCCAACTGTCGTCTTTGGTTTGATTTGGACATGAAGGGGCTTGGACGGACCCTGGTAGATGTCCAGGTTGTAGATCGGATTGTAAGTGTCAAGCTCCATAATGATCATGAATGGGCGGCATCGTTGTTAACCAGTGGGCGTGAGTCCATTCACACAGCATTGGAGTCACTAGGATACCAACTTCTATCGCTTCGTACCGAGCCCATGCCTATAAGGACTGAACAGAACAGCCTCGTCTCTTCTGAAGTACAAAGCTATGTACCTCAGCCGTATAAAGGAGTCGATCTTAAAATATGAAAGAGCCGTTGGAGCCTCCTTCTCCTTCCATAAAGAAGGCGGTCGCCCTTAAATATACGCCTGGTGAGAGCGAAGCACCGATTGTCGTTGCCAAAGGGAGCGGCCGTATTGCGGATAGCATTTTAGAAAAAGCTAAAGAACATGGTGTTCCGGTACAGGAGGACGCTGCGCTGGTTGAAGTACTATCCAAACTTGATTTGGACGAACAAATCCCTGCTGAGCTCTATCAGTTGGTGGCAGAGGTGCTTACCTATATTTATCAAATGGATCGACTTGCATCAAGGGATGACTGGTGATGAGGAATGAGATGAAGGCTGGAGGCAAGGATCAACGGAAAGCCAAAGGAGCGATGGGCGAAGAGGCAGCGGCTTTGTTTTTAGAAAACTTGGGTTACCGTATCATAGAGCGTAATTGGCGATGCCGCAGTGGTGAAATAGATCTGATTGCCAAGCAGGAGCATACATTCGTGTTTATTGAGGTACGTAGTCGTAGTAGCTCCAAATATGGAACGCCAGCAGAATCAGTTACTGCGCGTAAAATAGCCCAAGTTCGCCAAACAGCTGCTGTATATTTGCATATGAATGGGATTGGAGATGCTCCAATCCGCTTTGACATGATTTCTGTACAATTAACTGACGAAAAGGCAGTTGTTACGGACCATTTAATAGGTGCATTTTAAAAGAGTAAGAGCTTTTGCGAAGGTAAGAGTGCGGGACTGAATTCAAATGTGCAGGTTGACAGAAAGGAAAGCTACAGGTATATTTTATTGAGAATAGTTATCATTTTCATCTTAAAATGAATATCGAGAAGTTGTACCTGTGAAGGAGGATTTACGTGACAAAGCATACCTTTAGTGAACATGTCATAGATGTAATTCAGGAACGTCGAACGATTAAACGATTTAAATCCGACTCCATTCCGGTAGATACAATTAAAGAACTGTTGGACGTCGCTGTGTGGGCTCCTAATCATAAAATGCGTGAACCGTGGCGTTTTTTGTTGTTTGCTGGCGAAGGACGGAAAAAGCTTGCAAAAGCCATTGCAGCCGATATTGGTAAAGACAACAAGTTTGAGAGTGGAATTCTGCACAACCCGATTCAGCTTTTAGTGGTGATGGAAGAAGATCCGCGTCAAGCGGTTTGGGATGAGGATTTTGCAGCAGTCAGCGCGCTTGTTCAAAACTTTATGCTTGCTGCATGGAGCAAAGGGATCGGAACGTTTTGGGTGACAAAGCCATTTTTATACTCGCCTAAGTTCCGTGAACATTTGGGAATCCAACCGGGTGAGAAGGTAATAGGAATGATATATGCAGGCTATCCTGACGTTATCCCAGAATCAAGGCCACGTACTCCGGCAGCCGATAAGCTGACCTTGTTTGACAAATAATCTTTCGTTAGATAAACTTAGTCAAGAATTTTGAAAGCATGTTCGGAGCTAAAATTAGAACATTATATTTGCAATAAATGAAAATTTGGAAGCACCTTTTTTCATATAGGCAATGATTCCCGAGAGGGACATTTCAATATGAGGAGAGGTGCTTTTTTGATATGTATGGAAAATTACATGGAGCTTGCCTATATGGGATAGATGGCGTTCTGATCGAAGTTGAGACTGATTTGTCCAATGGCTTGCCTCAGACCGCAATTATCGGATTGCCAGATTCAGCGATTCGAGAGGCAGTAGAGCGTGTGAGAGCAGCAATCAAAAACTGCGGTTTCAAATATCCGTCCCAGCGTGTCACGATTAACTTAGCTCCTGCAGATTTGCGTAAGGAAGGCTCATCTTTTGATCTTGCTATCGCTTTAGGCTTGCTGACAACCAGCGGACAGGTTGTTTTACCAGTAGGGGAACGAACGCTGTTTATTGGCGAGCTGGCACTGGATGGCAGCATTCGTCCTGTAAATGGGGTGTTGTCTATGGTTGATCTGGCCAAGCGAGAAGGATTCGATTCCGTGCTGCTTCCTCAAGAAAACGCAAGCGAGGCTCGTCTAATTGCGGATATACGTATTTACGCTATACGCCATCTGGTGGATCTTATCCCGGTTAATGAGCATGTACAAGACACCCCGGACGGCCAAGTGACCAATCAAAATTGTACTGCCAGTAAACAAGTTATAATCCATTCCTATGACCATTTATCCCAAGCAGAGCATATAGCGTTGTGCGAGCAAGAGGAACTAGCCAGTAATATGGAGGATTACAGCGATGTGCTGGGTCAGCTACACGCCAAACGTGCGTTAGTTATTGCTGCAGCAGGAATGCATAATATTTTGCTTATGGGGCCGCCGGGTGCTGGAAAAACGATGCTCATCCGCAGATTGTCCTCTATCCTGCCGCCTTTGACTGAAAAGGAGTCGCTAGAAGTGACCAAGGTATACAGCGCAGCAGGAAAATGGAAGGAGTCATCGCCCCATCTCATGCATGTTCGTCCCTTCCGTTCGCCTCATCATACGATCTCTGCTGCTGGATTGGTAGGCGGAGGAGGCATACCCAAACCAGGAGAAATCAGTCTTGCACACCGAGGGATTTTATTTCTGGATGAACTGCCTGAGTTTAGCCGTCATGTACTAGAAGTACTGCGCCAACCATTGGAAGACCACAATGTCACGATCAGTCGTTCACGTGCTGTTTTTAAGTATCCGGCGCATTTTTTACTTGCTGCCTCTTTAAATCCGTGCCACTGTGGCTTTTTCGGAAATGATACGGAACATCAGCGCTGTACCTGTTCACCTGCAGCAGTAGCCCGCTACCGTTCACGTATTTCCGGTCCACTGCTGGATCGGATCGATCTTCAGCTTGAAGTATCGCAGCCGAAGGATTGGCGGGAGGAAAAAGAATCACTGTCGTCTGCTGATATGAGAAAGCAGGTGTTGGCTGCTCGAGCAATACAAATCCGCAGATACAGCAAGCTTCCTTTTTCATGGAATAGTGAGCTGTCCGGTCAGCTGCTGCGTAAATATGCGGTATTAGAACAAAATGCAGCGGAGTTGCTTGACCAGACGATGGATGCACTTGGTTTAAGCATGCGTGCGTATGATCGAATTCTCAAGCTGTCCCGCACCATTGCAGACTTACATGAGTCAGAGAAAATTACGACTTCACATGTGGCTGAAGCTATTCAATACCGCCAGATGGATAGAGCAAATTCCAATTTTCCCGAAATGTAAAAAGGCGATAAAATTAGCAGATACAGCACGATCATTTTTATGAAAAAGTTTTTCCAAAGGATATGTATACGAGAGAAAACGGAAATAAGGACAAAAAAAAGCTCCAGGCAAAAAGACCTGGAGAAGCAAAAAAGATTATGACAATAGTGATTATACTATGAGTATATCAATTTCGTATATACGATTATGCATCATCTCCCATGTTACTTGATGGAAAAACAACAAGCCCCTCGACCAATACGGTTCAGGGGCTTGTTGTGAAATTCATTCTAACTCTATGTTACAAAACGTTCAGTTTCACTTCAATATTTCCGCGGGTAGCGCGGGAGTATGGACATTGTTCGTGCGCGCCTTCCACCAGTTTTACTGCAGTTTCATGATCGACGCCTTTGACCAGTATGTCGAGGTTTACTCCGATTCCGAAACCACCGTCTTCCACTTTGCCGAAATGGACCGTAGCCGTTACTTCAGTACCTTCATGCTTAACACGTTGCATGCGGGCAACCATATTTAAGGCACTATCAAAGCAAGCGGAATAGCCTGCTGCGAACAATTGCTCTGGATTCGTACCAGCACCGCCTGCGCCGCCCATTTCTTTTGGGGTATCAATATCTAAACGAATTTCAGGGGAAGAAGACTCGATATAACCGTTACGTCCACCAACCGCTTTTACTGTTGTTTCATACATTTTTTGTTGAATGGTCATCATAATCCAATCACTGCCTCTCGCTTAACTTATATTTTACACAATTTAATTTATCAAAATAATTATTGTTTGTAAAGTATTTTATGCAATTAGAATGTACTTTGCTATATAATGTGCTAAAATAATGACGAAAGTAGGTGACTAGACAGTATGGAAAATAACTTCAATGAACACGCAGCGTTGAAACTTGATAATCAGTTATGCTTTGCCATATATGCATGCTCCAGAGAGATTACGAAGCTATACCAGCCTTATCTGGAAAAGCTCGGTGTGACGTACTCACAATATTTGGTGCTAATCGTGCTCTGGGAGCGTGAAGAGTGTACAGTGAAGGAATTAGGTGAGGCACTATATTTGGACTCCGGCACACTAACTCCGCTATTGAAGAGATTGCAGAACGCCGGGCTGATCGATCGAAAGCGTTCCACTCAGGATGAGCGTAAGGTGCTGATTTCTTTGACGACAGAGGGAATCGCATTACGGGAAAAAGCTCTGTCTGTACCTGGATGCATCCAGGAAAAAACAAGTATGACCCATGATCAATTTGGGTCGCTTCTGCTCCAATTCAATGATCTGCTCGATCGTGTTCATCAAGCGAATGTACAAATCGAAAAATCATAAGGTATTTTCAGTTGCTCTGCGAATCTTACGGCATGAGTTAATCTCCACTGAAAGAAAAAATACCTAATCATGCTTGAAGAAATAAAGTGCCTCTTAATGCGGATTAGTAATCCCATATTGTAGAGGTGCTTTTTTTGTGTGAATTTGTATTATATATAATATCCAATAATATCCAAACATTCGATTTTGGGAATGATAATGATATCAAAATACTGTAATTCATAAGGTTAAATTATAAGGAAAGCGTTTTAAAAACATGTTACAATGATGTAGGTTTAGTATAGATTTCCTTGTGAACCGCCCTTGTTGCAGTCATGTTGATAGGAGGATTCCAGAATGAATATCCATGAATATCAGGGTAAAGAAGTATTGAAACAGTACGGAGTGGCTGTACCGAACGGTAAGGTTGCCTATACGGTGGAGGAAGCCGTTGCTGCGGCAGAATCGCTTGGGAGCGCTGTTACGGTGGTAAAAGCACAAATTCATGCTGGTGGACGCGGTAAAGCGGGTGGCGTGAAAGTTGCCAAAGGTTTGGATGAGGTGCGGACTTTTGCTGCTGAAATTTTGGGTAAGGTGCTGGTGACGCATCAGACTGGACCTGAAGGTAAAGAGGTCAAACGCCTTTTGGTTGAGGAAGGCTGCGATATTCGTAAAGAATATTACGTCGGTGTTGTCGTAGATCGTGCGACTGGACGTATCGTAATGATGGCCTCAGAAGAAGGTGGTACGGAAATCGAAGAGGTGGCTGCAGCTACTCCGGAGAAGATTTTTAAAGCGGTTGTTGATCCAGCGATTGGGCTTCAGGTGTATCAGGCCCGTAAGTTGGCGTATGACATTAATATTCCTAATGAACTGGTAAACAAAGCGGTCAAGTTTATGTTGGCACTATACGAAGCTTTTGTGGACAAGGACTGTTCGATTGCAGAAATCAATCCCTTAGTCGTTACGGGTGATGGGAATGTACTGGCGTTGGATGCCAAACTGAATTTTGATTCTAATGCATTGTTCCGTCACAAGGATATTTTGGAACTGCGTGATTTGGATGAAGAGGATGAGAAGGAAATTGAGGCATCTAAATACGATCTAAGCTATATCGCTCTGGACGGAAATATTGGTTGTATGGTCAATGGTGCGGGTTTGGCGATGGCAACCATGGATATTATCAAATATTACGGTGGCGATCCGGCCAACTTCCTGGACGTGGGGGGCGGTGCGACGACGGAAAAGGTAACCGAAGCGTTCAAAATCATTTTGTCCGATCCGAAGGTAGAAGGTATTTTCGTGAACATTTTCGGCGGAATTATGCAGTGTGACATCATTGCGAACGGCGTCGTGGAGGCTGCCAAACAGTTGGGGCTGACTCGTCCGCTTGTTGTCCGTCTTGAAGGGACGAATGTTGGGCTCGGTAAACAGATTTTAGCGGAATCCGGTTTGAATATCGTGGCAGCCGATTCTATGGCGGATGGCGCCCAAAAAATCGTCGAACTTGTTCAATAGCCTGTTTGCATTCCGATATGCCGAATAAACGATAGGGGATGTGAAGATCGTGAGTATTTTGGTCGATAAGCATACAAAGGTGATTACACAGGGGATTACGGGAAAAACGGCGTTGTTTCATGCCAAGGGTGCACTTGATTACGGTACACAAATGGTAGGTGGCACCTCTCCAGGTAAGGGGGGCACCGAGGTAGAAATTACACTGGAGAACGGACAACAGGTCAAATTGCCAGTGTTTAACACAGTGAGCGAAGCCAAGGAAGCTACTGGCGCAACAGCGAGCGTGATTTACGTGCCACCGGCTTTTGCAGCAGATTCCATTTTGGAGGCTGTAGATGCGGATTTAGATCTCGTGATTTGTATCACGGAGGGCATTCCGGTGCTTGATATGATTAGGGTCAAACGTTTTATGGAAGGTAAAAAGACCGTTCTGATTGGCCCTAACTGTCCAGGTGTTATTACACCAGGAGAATGTAAAATCGGTATTATGCCAGGTTACATTCATCTACCAGGTCATGTAGGTGTTGTGTCACGTAGTGGCACTTTGACCTATGAAGCAGTGCATCAGTTAACGACCCGGGGTATAGGACAATCTTCCGCTGTTGGTATTGGCGGTGACCCCGTTAAAGGTTCGGAATTCATTGATATTTTGCAACGTTTCAATGAGGACCCCAACACTCACGCTGTCATTATGATTGGAGAAATTGGGGGTACAGCCGAGGAAGAGGCTGCTGAGTGGATCAAGGACAATATGACGAAGCCGGTGGTTGGTTTTATCGGCGGTGTGACTGCGCCTCCGGGTAAACGGATGGGGCATGCTGGTGCCATTATTTCTGGCGGAAAAGGAACGGCTAAAGAGAAAATCGCCACGCTTGAAGCCTGCGGGATCCAGGTGGCACCGACTCCTTCCGAAATGGGCTCGACACTGGTAAGTGTGCTGGAAGCACGTGGTATTTTGAATTTGTGCACGACACATTAAATCGTGTTCCTTCATTAATATACAGGCCATAAAACGCATCGAAATTTGCCGCAGGCTAGTGTATAATGAAAGAAAGGTAAGCAACCTTTTTATCTTCTGAAACAGGGGATGAAAAGGTTGCTTTTTTTGCGTTAAGACAGGCTTATCAGGGAAACGCTTGCAAAATGACTCATTGTGCCACAAAATAAGGGAGGGTTCACTCTTCCGTGAATGGGGGAACCATAGTTTGGAAGAAAGATGGCTTTTGTTAGGCTTACATGAGTTAGAGGGAATCGGAAGAAAAACAATCCAGCGTATTTGGTCGAGTGACTATCAATTGCATGAGCTACTGCATTTTAGCGAACAAAAATGGATTGAGATAGGGTTAAGCCCTGCTCAGGCACGCATTGCGGCCCAGTGTTACGATGAAGAATGGGTGCATGAACGATATCAGCGAGTCCAATCCGGTGATATTGGAACGGTAACTTATGTGGACGAGGATTATCCCCTATTAATGAAGGAAACAGTTGATCCACCCTGGGTAATGTATACAATAGGGGATAAATCACTTTTGCATACATGTTCTGTAGCCATGGTAGGAACTCGCGTTCCCACCGCTTATGGACGTAGAGCAGCGGAGATACTAACAGAGGGATTATGTAATGCAGGGATTACAATAGTTAGCGGATTGGCGAGAGGAATTGACAGTATTTGTCACGAAACAGCCCTGCGCCGGGGAGGAAACACGATTGGTGTACTGGGAACAGCGATCGATCAAATTTATCCTCCCCAAAATGCGTCTTTATTTGCAGAGCTGGCTAGCAAAGGCTTGATCGTATCAGAGTATCCTCCAGGCACAAGGTCGCATCCGGGAATGTTTCCACAACGTAATCGGATTATAGCCGGCCTAACGAAGGGAACGCTTGTCGTCGAAGCAGATGCAAGAAGCGGTTCTTTGATTACAGCTGATGCTGCGCTAGAGGCAAATCGAGATGTGTTTGCTGTTCCCGGACCCATTACGTCACCGAAGAGTAGAGGCACGCTGAGCTTGATTAAGCAAGGAGCCAAAACAGTCACTGAAGCTTCGGATATTATTGAGGAGTATGAAGCGGATTTGCGTACAAGGGAGGTTTCTTCATACAATAGAGAGCAGAGTCCTAATCTGAAGGAGGTCTCCAAATTGC
The DNA here is from genome assembly GCF_053570945.1 of Paenibacillus sp. CMM36. Taxonomy (NCBI): domain Bacteria; kingdom Bacillati; phylum Bacillota; class Bacilli; order Caryophanales; family Paenibacillaceae; genus Paenibacillus; species Paenibacillus sp. CMM36. The sequence goes on from NZ_JBSEDY010000016.1 coordinate 36,836, forward strand.
CAGAAAGTGAGACTTCTGAGGAAAACCGTGTCATACTGTTGCTCGAACAGGGAACCATGACTCTGGATGAACTGCTCGATGCTACGGCATGGGATTTTGGACTTTTACACGCAGTTCTGTTATCGTTAATCATAAAAAAAAGGATCGCCCAGCTAGCGGGCACAAAATACAAGCTTATTTAGTAGTTGTTTTTGCAAAGTCCTTAGTAAATGCACAAATTTAATTTTAAACATCAGGTGGAGGGCAGTATGGCATTTATCCGCGCCGCGGATTCCTACTCCTTCCCCACTTCCTGAAATGTGTTGAATTTATAGCTCGTACTAGTGAAGCGTTGGATTTGAACTTGGAAAAGCGACAGCGTTCGCCTTTGTAATGGAATTCTAACTTTATCGAAGGTTTATAAAATCTAAGAATTTCGTTACAACAGCAATTGTAAGATCAATTCCATCGTGTAGCTTCTCTACGAACTATAGCTCACCACATTTCAGGAAGTCTATCATACTCATGTGTGTAATTGAGAGGAGGAAGAGCCTATGGCGGATTCACTCGTCATCGTGGAATCGCCTTCCAAGGCGAAGACGATCGGCAAATACTTAGGCAGCAAATATATCGTCAAGGCTTCCATGGGTCATATCAGGGATTTACCGAAGAGTCAGATCGGCGTAGAGGTCGAAAATGATTTTAATCCCAAATACATTACCATTCGAGGTAAAGGCTCAATTCTAAAAGAATTAAAGGATGCCCGAAAAAAAGTAAAAAAAGTATATCTAGCGGCTGACCCGGATCGCGAAGGTGAAGCTATTGCCTGGCATCTAGCGCATGCGCTGGAACTGGACGATACGGCAGATTGCCGTGTTGTATTTAATGAAATTACAAAGCAGGCTGTCAAAGATGCTTTTAAAACACCCCGTAAAATCAATATGGATTTGGTCAATGCTCAACAGGCACGACGGATACTGGATCGACTTGTAGGCTACAAAATCAGCCCGTTGCTCTGGAAAAAGGTAAAGAAGGGCCTATCCGCTGGGCGTGTGCAGTCGGTTGCGGTGAAAATTATTCTGGACCGGGAAAACGAGATCAGTGAGTTTGTACCGGAAGAATACTGGACGATTACAGCTAAACTAGCTATTAAAGACAGCACCTTTGAAGCGAAATTTCATAAGCTGCGTGGTGAAAAGAAAGAACTCTCCAGCGAAGCGGATGTACAAGAAGTGTTGGAAGCTATCGGAAAATCGCCTTACAAGGTGCGCGATGTGAAAGAGAAAGAGCGTTTACGCAATCCTTCTCCTCCATTCACAACAAGTTCCTTGCAGCAGGAGGCGGCTCGTAAGCTCAACTTCCGTGCTTCTAAAACGATGTCTGTAGCTCAGCAGCTATATGAGGGTGTGGATTTAGGTAAAGAAGGGACCGTGGGTCTAATTACGTATATGCGTACGGATTCCACACGGATCGCCGCTTCAGCACAAGAGGAAGCGAAAGAATTAATTATTCAAAAATATGGCGAAGCTTTTGTACCTGAAACTCCTCGTCAATATTCAAAAAAAGCGGCCAACGCCCAAGATGCGCATGAAGCGATTCGCCCAACCTCTGCGTTACGCGAACCGGAAACAGTTAAACCGTTTATGAGTCGGGATCAGTTCCGTTTGTACAAATTGGTATGGGAACGTTTTATGGCCAGCCAGATGGCTTCTGCTATTATGGATACTTTGTCCGTAGATATTGAAGCGGGTGAGACGATATTCCGGGCAGCAGGTTCGAAGGTTCGTTTTCCAGGTTTCATGAAAGTGTATGTAGAGGGAAATGACGACGGTAAAACCGAAGAAGATAAACTGCTGCCACCACTTCAACCAGGCGATAAATTAAAAAAAGAAGCAGTTGAGCCGAAGCAGCATTTTACACAACCGCCTCCCCGTTATACGGAAGCGCGACTGGTTAAGACGCTGGAAGAACTGGGTATAGGACGTCCAAGTACGTATGCGCCGACGCTGGAAACCATTCAGAAACGTGGGTACGTTGCTATTGAAGAGAAGAAGTTTTTCCCTACAGAGCTGGGCGAATTGGTCATCGAACAGATGGAGGAGTTCTTTCCAGAGATTTTGAATGTGGAGTTTACAGCTCATATGGAAGGTGATCTTGACCACGTCGAAGAAGGCGAAGGTAATTGGGTCAAGGTGTTGAGTGACTTTTACGAGTCATTCGAGAAGCGACTTGAAGTGGCTGAAGAAGAAATGAAAGAAATTGAAATAAAAGATGAAGTATCCGATGTCATTTGTGATAAGTGTGGCAGCCAAATGGTCTATAAGCTTGGCCGATTTGGTAAATTCCTGGCCTGTTCTGCTTTTCCAGATTGCCGTAACACAAAGCCAATTGTTAAGGATATCGGGATTGATTGTCCTACATGCGGTGAGGGACATGTTGTCGAACGACGAAGTAAAAAGGGACGTATCTTTTACGGATGTGACCGCTACCCGGAATGTGATTTTGTATCCTGGGATAAACCGTCCATTAAGCCTTGCCCAAGTTGCAGTAGCCTAATGGTTGAAAAACGTACGAAACAAGGAACGAAGCTCAACTGTACTGTCTGCGATCACAGCGAAATGCTGGAAGAGAGCGATGAGAGTGTAGAGACTTCTTAAGAACAACATTAGCAGGGGGATTTAAACGTGAGTGAACTACAAAAGGTAACGGTCATCGGAGCAGGCTTGGCGGGCAGCGAAGCTGCCTGGCAAATTGCAAGCCGTGGAGTGCCAGTCAAGTTATATGAAATGAGGCCGGTTGTAAAAACACCAGCACATCATACAGATAAATTTGCCGAACTGGTATGCAGTAATTCCTTGAGGGCAAACGGCCTAACGAATGCAGTAGGCGTACTGAAGGAAGAGATGAGAATACTGAACTCCTTGATTCTGAGCGCAGCAGATCGTCATGCTGTTCCGGCTGGCGGTGCATTGGCAGTAGATCGTGACGGATTTTCCGGTCATATTACTGATACGCTTCATCAACATCCTTTGATCGAGGTTGTTAGTGAAGAGCTTCAGGAAATCCCACAGGACGGTATTGTGGTTATTGCGACGGGGCCTTTAACTTCTCCAGCTTTGTCGGAACAGATTAAATCACTGATGGGAGAGGAGTATTTTTATTTTTACGATGCGGCGGCCCCGATTGTGGAAAAGGACTCTATCGACATGAGCAAGGTTTATCTGGCTTCCCGTTATGATAAGGGAGAAGCAGCGTACTTGAATTGTCCGATGAACGAAGCGGAATTTGATGCTTTTTATGAGGCTCTGATTACGGCTGAGGTAGCGCAAGTCAAGGAATTCGAAAAAGAAATTTATTTTGAAGGCTGTATGCCCATCGAAGTGATGATGCAACGTGGGAAACAAACGGCATTGTTCGGACCTATGAAACCTGTGGGTCTCGTAAATCCGCATACAGGTGAACTGCCTCACGCAGTTGTTCAGCTTCGGCAGGACAACGCTGCAGGAACGCTGTATAATCTGGTTGGTTTCCAGACTCACCTCAAATGGGGGGAGCAAAAGCGTGTATTTTCAATGATTCCGGGTCTTGAAGAGGCAGAGTTTGTACGTTATGGTGTGATGCATCGCAATACCTTTATTAATTCACCGCAGCAACTTCATCCAACCTATCAGTTCAAGGGAAGAAGTAATCTATTCTTCGCCGGACAAATGACCGGTGTAGAGGGATATGTGGAGTCGGCAGCTTCTGGTCTGCTGGCCGGGATGAATGCGGCACGAGCAGCACGTGGACAGGAAATGTTTGTATTTCCTGCAGAAACGACATTAGGCAGCATGGCGCGGTATATTACGACCGCTGATTTTAAACATTTTCAACCGATGAATGCAAACTTTGGTTTGCTTCCAAAGTTGGAAAAACGGATTCGTAACAAAAAGGAAAAGAATGAAGCTCTCGCTAGTCGCGCGTTGGAAAGTTTGCGCGGTTATATCAATGAAACGGGAGTTATATCAGCTGAAGTACAGGCATAGGGATGAAGGAAAAGGAGGAGCGCGTTATGGATATGTCCTTTCATGCTACCACCATCTGCGCTGTACGCCACAATGGCAAAGGAGCTATTGCGGGTGATGGACAGGTAACGTTCGGTAACAGTGTTGTAATGAAGCAGACGGCAAAAAAAGTACGCAGATTGTATCGTGGTCAGGTCGTTGCAGGATTTGCGGGTTCGGTGGCCGATGCTATCACGTTATTTGAAAAGTTTGAAAATAAGCTAGAGGAACACCACGGAAATCTTCAAAGAGCAGCCGTGGAACTGGCCAAGGACTGGCGTCAGGATCGTATCCTGCGTAAACTGGAAGCGCTTATGATTGTGATGGACTCTTCCGGGATGCTGCTCATTTCTGGAGGCGGCGAAATTATCGAGCCGGATGATGATGTGCTTGCCATTGGCTCAGGTGGCAATTTTGCATTGGCTGCTGCCCGCGCTTTCAAACGCCATGGCTCTGGCATGGAAGCAAAGGACATGGCACGGGAAGCGCTAGAGGTTGCTTCGGAAATATGTGTGTATACGAACAATCAGATTATCGTGGAAGAACTGTAAATCGGCTCTGAGTATTCAAGGGTGGAGGAGTGCAAAATGAATAATCAATCGTTGACGCCCAGACAAGTGGTATCCGAGCTGGATAAGTATATTGTCGGACAAAAGGAAGCGAAAAAATCTGTTGCTGTTGCCTTGCGCAACCGCTATCGGCGTAGCAAGCTGCCGGATGACATACGGGATGAAATTGTGCCTAAAAATATTTTGATGATCGGACCAACTGGTGTGGGTAAAACTGAAATTGCACGTAGACTTGCACGGCTCGTGGGGGCTCCTTTTGTCAAGGTAGAGGCGACCAAATTTACAGAAGTGGGTTACGTCGGTCGTGATGTGGAATCCATGGTGCGTGATCTGATGGAAACCTCCATTCGCATCGTCAAGTCGGAACGAACAGAGAATGTGAAGGACAAAGCGGAGGACATGGCAAATGAACGGATTGTCAGCATCCTTGTACCTGCAGAAAAGTCAAACAAATCGCAACGTAATCCCTTTGAAATGCTGTTTGGCAATAACACGGGAACTTCGATAGAAGAAGAACCACCACAACAGGATGGATCTTTGGCAGAAAAGCGCCGTAAGGTTAAATTCGATCTGTTGTCCGGTAAGCTTGAGGATGATGTCATAGAGATTGATGTGGAGGATACTGCACCCAATATGCTCGATATGTTTGCTGGGCAAGGGAATGAACAAATGGGTATGAATATGCAGGAGATGTTCGGAAGTTTTCTGCCCAAGCGGACGAAGAAGCGCAAGCTGCCAGTCAAGGAAGCTCGCAAGGTGTTGATTCAAGATGAAGCCGCCAAATTGATCGATATGGACGATGTGATTCAGGAGTCTGTGAAGCGTGCTGAGCAATCGGGTATTATTTTTATCGATGAAATAGATAAGATTGCCAGCCAGGGTAAGGGGAGTGGCCCCGATGTGTCGAGAGAAGGCGTCCAGCGCGATATTTTACCTATTGTCGAGGGATCTACCATCATGACCAAATACGGTCCGGTAAGAACAGATTACATTCTGTTTATTGCTGCAGGAGCTTTTCATGTTGCAAAACCATCTGACCTGATCCCTGAGCTTCAGGGCCGTTTTCCAATCCGTGTGGAATTAAGTAGCCTGACTTTGGATGAGTTTGTGTCGATACTGACGGAGCCTAAAAATGCGCTGACCAAGCAATACACTGATCTACTCCGTACCGAGGAGATTGAAGTCGAATTTTCTGCGGAAGCGATTCGTGAGATTGCCAGTATTGCTGAGTCTGTAAATCGCAACACCGAAAATATTGGCGCACGTCGTTTGCATACCATTCTAGAAAAGCTGCTGGAGGATCTGTCGTTTGAAGCACCAGAGCTTACATTGGATCGTATGATCATTACCCCGGAATATGTACGTGAGAAGCTGGGAGATATTGCCCAAAACAGGGACCTTAGTCAGTATATTTTATGAATAGGGTTTTCTAAAAATAGGGTGTGTGGTCCAGAATAACACTATCTTGCACCGTCATTTAGACCTAGAAAATGGTCAAGTTGATGATTTTTCTGTCTATTCCAAAAGTAGGACGTATAATCTTTTACAGGTGTAAAGTGCTAAGAAAACATTCATTTTCTTGAAAAAAACCTGAAAAATTTAACAATTTATGCATCTAAAGCCCTCTTTTTTTAAAAAGATAGGGCTTTTTTCTTATTGTAATTAGGTCCCAACTCTACGAAACTTAGAATATATGACAGAAAGTTATTATTTTCTACTTAAGACCTAAAAGAAATGTATAATTATGAAATTTTATTGTCGAAAAAAAGTGAAAAATCTTGTTTTATTGAATCTTACTTTGGAGTAGACGCTGGGAGGGAGGAGCTAAATGAATCTGCTGGGTGATATGAGCTTTCAAAAGCTTCAGGCAGGTGTACAGGCGGCAAATACGAGACAACGTGTGATGGCTGACAATATTTCCAATGCGGATACCCCGTATTTTAAGCGTTCGGAGGTTTCATTTGAAGAACTGCTTCAGCAGCAAATGGACGGGGATGTCACACCACTACGTGGAAAAGTAACCAATTCAAGACATTTTCAAATAGGACCTGTGAACTCCATTCCAGATGCCACGGTCACCAAAGATGGGTACTCAGTCATGAATAACAATATGAACAACGTAGATATCGACAGAGAAATGAGTCTTATGGCTGAAAATCAACTAAGATATAATACCTACATCCAAGAAATTAATGAGCGCATCAAGATGATGAGAACAGCGGTAGAAGGGAGATAGGAATAGGTGAAGATTAACAACGGCTTTGATATTAGTGCGTCTGCTCTTACGGCCCAACGGTTGCGGATGGACGTTATATCTAGCAACATTGCCAACGCAGAGACAACTCGGGCGAAAGTAGAGAATGGACAAGCAGTTCCATATCGGAGAAAAACGGTTGTTTTGGAGCCGAACCAATCTGGCTTTGCCGATGTTTTGAAGGCTCAAATGGAAGGAAGTAGAACTAGCGCTGCTGGCGTTAAGGTTTCGCAAATTCAGGAAGATCAGTCACCTTTGAAGCCTGTGTACAATCCGGGTCACCCGGATGCTGATAAAGATGGCTATGTATATATGCCTAATGTAGACATTATGAAAGAAATGGTCGACATGATTTCCGCAACACGCTCATACGAAGCCAATGTAACAGCTCTGAATGCATCAAAGGCTATGGTTTCCAAAGCGCTTGAAATCGGTCGCTAAGCTCTAGGACTACTAATTACTTAATAGGGAGAGTAAAACATGATTCAGAACGCCATGTTTAATGTACAGACACCGGTAATACAGCAGATTCAATCGCCTAACAATGAGTTGGCGAAAGCGACGCCTTCCGAATCCTTGAAGGACTTTGGTTCCTTCCTAAAGGATGCTCTCAATGAAGTAGGGCAGCAGGAAGCCGCTACGCACCAGATGTCCGACCAATTCATGGCAGGCAAAGTTGATGTAGATCAGGTCATGATCACTTCCCAACAAGCGCTGCTTTCCCTGCAGCTTACTACACAGGTCCGAAACAAAGCGATCGAAGCCTATCAGGAGATCATGCGTACACAGATGTAAAGAGGGTTTAGCAAAGTTTCGGATGGGGTGACGGAGTGAATGAGAGAATCGCCCAATATCGGGATAAGATTTCCGGGTATTGGAATAATTTTAGCAAAAAACAGAAGATATTACTTGTTTCGACATTAGCATTCATCATTATCGCTGTTGTAGTGCTAACGATGCAGTTTACCAAAACCGAGTATGAAGTGGCTTTCCGAGATTTAAATGCTAACGATGCTGCCGGAGTCATTAAATATCTCGATTCTGCGGGTATACCGTATCAACTTAATGCTGGTGGGACACAAATCTCAGTCCCAACCGCTAATGCGGATAAGGCGAAGGTAGATGTTGGGTCTCAAGGCCTGATTCAGAAGGGTTCAATCGGCATGAGCGCTTTTGACCAGTCCTCCTCTGCCATTGGCATGACGGAGAACGAGTTCAATGTGAAGTACAATAATGCATTGAACGGCGAAATACAGCAACTGTTGGAACGGATGGATGGTGTCCAAAGCTCCAAAGCTGTCATTAATATGCCAAAGGAAAACATTTTTGCCGGACTTGAGGAAAAGGACAAAGCCTCCGCTTCGATTCAAATGGAATTCGAGCCTGGCTTTACTCCAAATCAGCAGGCGATCGATGGATACTTTAATCTGGTAAAAACGGCAGTACCGAATCTTCCAGTGGAAAACATTACGATCACTAATAAGGAATATGAGTTGATTCCAACAGCCAAGGGCGGCCAAGGTGGGCTCACTAGTGGTGTTCAAGAAAACATGGCTCTACAGAAGAAGTTTGAGAGCGATGTAAGGAATAATGTTCAACAATTTTTGTCGAAAATTGTTGGAGACGACAAGGTAAATGTACTTGTGATGTCCCAGCTAAATTTCGACAAAGTAACATCAAAGGAACAAATGGTCACACCTGTTGACCAAACGAAAATGAAGGGTATTGAAATTAGCGCCCAACAAATTCAGGAAAGCTATACAGGTAGTAGTGGACAAACCGGAGGAGTTGCAGGAACAGGAACACAGGATGTTCCGGGCTACCCCGGAGGAGCTAATTCCGGCAATACCAGCTCAGATAAGAGCTCAAGTACGATTAACTACGAAGTTAACCGAATTGCAAGGGATATTATCCAAAGTCCGTATACTGTAAAAGATTTAACCATTAATGTAGCAGTTGAACCACCAACAGGTCAGCAAACGTTGGATACTGCAACTCAGACAGCAATTCAAAATATTTTGGTTAATATCGTAAGAGCGTCGTTGGCGAATTCTGGTACTACAATTACAGACGCTGATTTGGCTAAGAAGGTTTCGGTGTTCTCACAAGCAGTTCCGGCGCCTGCGAGCACAAATACATTCTTCTCAGCTTCCAACCCTTGGCTATGGGGCATCGGAGCTGCTGTTCTGGCACTGCTGGCGGGTGTAATCTTCCTCATCGTACGCGGTCGTCGTAAGCAGGAAGAAGAGTTGGATGAAGAATTGCAACTTATGCCAACGCCGACGGAGTTCCCGTCTATTACCATGGAAAGTGTGACAAATGAAAGTCAAGTGCGTAAACAGCTTGAAAGTCTGGCGAAAAAGAAACCCGACGAATTCGTCAATCTGCTTCGTACATGGCTGGCTGACGAATAGAGGTGAGTTCATTGGCAAAGGCAAGCAGTCAAGGTTTAACGGGAAGACAGAAAGCAGCTATACTTCTGATCACAATGGGACCAGAGGTATCTGCTCAAATATTCAAGCATTTGCGTGATGAGGAGATCGAGCAACTTACATTGGAAATTGCCAATGTGCGGAAGGTCGATGCCATTGAGAAGGACTCCATCATGGCCGAGTTTCATCAAATTTGTTTGGCTCAGGAGTACATTTCCCAAGGCGGTATTAATTACGCTAAAGAAATATTGGAAAAAGCACTCGGATCGCAAAAAGCAGTTGAGGTCATTAACCGTCTAACAGCGACGTTACAGGTAAGACCCTTCGATTTTGCCCGCAAAGCTGATCCAAACCAGATATTGAATTTTATACAGAATGAGAATCCGCAAACGATTGCTCTCGTGCTTTCGTACTTGCAATTCGAGCAGGCGGCTGCAATTCTGTCGTCTCTGCCACAGGAAAAGCAGGCAGATGTGGCCCGGCGTGTCGCTGTCATGGACAGTACATCTCCGGAAGTTATTTCCCAGGTGGAACGAGTGTTGGAGCAAAAGCTGTCTGCAACCGCGACGCAGGATTATACGAATGCAGGTGGTATCGAGTCCATTGTTCAGATTTTGAATGGCGTAGACCGCGGAACCGAACGTACGATTCTCGACTCGCTTGAAATTCAAGATCCAGAACTGGCTGAGGAAATTAAGAAAAGAATGTTCGTGTTCGAGGATATCGTCAATGTGGACAACCGTTCCATTCAGCGCATTGTCCGCGATATCGACAATGCAGATTTGCAATTGGCGCTTAAAGTATCCAGTGAAGAAGTACGTGATGTGATTTTCCGAAATATGTCGAAACGTATGGCAGAAACCTTCAAAGAGGAAATGGAGTACATGGGACCGGTGCGGTTGCGTGATGTGGAAGAAGCACAGACACGTATCGTATCGACGATCCGCAGATTGGAAGAGGCCGGTGAGATTATAATCGCACGCGGCGGAGGAGATGACATCATTGTCTAACTTGATTAAATCTTTCCAATATGTTCCTGTAGAGGCTTTGAAAACAATTGATGTGGCACATACGTATGCGCCAGAAACGACGGACGAAGAAATCACAACTGAATATACGGAGCCGGAGCCTCAGCGAGATCATGAGGCTGAACGGCTACGGGATGAAATGCTGAAAGATGCTAAGGATTTTGCCGAACGTCAGGTTCGCGAGGCAGCTGAAGAAGCGGAACGGATGCTTCAGGAGGCGCAGCAGCAGATTGAAGCTGGTGGCAGGAGCGACGCGAGCATGACGATCAGCTGACTCAGTCGTTAAAGGCTGATGGGTTTCAGCAAGGATATGAAGAAGGTCAGAAGCTGGCTGAGGCCGAGCTTCAGACGAAATCAGAGCAGATGATGGAAGAAGCACAGGATATTCTACGTCAGGCCTATGAGATAAAGGAACAACTAATTCAGGAAGCTGAGCCTTTTCTGGTTGAACTGAGTAGTGCTATTGCTGAGAAGGTCATTGAGAAACAGCTTAGCCTTGAGCCGGACTACACGATAGAATTAATTCGTAAAAATTTGGCTCGTAAGCGGGAAAAAGGAACCATTACATTGTGTGTGTCGCCTCAGCATTTCGCATTTGTGCAAGGTGCACGAGAAGAATTGTCATTAACTGTCGATTCGCAGGCAGAACTGCAAATTATTCCTGATGGTACCGTGAAAGATCGCGGTTGTGTTATCCGTTCTTCTTTTGGGAGCGTGGATGCGCGGATTGATACGCAATTAGCTGAGATCAAAAAGGAACTACTGCGTCTGGCACATGAGAATGAGGAGCGAAGACATGAAGGGGCTTAATACGCAGCGCTACATGGATCATTTGCGCCAGCTGGACCCGGTTCGGGTAAATGGCAAGGTTACGCAGGTTATCGGCCTGATGGTTGAATCGGAAGGTCCAGATGCCAGTATCGGGGATGTTTGTTACATTTATCCGGGTAAAACGGCAAAGCCGTTGCAAGCGGAGGTTGTAGGCTTCAGGGACAATAAAGTGCTTCTAATGCCACTTGGAGAACTGCAATCCATTGGTCCCGGTTGTGATGTAGTAGGAACAGGGAAGCCGTTGAATGTGCAGGTCGGGTCGGAACTGTTAGGCAAGGTGCTGGACGGCTTGGGTCAGCCTCTGGATGGCTCATTGATTCCCTCGCGAATGGCGAGATATTCAACCTTCAATATTCCGTCCAATCCGCTGAATCGTCCGCGTGTGCAGGAACCAATCAGTATCGGGGTGCGCGCTATTGACGGGTTGCTTACTATCGGTAAAGGACAACGGGTTGGTATTTTTGCAGGTTCGGGTGTAGGTAAAAGTACCTTGATGGGAATGATTGCCCGTAATACGGAAGCTGATGTGAATGTAATCGCCTTGATCGGGGAACGTGGACGCGAGGTGCTGGACTTTATTGAACGGGATTTAGGTCCGGAGGGACTAGAACGTTCCGTGGTCATTGTGGCAACTTCCGACCAACCTGCGTTAATCCGTATTAAGGGTGCACTTATTGCAACGACGATCGCGGAATATTTTCGGGACCGCGGGTTGAATGTCATGCTGATGATGGATTCAGTTACCCGGTATGCGATGGCCCAACGTGAAGTCGGCCTAGCCGTAGGGGAGCCACCGGCAATGAGAGGGTACACACCTTCCGTGTTTGCTAGTCTACCTAAGCTTCTAGAACGTGCAGGGACAGGCCCTACTGGCTCCATAACCGCTTTCTATACGGTACTGGTCGATGGTGATGATATGAACGAGCCCATCGCGGATGCGGTGCGCGGGATTTTGGATGGACACATTGTCTTGAATCGTGGAATTGCGAACAAAGGACATTTTCCGGCAATCGATGTGTTAGCGAGTATTAGCCGGGTTATGAAGGATATCGCACCACGAGATCAGATAGACGCTGCCGAGAACATTAAGCGCTTGATGGCCATTTACAAAGATTCGGAGGACCTGATTAATATTGGGGCCTATCAGCAGGGTTCAAATGCAGAAATTGACGAATCCATGGAGCGTATACGGGATATATGGGATTTTACAAGACAAAGAACAGATGAAAAGGCTGAGCTGGACGAGGTAAGAGAGCGTTTGATTTCTGAATTTACGAGGAGATGAAGGTTGAACGATGAGATTTCAGTATTCCTTTCAGAAAGTTGTAGACTTGAAAACCAACGAAAAGTCACAGGCCGAATGGTTGCTTTCCAGTGCTGTTGGACAATTGCAGGCTGAGGAGCAGACATTAACACAGCTTGTAGGCGAAAGGAATCGAGTCATATCAGCCATTCAAAAGGCTGCCGAGGATTGCGCACCACTCTCTACCATTCAGGAATTACAGGCTTATGTTAATCATCTGGACCAATGTATTACACGCAAGCATAGGGATGTTCAATATGCGCAGCAAAATGTGCAAAGCAAACAAACCGTTTTGACCGATAAAATGCTGGATGAACAGGTTTGGCTGAAAGCGAGAGAGAAGGCCAACGTGAAATTCCAACAGGAAGTGCTCCTGCGCGAGCAGAACGAGCTGGATGAAATGGCTTCCGTGCGATTTGCCATGAAAGCCCGGTAAGCGGAAAGTCATAGGATACGCATATCAGCTGCCTGAGGAGGAAGACGATGGCACAGAAGTTAGCAGAAAATGAACTGGATATGGATTTAGGAAAAGAATCAGGCGGGGGATTTGAACGGTTTATGTTTTTCCTGATTCCGATTGTGTTCACAATCGTTCTGGTCGGGGTCCTGCTTACATTGTTCAATATGGACTTCAGAAGCGAAATGATTTCATTAGGGAACAAAATACCAGTTGTTAAAAATTGGGTACCTGAACCGAAAGATAAGGCTACACAGACGAAAGAGGCAGATCAAAAGGCTCAGTCCGAAAGTTCTGAAGCAACCATTCAGCAGTTAAAGGCAGATCTAGCCAAGCAGACGGAGGAGCTTAAAAAGGCTACCGCTGCTAAGACGACACAAGATAAAAAGGTTACTGAACTGCAGAATCAGGTCAATACGCTCCAAACGCAACAGGAACAGCAGCCACAGGCCAGTCAGCAGGGACAGGCTGGTACGCAAACTACAGGTGGAACAACAAATGAAGATCCTTATGTAAAACAGGCCAGAGATCTTGCTAGTATGTATGAAGGAATGACAGCTAGTAAAGCGGCACCGATTATGGAGAATCTGACTACGGAAGAGACTGTGCAGCTGCTAAGCTACATGGACCCTGCCAACAGTGCGAAGATTTTGCAAAAGATGGACGCTAAAAAAGCAGCCGATATTACTATGGCTCTGAAAAACGTAACGCCATCTACGGATTTGTCAGTTGCTGCGTTGCAGTCTCGTCTGAAAAAGGATCAAGGTACCACAGCTGGCACGACGAGTAAGAGTTTGCAAAGCACTCAAATCAGTAGCACATTTGCTTCCATGGACAAGAAGAGCGGTGCCGAACTTATTTTGCAAACTTACAAAATCAGTCCAGACAAGGCATTAAACATATTAAATACAGTAGATGATTCGACACGTGGTTCTTTACTACAAAATATGTCTGCCAAGGATGCGGCTCAGACCGCAAAAATTTTAAACAAACTGATGGGCAGTAAGTAATTTAAATGAAGGGAGGTGAAAAATAAATGACCCTTATTTCTCAAAGTGTATCGCTCGGCTCCAGTCAGACAGCTAGCAGTACAACGGCCTCAACAACGACTACAGCCACAGCTGCTGGAGCAACCACGGGTGCTTTTAATCAAACACTTACGCAAATGATGACAGGCGGGCAAACGGGCTCAGCAGGCACAGATGCGAACGGTTCTCCATTAGTTATGGTACTCCCGCTTATTGCGACTGGAGAATCCACGGAAGCTCCAACGGAGTCGCTGGTCGAAACACTGGCTCCTTTGCTGCAGAATCTCGAAAAGTTGGATGATCAAGTAGCTGCCGATCCTGCTCTGCTTGCAACTCTGCAAGCTTGGATTCAGCAAGTACAACAGTTTTTGCAAGGCGACGGAACAAATCAACAGTTAAACGGTGGAGAAACGACAGAGGCGACAGGCTTAACAGCCTTGGCAGCCAACCCGGCTACTCTTCGATTTGCATTGCAGGACGCTTTGTCACAACTTGCCAATGTAGCAGAGCAGGCTTCTGGAGACCAAAAGTCCCAGGTGACACAGTTGCTACAATCGCTCCAAAGCGCAACGGCAGGTACGGGAGCAATTTCCGATGAGCAGTGGAATGGTGTAATGAAAGCTGTGGAACTTGCTGATGGTGGGGATTCACAAGCAGTTCAGCCTTCTGCAAATCGAACAAATGGTACTCAGACCGTAGCTACAGCCACTACAGACAAACAGGTTGTTGCTTCTCAGCAGCAAGCTAGTCAAGGCAAAACTAATCAACAAGGTTCAGAAGGGCAACGTTCATCAACTAATATTCTCGTTCAGTCTGCAGTTAAGACGACTGCAACGGATGAAGCGAGTGCATTCGTAGATGCAACTGAGCAAGCGGATTCGACAGCAACTGACAATCAGACTCCAGTGATCACGACTGCGGGACAGCTTTCGGTACAAACGCAAGGAACAACACCTTCGGCTCCGGCTCAACCAGTCGTACATGTGCGGCAATTTGCCAAGGAGATGACCGAATTTGTAGTGCAGAAACTTGACATTGTAAAACACACTGGCTTGACGGAAGCGACTATCATGCTTCGTCCAGATCATCTGGGCCAGCTGGAGGTTAAGCTGATAATGCAAAATGGTCATCTGGTTGCCCAGTTCATGACTGAGCATAGCGGAGCGAAGGATTTGCTGGAACAGCAAATGTCGCAGCTGCGTTCGAGTCTCCAGAGCCAAGGTATCCAGGTGGATAAGGTAGAAGTCACGCACAATGAGTCGCTTTCCTCCCATATGTATCAGGATGGGCGCGGATCTGGAGCTAATCAGCAGCAGCAGCAATCCAATCAACGTTCCAAAGCTCGTGGTAGAGAAGAGAGCGAAGATGCTATGAAGGTAGCTGAAATGGCAGAGGAACTCCGTAACTGGACAGCAGAACAACGTGCAGATGATATAAATCGGACAGGCTCCTTTACAGCACAAGCGTAATGATGGAGGTGAGAACACAATGACGACGACAGACAACAATGTATCCACCAGCAACGTCTGGCCGAATTACAATGTGAACAATGTCAAAACGGCGAGTGCTAAGGATACTAAGACTATGGGTAAAGATCAATTTCTGAAAATTTTGATCACCCAGCTACAAAATCAGGATCCGATGCAGCCTTTGGAGGATAAAGAATTTATCGCTCAAATGGCCCAGTTTTCCTCAGTGGAACAACTGATGAACATTTCTACGCAGTTGAATGCATTGGGACAGTCTTTGGGTACGGCTTCCGGTTTGATAGGAAAAGAAGTCAGCTGGATTGAGGCAGGTAAAAAAGACTCCATCACAGGTGAAACAGGTGCGGGTACCGTAAAAAGTGGAATCGTGGATTCTATCGTTATTCGCGACGGTGTGCAGTATGCCAAAATGGGAGCGGCTGAGGTGGCATTAAAAGATGTAACATCAGTGAGTCAGGCTAATACAACGACTCCCGCTACAAATACATCGGATACTTCATCTTCTTCCTCTACTGGAAGCGGTGAGAACTCATGAATGATAGAATGACGGTCGGACGCCTTTTTCCCGCCAACGTGCCCCCGGCAGCAATCTCACAAAACCGAGTAAATTCGGTATCCAAGGATGCCAGACCGTTCGGTCAGGTGTTGCAGGAACAGGTGCTCAAGCTGAGCAACCATGCAGCCAAGCGTCTGGAGCAGCGGGGAATAGAGTTGAGAAGTGACCAAATGGCGAAAATCAACTCTGCTGTGGATAAAGCAGCTGCCAAAGGCGCCAAAGAATCATTGATTTTAATGCAGGATATGGCTTTGATTGTAAGTGTACCTAATCGAACAGTTGTTACCGCGATGGATAAGAAGTCCATGGAGGATAACGTATTTACGCAGATAGATAGTGCTGTAATTATTTCATAAAAATGTATATGGAGTGGCTGGCCCGAATAGGAAAGCCATGAAAAAGCCGCGGATCGACTGATGCGGTCAACTAAGCAACCAATCAGAGGAGGATTTATACTCAATGTTGAGATCAATGTATTCAGGTGTATCGGGCATGAAGGGCTTTCAAACAAAGCTGGACGTTATCGGTAACAACATTGCAAACGTAAATACTACAGGCTTCAAGTCCAGCCGAGTGATGTTCAAAGATATCTTGAGCCAAACCAGTTCGGGTGCAAGTGCGCCTGACGCTACGACAACTGCAGGTCAAAATGCCAAGCAGGTTGGTCTAGGGGTGTCCGTCAGCTCAATTGATACCCTGCACCTTCCGGGTAGTGCAATGACTACCAATAATCCGACGGATTTGCGGATTAACGGTGACGGATTTTTCCTGATCAAAATGAATGATGCACAGGAAGTCCCTTATCTGACTCGTGCGGGTGATTTCCACATAGACGCAAACCGAAATCTGGTTACTGCAGATGGATTTTTTGTAGGAGATGCGGGTGGAGATCCAATCACACTTGCTGACAATGTTACGGCAGTCTCTATCTCGCAGGATGGTACGATTGTACAGCAGCTGGATGATGGTACAGTAGATAATGGCACGCAAATTGGTATAGCCAGAGTTACAAACCCAGAAGGTTTGGAGAAAATTGGAGGCAGCCTGTATCGTACAACGGTCAACTCCAACATTGATGCCATTGAGCCAGGAGCAGCCAACTCAGAGGGCCGTGGAGCTATTATCGCGGGTCAGCTGGAAATGTCCAACGTTGATCTGACAGGCGAATTTACCGAAATGATCGTAGCTCAGCGCGGATTCCAAGCGAACTCGCGTATCATTACGACCTCGGATGAAGTGCTTCAGGAAGTTGTAAACTTGAAACGATAATCTCATTTAAACGCGGAGGAGTAGAGGCTCCTCCGCACCTATCAGGAGGTTGGTATTACGATGATCCCGTTAACGCGGCTGAACGGCTCGCCTATGTGGCTTAATGCGCTGCTCATTGAGACTGTGGAGGAAACACCGGATACATACGTCACTTTGGTGACGGGGAAACGGTTGATTGTATTGGAAAAAGCGGCAGATGTCGTCTCCTTGATCAAGGGTTACAGCCGTGAAATCGGCATGCATGCCGCCACGATAAAAGTGCAACAAATGGAGGAAGACGAATGAAGAAGATGCTGCCATGGCTCATTACAATTTTACTCGCGATTACTTTGATTGCAGGCGCGGCCTTTGTACTTATACCAGCGCTTAGCGGGAAGAAGTCGGAAGTCATACCGAATGCGCAAGCTGCTCAGGCAGAACAACTTCCAAGATTGTCAGCAGATGAATTGGTGGAAGTGAGCTCTGAAATTACCGGTATCAAAACAAATCTGGCAGACGCAGATTACATTGTTCAGATGAACCTATCTTTTCAATTGAACGATGCCAAAGCAAAAGAATCTTTTGAAAAAATCAAAGACATCAGTATTAAGCCCATCGTTATTCAATTACTTGCAGACACCAAACCTGATGAGCTCAGAACGGCTAAAGGCCGGGACCAGTTCAGTGACAAGCTGACGGATCTCATCAACAAGTCGCTCCCTGAAGGTCACCTGGGGAACGCCAAAATTACAGACTTTTTGCTGGCAGCCATTTGATTCCAGGTGAACTTGTCAGGAACACGTAAGGGGGTGAATAACATTGGTGGATGTACTGTCACAAGGGGAAATTGATGCCCTTTTAGCAGCTCTTTCGTCCGGTGAAATGGATGCGGAAGAACTTAAAAAGGAAGATACCCAAAAGAAAGTTCGCGCTTATGATTTCAAAAGAGCGCTTAGGTTTTCCAAGGATCATATACGGAGTCTGACGCGGATACACGAGAACTTTGCACGGTATCTGACCACATATTTTTCAGCGCAGCTTCGTACTTTTGTCCAAATTAATGTCGTTCAGGTGGAGCAACTTCCTTATGATGAATTCATTCGCTCCATTCCGAAAATGACCATTCTAAACATTTTTGAAGCTGAACCGCTGGAAGGCCGTATGGTGCTTGAGGTTCACCCGAACGTTGCTTATGCCATGTTGGACAGGCTTCTCGGAGGAACAGGTTCGGCACCGTCAAAGGTTACTGCGTTGACCGAAATCGAGACGACGATTATGGAGCGAATTTTCAGTCGTACCTTTGATAGCCTGCAAGAGGCTTGGAAAACGGTACTGGACATTGAACCGCGCCTAGAGGCGATGGAAACAAATCCGCAGTTCATGCAGATTGTCTCGCCGAATGAAACGATTGCTCTGATTTCGCTTAGTACCAAAATTGGTGATACCACAGGGATGATTAACCTCTGTATCCCGCATGTGGTATTGGAACCTATTATGGCTAGACTGTCCACGCACCAGTGGTTTACATCCGAAAAGAAATCAAGGGCGCCCGAAGAGATTGACGCCTTGAGATTACGGGTCACCAAAGCAGAGCTCCCTATTATTGCGGAGTTGGGTGAATCCCGGATAAATGTAGCCGAGTTTCTGGGTCTTTCGGTCGGGGATGTCATTTCATTGAACAAACCTGTCAAAGAAGGACTATCCATCCGGGTAGGCGAGAAATTGAAGTTTATGGGAAGTCCCGGCATGGTAAGAGATCGTGTTGCCGTACAAATTGATGAAATTGTCAACGAAGGAGTTGAAGAAATTGACGAGTAAAGACTATTTGTCCCAGGAGGAAATCGATGCCTTGCTGAAACAGTCTGAAGCGGGGACGGATTCTACTCCCGCAGGCAAGACCGTTGACGATTTTCTGACTCCTCTGGAGCAGGATGCTCTCGGGGAAATCGGTAATATAACGTTCGGCAGCGCAGCTACGGCTCTTTCCACACTGCTCGGTCAAAAGGTGGATATTACGACACCTAAAGTTTCAATTATTACCCGTTCTGAATTTGAAACTGCATTTCCAAAGCCACACGTAGCTGTACATGTAAATTATGTCGATGGATTCGAGGGTATTAACTCACTCGTAATCAAAAAGCGTGATGCACAAGTGATAGCGGACTTAATGCTTGGTGGTGAAGGAAACCCAGCAGATGAAGAATTGAATGAAATCCACATTAGTGCTGTGCAGGAAGCGATGAACCAGATGATGGGATCGTCGGCGACCTCAATGTCTACTATGTTTAATCGTTTTGTTAATATCTCTCCACCGGGGATTGATATTTTGGATCCTATGCACGGTGATGGAGTATCCAGTCTGCCGGATGAAGAGACGCTCATCACAGTCTCCTTCCGGTTATTGATCGGGGATCTTATTGACTCTACGCTGATGCAACTGTTACCTGTTAATTTCGCCAAAAAAATGGTGAGCATCCTAATGAATGGCGGAGAGGATGAAGAACAACCGCAAGCGTCTGCACAGCAGGTAGCTGCAACAGCTGCTCCCGAAGTGCCGCAACAAGCTAGCGTTCCGCAGCAACCGCCTGCACCAGCCTATCAACAGCCACCTGCAGCCGCGCAGGCGCCGCAAGACGCAGGCTATGGACAACAACCGCCAATGTATCCTCAAGACCCGGGATATGGGCAGCAGGGCGCTCCAGGCTATGGAACACCGGGTTATGGAATGCCAGCTGGTGTACCGCCGCAAGCTCCTTACGGAACGCCTCATCACTACGGCGCAGTACCGGGACGTAATGTAAATGTACAACCTGTACAATTTTCTAACTTGCAGTCCGGTGCATTTGCGCAAGTGGATGAAAACAATTTAAATTTATTGATGGACATTCCCCTTAGAGTCACCGTAGAATTAGGAAGGACCCAAAAGCAAATTAAAGATATTCTGGAGCTCTCACAAGGTTCAATTATTGAACTAGACAAGCTTGCTGGGGAGCCGGTGGACATTTTGGTAAACAACAAACTGATTGCCAAGGGCGAGGTTGTCGTAATCGACGAGAACTTTGGTGTGCGCGTAACAGATATTGTAAGTCAATGGGACCGTATTCAAAAATTACAATAAAAGCATAATTTAGGGAGGATTTATTTCAGATGGCAAACCGTATTTTGATCGTGGACGATGCTGCATTTATGAGAATGATGATTCGGGACATCCTGTCCAAAAATGGATTTGAGGTAGTAGGAGAGGCCCAAGATGGATCACAGGCCATTGAAAAATTCAAGGAGCTTCGTCCGGACCTGATTACGATGGATATCACGATGCCTGAAATGGACGGCATTGCCGCTCTGAAGGAAATCAAACAAATTGACGCGAATGCAAAGGTTATCATGTGTTCCGCGATGGGTCAGCAAGCAATGGTTATTGATGCCATTCAAGCTGGCGCAAAAGATTTTATCGTTAAGCCTTTCCAATCGGATCGGGTTATCGAAGCCATCAACAAAACACTGGGTGTCTAAGGCGCACCCAGTATGGATACACAACAGGGTGCCTCTGACGCATTGAGTACATCCAGCAATATAGGCAACATTGCCTGGGTCCTTTTCGTGCTAATCTTTATCATCGTACTGATCGTGTACTTGATACGGTTTTTGAGTAAAAGAAATCAGAGCTGGTTCAGCAACCGCTCCGTTCGCATACTGGGAGGCGTGGGACTGGGTCCCAATAAATCCCTTCAGCTTGTTGAAGTAGGTAGCAGTGTGTACCTCATTGGTGTGGGAGAAGATATCCAGCTTGTTGACAAAGTATCCGATCCTGAAGAAGTGGAGCAAATTTTGGCCGCACTGGAGCAGGAAGCTTCTCTGCAGCGCGGCCCGATTGCCCCGCTATTCGCTAAAATTGCGGATAAGCTTCGCCGGAACAACGCGGCACAGCAGCAGCCTGAAGAGGAGACATCTTTTCACGAGATGTTTGAATCCAAGCTTCGGCAAATGCCGAATCGCAAGGATAAACTTGAAAAGCTGCGCAATGAGGAGAATACTACAGATCGGTCGGGAGATTCATGAGAAAAAAGATTATACTTGCATGTTTGCTGCTTGTCTTATTCAGCTTCATTTCGGTGACGGCGGCCTCTGCGGAACCGATTCCGAACATTGATATTCAAGTCGGCAATTCGGACAAAGGACAGCCCGGTGCCACCTCGCTGTCTATTATTTTACTTATTACTGTCATTAGTGTAGCGCCCGCGTTGCTTGTACTTATGACAAGTTTTACGCGAATTGTGATTGTGCTTGGCTTTGTGCGAACTTCGCTGGGAACCCAGCAGATGCCGCCTAATCAGGTGCTTGTTGGACTGGCTTTGTTTCTCACTTTATTCATTATGGCACCGACGTTCTCAGCTATGAATGAAACTGCGCTTCAGCCGTATCTCAAGGGGGATATAACACAGTCTCAGGCGCTGGACAAGGCATCGGTACCGATCAAGACCTTTATGTTCTCTCATACACGTGAGAAGGATCTACTGCTCTTTATGAAATACACCAAGATGGAAAAACCAAAGAATTATAAGGATATTCCACTAACGGTGATGGTTCCGGCTTATGCAATCAGTGAGTTGAAAACGGCCTTTCAGATGGGCTTTATGATTTTCATACCATTTTTAGTTATAGACATTGTAGTGTCGAGTACACTCATGGCTATGGGGATGATGATGCTACCACCGGTAATGATTTCACTTCCTTTTAAAATACTGCTCTTTGTACTTGTAGATGGTTGGTATTTGGTAGTCAAATCGTTGCTTCTAAGTTTTAACACATGAGTACTTCATGCAAGGACAGCAATCAAGGAGGACGGCAATGACTTCGGAGTTTATTATTTCCCTGGCTGGGCAAGCGGTGTACATTGTACTCAAGGTGAGCGCTCCGATGCTGATTTTGGGGCTAGTCGTGGGTTTGATTATCAGCATTTTTCAGGCGACAACCCAAATTCAGGAGCAGACACTGGCCTTTGTTCCGAAGATTGTCGCCGTATTGCTGGCATTGCTTTTGTTCGGGCCTTGGATATTGACCACATTAGTGGACTTTACGTATAACATTCTGGACAATTTGTACAAATATATAGGTTAGGCTGAATGTTATGAACATATTGTTACAAAGTTTTCCTGTTTTTTTGCTGATTTTTTGTCGGATTACCTCATTTTTTGTAGTAGCGCCTATTTTTTCGACCCGAGGTGTACCTAATATCTTTAAGGTCGGAATTTCAGGATTTCTTGCTTTGGTCGTGTATCTTACATATGGTACGCATCAACAGGTACCGACCGATGTAGCGTATGTGCTGTTAGTGGGCCGTGAAGTGCTGATTGGGTTGTTATTGGGATTTACTGCATATCTGTTCATGACAGCGATCCAAACCGCAGGTTCATTTATAGATTTACAGGTGGGGTTCGGAATGGCGAGTGTGTTTGATCCCATGACAGGGGCTTCAACGCCTTTAACAGGGAATTTTAAGTTTGCCATAGCTGTATTGTTCTTTTTAAGTATAAATGGGCACCATCATCTGCTAAATGCTATCTTATACAGCTATGATTGGGTACCGTTGACAAATGATTTTTTTGTAAAGCTGTATGGTGGCAGTGTAACTGAATTCCTGGTACGTTCTTTTGCGGAATCATTTATGCTGGCCTTTCAAATTGCTGCCCCCATTGTAGTAGCTACCTTTTTAACGGATGTGGGACTCGGTTTTTTAGCTAAAACAGCGCCACAATTCAACATTTTTGTCATTGGTGTACCTCTTAAAATTATTGTGGGACTGTTCATGTTACTGCTTCTCATGCCAAGTTTTGCTTTTATATTCGAAAGATTGTTTTCTGTGATGTTCGAATCCATGCGCAACTTGTTGGATATTATGGGTAATCGTCCTTAATATCTGGTCTGGAGGAACGTAGTTTGTCATTTAAATATGCTATGAACCTGCAGTTGTTCTCAGGGGAAAAAACGGAAAAAGCTACACCCAAAAAGAAACAGGATGCAAGACAAAAAGGGCAGGTTGCAAAAAGCATGGAGTTGCCCGCCGCTGGTGTCCTGCTGGTTACGTTTTTTTGCCTCATGATTTTCGGCGGGTATTTTAAGGACCATGCGGTTCGACTATTTCGAGATATTTTTGTGAATCGGCTTTCTATGGAGGTAACGCCGAACACAACGCTGCTGATGATGGGCGAATATGGTGTGCAAATTTTGATTATGTTGGCACCTATTTTTATTGGGGCCATTGTCATTGGGATAGCAGCGAATTACATGCAGATCGGTTTTTTATTAACCGGAGAGGGCATTACGCCCAAGTTTAGCAAGATTGATCCGATTAAAGGATTCAAAAATATTTTTTCCATGAGGTCATTGGTTGAATTCCTGAAATCTGTTTTAAAGATGACCGTAATTGGTTATCTGGTGTACAGCGTACTCTGGAAAACAAAGGCTGACCTACCCAAACTGTCTGAAATGTCCGGCGATCAGATGTTGAGCTTTACAGCTTCATTAACGATGGAACTGGGGCTCAAAATTGGTGTGGTGCTGTTCGTTTTAGCGGTATTGGACTATATGTATCAACGTTATGAGCATGAGAAAAACCTGAAAATGTCCAAACAGGACATCAAGGATGAATACAAGAAAATGGAGGGTGACCCGCTGATCAAAGGGAAAATTCGCGAGCGTCAGCGCCGTATGGCTATGCAGCGTATGATGCAGGAGGTTCCTAATGCAGATGTCATCATTACCAACCCTACGCACTTTGCTGTGGCTTTGAAATATGACGGTTCGGAGATGGAAGCGCCGCAGATTATTGCGAAAGGGCAAGATTACGTTGCGCTCCGAATTAAAGAAATTGCCAAGCAAAACGGCGTTATAACGATGGAAAACAAGCCGCTGGCGCGGGCGCTGTTTCAAAGAGCCGAAATCGGGGATGCGATACCAGCTGATCTGTTCCAGGCCGTTGCCGAAGTGCTGGCGTATGTATATAAATTAAAAGGTAAAGTGAAATAAAGGGATCGGAGGGCTAGAGACCCGTGAAAATAAAAGAAATAACTGTCCTTGCAGGCGTCATCGGTATCGTTCTTATGATGATTCTCCCGATCCCATCATGGCTGCTGGATATCCTACTCGTCATTAATATTTCTATTGCTTTAATGATTCTACTCGTTTCTATGAATACGAAGGAAGCTTTACAGTTCTCTATTTTCCCTTCATTGCTGCTCATTACAACGCTATTTCGTTTGGCACTTAATATCTCTACAACCAAACTTATTTTAGGTGAGGGCCATGCAGGGGAAGTAGTTGCTACGTTTGGTAGTTGGATTGCAGGAGGGCAAATTGCCGTCGGTTTTGTTGTCTTTCTCATTCTCGTGGTCGTACAGTTCATTGTTATCACCAAGGGATCTGAGCGGGTTGCTGAGGTAGGCGCACGGTTTACATTGGATGCAATGCCGGGTAAACAAATGAGTATTGATGCGGATCTGAATGCAGGTTTGATCAATGAGCAGCAAGCCCGTGAACGACGCAGTAAAATCGAACGGGAAGCAGATTTTTACGGAGCGATGGATGGTGCGAGTAAATTCGTTAAAGGTGATGCCATTGCTAGTATTATCATTTTGATCATCAACTTGGTCGGTGGCTTTATTATCGGTATGGCCGTTCAGGGAAAAGGATTTCAAGAGGCGCTGTCGACTTATTCTGTCCTCACCATCGGTGACGGACTGGTCAGTCAGATACCCGCACTGCTCATATCCACGGCGTCAGGCTTGATTGTTACGCGGGCTACGTCAGATGGCAACTTGGCAGAGGATTTAACTGGACAACTCTTTTCTTATCCAAAACTGATCTACATTGTGGCTGCCACAATTGCATTATTAGGGCTTTTCACACCTATTCATATCATTACAACTCTTCCACTGGCGATTCTGCTGTTTTTTGCGGCTCGAAGAATGCAGGGCAATATGGAGCGCAAGCAGATAGCCGATGAACAGCTGGAAGAGGAGCAACAAATTGAAGAAGTCCGTAGTCCGGAAAGTGTCATTAATTTGCTTCAGGTAGATCCAATTGAATTTGAATTTGGATACGGGTTAATTCCGCTGGCGGATACACAGCAGGGCGGGGATTTATTAGATCGGATTATTATGATCCGTCGTCAATGTGCTTTGGAGCTAGGTCTGGTTGTGCCGGTCATTCGTATTCGGGACAACATTCAGCTCAAGCCAAACGAGTATGTAATTAAAATTAAAGGTAATACCGTGGGCGGCGGAGAGCTTCTGTTAAATCATTACCTGGCTATGAGTCCGGGATACGACGATGATTCTATTACAGGAATCGAAACGACGGAACCAGCCTTCGGATTGCCTGCGCTCTGGATTGATGAGAACACCAAGGATGTTGCGGAATTATCTGGTTATACCGTAGTTGATCCACCTTCAGTTGTAGCTACTCATCTTACGGAGACGATCAAGAAACATGCTCATGAGTTGCTTGGCAGACAGGAAACACGGTCGCTGGTCGACAATCTCAAAGAGAATTATCCAGTGCTGGTGGACGACCTTATTCCTTCTGTGCTTGCGATTGGGGATGTACAAAAAGTGCTGGCCAAGCTATTGAAAGAAAAAATCTCCATTCGCGATATGGTGACTATTTTCGAAACACTAGCTGACTACGGTACTTATACAAAAGATCCCGACGTGCTGACTGAATATGTCCGTCAGGCGTTGTCCCGTCAGATTACGCAGCAATTTGCCCAACAAGGGGAGACGTTACGCGTTATTACAGTGGGACCAGGATTGGAGAAGAAAATTGCTGAAAGCGTGCAACAGTCGGAGCAAGGTAGCTATTTAGCTCTAGACCCGGTGTCAACGCAAACGGTGTATCAAAGAATGATGGAGCAAATCAACCGTCTCATTCAATCTGGACAGCAGCCTATTGTGTTAACGTCACCGACAATACGTATGTATTTGCGGCAAGTGATGGAGCGGACGATGCAGGATGTCCCAGTGCTGTCGTACAGTGAGCTGGAGCCGAACGTTGAAATTCAAAGTGTCGGGGTGGTGAACTTATGAGAGTGAAACGATATGTAGTGGATACCATGCCAGAAGCTATGCTGCAAATCAGGGGTGACTTAGGAACAGACGCCGTCATTTTAAGTACAAAGGAAATGAAGGTCGGCGGTTTCATGGGAATGTTCAGTAAAAAGAAAATCGAAGTGGTAGCTGCGGTAGAGGAGAAGCAACCTCAAAAGCCACGACGTTTTGGACTATCTTCACAAGAGCTTGCCCAGGCGGCTTCATCTTCAATGAATGCTCCTGAACAGCCAGAAAAATCATTTATGCCTGTGGTTCCCAGACAAGCTGCTCCAGAAGCTTATCGGCGGGTAACGCAGATGACGGGTGGTTCCAAAGAAGAACAAGCTGAATTAATGATCGATGCAGAACAAGCAGCTTCAGCAACTGAGCATTTGTCATCTAGGTCTGCTAATAATCTGGAGACTACGTCTCAAGCACTTGATCATGAAGCATTACTTTCGAACATGAAATCATCCAGTGAACTGTTTAAACAGCCCATTGAAGCAAGCGTTCCAGACAAGAGCGGAGCGGAGGAAAATCAGGCTCTGCTTAATGAATTGCGGGAAATGAAGACTATGATGACTCGGTTTTCCCGAAACTCTTCAATGGAAAGTACTTGGCCGGAGCCGCTGCAAGAGATTTGTGAGCGTGTGCTGGAACAGGAAGTGGAACGTGATTTACTGGAGTATTGGCTCGAACAGGTATATGTGCGTCGGAGCGAGCACCCTTTTGCGCCTGAAACTTTCGATTGGGAACAAGCCTTTCGTGAGGAAGTGGCCAGTTTTATTCAGACAAGACTGGACAAAGGGATCTCCAAAGATACCAAAATTGTGTATGTGGCAGGTCCTACCGGAGTAGGGAAAACAACAACCATTGCCAAGTTAGCAGCAGAACAGTTGTTTAAGCATCATCGCAAAGTTGGATTTATTACTTCTGACACGTACCGGATTTCAGCCGTCGAGCAACTGCGAACATATGCTACGATTTTGAATGTACCGCTTGAAGTTGTGCAATCTCCCGGTGACGTCCACAGAGCCATTCAACGGCTGGAACATTGTGACCTGATCCTCATGGATACCGCAGGACGAAATTATCGTAATGAATTACTTGTTTCGGAACTGCAAAGTCTGCTTTCGCCTATTAATGAAAGTGAGACGTATCTGGTACTCAGCCTGACATCCAAAAGTAAAGATATGCTCAATATAACTGGACATTTCAGCAAGTTTGGTCTCGGTAAGGTTGTATTTACTAAGATGGACGAGACAGGTAGCTGCGGTGGAATGTTTAATCTTTTGCATCAATTTCCTATGCAGCTGGCCTATATTACCAATGGACAAAATGTTCCTGATGACCTGCTTCATCCCGATACAGAAATGGTCACAAGCATGCTGCTTGGACCCAAAACATCAACAGGAGTTAACGGAGATTCCATATGAGTGACCAAGCCCAATCACTTAGACAAATGGCTTCTTCCTTGGATAAATATCGATTGCCCCCACGTAGTCGTCAAGCAAAAATTATAACGATCACCAGTGGTAAAGGCGGGGTGGGCAAATCCAATTTCACGCTGAACTTTGCTCTTGCTCTGCAATCCCTTGGTCGAAGGGTACTTGTGTTTGATGCTGATATAGGTATGGCCAATATTGATGTATTAATGGGAGCCAATTCACAATACAATCTTTTACATCTGCTAAAACGTGAGAAATCAATTGATGAAATTATTCAAACGGGTGTAGGTGGTTTGCCTTATATTGCTGGAGGATCGGGTTTGAGCGAATTGTTTACGTTATCGGATGACGATCTGAATTATTTTGCCGAAGAAGTAGAGAAAATGGCGGCAGATATGGATTATATTCTATTTGATACAGGTGCAGGTTTATCCAAAGAAAACCTTAAATTCATCACTTCAGCTGACGAATGCCTGGTTGTAACTACACCGGAACCTACGTCCTTAACAGATGCGTATGCGCTAATTAAAGTCGTCAGCGGTTTGCAAAAGGATACGGTATTCAAAATTATAGTCAATCGTGCCGATAACGATAATGAGGCCCGTCAAGTTGCCGATAAGATCGCACTGGTTGCGAAACGCTTTTTGGAGATCGATATCCCGTTGCTTGGACATATCAGTGATGATACTCATGTCATGCAAGCAGTCAAAAGGCAAGTACCATTTATGGTTGCTTTTCCGGGATGTGCGGCTTCAAGAGATGTATTGAATCTGGCACACCGTTTTGCAGCAATGCCACAGATTCCGCAATCAGGTGCATTGAGTGGAATTAAAGGGTTTATGCAAAAATGGTTGCGGCGTTCTGTACATTGATTTTGATGAGAGGAAACAGAGGTGTTTAACATGTGTGCTTACCGGGTGCTGGTTGTAGATGATTCGGCCTTTATGCGCAAAATTATTACAGATTTAATTGTAAGGGATGAGTCGTTCAACATCGTAGGTACAGCCGCCAATGGCAAAGAGGCTGTAGAGAAAGTGAAGGAATTGCAGCCCGATTTGGTCACCATGGATGTCGAGATGCCTGAAATGAATGGTCTTGAAGCATTGCCATTGATTATGGCAGCCCATCCGCTACCTGTAATTATGCTGTCAGGCATTAATGAACAAGGCATGAAGGAGACCATCATGGCTCTGGAGGCAGGAGCTTTCGATTTTATAAGAAAGCCTTCCATCGCTCATGCGCAAGATATTGAGCAAGTGAGTAAGGCGCTGCTGGAACAGATGCACACTGCTATGCAAGCAGTGCGGAGTCGTCTGGAGCGCAAGGAAGCTAATGAGCGCAAAGCTGCATTGGAACAAGCGAAAAAAACGCCACAGCAAAAGCCTCCAGGACAGGCTGTGACTGAGAAGCGATCAGGCAGTCAAGCTTCGACAGACAAGTCTCCTGTTGTTCCGCTTGCTCCTTCACCTGCTGTATCAGCTCAGCCGAAGCGTGATGTTGGCAAGTCCGCCCCGGCAGTAGCCAAGCAGGAAACTAAACGACAACAGTCTGGAACATCTGTTACAGCGGGGCGC
Organism: Paenibacillus sp. CMM36; assembly: GCF_053570945.1. Taxonomy (NCBI): domain Bacteria; kingdom Bacillati; phylum Bacillota; class Bacilli; order Caryophanales; family Paenibacillaceae; genus Paenibacillus; species Paenibacillus sp. CMM36. The sequence goes on from NZ_JBSEDY010000016.1 coordinate 66,159, forward strand.
ATAGAACAGCAGCCAGCTGCTCAGCCAAGCAATAAGTCAGTCCAAGCACCTACTGTTCAGAAGAAGGAAGATTTGTCCAAGGGGATAGGACGAACACCAGGGCAACTAAACAGTACTACTACGGCCGCTGGCAAATCGCTGCATGGTAAGGATAAAGCAGGCTTGGTTAAGCCGGAGCCCCATAAGACGGTGATTTCATCAGCTACTCGTACTCCTGCGGCTGCTACGCCTCCAGTAGCGGCACCTACAGTTCCTGCCGCACCTAAGGGATTGTCACTTAAAAAAGGTGTGCACACGTCCAACTTTCGCAAACTAGTGGCGGTGGGATGTTCTACGGGCGGTCCGCGGGCGCTTAAGACGCTGTTGGAACGCATTCCTGGTGATTTTCCTGCTCCAATCGTTATCGTTCAGCATATGCCGCCAAACTTCACTCGTTCGCTGGCACAACGCTTAAACACGTTAAGTCCACTCCGAGTTGTGGAGGCTGAGCAGGGAATGACGTTGGAGACTGGAACGGCCTACATTGCCCCAGGGGGATATCAACTAAGAATTGTACCAGGAGCTGGTGGTAAATACACTGTGTCACTGAAGACGGAGGAAGCTCGCAATGGTCACCGTCCTTCCGTAGATACGATGTTTGAATCGTTGCTCTCGTTAACCTCGTTGGAGCGGCATCTAGTATTGCTCACTGGAATGGGGAGCGACGGGGCCAAAATGATGAAGAAGCTTTATGATGCTGGGGTACAATCCACATTTGCTGAAAATGAGGAAACTTGTGTAGTGTACGGAATGCCCCGCTCAGCAGTAGAGTTAAAATGTGTGCGTCACCTTCTGCCAATGCAGGAGATCGCCCCCAAGCTTGTACAAGTTGTGAAATAATCGGAGTGTAACTCATGGAGGAGGTGTCTCACAATGGACATGAACCAATATTTAAACATGTTTATTGATGAGTCGAATGATCATCTGCAATCTCTTAACGAAAAAATGCTTCAACTGGAAAGCAATCCAACTGATCTAGGTATCGTTCAGGTGATTTTCCGTTCTGCCCATACCCTCAAGGGAATGGCTGCTACGATGGGGTTTGAAGACCTAGCATCGCTTACCCACCAAATGGAAAACGTTCTTGATCTTGTACGTAACAACAAGCTGGCGATGCATGAATTTATATTCGATACCTTATTTAAGGGATTGGATGCTCTGGAGTCCATGGTGCAGCACATTACAGAGGGAGGCGACGGAAAAGCGGATGTCTCCTCTATTGTATCTTCACTACAATCCATCGTGAGCGGGGATTTCCAAAAGACCGGCGCAAATGCTGCGACTGAGGAGTCTCCATCTAAAAAAGTGGGCAAAAACGATAGTGCTGGGCTTGTTTTGGATCAGTTCCAGTATTCTGTATTGGAGCAATCTATTTCTGAAGGACATCGTGTTCACTATATACAGGTAACAATCAGCTCAGAGAGCCAGTTAAAGGCGGCGCGTGCTTTTATGGTGTTTAATACACTGGAAAACTCTGGTGAAATCGTCAAGGCCTATCCGTCGGTACAGGATATTGAGCAGGAGAAATTCGAGCAAAGCTTCTCGTTATATTACATAACGCAGAAAGAAGTTGGGGAGCTGGAAAAGGAAATCGCGGGCATCTCTGAAATTGACACTGTCTCAGTGGTACAACTAGATCAGGAATCGCTTAAACAAATGAGCGAAGTTACTGCTGGACTGGCTGAGACTGCTGCGGTACAGGAAGCTCCTGTTGCCGTGCAATCACCTGCTCCATCCCAGCCGCAGTCTTCAGCTGCGGCCTCTGTGGCTAAGGCAGCTGCAGGTAAGACGCCAGCAGCTAAGGCAGCTGCCCCTACGCATAACCGTACGATTCGTGTAGATATTGAACGTCTGGATGTACTTATGAACTTATTTAGCGAGTTGCTCATTGACCGCGTGCGGTTAGAGCAGTTGGCAAGTGAAGCTTCCAATCCAGCACTGACAGAAACGGTAGAGCACATGAGTCGTGTGAGCAGCGATTTACAAAACGTCGTTCTTAAATTGCGGATGGTACCAGTAGACACTGTTTTCAATCGTTTTCCGCGTATGGTGCGCGATCTGGCCAAATCGCTGGATAAAAAACTTGATTTGGTTATTACTGGAGCAGAGACTGAAATGGACCGCACTGTTATCGACGAAATTGGCGATCCTCTGGTGCATTTGCTTCGTAACTCCGTGGATCATGGCATTGAGTCGGTAGCCGATCGGATTGCAGCTGGTAAACCTGAGACAGGAACGGTTAACTTGCGTGCTTTTCATAGCGGAAATAACGTATTCATCGAGATTGAAGATGACGGAAATGGTATTAATCGCGATAAGGTACTAAACAGTGCTATTTCTAAAGGGATTTTGACAGCAGAGCAAGCAGCGGTCATGACCGACGAGGAAGCTTATCAGGTATTGTTTGCTCCAGGCTTTAGCACAGCTGCAGTCATTTCAGACGTATCAGGACGCGGTGTCGGTTTGGACGTTGTTAAATCCAAAATCACTGCTTTGGGTGGCAATGTTACGGTTCACTCTACACTGGGCCAAGGCACTAATTTCTCTGTGCAATTGCCGCTCACCCTATCCATTATTGCAGCCATGATGATACAGATCGGTTCTGAAAAATATGCGATCCCATTGTCCTCCATTGTGGAGACTGCGATTGTCAAACGGACACAAATTCGTTCTGTACATGGCAATAAAATGATTGCTTTCCGCGATTCTCATATCCCGCTCATCTCCTTGAGTCAGCTGTTTGAGGTACCGGACTTCAATGAAGATGAAGAAGAAGAGACAGAGGTCGTGGTCATCCGCAAGGGAGACCGTTTGGCAGCTCTTTCTGTACAGGACTTTTTGGGACAAAGTGAAATTGTCCTTAAAAATCTGGGCAAATACCTTCCAAACATCCAAGGAATTTCAGGTGCCACGATTCTGGGTGACGGTCAGGTTGCGTTGATCATTGACCCGAATGTTTTCATTAAATAATGTCTTCATCAGAAATGAAAGAAATGTGAAGTTGCTGACATCAATAAGGAGGGTTTTTAGACATGGGAGAAGAAATTAAAGTTATCGTATTTAAGCTTGGTGAAGAGGAATACGGTGTTGAAGTAGAAAAAGTCCAATCTATTGAACGCATGGTGCCGATTACACGGGTTCCAAGAACTTACGATTTTGTAAAAGGTGTATTCAACATGAGAGGCGTAGTCATTCCGGTTATTGATCTTCGTGGCCGATTTGGATTGCCTGAAGCTGAATATACCGATCAAACCCGCATCATTATCGTTGCAGTGGGCGAAATGCAAGTCGGCTTTATCGTTGATTCAGCGAATGACGTTATTGACCTGAATACTGACAATATCGAGACACCACCGGAAGTGATTGGCGGAGTTAAGGCTAAATATCTTCGCGGAGTTGCTAAAATTGGTGAAGAGCGCTTGTTGATTATGCTGAACTTGTCCGAAGTCCTGAATCGTAGCGAAATGAACCAACTGGAAGGCTTAGAGGATTAACATATGGAGAATCTTGGGAATCTCGAAGACTTCAAGTTGGATGTGTTGAAAGAAGTCGGCAACATTGGCTCGGGGAACGCTGCTACAGCGCTCTCCCGGCTTCTCAATAAACCGGTCGACATGGGTGTGCCCAAAGTACAAATGCTGCCTTTTGAGGAAATTGCCGATAAAGTCGGTGGAAATGAGCAACTTGTTGTTGCAATATTTTTTAGGGTAGAAGGGGAAGCCCCCGGCAATCTATTCTTCATATTGCAGCCTCAGGCGGCAAAAGGCTTACTTTCCCGTTTGGCGAATATTCCTTCAGATGACGAGGACAGTTTTAACGAAATGGAGCACTCAGCCCTGTCGGAGATCGGAAACATTTTAGCGGGCTCTTACCTGTCTTCGCTGGCCGATTTCACACGTTTATCCATGTATCCAACAGTCCCTGCGCTGGCGTTGGACATGGCAGGAGCAATTCTTAGCTACGGACTGCTGCAGTTTGGGCAGATGGGAGATGCTGCATTATTGATTGACACATCGTTTCTGGAAGGGCAGAATCAGATAGAGGGTCAATTTTTCCTGATTCCTGATCCAGAATCGTTCGGGAAAATCTTTAGGTCGTTAGGAGTCCCGATGAACGATGATTGAGGATAAAAGCATCATTAAAGTCGGCATGGCAGATTTAAATGTTACCAGCAATCCGAACTCGATTCGTACGACAGGACTTGGCTCCTGCGTCGGATTGACCCTCTATGATCCTCATTTGAAACTGGCAGGCATGGCACATGTGATGCTACCGTCCTCAGATATTGCGCGTGAAGGGCAGCTGAATATAGCCAAATATGCGGATACGGCGCTGCCCGAGTTATTTGAGAGGATGCTGAAATTGGGTGCAGAACGACGCAGGCTGATTGCCAAAATGGCAGGGGGAGCGCAGATGTTCGCCTTTGCTGGTAGTGGAGACACCATGCGGATTGGTCCACGTAATGTAGAATCATGCAAGGAAATGCTCGTAGATCTCGGCATTCCTTTGATTGCGGAGGACACAGGCGGCAATTATGGACGAACGATTGAGTTGGACTCTGAAACTGGCGTTTTGAATATTCGAAGCGTACAAAAAGGTGTAAAGGAATTATAAACATGTTATTTGGCAGCTTACGCATTAATCTTTGGTCTGGAGTAGTCGGATTTATTCTGACTTTTGTGTTGTCCGTTGGCAGCAATCTGCTGACCACGAGCTTAATTCGTGGCTTGATCGCCTTCGTTTTTTGGTTCCTACTTGCATTTGTGCTGCGCTGGACACTAGGTGTTGTAGCGCGGCCAGATCTGGGGAATGCCCAAAGCCGGGCAAGCTCTCAGGTAGATGGCGTAGGGGGGAATCTGGACCTGACGACACCAGACGAAAATGAAGACCTGAATGAATTGCTGAAACCGAAACCAGAGCAGACGGACGAGGGGGATAATGGTTTTGCACCTTTAAACCCACCTAAGCTGGTTTCCAACAAGGACCCTGAAGAATTGGCCAAGGCCGTTCGTCACCTGACAGACAAATAAGGAGGGTGAAGCCGATGAACGAGCGAAAAGCCGCTCATTTAAACCATTCCGAACTATGGGAACAATGGAAAGAACACGGTGACAAGGAAGCAAAAAAACAGTTAATTGAAAAGTATCTCCATATTGTAGAGTATGTGTCAGGCCGTCTTGCAGTAGGCTTGCCTAAAAATGTATCCAAGGATGATCTGGCGAGTAACGGCGTTATGGGTTTGATTGACGCTTTAGAGAAATTTGACTATGAGCGTGGTTTGCAGTTTGAGACTTATGCTTCTTGGCGTGTTCGTGGAGCGATTTTGGATGGTCTTCGTCAAGGGGATTGGGTTCCTCGTTCAGTTAGGGAAAAAGCGAAAAAAATCGAGGATGCATACCAGCATTTGGAACAAAGATATCTACGCACGGTCAGCGACGAAGAGATGAGTCATTATTTGGACGTTTCTGAGAAAGAGTTTCAAAATATGATCCAAGAGGTCGCTGTTATGTCGATTGTCTCACTGGAGGATCCGATCCGCGAAGAGGAATCGGAAACACGGCTTTCCCTTTTGGTGGACGAGAAGGCGAAAAATCCGGATCATAAGGTCAATGAATTTACACTTCGTGATGCCCTTGCACAAGGCATTGATAAATTGACTGAAAAAGAACGTATCGTTGTTTCTTTATTGTATTACGAGGATTTGTCACTCAGCGAAATCGCTGAGGTCATGTCGCTATCTCCATCGCGAATTTCACAGTTGCATTCCAAAGCAATATTACGTCTGAGAGCGACATTGGACAAACAACGGGATTTGCTAATGCGTAAAGATTAACGTACGGGAGGTTACAGTAACAGTTAGACGGAAGGAGCACCCTTGTGGAGAAGCAATATGCTTTGGACCAGTTTTTAAAAGTGGTTGTCTCACCTGACAAACAAACCGCCTACTTGGAGTTTGCCAAACGTGAAGAAGGCTTTGCCTGTTCTGTGGAAGAATTAGAGCGTTTTCTAAGCAACCAAAAAATATCCTACGGTTTAATAACCGATGCAATTCGCGTATTTGCGGCAAGTCCGGAAGATCATTTCTTCGGAAAATTACTGATTGCTCAGGGAAAGCAGCCGATCCATGGTACAGACGGAAAAATTAATCTGGCTGATATTGTGACTGGCGAAGATGCACATAAGCCGCTTGAAACCGTGGATGGACGGGTGGATTATAAAGAACTAACTCGTTTAAGAAATGTAAAACGTGGTCAACTGATTGCCGAACGGGTTGATCCTCTGCCAGGTGTACCGGGGATTGCTGTAACCGGAGAGGAAATTCCTTTTCTTCCAGGTAAAGAGGCGCGTTTTAAAGTTGGAAAAAATGTAGTGATTCATCCAGAAGGTGTTGCGATGTATGCGGCTATTGACGGACTGGTAACTACGACTGAAAAGGGCAAACTTAATGTGTTCCCCGTATATGAAGTGAACGGGGACGTCGATTATAGTGTCGGCAACATTGATTTTGTTGGAACCGTCGTCATTCGTGGGAATGTTTTGACAGGTTTCCGGGTTCGGGCAGCTGGCGACATTCGTGTCATCGGTGGTGTGGAAGGGGCCGAAATTGTGGCGGAAGGTTCAGTGGAAATCACTGGCGGTATTATCGGATACCATAAGGGGTTCGTGAAAGCTGCACAAAATGTGAAATGCTCGTTTATACAAGATGGTAACGTGATTGCGGGAGGCGATGTACTTGTATCCCAGAGTATCATGCATTCCCAGATCAAAGCGAGTAATAATGTAATCTGCGAAGGGACAAAAGGGCTTATCGTAGGTGGCAGTGTACAAGCTGGTAAAAAGGTAGTGGCTCGTACCGTCGGTAATACGATGTCCACAGCTACCAATATCGAAGTGGGTGTACTTCCCGAACTGCGCGATGAACTGACAGAACTCCGCGCACGTTTGAAGCAGCAGACAGACAGCCAGGATAAAACGAATAAGGCTCTTACCATATTGGATCAGCTTGCCGCCGCCGGACAGCTTGCACCTGAAAGAATGGCTATGCGAATCAAGCTGACATCTACTAAAAAATCTAATGAACAGGAGCTTTTGGAAACCAAGTCCAGAATGCTTGAAATTGAACGAACATTAGAGGATACAAGCCGCGCACGGGTAGAAGTGAAAAATGTGATTTACGGTGGCTCTAAAATAGTTATCGGCAGATATACAAAATTTATTAAAGATTCAGTGGAAAGAATGGCGTTTTATTATCATGAGGGAGACATCAGCATGTCCTCCTACGTGTAATTCGGCACACTGATAAACAACATTTAACATTGTATTCCTTGGAAGAAAGATACGGATGCCCAATCGGAAAGGGTGTGGTCCAATGAGCTTGAAGGCTGTTGAATTGCAAATTGCCGTACCTCGCACCAGCGAAGCTGGAAAATACCAAAGTGAGTCCCAGCAGCGGCCGATGAATGATCAAGCATTGCTTGGACAAAAGGCCGCGCTGGAGACGGAGAACATGCGTCAGCGAAGCAGTGCTGTAGATCAGTCTGCGGAAACATTTGTCGGTGAGCGGCAAACAGGGGGACAGAGCAGAGATTCTTCCCAGCAGAGCCGCTCCCGGCCAGATGAGGCTGAACTGCCTAAGGAGCATCCGGCAGAGCATCCGTTCAAGGGACACCATATTGATTTTTCGCTCTGATCCGACAGGTGGAGAAGCGTTATTAAAGGAGACGATGGGCAGTGGATCAACCATGGATTTATATTGTTCTGCTGGGCGCCGCAGCTGTTGTCTATGCCTGGCTACAGCCTAAGCGTCAGCCAGGCCGGGGAACAGAAGAGGCCGTCGTCCAAAAGGTCGAGGCCACATTAGAGCAATATATGGCCGATATTGAAAACGATAATGACGAGTTGATTGAGCTTGTTTCTGGTATGAAGCAGGAGCATACAGTGAAACAGGCGGCATTACAGGAGCAAGTAGCTGAGCTTCGGAGCCGTATCGTGGAGCTTGAGCGCCAGGCTATGTTTGCAACTGTGTCTATGCAAACCGAGCCTGTACCTAAGGAAATACAACATACAACTGCTTCTCAGCAGGCAGCGGTTGCATACGGTCAATTTCAAAGTCCGCAACCTGAAATGTCTGTGCAGGAAGGCTACTCTGGTTCAGAAGCTCCCCTCATAACTATGGAGGAACAGACGGCATTACAAGATCCTGAAACTGAGCAGGAAGCAGAGTCCATCCGTGATCGTTATCAAGAGTTGTTTGCTCTGCATGAGCAAGGCAAGTCAGTGGACTATATAGCTAAGCAATCAGGCATTCAACGGGGTGAAGTACAGCTTATTTTGCAACTCGCGGAGCGGGAGGATGTAACGTGATCAAAAACCGTTCATTTATGCTAGGCATGGGTACTGGTCTTATAACGGGGGCATTGCTATTGCAACTGGCATTGATCGGTCAGGGGCAATCGCAGCAATCTTCCACAGACCCGAAAAACATGACGCAAGAGCAATTAGAAAAGGCAGCAGCCGGATTAAATCTCCAGGTCAGTGACAGCTCTAACCCGAAAATGACAGAAGAGGAATGGCGTAATAAGGTGATCAAGGAAGGTAATAAAACTCCCGTTGCACCCCAAAAAGCTAAACCAGCTCAAACGCCAGCAACACCAAAGGCACCTGCAAACAGCATATCCTCGGCTGGTTCTAAACCTTCGACCAGCACATCGGTTCCACAAAGTCCGAATAAGCCGCAAACTCAAAGTTCTGGCACTACAGCGACTCCCAATATCCCCAAGCAGCCTGCCACCCCACAAGTGCAGTATAGCATTGCATCCGGAAGCAATTTGAGAAGTGTGGCATCAGGATTGCAACGGGCAGGGGTCGTATCGGATGCTAGTGCATTTGAGGCAGCAGCTAAGGCTAAAAAAATCAATACCAAAATTCGTACCGGTACCTATCAGTTTGCTAAAGGTGAGGATTTCAGTTCTATCATTACTAAAATTACGAAAAAGCCGTCCAACTGACCAGACTGGGAAGTGGCCGGCTTTTATTCTTGCTGAAAAGTTCAATGAGAGGCGTAAAACGTCACATCTTGCGTTGTTCTAATCTATTGTCGAAAAGTTGGTTGCAACGATGCAAGTGTTATGGTATATTAATTAACGGTGTTAAAAACGCACGTCGGTTAATTTTATAAAGGGTGCTTTCCAATGGAAAGTCTTTATGAAAAATGATGTCGGCGGAGGACACACAAAAAACCAAACTTAGGAGGTGCGTGAAGATGGCAGTAATCTCCATGAAACAGCTTTTGGAAGCTGGGGTTCACTTTGGTCACCAAACACGTCGCTGGAACCCGAAAATGGATCGTTATATCTTCACTGAAAGAAACGGTATTTACATCATTGACTTGCAAAAGACAGTGAAAAAGGTTGAGGAAGCTTACAACTTTGTAAAAAGCATTGCAGCTGAGAATGGTACAATTCTGTTCGTAGGCACGAAGAAACAAGCACAAGATTCCGTTAAAGAAGAAGCAGCACGCGCTGGTCAATTCTACATTAACCAACGTTGGTTGGGTGGTACGCTGACTAACTTCCAAACGATTCAAAAACGTATTGACCGTTTGAAACAACTAGAAGCTTGGGAAGAAGACGGTACATTCGCAGTTCTTCCTAAAAAAGAAGTTATCATTCTTCGCAAAGAAAAAGATCGTCTTGAAAAATTCTTGGGCGGTATCAAAAACATGAAGGGCCTTCCAAGTGCTCTGTTCATCATTGATCCACGCAAAGAACGTATCGCGGTTGCTGAAGCTCGCAAATTGGGTATCCCAATCGTAGGTATCGTTGATACAAACTGCGATCCAGACGAAATCGACTATGTTATCCCAGGTAATGACGACGCAATCCGCGCTGTTAAATTGCTGACAGGTAAAATGGCTGATGCAGTTATGGAAGCAAACCAAGGCGAAGAAACTACAGCATAACATTTCCATTAGGAAATAACTATATGAATTAAATGAAAAGGGTGGTTGGCAGGTGTATAACCTCTCACTACCCTTTTTTTAAGGAATAAGCACGGTATACCACTGAAAATCAAATTTGGAGGGAAATAATATGGCAGTTAATGCTAGCGCAGTAAAAGAGCTTCGTGAAAAAACAGGCGCAGGAATGCTGGATTGTAAAAAAGCGCTTGAAGAAGCAAACGGTGATTTGACAAAAGCGGTTGAAGTTCTGCGCGAAAAAGGACTTGCAGCTGCAGCCAACAAAGCGGGTCGTATTGCTACTGAAGGTGTTGTTGAATCCTACATTCATGCTGGCGGCCGTATCGGCGTACTGGTAGAAGTGAACTGCGAAACAGACTTCGTAGCTAAAACAGACCAGTTCAGAGATTTTGTACGCGACATTGCAATGCATATCGCTGCATCGAACCCTCGTTATGTTCGTCGTGAAGAAGTGCCACAGGAAGAGATCGAAAAAGAAAAAGAAATCCTGAAAGCACAAGCGCTGAACGAAGGTAAACCAGAAAAAATTGTTGAAAAAATGGTTGAAGGCCGTATTGGTAAGTTCTATGAAGAGTTCTGTTTGTTGGAGCAATCTTTCATCAAAGATCCAGACAAAACAATCTCCACGCTTATCAACGAAAAAATCAGTACGATTGGCGAGAACATCTCCCTGCGTCGCTTTGTTCGTTTTGAACTGGGTGAAGGTCTGGAGAAAAAAGAAGACAACTTCTATGAAGAAGTTATGTCTCAAGTGAAACAATAATTACCAACGAACGGTAATCGCATATGGAAAAATGGAAATGGGACACATCAGTGTTCCATTTCTTGCAACAGGACACCTATCCTGTTACATAAAGTATAAATGATATTGGAGGGTGATCATTTGGAAAAACCTGTGTTTAAGCGTGTTGTCCTGAAAGTTAGTGGTGAATCGCTGTCAGGTCCTAACGGTTACGGTATTGACGCGGATACGATTGCATCCATTGCCGAACAAGTCAAAGACGTAGTGGAACTGGGAGTAGAAGTTGCTATCGTGTGTGGTGGCGGTAACATCTGGCGCGGTATTGCTGGAAGTGCCAACGGAATTGACCGGGCCACGGCAGATTACATGGGTATGCTGGCAACGGTGATGAACTCACTGGCCTTACAGGATGCTTTGGAACAGATTGAGGTACCTACCCGTGTACAAACATCCATTGCGATGCAACAGATTGCAGAACCTTACATTCGTCGTAGAGCTATCCGTCATTTAGAAAAGGGTCGGGTTGTTATTTTTGCAGCAGGTACAGGTAATCCGTTCTTCTCGACTGATACTACAGCTGCACTGCGTGCCGCTGAGATCGAAGCGGAAGTGATTCTGATGGCTAAAAATAAAGTGGATGGCGTATATTCTGCTGATCCGTTTAAAGATAGCACAGCTGAGAAATATGAGCAGCTTACGTATTTGGATGTGCTCAACAAAAATCTCGGTGTCATGGATTCTACTGCTTCCTCGTTGTGCATGGATAACAATATTCCGTTGATTGTCTTTGCTATTACAGAGCAAGGTAACATTAAACGTGTCGTGCTGGGTGAGAAAATTGGTACGATCGTCAAAGGGAGTGTAAATTAATGCCACAATCTGTGAAAAAGAGTGCTGAGGAACGCATGCAAAAAGCAATCCAGGCATTGCAACGTGATCTTGCATCTTTGCGTGCAGGACGGGCGACACCAGCTTTACTGGACCGTGTACAGGTAGAGTATTATGGTGCAATGACTCCAGTCAACCAACTGGCGAATATCAATACACCTGACAGCCGGACCTTGATGATTCAGCCTTGGGACAAATCTTCCTTGGCTGATATCGAGCGCGCTATACAAAAATCCGATTTAGGTTTGACACCTTCGAATGACGGTAACACCATTCGTCTTAGCATTCCTGCTTTGACGGAGGAGCGCAGAACTGACTTGGTGAAGTTGACAAAGAAGAACGGTGAAGAAGCGAAGATCGCTATTCGTAACATTCGTCGTGATGCCAATGATGACATCAAAAAATTGGAGAAAAGTGATATTTCCGAGGACGAATCTCGTAAACATCAGGAAGATATCCAGAAAACAACTGATAAGTTTATCGCTGAAGTGGATAAAGTTTTAGCTGCAAAAGAAAAAGAAATTATGGAAGTCTAAAAGATTGGCAGCCCCTCCCTTACGGTGGGGTTTGTCTCTTTTCAAGCCTGAGGCACATTTTCAGAGAATGCTGGAGGAACTGGAATGATCAAACGGGTTCGGTCTTGGTGGAACGGGGAACAAAAACAGCAAACACCGGCCATTTCAAAAGACAATATTCCGCAGCATGTTGCTGTCATCATGGATGGGAACGGCAGATGGGCCAAACGGATTGGAATGCCGCGGATTGTAGGGCACCAAAATGGAATGAAGGCAGTGAAACGCACAGCAATTGCGGCGGATGAACTGGGTATTAAGTATTTGACTTTGTTTGCATTTTCAACTGAAAATTGGACGCGTCCAAAGGACGAAGTTGATTTTCTAATGCGCTTACCGCAGGAATTTCTGGCTATTGAGCTAGATGAGTTGATTGAAAAAAATGTGCAAGTACGTATGATGGGCAATAAAGAACATTTACCTTCCCATACCGTTGAAGCGCTGACTGAAGCGACTCGACGAACTGAAAATAATACCGGACTTGTTCTTAATTTTGCATTAAATTATGGAAGTCGGTTGGAAATCACCGAATGCATGCAAACATTGGGCCGTCAAATTGCGGATGGGAAGCTTAAATCGGAAGATATAACATCTGAGCTGATCGGTAGTACGTTGCTTTCTAGCGGTATGCCAGACCCTGATTTACTGATTCGAACAAGCGGTGAGCTTAGACTTAGTAATTTTATGCTCTGGCAGCTTGCCTACAGTGAGTTGTGGTTTACTGATATTTATTGGCCTGAGTTTAAGAAAGAACACTTATACGAAGCAGTGATCGAATATCAGCAAAGAACACGACGGTATGGCGGACTGAAGTAAATGGAGGATGAAAGCCGTTGAGACAGAGATTAATTACCGGTATTCTGGCAGGCATATTCTTTTTGGCGATGGTCCTGTGGGGCGGCTTGGCCTACCATTTGCTTATATTGGCGATGGCCCTAATCGGATTTTATGAGTTCGCACGAATGACGCAGGTATCTCCTTTTGGAGGTACAGCAATACTTGGATACGTAAGCATATTAGCTTTTGTATTCCCGTATGAACCTTTTGGCTTGCACTCACCCTTACCCTTTGCCAGTATGCTTTGGCTGGTAATGATAGCTTTTATGATCATCACGGTAGGAACAAAAAATAAAATCCCGATTCAAACGGTAGCTATATTATTTCTTGGTACCGTTTATATAGGGTTTGGATTTTCGTATATTGCGGAATCACGTCATATGGAACATGGACTATTATGGACATTTTTATTATTGGCTTGTATTTGGGCAAGTGATGCAGGGGCATATTTTGTAGGCAAAATGGCAGGAAAGACGAAATTATGGCCTGCGATCAGTCCGAATAAAACGGTCGAAGGATCCATTGGCGGCATCGTTTTAGCGTTGGTTATAGCTCTTGTATTCGCTGGATTATCGGGTGGACTGCTGCCATGGGGCAAAGCCATCGGCATCGGTTTGTCATGTGCAGTTGTGGGACAACTGGGCGATTTGGTACAATCTGCATACAAACGAGTGTACGGCATTAAAGATTCCGGTAATCTGCTGCCAGGGCACGGTGGTATACTAGACCGTTGCGACAGCTGGATTGTCGTTTTTCCATTTGTACATATGCTGATGCTGCTTCCATGAGTCTATTGATTACAGTTTATGCTCAGGCTAATCTCTATGCTGCTCACTCTGCGCTACTAGAAGGTTGGAACTAGTAGCATAGCTGCCTGAATAATAATCAATGAGCTCCTGGATAAAAGTGATTTTCAGGATAGGAAGGTGCATCATGAAAAGAATTACGGTACTTGGTTCAACCGGATCTATTGGAACTCAAACGCTGGATGTAGTGTCCATGCACCCGGATCAGTTTACTGTTGAGGCTTTAGCAGGTGGTTCTAATATAAAGTTACTTGCTGAGCAGGCGCATCTTTATAAACCCAAAAAAGTGTCTGTGGGTACTCGGCAGTTGGCGGATGAAATTCGTCCTTTACTGCCTTCTGGAATGGATCTGTATTGGGGAAATGAAGGACTCATTGAGCTTGCTGCGAACACGGAGGCGGATATGGTTGTGACGGCTGTAATGGGCAGTGTCGGATTGCACTCCACGCTGGCCGCGATTGAGGCTGGAAAACAGATCGGTTTGGCCAATAAGGAAACACTGGTTACTGCTGGTCATCTGGTCACAGCGCGGGCTCGGGCGAAAGGAGTGCCGTTGCTGCCGATTGACAGTGAGCATTCAGCTATTTTCCAATGCTTGAATGGTGAGCGTATGAAAGATGTGGCACATATTACACTCACAGCATCAGGGGGTTCTTTTCGAGATTTGACAAGAGAACAGTTGCGTGAAGTTACCGTGGAAGATGCACTCAAGCATCCCAATTGGTCAATGGGGGCCAAAATCACGATTGATTCAGCAACGATGGTAAACAAGGGGCTGGAAGTCATTGAGGCGCATTGGCTATTCGGACTTGATTATGAGCAGATTCATGTGTTGCTTCATCCGGAAAGCATTATTCATTCCTATGTTGAGTTTCAGGATACAAGCATTGTTGCTCAACTTGGGAATCCGGACATGAGAGTACCCATTCAATATGCTTTGACTTATCCTGAGCGTATGAAGTCCCCGGCGAAGCCGTTGTCACTGGCTGAAGTGGGTAGACTCCATTTTAAGGAAATGGACTATAATCGTTTTCCTTGTTTAAGGCTTGCCTTCGAATGTGGTAAAATGGGTGGTACAGCACCGACCGCATTTAATGCAGCTAATGAGATTGCTGTTGCCCGTTTCCTGCGTGGAGAAATTTCTTTTCTGCATATTGAAGCTATTATTGAACGTGTGCTGGAGCGGCATGTCAATGTGGCTAATCCTGATCTGTCTGCGATTGAAGCATGTGACGGAGAGACTCGTAGCATAGCCACGGGGTTGTAGGCTAATGTTGGGTTAGAAACGAAATGTGATTCTCTTGTGCGGGATCGGAGAATAATGATAATCTAGGAAGACAAACTCGATCTCATTGAAAGGGGAACGGAAACGATTGGAAACGATTCAAATAGTGTTGATGACGGTGCTCATGTTTTTCGTCATAGTGACGGTGCATGAATGGGGGCATTATTATTTTGCCAAGCGCGCCGGGATTCTGGTACGGGAGTTTGCGATCGGTTTCGGTCCGAAACTGTTTTCTTATAAAAGAAACGAGACGCGATTTACGTTGCGTTTGTTGCCGTTCGGTGGCTTTGCCCGCATGGCGGGAGAGGATCCGGAGGTTAATGAAATTGAGACCGGACAAACGATTGCTGTACGCCTAACGGATGACGTCGTTAAAACCATCTATCTGGATCAACTGGATAATCGCAAGAATGTGGTGCGAGGCGAAGTGTTGGATATTGATCTGGAACAGTCATTAACTTTAAAATTGGATGTGGATGGCGAAGATCAGCAATACACTGTGCACCCGCAAGCGATGATGGTAACCAAAGGACAATCCATACAGATTGCACCCAAGGATCGGCAGTATGGGAGTAAAACAGTAGGACAGCGTGCGTTGGCTATTTTTGCTGGACCACTGATGAATTTTATTCTTGCCTTTATTTTGTTTGGTCTGCATATTCAGATGGTCGGCATACAAGTGGACAACCCGACTTATGTCCAAATTAGTGAAATTACAGCAGGTATGCCTGCTGCTGAAGCTGATTTGCATAAGGGAGATATCATCGAATCGGTGAATGGAGTAGCCATTGGTGCGAATGTTGAAAACATGATCAAACTGATTGCGGATTCTCAAGACAAGCCGATGAAGTGGACGGTTCGCCGTGATAATAAGACCTTTGATCTTACGATTACACCTCGTGCAATGGAAGGACAAAAGGGTGGCAAGGTGGGCATTGTGCCTGAACTTCCAAAACGCCAAGCAGGTGTGGGTGAAACGTTCAAATTTGCCGGACAATCCATGGTCAGAACGACCGATATTATTTTCCAAGGATTTAGCCAGCTCATTCAACGTTTTTCTATCAATGACTTGGGAGGCCCGGTACGTACTTTTGAAGTGACGGGGCAAATTGCCAAGCAGGGGATTGAGCAGTTGACGTATTGGACTGCTATAATGAGTCTTTACCTGGGGATATTTAATTTATTGCCTATTCCGGCGCTGGATGGAAGCAGACTTGTTTTCCTTGGTGTGGAGGCGGTAAGAGGGCGTCCCGTTGATCCGAGCAGGGAAGGAATGGTCCATTTCGTTGGTTTTGCTATGCTATTCCTGCTTATGATTGCGGTCACGTATAACGATATTTTACGCTTAATTAATGGTTAATTAGAGACGGACTTATATAAAAACGGTCTGTATGGGAGGACATGCATTTCTATGTCGAACGATAAACAGTTTGTCGAGGAAATTACGCCGCAGAGCGAAGATTTTTCCCGATGGTATATTGATGTTATTAAAAAAGCAGAACTGATGGATTATTCCCCTGTTCGCGGATGTATTGTATTCCGCCCCGATGGTTTTGAAATTTGGGAGCATATCAAGGAAGCCATGGATGTGCGCTTCAGAGAAACAGGTCACCGTAATGCCTATTTTCCAATGTTCATTCCAGAAAGCTTTTTTCAAAAGGAAAAAGAGCATGTTGAAGGGTTTAATCCTGAACTGCCTTGGGTAACCGAGGCTGGCGGGGAAAAGCTGGAAGAGCGTCTTGCAATTCGTCCGACTTCGGAAACCATGATTGGTCATATGTACTCCAAATGGATTCAATCCTATCGTGATCTACCCGTGCTTATTAACCAATGGGCTAATGTAGTGCGTTGGGAAAAACGCACGCTGCCTTTCTTGCGCACAAGTGAATTTTTGTGGCAAGAAGGTCACACGGCCCATGAAACAGAAGAAGAAGCACGTGAAGAAACGATGAAAATGCTGGAAGTATACCGTGAGGTTATTGAGGAAGTTCTGGCTATTCCGGTTATTACTGGACAGAAAACACCTTCTGAAAAGTTTGCAGGTGCGAAGGATACATTTTCACTGGAAGCGATGATGAAGGATGGACGGGCGGTACAAGCTGGGACCTCCCACTATATGGGAACTAATTTTGCCGTTGCATTTGACATTAAATATTTGAGTCGTGAAAACAACTTGGAATTCGCGCATACGACTTCATGGGGAACAAGTACACGTTTGATCGGTGCCCTGATTATGGTCCATGGAGATGACCGTGGTCTGGCATTGCCTCCTAAAGTTGCGCCTACGCAGGTTATTATGGTTCCAATTGGACCACCTAAGAAGCGTGATGCTGTTATCGCTCGTGCAGATGAACTATTTGCTGAGTTGAAACAAGCGGGAGTGCGTGTTAAAATGGACGACCGCAGCGATGTAAGTCCAGGTTGGAAATTTAATGAATATGAAATGCGCGGTGTGCCGGTTCGTCTGGAAATCGGGCCGCGTGATATGGAAAACGGTGTCTGTGTGCTCGTATCCCGTATCAGCGGTGAGAAAAAAATCGTGCAGCAGGATAATCTGGTTGAGGAAGTACACGCGATGCTCGCACAGGTACAGCAGGAGATGTTTGATCGTGCGAAAAATTTCATGGAAGAAAACTTCTATTCCGTTGATACGCTGGATGAAATGAAGACTCTCATGGAAGAAAAACGCGGCTTTACTTTGGCAGGCTGGTGCGGATCTGAAGAATGTGAAGATAAAGTTAAAGAAGTGACAGGTGCTACAAGTCGTAATATACCGTTTAAAACAAACGAGCAAAAGTCCACATGTTTGTGCTGTGGCAAACCTGCCAAGCATACAGTAGTGTTCGCACGGGCGTACTAATATAGAAGTAGGGCAATACCACTATACTCACTTCATTCTCTTCGCTGACATGGTAACTGTTACGGGACAATGTCCCGAAGGATCTATGTGTCGTTGTGAAGAGGATTGAAGAGGGCTACGAAAAGCTTTTGCGGTCGGAGATGTTTTTGACGCAGAAGCTTTTCATGTTTTCAGAATGGTAGATTTGAAATTGGGGGGAGAGCCATGGGCGGAGCTGAAGAAAAGAGAAAGCGGCTGGAACTGCTAATGAAGCAAGTTGGGATGCCGGCGGGAGTGGTTGAACCTTATTTTTTGGACGGTTGGATTGACCAAGTGGAGATTAGCCGAACCAATAAGGATTGGAACATCACCATTGCCAAGGAGACATTGGTCCCCGCTCAGGTGTATCGTACGTTCTGTATTCAAGTACAGGAAAAAATGAGTCACATCGCAAAAATTACGTTCCGTTTTCAGTACAGTGAGCAGATTCAGCCTGGTGATATCATCAGTGAATACTGGAAACTTTTTCTAGAGTGGGTACATCGTGAGATTCCATCGGTTAACGGTTGGATGAATCGGGCTGTGCATGAGTGGGACGACGGTCTATTATTGCTAACGATGAGCGACGGTATGTCGTTGGAACTGGCGCGTAAAAAGCAGATAGATCAAGCTATCATCAAATTTTACGATAAATATTTCGGGCTTTCTATGCGCATTAAAGTCCAGGTGGGTGAAAGTAACCAGGAGGCGTTACAGCAATTCCAAGAGAAAAAAATGCAGGAAGAACGCGAAGTCATTCAGCAGATGATGGAAAGTATGGAATCCGAAATGCCGCCTTTGGATGAAGAAGAAGGAGACGTACGGCTTCAATTCGGTTATGACATCAAAGAACCGGCTGTTCCGATGCAAGATATTCAGGACGAAGAGAAGAAAGTCACTTTACAAGGAACAATCTTCGGTTTGGATAGTAAAGAATTGCGCAATGGCAGTACGTTGTTTACGTATTATTTGACCGACTTTAGTGATTCCCTGCAAATGAAAATGTTTGCTAAAACTAAAGAAGATCTGAAGATCCTCAGCTTGTTGGCTAACGGGAAATGGGTCAAAGTACGGGGTCGAGTTGAATATGATCGTTTTATGCAAATTCCCGAGCTGGTTATGATTCCCTCTGATCTAGTTGAAGTACAGGCTCCACCCACACGTAAGGATAAAGCAGAGGAAAAACGAGTCGAGTTCCATCTCCATACAAAGATGAGCGCAATGGATGCTGTTGCCTCGATTGATCAATACGTTAAAACAGCCGCCAAATGGGGGCACAAGGCGATTGCAGTCACCGACCATGGCGGAGTGCAGTGCTACCCTGATGCTGCTAAGGCTGCAAAGAAAAACGGCATTAAAATGATCTACGGTGTTGAGGCCAATGTGGTTAATGATGCCGTTGAGGTTGTAATGCAGGCACAGCCATTAAATTTGAAAACAGCGACTTATGTCGTTTTTGATATTGAAACCACCGGTTTATCGGTTACACAGAATAAAATCATTGAGATTGCAGCTGTGAAAATGCATGATGGCAAAGAAATTGATCGTTATGCTACCTTTGTCAATCCGCATGAGCGCATTCCATATAATATACAGCAACTGACCAACATTAACGATGAAATGGTCAAGGACGCGCCGGATGTAGAACCTGTTATGAAGGAGTTTGTAGCTTTTGCTGGCGATGCTGTATTGGTTGCCCATAATGCGCGTTTTGATGTCGGTTTTATCCAGGCCACCCTTCGAAATATGGGTTTGCCTGAAATGACCAATCCGGTACTGGATACGCTCGAACTGGCTCGTTTACTGTTTCCAACAATGAAAAACCATCGTCTGAATACGCTGACGACCAAATATAAAGTGGCGCTCGAAAGCCATCACCGAGCCATTGACGATACAGTCGCACTGACTGAAGTGCTGAATGGCTTGCTGAATGATGCGGAACAAATTAAGGGTTTAAAAATGCTCGATCGTCTGAATGATTATGTGGGTAAGGACTTATCGACCGTTCGTCCGTTTCACTGTTGTATTTATGCCCTCAATCCGATTGGTAAAAAAAATCTGTACAAGCTGGTTTCGATGTCTCATACCGAATATTTCAAGCGTGTGCCTTGCATTCCTAAATCAAAATTGTCAGAAATGAGAGACGGACTGCTTATTATTTCTGGCTGCGAAAAAGGAGAGTTCTTCGAGGCTGTGTTGAACAAGTCCGAGGAAGAAGCCGAGGAAATAGCACAGTTTTATGATGTGTTGGAGATTCAACCTTTGACGATGTATATGCATTTAGTAGAAAAACAACTGGTAAGCGGGCCTGATGCTCTGAAAACGGCAATACGCAAAGTATGCGAAATTGGGCGGCGACTTGATAAGCCCGTAATTGCCACAGGCAATGTTCACTATTTGGAAACGCGCGATAAGTTGTACCGTGATATTACGATACATGGCATTACGGGATTTAGTCCGCTAAAAGATATTCGTAAGCCTGATGCGCATTTACGCACCACAGACGAAATGCTGGCAGAATTCGAGTTTTTGGGCGAGGAGAAAGCCTATGAAGTCGTTGTGAAGAATACCAGTGAGTTGGCGGATCGATTTGAGGAGCTGGAGTTGTTCCCTGACAAGCTGTTTACACCTTTGCTGGATGGGGCGGACGAGGAAATCCGTAACACTTGCTATGAGACGGCTAAATCTATCTATGGTGAGGAATTGCCCGAGGTGGTTGTAGCTCGCCTTGAAAAAGAACTGGAGCCGATTATTAAATACGGTTTCTCTGCCAACTATCTTATTTCCGAGCGCTTGGTTAAAAAGTCTAATAAGGATGGATATCTGGTAGGTTCACGGGGGTCTGTTGGATCTTCTGTGGTCGCTACCTTCCTCGGTATTTCCGAGGTTAATCCACTGCCTGCACATTATATTTGCGGTAATCCTGAATGCAGACATAGCGAATGGATTTTGGACGGTAGTGTGCCGAGTGGATTTGATTTGCCGGACAAAAATTGTCCGAATTGCGGCGGCAAACTGAAGGGTGAGGGACAGGATATTCCGTTTGAAACGTTTCTTGGGTTTAAGGGAGATAAAGTTCCCGATATTGACTTGAACTTCTCTGGCGAATATCAGCCTGTCGCACATAACTATACGAAAGTACTGTTTGGTGAGAAAAGTGTATTCCGTGCTGGAACCATCGGTACCGTTGCTGAGAAGACAGCCTTTGGCTTTGCCAAGAAATATGAAGAGGCGCATCATAAAAAATGGCGTGGGGCTGAGCTGAATAGGCTGGCTTCGGGCTGTACAGGGGTCAAACGCAGTACCGGGCAACATCCAGGCGGAATTGTCGTTGTTCCCGATTATATTGAGGTCGAGGATATTACGCCGGTACAGTACCCCGCCGATGATACAAGCTCGGAATGGAAAACAACGCATTTTGATTATCACGCTTTTGATGCGAATTTACTCAAACTCGATATTCTGGGTCATGATGATCCGACCATGATGAGGATGCTTCAGGATTTGACTGGTGTCGATCCTACGACCATTCCAATGAATGATCCTAAGGTGATGAGCATGTTCAACTCCACGGAGGCGCTCGGTGTTACACCCCAGCAAATCCGCACGCCTGTAGCAACCTATGGTGTACCAGAGATGGGGACGAAGTTTGTGCGCCAAATGCTAGTAGAGTCGCAGCCAAGTTCTTTTGCCGATTTACTGCAAATATCCGGACTGTCTCACGGCACGGGCGTATGGCTGGGGAATGCACAGGAACTGATTAAGAATAATACCTGTAACATCAAGACTGTAATTGGTTGCCGTGATGACATCATGCTGTTTTTGATTTACAAGGCAGGCATGGACGCAGGTCTGGCCTTTAAAATTACGGAGAGCGTACGTAAAGGTAAGGGGCTTAGTGCTGAATGGATTGAAGAAATGAAAAAATGCAAGGTGCCACAGTGGTACATTGATTCTTGTCTGAAAATCCAGTACATGTTTCCGAAGGCGCATGCTGCAGCGTATGTTATTTCAGCAGTGCGCACAGCGTACTTTAAGCTGTATCATCCGATTGAATATTATGCGACTTACTTTTCAGTACGTGCAGCCGATTTTGATATTGAGCTGTGCTGTCAGGGATATGATGCAATCGCGCGGAAGATTGTCGAAATCGAGCAACTCGGTTTTCAGGCACCTCCCAAAGAAAAAGGGATGCTTCCGATCCTGGAAATGGCTCTGGAAATGACGGCTCGCGGGTTTAGTTTTAAATCCATTGATTTGTACCGTTCCGAAGCTACACGCTTCAAGGTGGATGGAGATTCACTCATTCCGCCATTCGGAGCTCTTCAGGGAATTGGAGACAACGCGGCACGTAACATCGCAGCCTCCCGTGAACATGGTGAATTTTTGTCTGTCGAGGATTTTCAACAAAAATCGAAGGCTAGTAAAACCATTGTCGAAATGCTGTCCCAGATGGGTTGCTTTCGAGGTCTTCCAGAGAGTAATCAGTTGTCTCTGTTTTAATCCGAACCACAGTAGTCAAGCTCTGGCACTTGTCACATAACTACGGTTATGTTATAATTTTTTTGGTAATCATGGAGATAAAACCGTTGCTAAAAGAGTGGGGAAACCCACTCTTTACTGTTTGATATACAGTTACAACGTGAAAAGGTAGTTTTTGGGCACGAAACCGGTACGCCGGTTTATTTGCAGTGAGCCCGAAATGAACATTACATCAAATGAAAATGAAAATGCCGGTGATGGAGAAGCATTGTCCATGCAATAGGGCATCTTTTTTTCAACACAGGAAAGTTCACTTTTGGAGGTTATAATCTTTGAGCACACCAAAGATCAAATCAGTAGTAGAAGAAATGGCCCAACCTTACCTCGAAGAGCATGGTTTTGAACTGGTCGATGTCGAGTATGTCAAAGAGGGCAGTAATTGGTTTCTTCGCGTTTTTGTAGACAAAGACGGAGGAATTGATCTGGACGACTGCAGTATGATCAGTGAATATTTGGGTCAAAAGTTGGATGAAAATGACCCTGTTTCTACAGCATATTTTCTGGAAGTGTCTTCACCAGGCGCCGAAAGACCGCTAAAAAAAGCGGAGGACGTTACTAAAGCGGTAGGCAAAAACGTATTCGTTACTACATACGAGCCGATCAACGGCCTGAAGGAATTTGAAGGTCGTTTGCTTTCTTTTGAAGATGGGGAACTCACCGTTCAAAGCGGACAAAAGAAGCATGCTATACCTT
Source organism: Paenibacillus sp. CMM36 (assembly GCF_053570945.1). Classification (NCBI taxonomy): domain Bacteria; kingdom Bacillati; phylum Bacillota; class Bacilli; order Caryophanales; family Paenibacillaceae; genus Paenibacillus; species Paenibacillus sp. CMM36. Next base: position 89,420 of record NZ_JBSEDY010000016.1, read on the forward strand.
ATGACAAGGTAGCTGGTGCAAGGCTCGCGATCATATTTTAATTCAGATTTGACTGTTGCTGTTTGACATGTACTACATGTTTTTTTGCCTCGTGTGCCGACCAGTACGCAGGTGCATCATTTGAAAGGGGGAGCAGTAATCCATGAGTATGGATTTTATTGAAGCAATGAACGAGTTGGAAAGAGAAAAGGGGATCAGCAAGGATGTGCTGTTTGAGGCCATTGAAGCAGCCTTGATTTCTAGTTACAAACGGAATTTCAACACCGCACAAAACGTGCGTGTTGATATGAACCGCAACTCGGGAGTCATTAAGGTATATGCCCGCAAGCTGATCGTTGAGGAGGTATTGGATCCTCGCACCGAGATTTCATTGCCTGCGGCTCGTGAGATTAACCCGCATTTTCAGTTGGAAGATATCGCTGAAATTGAAGTTACACCACGTGATTTTGGACGGATTGCTGCACAAACTGCGAAGCAGGTCGTGACCCAGCGTATCCGCGAAGCGGAACGGGGACTGATCTACAACAAGTTTGTGGACAAGGAAGAAGATATTGTAACAGGAACTGTACAGCGCCAAGACCCACGTAACATTTATATTGATCTTGGTAAGGTGGAAGCGGTTCTCCCGTTAGGCGAATTGATGCCTAATGAGAAATTTAGCCATCTGGATCGAATTAAGGCTTATATTACCAAAGTAGAAAACACAACCAAAGGACCGCAAATTATGCTGTCCCGATCACATCCGGGTCTGCTTAAGCGTTTGTTCGAACTCGAAGTGCCTGAAATTTTTGATGGTGTTGTAGAGATTCGTTCCGTAGCGCGTGAAGCAGGCTTCCGTTCTAAAATCGCGGTTCATTCCCGTAACGCCGAGGTGGATCCGGTCGGCTCTTGTGTGGGTCCTAGAGGAACACGTGTACAGACTATTGTGAACGAGCTGCGTGGCGAAAAAATCGACATTGTACGTTATTCCGATAATGTTGATGAATACGTGGCTAATGCGCTGAGTCCATCCAAGGTGCTCGAAGTGCAGGTGTTTGAAGAAGAGAAAATGGCGCGTGTTATTGTGCCTGATTATCAGCTTTCTCTTGCTATTGGTATCAAAGGACAAAATGCTCGCCTTGCTGCTAAGCTTACGGGTTGGAAAATTGATATTAAGAGTGAAACACAGGCGGAGGAAGAACTCGGCAGACCGAGAACATCCACCGATGAAATGCATCAGGATTCCGTTTCTGTAGATTAAGCGGAGTGTAGGGGGGTTAATGCATGAAACAGAGAAAGATACCTTTGCGCAAATGTGTGGCCTGTCATGAAATGATGCCAAAGAAGCAGTTGATCCGTGTCGTCAAAACCCCTGAAGACGAAGTGTTGATTGACTTGACTGGCAAAAAGTCGGGACGCGGCGCTTACTTGTGCGGCAAAGCCGCCTGCTTCAAGCTGGCTCAAAAGAGCAAGGCACTGGATCGAGCATTGAAGCACTCGGTTCATCCTGATATTTATGAGCAGCTAAGTCGTGATTTTGCTGCCGTCGAGGAAGAATTCCTGGCGGCACAAGGCAGCGTGCAGGATGAATAAGGCGCTGTCTGGATTGGGTCTTGCCATGAGAGCTGGCAAGCTGCTAACAGGTGATGAGATCGTTTATAAAGCGATCAGGTCTTCAGAAGCCAAGCTGGTCATTCTTGCGAAAGATGCTTCAATGAATACTCAAAAGAAATTCCGCGACAAATGCGGGACGTACAAAATCCCCTTAATGATAGGATTTGACCGGGAAAGCTTGGGAAGCAGTATCGGCAAGCCTGAACGGGTTGTGCTGGCTGTGACGGATCAAGGATTCGCGAAATTGATCAAGAAACATACGGGGATAATGTCGGAGGTGGAGTATATTGAGTAAACAAGAAAACAAAGACAAAGTGCGGGTATACGAATACGCCAAATCGTTGAACATGAGCAGCAAAGAAATTATCACCATTCTTAAACGGCTGGATATTCCCGTGAACAACCATATGAGCGTCATGGAACATGATGCCGTAGGTAAAGTGGAAAGTTTTTTTAAGAATATTAAATCCAATGCTGCGGCCAAGCAAGGCGAAGCAGGTACGGTGCAAGTAAGCTCGAATCAGGCCGGTTCAAGCCAGAATAGTAATCATTCAACTGAGCAAACCAAAAATCAACAGGAAAAGCAGGTAAGTATGAATAGGACAAACAACAACCAAAACAGTAACCGAAGCAGCGCTCCAAAAGCGCAAAGCAGTCAGCAGGGCGGTCAAAACCGCAGTCAACAAAGTACTAGCAGACCCACTGGTCAGCAAAGTACACAAAACCGCAGTAATGGTCAACAACAGGGAGGACAACAGCGTCCCGGCGGTAACACAGGTTCGCGTCCTCAAGGTAGCCAAAGCACTAACTCACGCCCTCAGGGAAGTAGTCAGGGTGGTACGGCTGTAAGAACATCATCCTCCACAGGTAGCAACAATGCGAACCGTAGTGGTGGCAACCGTACAGGCAGTAACTCCAACAACGGTGGTAACCGTTCCGGTCAAGGACGTTTTGACGATAACCGTCAAGGCGGCGGACGCGGTGGTAACGGTGGTCGTGGAGGCAATAATCGCGGTGGTAGCAATCGTGGCGGGAAATTTAACAATCGTGGTAAAGGTCAACAACAGGAACGTCGCGAGAAAATCGACAACACGCCAAAGAAAATTATTGTTCGTGGTGAGATGACCGTAGGCGAAACTGCCAAGCTTCTTCACAAGGATGCGTCAGAAGTCATCAAAAAGCTGATTATGCTCGGAACGATGGCGACCATTAACCAGGAACTGGATATGGATACTATCCTCTTGCTTGCCGGAGACTTTGGTGTCGAGGTAGAAGTGAAAATTCCGGTCGAAGAAGATCGTTTTGAAACGGTGGAAGAAAATGATGATCCTGCGGATCTGAAAACACGTCCACCCGTTGTAACGATTATGGGTCACGTCGATCATGGTAAAACAACTTTGCTGGATGCCATTCGCTCGACTAATGTAACTGGTGGCGAAGCTGGCGGTATTACACAGCATATTGGTGCATACCAAGTTGAAATTAACAGCAAAAAAATCACTTTCCTGGATACACCGGGTCACGAAGCCTTTACTGCTATGCGTGCACGTGGTGCTCAAGTGACAGATATGACGATTATCGTGGTTGCAGCTGACGACGGTGTTATGCCTCAGACGGTCGAAGCTATTAACCATGCGAAGGCGGCAGGTCTGCCAATTATCGTAGCTGTAAACAAAATCGACAAACCAGATGCCAACCCGGATAAAGTGAAGCAAGAACTCACTGAATATGAATTGGTACCTGAAGAGTGGGGCGGCGATACGATTTTCGTCAACGTTTCCGCGAAACAAAGAATGGGTCTGGAAGACCTGCTCGAAATGATTCTGCTCGTAGCTGAAGTGAATGAGTACAAAGCGAATCCGAACAAACGGGCACGTGGTACCATCATCGAGGCAGAACTGGATAAAGGCCGCGGTTCTGTGGCTCGTATCCTCGTTCAGAATGGTACACTGAAAGTTGGCGATGCTTTCGTAGCGGGTAACTGCTTCGGACGTGTGCGTGCCATGGTCAACGATAAAGGTCGTCGTCTTAAGGAAGCAGGTCCTTCCACTCCAGTTGAAATTACTGGTTTGACAGAAGTTCCACTTGCTGGCGATCCATTCATGGTGTTTGAGGATGAGCGGAAAGCACGCGCTATTGCTGACAGACGTGCGATCACACAACGCCAATCTGATCTGGGCAGTAATACACGCGTAACACTGGATGACCTGTTCCAACACATCAAGGATGGCGAAATGAAGGATCTGAACGTCATTATTAAAGGTGACGTGCAAGGTTCTGTCGAAGCGTTGAAAGGTTCCTTGAATAAGATTGAAGTCGAAGGTGTGCGCGTTAAAATTCTTCACAGTGGTGCAGGAGCAATCACCGAATCCGATATTATTTTGGCCGCAGCTTCCAATGCTATTGTCATTGGTTTTAATGTTCGTCCGGATAACCAGGCGAAATCTACAGCGGAAGCTGAAAAAGTGGACATTCGTCTACACCGTGTCATTTACAATGTCATTGAAGAAATAGAGCAAGCCATGAAGGGCATGCTGGATCCTGAATATAAAGAAAATGTGATTGGGCATGCTGAAGTACGTAACGTGTTCAAAGTTACCAAAGTCGGTACGATCGCTGGTTGTATGGTGACATCCGGTAAAATTACCCGTTCAGCAGAAGCACGCCTGATTCGTGATGGCATCGTCATTTTTGAAGGTAAAATCGACTCACTGAAACGCTTTAAGGACGACGCAAAAGAAGTTGCCCAAGGTTACGAATGCGGTATTACCCTTGATGGCTATAATGATGTTAAGGAACTCGACATTATTGAAGCGTTCGTCATGGAAACAGTGGAGCGCTAACGGCAGAGAGGTGAGCATCCATGGCTAAAATACGTACAGGTCGGGTTGGCGAGCAGATCAAGAAGGAGCTAAGCCGACTCATCCAAACTGAATTAAAAGACCCCCGCATCGGTTTTATCACGGTAACGGGTGTCGATCTTACAAATGATTTGTCCCAAGCGAAAATATACTTGAGCGTGCTCGGGGATGAAGAACAAAAAAATTCTTCCCTGAAAGCATTGGACAAAGCGAACGGTTATCTTCGTTCTGAACTCGGCAAACGGATACGGCTGCGCCATATTCCTGAGTTGATTTTCAAAATTGACGAATCTATTGCTTACGGCAGTCGAATTGAAAAACTGCTGAGTGATATCGACAAGGATGAAAAATAAAACTTTTAGTTTGTCTGAAGGAACCATGAACTGAATGTAAAGGAGAAGGCAATGCATACCTATGAACAGGCGCTTCAACAAGCGAAGGAATTTATTCTGGAGCATGATGATTACCTGATCGTATCGCATGTACAGCCGGACGGAGACGCAGTCAGCTCCACCGTAACGGTGGGCTGGCTTCTCTCATGTCTGGGGAAGAAATTTACCATGCTGAATGAGGGACCTATTCCCAAGCGCATGGATTTTTTATGGCATGCCGATGAGATTATGGATATGAGCCAGCAACCGCCAGAACGGAAATACAATCGGATCATTTGTGTAGATTGTGCGGATTACCGTCGTGTTGGTTTGACAGAGCAGTTTTTTACGGAAGATGCCATTATCCTGAATATTGATCATCATCCAACAAATGATGCTTATGGTACAGTTAATGTGATTAAGTCGGATGCTGCGGCAACAGCGGAAATTCTTTTTGATCTACTGGAAGAGTTTGCAGTAACCTGGGACGTCGAAGTAGCAACGGCTGTATATACAGGGTTGCTGACGGATACAGGAGGTTTCCGCTACTCCAACACTTCACAGAAAGTAATGTCTACGGTGTCACAGCTACTTACTTACGGTGTAGATGGTCCCTCTTTATCCGAGAAATTGCTCGAAGAGATGACCTTTCCACAAATGAAGGTGCTGACAAAAGCATTGCAAACGCTCACGATGTCGGAGGATGGAAAAGTCGCTTGGGTCGTTGTATCACCTGACGATATGACAGAATGTGGCGCTGTAAATGAGGACTTGGAAGGCATCGTGAATTACCCAAGAAATATTCGTGGTGTTGAGGTAGGCATTTTCTTTAAGGTTATTAATGATCAAGCGGTCAAGGCCAGCTTGAGATCGGCAGGGAATGTAGATGTAGCCGCGCTGGCTCAATCATTTGGAGGCGGTGGACATGTGCGTGCGGCTGGCTGTCGGCTAGAGGGTAAACTGGAAGATATCATTAAGACAGTTGTAGGGCGGGTGAAGTCTGAGCTATGAACCCGATAAAGAAGGAACAGGCAACTTGGGAAGGCGTCCTACCAGTCTATAAACCTGCTGGATTTACCTCTCATGATGTGGTGGCCAAGGCTCGCCGTTTATTAGGTATGAAGCGAATCGGACACACTGGAACGCTTGATCCGCAAGTAACCGGTGTTTTGCCCTTGTGTCTGGGACGTGCCACCCGCGTGGTGGAATACATGCAAGAGCGGCCCAAGGAATATCGGGCTACACTGCGATTAGGCATTGCCACGGATACCGAGGACCTGACTGGGGAAATTACGGAAGAAAGTGAACGTCCAGTAGAGGTGACGGAAGTGGAAGTCAAAGCGGTTCTGAAGCATTTTGTTGGTACGATCTCCCAAGTGCCTCCAATGTACTCCGCGCTAAAAGTGGACGGCAAGCGTCTATATGAGCTGGCTCGAGAAGGCAAAACTGTTGAGCGCCAAAGCCGTGAAGTAAGCATTTATGAGTTGGAGATGACGGGATTCGCGGAGACGGGGGCGTATGTGGATATTTCTTTTCGTGCCTTATGCTCCAAAGGTACTTATATCCGTACACTGTGTGTTGATATTGGCCGTGAATTAGGATATCCTTCAACGATGGTTAAGCTGGAGCGAACCATGTCTGCGGGAATTCCTGCGGAACGTTGTCTGACTTTCGAAGAGATAGAGCGTTTCGTAGCGGATGGCAGTCTTGGAGAGCGGCTTATTACAACGGATCAGGCGATTGACTATATGCCTGAGCATATAGTGGCTGAAGCCAAGGTAACTGCGGCTCTGCAAGGCCAACGCCTGTCGCTGAATATGATTTCACCACCTGTGACGGACAACCAGCCCTTCCGTTTGTATAAAGAGGATAAAACGTTTTTAGGCATATTTGGTCGGGATGAATCAGACGCGATTGCTCCCATTAAAGTTTTTTTACCTTGAATTGTGCTATAATTTTGACGAAGTTAGTCAAATGATGTGAAATGCAGGTGAATTAATAATGATTACCGTATCGTTATCTTATCCATTGAGTGATGAGCTTTTGCAGCAATGGGGACGTCCACAGGTCACGGCGATCGGTCAGTTTGATGGTCTTCATCTTGGACACGCAAGCGTGATACGCGAGGCCGTTGCGCTGGCTCGTGAACAGCAAATGCCGGTATCTGTCATGACATTTCACCCTCATCCGAAGGAAGTCATGAAAAAAGGCGATTATGAAGGTTATTTAACACCGCTTGCGGACAAGCAGACTATTCTGGCTGATATGGGTGTGGATGTACTTTATATTTTGAGTTTTAACGAAGAATTTTCCAAGGTCAGCCCTGAGGCGTTTATGAGCGACGTGCTGCTTCCATTGCAAATTCGAACAGCGGTAGTAGGCTTTGATTTTCGGTTTGGCCACCGGGGAGCAGGGCATGAGAATACACTTCGGACGCTGGGGGGAAAGCTGATGTCTGTGCACACCGTACCACCGTTCGAACTGGATGGGGACAAGGTGAGCAGCTCTGGAATTCGCCGTGCTTTACAGACTGGGGATCTAGCGCATGCCTCTCGCTGGTTGGGACGTCCTTATCGTATCCAGGGTACTGTAATGGATGGGGAGAAGCGTGGACGTACGATCGGTTTTCCGACCGCTAATCTCAAACTGAATGATACTTACGTGATTCCGATCAAGGGTGTATACGCTGTACGAGCACTAGTAGGTGATCGTTGGATAAACGGTGTAATGAATGTAGGGGTTAAGCCTACTTTCCATGAAGGTGTGCTGAATCCGTCGTTTGAGGTACATCTATTTGATTTTAATCAGCAAATTTATGGAGAGTCTGTACTTGTGGAGCTTCACCACTACATCCGTCCTGAACGCAAATTCTCTTCGGTGGATGAGCTGATCAACCAAATTGGCAATGACGCACAAACGGCTAAAAAGCTGTTAGGCTAATTTATTTACATAAGACAGGCGCTGTGTTATACTGACTTATGTTGTGTAAACAACGATGAACCTTAGCTTGGTTGTCCGCTTTCACCGGCGGCTACGAGGCTAATGGCGATTATAATGAAGGAGGTGAACAGGATGGCATTGACTCAAGAGCGTAAACAGCAATTGATCGAGGAGTACAAAACTCATGAATCCGATACAGGATCACCAGAGGTACAAATCGCTATCCTTACTGAAAACATCGTCAACTTGCAAAGTCACTTTCGTTCGCACAAGAAAGACCATCACTCCCGCCGCGGGTTGTTGAAAATGGTCGGTCAGCGTCGTAAACTTTTGGCTTACCTGAAGAAGACTGATGTTAAACGTTACAGTGCGTTGATCGAGCGTCTCGGACTGCGTCGTTAATTTTCAGACATGTAATGAGAAAAGAAGCCTGGTTGTTCACCGCTTGTCCCTGCTAAGGCGACGGCGGACAGCAGCCGGGTTCTTTTTTGAAATGAGGAATCTTTTTTTGAATTACATATCCTGATTTGCCTGCGAGCTTCTTATGAATAAGACCTGCGCAGGAAATACTGAATATGTATAGAACTTTTACAATGAAATGAAATGGAGGGATACCATGGAGCAACGCGTAGAAATGCAGCTCGGCGGAAGAAAGCTGGTGCTGGAAACAGGACGTCTTGCGAAACAAGCCAATGCGGCAGTTAAAGTGAGTTACGGAGAAACAGTTGTGCTTTGTACCGTGACCGCTTCCCGTGAGCCGAAAGATTTGGATTTTTTTCCACTGACCGTAAACTATGAGGAAAGATTGTATGCTGTGGGGAAAATTCCTGGCGGATTTATTAAACGTGAAGGACGTCCGAGTCAAAAAGCAATTTTGTCCAGCCGTTTGACAGACCGTCCAATTCGCCCATTGTTCCCGGAAGGTTTCCGTAATGATGTACAGGTGTTGAACCTGGTTATGAGTGTCGATCAGGATTGCGAACCTGAAATTGCAGCAATGATCGGAACCTCGGCAGCACTTAGCATTTCGGATGTACCTTTTAATGGGCCAATCGGTGGAGTCGCTGTAGGACGTGTAGACGGACAATTTGTGATTAACCCGGATATTGCACAGCAGAATGCAAGCGACATGTACCTGGTTGTAGCCGGAACGAAAGATGCCATCATGATGGTAGAAGCCGAAGGCAATGAGATTCCAGAGGAAGTTATGCTGGAAGCCATTATGTTCGGTCATGATGAGATTAAGAACATTGTGGCAGTCATTGAACAATTGGTGCAAGTAGCAGGTAAAGAGAAAATGCAGGTTAAACTGCATGCTGTTGATGAAAAAGTGAACAGTGAAGTACGTGCTTATGCAGCTGAACGTTTAATGGAAGCTGTTAAAATTGCAGAAAAACATGCCCGTCAAGAGGCGATTGATGCAGTCAACGAAGAGACAGTTGCCCATTTTGAAGCACAATACATAGAGACACCAGAGCTTTTGAGCGACGTGAGCGAAGTTCTCTATGATATCGTCAAGGAAGAAGTACGTCGTCTGATCACGCATGATAAAGTGCGTCCTGATGGTCGTAAGCTTGACGAAATTCGTCCGATTGAAAGCGACACTAGCATCTTGCCGCGTACTCATGGTTCGGGCTTATTTACACGCGGTCAAACGCAAGCACTTAGCATTTGTACACTCGGTGCATTGGGTGATGTGCAAATTTTGGACGGTATTGATCTGGAAGAAACAAAACGCTTTATGCATCATTACAATTTCCCGCCATTCAGCGTAGGGGAGGCTCGTCCTTTGCGTGCGCCAGGTCGTCGTGAAATCGGACATGGTGCTCTTGGTGAACGTGCGCTTTCCAAAGTAATTCCTTCCGAAACTGAATTTCCATACACCATCCGTCTGGTTTCCGAGGTACTGGAATCGAATGGTTCGACTTCACAAGCTAGTATTTGTGCAAGTACACTGGCTATGATGGATGCAGGTGTACCAATTAAAGCTCCGGTTGCAGGTGTAGCGATGGGATTGATCAAGGATGGAGATCATGTCTCCGTATTGACTGATATCCAAGGTATGGAAGATCACCTGGGCGATATGGACTTTAAAGTTGCTGGTACTGCGGAAGGCGTAACTGCCATTCAAATGGATATTAAAATTAACGGTATTGACCGCCAGATTTTGCAGGATGCACTCAAGCAAGCTAAAGAAGGACGCTTGTTCATTCTTAGCAAAATGATGGAAGCGATCCAGAAGCCACGTGAGCAGTTGTCTCCGTATGCTCCAAAAATTATGACGATGCACATTAACCCGGACAAAATCCGTGACGTTATTGGTGCTGGTGGTAAAATCATCAACAAAATCATCGAAGAAACCGGCGTGAAAATCGATATTGAACAAGATGGTCGTGTGTTCATCGCTTCCACAAATCAAGAGATGAATGAAAAAGCACGTTCCATTATTGAGGGTATCGTAAAGGAAGTCGTGGTCGGTGAGATTTACATCGGTACAGTAAAACGGATTGAGAAATTCGGTGCATTTGTTGAGATTTTACCAGGTAAAGATGGTCTGGTTCATATTTCTCAACTGTCTACTGAGCGTGTAGCCAAAGTTGAAGATGTAATTGCTATTGGGGATACAATTACGGTGAAAGTAACCGAAATTGATCAACAAGGACGTGTCAATCTGTCCCGTAAGGCTGTTCTGACAGCAGAAGCACCTGCAAAATCCTAGGACCTGCATGTTGCAGACTAGAAAGACAGGAGTCGCTTTTCGTATTAACAGTACAAGGGATTTGAATAGCATTGTTTAAGCTTTTGGAAAGAGGCAGAGCTACGTTTCTGGCTCTTTTTTCATACATATGCACAAGCTGCGCCAAAGTGGGCTTTTAGAGGCTACTGCGTCATAGTTCTTGTCCTCTCCGCATACAATGTGGACAAACGGGCGGGAGGCTGAAGGAATCATGAGTAGGACAAAAAGAGCAGTGTGGGTGGTAGCCAGTTTAGCCATCACACTGGTAATCGGACAGTTTAGCGGGGTTCGTGACTTCGCTGATCAATTACGCAATGGAGACGTTATAGGAGTTGGGGAGCCTAAAGTTGAAACAACGATGGCGATGGCGGCTTTACCCGATAATGCGCTTATGCAGCGACTAAGAACAGAAGCAGTCCGTCAGCGGCGGGAGCCAGTTGATGCCAAGATCGACAGGGTATGGAAGGCTATTCCAGGCTATAACGGGCTGGAGGTGGATTTGGATGCTACCTATCGCAAAGCGATTGCATCTCCGGATCGACCTATTCAATATGTATATCGGCAATTGGCACCTAAAATACATTTAAATCAGCTCGGTAATGTTCCAATATACAGGGGAAATCCCGAAAAGCCGATGGTCTCCTTCATGATCAATGTAGCATGGGGGAATGAATTTATCCTGCCGATACTGAACACGTTGGATGAGGAAAAGATCAAGGCTACATTTTTTCTTGATGGAAGTTGGTTGAAAAAAAATCCTGATCTCGCCAAGGAGATTCAAAAAAGAGGGCATGAGCTTTCAAATCATGCTTACTCTCATCCGAATATGAGCCGTCTGAGTCGGGCCAGAGCCACACAAGAAATTGAAAAGACTCAAGTACTTCTTCAAGAAACTTTGGGTATCAAAAATTACTGGTTTGCCCCTCCTTCGGGTGATTTTAATCAGCAAACGGTGGATATAGCAGCAGAAAGTGGGCTCAAAACAGTGTTGTGGACATTGGACACAGTAGATTGGAAACATCCGTCACCAGAATCGGTGATTAACAAAATCAGTAGTAAGGTAGAATCAGGCTCCCTGATATTAATGCACCCAACAGATTCCTCAGCGGCTGCTCTCAAAGGCATGATCCATGCCATTCGTAGTAAGGGACTTATGCTCGGAACTGTCAGTCAGACGCTTTCCCCTGATCGGCAACTACCTGTTCCGGTTGAGTGAACGTCTTTTTTCTGTTAGGATTGAACATTATGGCTAAGTATGCAATTCAGTTTAGGAGGGCCAATCGTGGAAAGAATTCAACTCAAAAACGGCCTAAGAGTGGTCATTGAAAAAATTCCAACCGTGCGTTCAGTTTCTTTCGGCATCTGGGTTAAAACTGGCTCCCGGAATGAAACGCCGGACAATAGCGGTATCTCTCATTTTATCGAACACATGCTTTTCAAAGGAACAGAGCGTTTTAACGCTAAGGAAATCGCTGAGCAATTCGATGCCATCGGAGGAAATGTTAATGCTTTTACTTCGAAGGAATATACATGCTATTATGCCAAAGTGTTGGATGAGCATCTACCGATCGCAGTTGATGTGCTGTCTGATATGTTTTTTAATTCCAAACTAGATCAGGAAGAATTGGCAAAAGAGAAGAATGTGATTTTGGAGGAAATCTCCATGTATGAGGATACACCGGATGATATGGTGCATGATCTTGTATCTCGCGCCGCCTATGGTGAACATCCACTAGCTTATCCGATTCTCGGAACCGAAGATCACCTGCTTGCTATGGATAGCTCACATCTCAGCCAGTATATGAGGGAACATTATACAATTGACAATACGGTTATCAGTGTGGCTGGTAATGTTGACGATCGCTTGGTAGAATTGTTGGAGCGACATTTTGGACATTTTGACAATCATGGAACCGTTTCGCCGCTGACAGTACCTGCGTTTAACGGTGAACTGTTGTATCATGAGAAAGCAACGGAGCAAAATCATATTTGTTTATCCCTACCTGGATTTGCAACGGGTGACGAACTCCAGTATGCTATGGTTTTGCTGAATAACGCGATCGGCGGCGGCATGAGTTCACGTTTGTTTCAAGAAATTCGGGAAAAGCGTGGGCTTGCTTATTCGGTCTATTCCTATCATAGCTCCCATGCGGACAGTGGCATGTTCACGATCTATGCAGGTACGGCTCCTAAACAAACAAAGGACGTGCTGGATTTGACGCTGGAGCTTTTACGAGATGTGGCTGTCAACGGTTTAGACGCTAATGAGCTTCGTAAAGGTAAGGAGCAATTAAAAGGAAGTTTGATTTTAAGCCTTGAAAGTACAGGTAGCCGGATGAATCGGCTTGGAAAAAATGAATTAATGCTTGGTCAGCATTATACGCTGGATCAAATGATCGAACATATCGAGCAAGTGACGGCGAATGATGTGAACAAAGTGCTGGATCGGATGTTCTCGGAGCCGTTTGCCCTGTCGATGGTGGGAGCGAGTGATTCAGCGGTAAAGGATATGAGGAGGGACTATTTTGTTAACTTACGTGGAAATTAACAGACTCGCGGGCAATGAAGATATTGAGCTGCCCCGCAAAATGTCAGAGCTTGCATCAGGGTTTGACTTGTATGCAGCAGTACAGGAAAATCTGGTACTGGAACCCGGCAAGCGTTGCCTCGTTCCAACCGGATTTGCAATAGCTATGCCGGCGGGATTGGAGGCGCAGATCCGTCCGCGAAGTGGACTGGCTCTTAAGCATGGTATTACTTGTCTCAATACACCGGGAACAATTGATGCGGATTATCGTGGGGAGATTAAGGTACTTCTTATTAATTTGGGCGAGGAATCGTTCACGATTACGCGCAATGAGCGAATTGCACAAATGGTATTTCAAGCTGTACCTGAGGTAGAGCTGAAACAAGTAGACCAATTATCTGAAACAGTGCGTGGTGCTGGAGGCTTTGGTCATACAGGACGCTGAGGCGATGGTTGGTTTAAAATGTACGAATATCTATTTTGTAAAAGCTTCGTATTTACTTGCTTAAGAGTATGTATGCATATAAAGGTCGCCTCATAAAGAGGCGGCCAGGCTGTCGAGAAAGTCTCGACAGCCTATTTTATGTTAATTTTGTTTAAGACGACACCGCGTTAATGTTGTATAATATAGGTAACTATTGTAGAACGGATGGTGTTGATATGCTACGCTCCAACC
>NZ_JBSEDY010000017.1:0-99788 GCF_053570945.1 Paenibacillus sp. CMM36
CGGTTGGAGCGTAGCATATCAACACCATCCGTTCTACAATAGTTACCTATATTATACAACATTAACGCGGTGTCGTCTTAAACAAAATTAACATAAAATAGGCTGTCGAGACTTTCTCGACAGCCTGGATGTCTGCATAGAGCAGACATCTGGTTTATTTTCTAAATTAAGCTTGCGGAGATACCAGGATTTTAACCTGATTTTTCTCTTTCAGGAGTCCTTCAAAACCTTGCTCAATCACTTCTTCGAGCTTAATGCGTTTGGTAACCAGCTTGTCGGCTGGGAAATATCCTTTTTCCATCAGGCTGATAACAGCCGGGAATACATCACGGTAGCCGATAATACCCGTCAGATTGCGTTCCTTCATGACAATATTGTTCGGTTTAATCGGAGCTTCTTTTTCAAAAATGCTGACGATCATGATTTGTCCGCTGATTTTAGTAGATTCAATAGCTTGAGTCAGCACAGGAGGTACTCCAGTGACTTCATAGGCTACATCTACGCCACCGTTGGTCCGTTTGTGCAGCTCTTGCACCACATCATAAGTCTTAGGATCAAGCACAATAGCACCCAACTCTTCAGCTTTAGCTTTACGCTCCTCAGAAAGCTCTACTGCATAAATCTCAGATGCGCCCGAAGCTTTCAACGCTTCAATAACCAGCAATCCGATAGGACCAGCGCCAAATACTACAGCTTTATCGCCGACTTTCAGTTGGCTTTGACGAACAGCATACAAAGCAACGGCCGAAGGCTCTACCAATGCGCCTTGCTCGAAAGATACGCTTTCTGGAATTTTGTGAACCATGTGCTCGTCAGCTGCGACATATTCAGAAAATCCACCGCCGCCGCCTGCCAGACCGAGGAAGCCCATTTTATCGCAAAGATTATATTTGCCTTGTTTACATGCATCACATTCTCCACATGCAAAAACCGGTTCTACAACGACACGGTCGCCAACCTGAATCTTGGTTACACCTTCGCCGATTTCGACGACTTGTCCAGAGAATTCATGTCCCATTACGATCGGTGCTTTTTCGCCAGTCAATGGATGCTGAGCATCTTGGGGAATAAAGATTGGTCCTGCTACATATTCGTGAAGATCACTTCCGCAAATGCCACACCATTCTACTTTGATTTTTACTTTTCCTGCCAGAGCGGTGGGTTGCTCAATGTTTTCCAATCGTAAGTCTTTTACTCCATGCCATCTCAATGCTTGCATGTTTGTCATCTCCTTGAAGAATATATGATCATTGCCTCTATAAAAGTGAATGAATTAGGAAACGTTTCCGAAAAATAATATGTCACAAATTTTACACATTGTCAAACCAAATTCATACAAAAAGCACTTGATTTTTTTGTGAATATAATCACTTGTGACTACAGTGCTATATTCGGCTCGTTGCTTTTATACAAAGAGATTTTGTGGATTTTTCAGGTGAAGCAAAGACAAGAAGAAAACGACTTCAAATTTTTAGACACTCATTCTGTGGTATAATATCAGTATTAAGACTTTATTTTAGAAAGTCAGAAAACGATTCCGTTCTTGAAAGGATTTTGGGCGTGACAGATCAAAAGAAAGTAACCATAGAGGATGTAGCCAAGCGGGCAGGAGTCGGTATTGCGACTGTCTCCAGAGCTATTAACGATAGTGAGGGCATCAGCCCGAGAACGAAAGCCTTGATTTTGCAAGTGATTGAAGAGATGGGGTTTACGCCCAACACCTCGGCTCAGAGCTTGAAAGTGCGTCAGACACGACAAATCGCGCTGGCCGTGCCGGACATTCGTAACGCGATTATTCCAGAAATCGCTTGGTCCGTAGAGCAGGCCGCCAAGCAGCATGGTTACCGTGTCGTGCAAATCAATACCGCCGGGAATGCCAGAATGGAGCTTGAAACAGTTCGTGAGGTCAAGAAGCTACATGTCGACGGGCTCATCATTATGCCGCTGGCGTATCCGAAAATGTTGGTAGATCTGATTAACAAAGCTAGCGTTCCCGTGTCCATTATTAACTATGGCAAGAAGCTGGGCGAAGATGTCAAAGCGGATATCGTCAGTCTGGCCCGGCAAGAGGGAAGACTCGTGATGGAGCATTTGCTTAAAATCGGCAGAACAAGAATTGCCTATGCAGGCGCTGCGAAGGACAAAATCGAGGAAAGATACTTCGCTTATGAGCAGTCTCTCCAGCATGTGGACCCTTCACTCGTTTATTTTGGTGATGATTTCTCCTTTGAGACAGGGTTGCGTGCTGCCGATTATTTTTACAGCTTGAAACATATGCCGGATGCTATTTATGCGGTTAATGATATGGTGGCGATAGGGATCGTCAATCGATTTAAGGATTTGGGCGTAAAAGTGCCGGATGAGGTTGCTGTAGTTGGTATTGATAACAATCTGTGGGCTATGGTAACGACTCCTCAGATCAGCTCAGTTTCCATCATGGGGGAAGAGGTGGCACGATTGGCTGCGGAGCTGCTGCTCAAGCGGATTCAGGAACAGACACCTGGGGATTATGAGCGTGTGCAATTCGAGCCTCGTCTGATCGTGAGGGAATCGAGCGTCTCCGTGATCCGTAAGCCTACGGTGGGACGTGACGCGTAAAAGTCTAGATGGAATCTTCCTTTGTTAGATGGATGAACGGTTGCAGGCGTAGCAAGATAGGAGTGGATTTTGGGCAATTATAACGACCATTGTTTGTTCAGACAGGAGAGTGGATTCATGTTAAAAGGGAATGGGTTCGTTTCTGCAGCTTGTACTGCACTAATGCTGGCTGTAACCATAGGGTGTACTCCCCAGCCAGTGGGACAGGATGCTGAAACTGTGGCGCCGTCCGGAGCAAACCATGGGGAGTCTAAGCAAACTGCAGCCGATACGCAGCATACCCAGCAAAGTAAAGAGGAGCTTGTGCTGTCCTTTTATAAGGATTCTTCCCTCAGTGATGAAGCAAAAGTACGTCATATAACGGACCATTTAGCAGGAATCCAATGGGGAAAGATGAACGAAAACAATGAACATCAAAGCCTGGAAATGATCGAATATTTGTATAGGCAGCGAGCTTTTATTCCATTGGAAAGTTTTCCAAATCTGATCCGAGCTTCTGAAGGATTGGATGGAGCTTTAAGCGAAAGCTATGCTGCCCTTATGGGAGATTTGTTTACAAGAGACAGAACTGCGATGACTCGAGCATTGGCAAATATGGATAAAACCAACCGCACACAAGGTATAGGAAGCATCGGGTATGCTCTCAGCTATAGAGAACCCAAGGAAGTCAAGAAAGAGATTCAACAATGGCAGGCAGGACAAAAGCTTACTACGGCAGAGAAGGATGTCATTCGAGCTTTGTTCGTCAAGCTGGATAATCCGTATTAATGCATGTATAGAGGAAATATTGAACAGCCGCGTCTCTACCGGAGGAGCGGCTGTTTGTGCTGTTTTTTTACATCCTGCCATCTATGATGGGATAAGCGTTAGTAGGACCATTGGTTTCATATGTTCATCTAACAACGTGCTCAAGTGGTCTGGTGATCCTGATCCGAGCGCAAGCGTTTGATATCACTAATTGGAGGCAGGCCGAACAAGCGGGCGTATTCGCGGCTGAATTGTGAGGGACTCTCGTAACCTACCTGAAAACCTACATCTGCCGCATCCGCTGATTCGGATAACAACAGGCGGCGGGACTCTTGTAGACGTAATTGTTTTTGATATTGCATGGGGCTCATAGCCGTAACCTCTTTAAAATGACGATGTAGTGACGAAGGACTCATATTCGCTAGTTTGGACAATTCTTCAATACGCAACGGCTTATCATAATCCTGCTTAATCCGCTTTATGACTTCTGCAATTCGGTTGGAATGGCTGCCGATCATGACCAGTTGTTTTAAGGATTCCCCCTGATTACCTTGTAAAATCCTATACAGTATCTCACGAATGACTAATGGAGCAAGCACCGGAACATCTTGCGGGTTTTCCAAAAGATGCACTAGCCTTACCACGGCATCCAGCAGTAGTGAGTTGGTTTGACTTACATACAAGCCTCGTCTGGAATCAGGCATGGGGCTTGTGGGAAAAGCAGATTCCTTGATCAGGTCCAAAACCTGATGCGGATCAAAATTGAGCCGGAGGCACAAATAAGGAGCTTCTGATGACGCTTGGATGACCTGCCCCGAGATCGGCAAATCCACCGACACAACAAGGTAGTCGGATGTGCCGTAATGGTAGCTTTCCTCTGCGAGCATCACGACTTTTCTGCCTTGTGCCACAATACATAAGGCAGGTTCATGGACTTGATGTACCGGAACGGTTGTATTTGAACTTCGGACGAAGTGAAGCGAAGGTATGGCTGTAGTGAGAACTCCGTCCTGATTTGAAAATCGTTCTATAAGCCTTGCCAATTCGGCTTGTTTTTCCATGGTAGAACCCTCTATTTTGGTTGCCCCCATCTTGACACATCCCTTCTTTCAACGTAGCCCGTTTTCATTTTCAGTAGTTTATTACATATTAAGGGTCTTTGGAGGATTAGGCAATAATTTGCTCTGATTCTTCTACCAGCCCGATGGACATTCCTCTCATAATAAGATGCAGATACAACACCTAATGAGCAATTGAGAAAAAAATAGAAGTGCAAAGGAGTGGGAGTCATGGAGAGTAACAAAGCGGAAAAAAGTGTACACGCTTCGCAGCATCCCTGTATAGGGATGTGGGTAACTGAAGACGGAAATATCCGTCACGAACTCTTGCCTAATGGCCGTTATGATGAAGCACGGGGTCAGAGGAAAAGTGCCTACACAGGCAGCTATATCATCGTAGAAGATGACTATATCGAGTATGTGGACGACACCGGATTTACGGCAGATGGCGAATTTAAAGATGATGTCTTGTATCATGCAGGGATGGTTTTTTACAGGGAAGAGAAAAAGTAATCTATTTTATCTTTTTTCAGTGACATTTTAAACTAGAGGAGGAATAAGCATGTTGGATATTAAAGGGAAAGTCGTAGCTATTACGGGGGCAAGCAGTGGGATCGGTGAAGCTACTGCCCGTTTACTTGCTCGCCATGGGGCTCATGTGATATTAGGGGCCAGACGCACAGAGCGACTGGAGGCTCTGACATCCGAGGTTCGTTCTAAAGGTGGATCGGCTGATTATCAGCAACTGGATGTGACGAAGAGGGACCAGATGGAAGCGTTCATTAACTACGCGGAAAAAACATTTGGGCGTGTGGATGTCATTTTGAACAATGCGGGAGTGATGCCTCTTTCAAAATTAGAGGCCCTGAAGGTAGAGGAATGGGATCGCATGATTGATGTAAATATACGAGGCGTTCTGCATGGGATTGCGGCAGGGCTTCCGATTATGAAAAAGCAAGGATTTGGTCAGTTTATCAATATCGCCTCTATTGGCGCGTATAGTGTAACCCCGACTGCAGCGGTGTATTGCGCTACAAAGTATGCGGTTCGGGCGATCTCTGAAGGATTGCGCTTGGAGGTGGGGGGAGATATTCGCGTGACGTTGGTATCGCCGGGAGTAACCGAATCTGAGCTTGCTGACAGTATTTCAGATGAAGAGGCCCGGCAAGGAATGAAAGAGTATCGTCGTATTTCGATTTCGCCTGATGCCATAGCCCGTTCCATTCTGTATGCCATGGAGCAGCCAGCGGATGTAGATGTTAATGAAATTATTGTCAGACCCACGGCAAGCCTGAATTAATGCCATGGCATCCACGACGTTTCTCCCTCTATACTCAGTTTTTTTTTCCTCCATCCTTTATGGATGGGGGATTATTTATCGGATGAGAAAGACCATCATTCACACCTCAGAGTGTAAAAAAGCTGTACCTTTATAATAAACGGGTTTACTTTTACAAATGTTTGTGATAACTTTATTTCGACAAACATCGAAATTAAGACTGAAACAGAAGGGAGCCGAACAGGGTGAAAGATACAACGGAAATGCAACAAGCTGTAAAAATATATAAAGCACTTGGAGAACCAACTCGTCTCAAGATAGCACTTCTGCTAAAAGAGGAAAGTGGCCAATGCTGCTCTGTGCTGGGCGAGAAGCTGAACAGTGTAGCTATTTCAACGCTATCGCATCATCTGAAGCAAATGGCAGAGTCGGGGCTGCTCACATACCGTAAAGAGGGGACGTTTATCTATTACAGCTTGGATGTGGAAGCAGCGCAGAAATATGCCCCGTTCCTGATGACATAATTTTTTTAGTCTTAATTTCGATATTTGTAAAAATATAAAAACAATATAAGAAAAGAGGCGTTATTTAAAAATGCAGAGCACGTGGAAAGTGTATATTTTGGCCATTGTTAGTTTTTTGGTAGGCACATCCGAATACATTATCTCAGGCATTTTGGATCAGATTGCGACAACCATGGGGATTACGGTGTCCGCAGCGGGACAGTTGATTACAGTCTTTTCTCTTGCTTACGCGATTGGCACGCCGATTCTGATGGCAGTAACCGCTAAATGGGACAGACGCAAGCTGCTCCTGAGTTCGCTCGGATTATTTGCAGTAGCTAATGCCCTCTCCTTTATTCTGCCGGGTTTTGGAATGTTTATCGCCGCACGTATTCTTATGGCCCTCGGGGCGGGGATGGTTGTGGTTACAGCACTGAGCATTGCTGCGAAGATTGCTCCAGCCGGCAAGCAGGCCAGTTCTATTGCTACAGTTACTATGGGTTTTACAGCCTCGCTGATTATCGGGGTGCCGCTTGGAAGAATGATATCTTCTGCATATGGCTGGAAAACCGTATTTCTCGGCATCGCTTTGACAGCGATTATTGCTTTGATCGTTATCGCTATGACAATCCCTCGCTTAAAAGGAGATCAACCGATTCCCTTACTACAGCAATTTGCTCTTCTGAAGAAGCCTGAAGTTGCTTTGGGATTGGCGATTACCTTCTTTTGGGGAGGGGGATATTTCCTCGCGTATACTTACATTTCACCGTACTTGCTGAATGTATCAGGTGTAGGGGATAATATGCTAAGCTCAGTATTACTTGCCTTCGGGATTGCCAGCCTGATCGGGTCGAAAATCGGTGGATACAGCGCAGATAAAAAGGGTATTTCCTTTACATTATTCGGGGGCATGGTGTTGCATGTCTTTTCCTTGCTTTTACTTCCTGTCGCCGCTCATTCCCTGATCGCAGTATTTGCTTTATTGATCCTTTGGTCGTTCGCTGCCTGGACAACTGGACCTACTCAACAATATAACTTGGTCACTCTTGTGCCTGAATCTTCCGGTGTGATGCTGAGTCTCAATCAGTCTACGATGCAGCTTGCCATGGCGGCCGGAGCCGGGATCGGTGGTGTAGTTGTAGGTCAGGTTTCGCTGGCTTCCATCACCTGGTTTGGAGCAGCAGGGGTCGTTATAGCTATTGTGGCTGTATATTTACTTTCACGAAGATCCTCAGTCCACACGGAATTGGGTGTTACGGAGTAAAGCTTATAGATAAGTGAAAAGGAGGCCCAGTGATGAAGGTGACATTGTGGTCTTCTTTGATTTTGAATGAACAATAATATGCTCTCTTGCAGTAGGAGGACTTATTCAAACGTAATATCAGTGATTTTGCCGGCTTCCTTAAAGCCGATATTTTTATAAACTTGATTGGAAACCGATAGCTCGGATACCATTCCGCTGGCAAAACCTTTCTTTCGTAAATTAGGCGGGGTATACACAGCATTAATGCGAGCATGTCTCGGCGAGCGGTGAGCAATATTAGCCATGGACACAGGCATGTTATTTACAATCCAAAGATACAAATTTCCTGTCCCGATGGTCTTCTCCGCAACCGATATTTGACTAACCGGATCAATAAAACTACCTAAAGCTTCTTCTGAAAAACCAGCTAGAAACTGGGCAACTAATTGTACATCCTCTGGGATGGATTGTCGGATCATTCCCTCAACGCCCGAGGGCTTTTTATATTTAGGACAGAAATAAGATTCCATGACCATATGGGTATGTACCTGAGCAGCATGACGACGTTGTGCGTAAGCATTTGCGAACTTCTCGGCTGTTTCGGCATCACCACATACACCTGATAGGGTGGTTCCTTTTAAATAACGTAAGAGTTCTCCTATATAGGTCAATTTATGATTATCTGTGATTTGTTGTGAGATCCATAACCAGGCCTTATGTCCGGGTGATTGAGCAAAGACCATATTTTTATCGGACGTTTTGAGGCATGTTGATCCTTCTGACTCACAAATTCGATGGATCAAATGGTATCGAACTTCATCAGCCAAAAATAGATTTTGATTTAATATATCGTCGTTTGGGACTAGTTGCTCAATGATGACTCTGCCTCCTAATGAGCTGTGACCTAAGCACTTGTAAAGTGCTATGAAGCTATGAAGATTCGGTTGTTATATCTACTAGGATTTAAACTTCCGCGCTATACGCTTCTTATTTTTTTGTCGCCAAATCCATCTTTCGATAAAGTTTTTTTCTTTTCTTTCCTGAAGTGTTTCCTTCATACCCTTAATAAGAAATTCGGATCTTCGCTTGTCGTTTCTGCTAATTTCACGTAGTTCCTCAATAAATTTATCGTCCATGTCCGCATCTCCGTTAGTTCAGGATTTTCCAAATTGCTAAGCTAGATTATACAGAACATATGTTCCTTTTTCAAGTCTGCATCGCTCTATTCAATCACATAACCATTTTTAGATGGATGCTGCGAGGCCCGCGCCAATCGGATGGTGAGGCATAAGATAAGTTGAAAGGAGGAATTACAACATGGACAACAAAGCATATGTATCTCAAACGTATCCACGACTTACAGTTTACAACGAAGAAAATTTTCGGGGTTCCAGGAGAGTATTCAGAGGAAACCTAGGCATTCGTAATACCGATAACATTCTCGACGGCATCGAAAGTCTGCGTTTCTTTTCTACCAGCAGCAATGCTACACTGGTACTCTTTACAGGCACGCGGTTTAGAGGTAACTTCCGTGTGTTTAGAGGCAATCGCAGCATCGCCGACCTGGATGATCTGATTCGTGGGAATGATGTGGAATCTATTATCTCTACCAATCAACGTTTGACGTTGCAACAAATCCGTAATATCCGCAGTAGCGGTAGACTTCCATCTGGCTACCGAATCATCTAACGGCCTTATTTCGACTTCATAACCATTTTACAAGACTGTTTCAGGAGCTTGCAACTTTCGGGCTTTTGGGACAGTCTCTCTATTTGCACACGCGACCCACATATTTGAATGATGAGAGGAACTGTTTGGGAAAATGGGACCTTGTTAGTAGTCAACACCAACTCAATATTTATGAAAATAAATAAAGGAGGACATACGATATGCCCTCCTAATGACGTATATTGTATTTACTTCAGTTCCCAATTCGTTGCTTTGATCACGGCTGCATCTGCGTTCTTAAGATCTGTTTCGCCAGAAGCTAAGAGAGAACTCCATTGTTTCACACGATTCTTACCATTGGGAGGTTGGTTATAATCGTTGGTATCGACAACCAATGTACGCTTAGCATAGAAGCTAGTCATGAAATTCTTCTCATTCGTACTACTGCCTGAACGTGAGAGGATTCCTTCAAGACTACCTGAATCACCAGTAGCGCCTTGATTGAGTGCTGTGTCGACAAATGATCCAATCGTTAGAGCAGTATTAAATCCGCGTTTATGTGCTTGCTGTACACTATATTCGATATAGGTGTCATAGAACGTACGCCACATGGCTTCTCTCCAAGCTTCATTGTTTTGGAGAGCGTTGATCTTCTTCTTGATTACACTATCGCTATCGCTGAGCTTTAGAATCGAACCATTCATCTTCCCCTTTAGACCAGCACGTGTTAATCCACCTGCAATGGAAGGGTTGCTAGCTCCACTAGCAGCATCAAAAGCTTTAAATAAGTACGGGCCATCTGGTCCCGTATCATTTGAACCGCCTGTTGTTGCTCCAAAGATACCAATGGTGTACCCACGATTATCGCCGATATCTTCAGCATAGCCATAGAATTCAGTCCATTTCAAAGAATCTTGCTCTGGTTTGTTCACTAGCTTCATAATGTTATCCCACTGCTCACCGTCGAGTCCTGTATTAGCCTTCAGGAACTGAAGTGTTGAGGGTGAGAAATTAGCATTATGGTCAATAGCTGTAACCGCTGCTTGGCTAGTAGCTTCTTCGCTGGTAAGGGATAATGGCTGTATACTAGCTTCATTTGAGTTGTCGAAGCCCTCATTTAAATCGATCGTTTTCTGCACCGGAGTCCCATTCTCTTCAGCAAAAGCCTTGCTAGGTGAAGAGCCGGACAAGCTAGAGAAAGAAGCGACTACAGTAAAGCTTAGCAAGATCATAAGGAACTTTATTTTATACATATAACTCCTCCTATAAAATGTAATTGTGAAAGGCTAAAAGCGTAGATTTTCATCTAACTCGAATGGATTTAGCAAGAGTATAGATAAGAAGCATAGGATTGAATAGAGCTTAAATAACCGTTTTTTTCAAAAATTATGATTTATATGTGAATAAATGGACCAAGTTGTTCCTAGATTCCTACTGACCATAAGTGCAAGAATGAGGACGAAACAAAGATAGCCTCTTGATAAAATGAGTTACATCACATATCAGGAGGCTATATTTATGAACAAAATCCAGCAGTTTCATGCACTTCACACATTAGAGGAACTTTTATTTTTAGGGAACGCCTGGGATCTGCTATCTGCGGTGGCTCTGGAGAAAGCAGGTTTTAAGGCGATAGGTACGACGAGTTGGGGGATTGCCAATACGCTTGGATTTTCAGATGGAGAGCTTATTGATTTTGACCAGCACGTAAGTATTATTCGGACGATTGTTGAGCATGTTCAGATTCCAGTGTCGGCAGATATTGAAGCAGGATATGGAGAGGACACGGCAACGATTGTTGAGCATGTTTTAAGGGTAGCCGATGTGGGAGTTGCAGGGATTAATATTGAGGATTCTTTGAAAATGCAAAAGGGACTTCGAGAAGTGGGTCTGCACAGTAACCTATTGTCCAAAATTAGAGCGGCCTTGGATGTGCGTGGGTTTCAAGCGTTTTTTATAAACGCAAGAACGGATACATATTTGCAGATGAATGCTCCACTTTCAGAGACCATAGAGCGGGCCAAAGCGTATGTAGATAGTGGTGCGAGCGGAATTTTTGTTCCAGGATTAAAGCGTGATGAAGAGATCAGAGAAGTTGTGTTTCATATCCATGCTCCGCTTAATGTTTTATCCCTGCCGGGTCTGACGAATGTCCACCAGCTTCAGCAGTTAGGAGTTAAACGGTTTAGCTTTGGAAATGCATTTTCTGATAAGATAATAGTTGCTTTGCAAAAGAATGCAGAACAGTTGATAGAGCTACAAGATACATCACATTTATATGAGGATTTTGCAAAATCCTTGAGCTAGATGAATATGAACTATAGAAAGGACGGAGCATTCGATCATGGCTAACCTTAGTCTTTCTTTTGAAGAAATGTGGGAGAAAATTATAGCGTGTGATCGTAAGTATGACGGGTTGTTTTTTACCGCTGTGAAAACAACCCGCATATACTGCCGACCTTCCTGTCGATCCAAAAAGCCGAAGAAAATAAATGTAGAGTTTTATTTTGATTTGGACAAAGTGGAAAAGGCGGGTTTTCGTGCTTGCAAAAGATGCCAGCCCCATACAGACCATTCGCCGTATATCAGACTTGTGCAGAATGTGGTAACCTTCTTGGTTAATCATTACAAGGAAAAACTTGTATTGCAGGATATTGCGGACCATATCGGAATAAGCTCCTTTTACTTGGATCGGATCTTTAAACAGGAAACCGCCGAAACCCCGCGCACGTATTTGGAAAAAATAAGAGTAGATAAGGCAGCCTATCTTCTTAAAAGTACAAATCTTACGAATCTTGAGATTTGCTATGAGACGGGCTTCCAAAGTCCCTCCCATTTCTATAAGGCGTTTCGTAGCTTGAACCATTGTTCTCCTAGTGAGTATAGAAAGTTGAGTAGGGAATAGAAAAGGAAGGAGGTTGTATCCTTTTATGAGCGAACTATACGTAATGAAGTATGTATCGCCGATTGGAGAGGTAGAGATACAGGGCACAAATGAGGCTGTCTATTCTATTATGTTCTCTAATCGGAATGAGCCCTTAACGAGGGCTATAGAAGAGGTTCCAATCCAAGTATTAGCGGAATGCACTACCCAACTTGACGAGTATTTTAAAGGTGAGCGCTTTGAGTTTACGTTTCCTTATGCCTTTGAAGGTACGGATTTTCAGCAAAAAGTATGGAATGCGCTGGTGTCCGTGGGGTACGGTAAAACGACAGCTTATAAAGATATTGCTCTTGCTATTGGAAATGAAAAAGCGATCCGAGCCGTAGGCAGTGCTAATGGAAAAAATAAGCTGAGCATTGTGATTCCATGTCACCGAATTATCGGTTCCAATCAGAAACTAACGGGCTATGCAGGAGGGCTATGGAGAAAAGAATGGTTGCTCCAGCATGAGAAGCGTGGTCTGAGGTCCTAAGGAGGGTTCGTAGATGAGAGACATATATTTGAAAGAGTTTAAGCCGGAGAACTGGACAAATATGGTTCAGGTCTATCAGGAGTGGTATGCACAGGTAGATCCGGCTATAAGAGCAAAAGTGGCCAAAAGTAAAATTCCCAAGGAGATTCAGATTGTGCTGCTGCCCGATATGGGGGAGTATTTGCTGATTTGGATGGATCGAAAAGTCCCCGCACTCGGCAACGAAACACCGTCGGATTATTTGAAAAGCGAAGAAGGGACTAAAGCACTGAAGGCGGCTATATTACGTATGCCACGTTGAAGAAGCGGACCAAGGAGATACATATGAACATTGAACAGAGCGCGAATGATGGAAAAAGTGAGTTCCTATATCCATAACTGTAATCAGATGGAATGAACTTCATCTAACCCTATGCTATGATTTACCGACAAGAATATAGATTTAAAAGGGGAAATAAGAATGAAGCTCAAAAAAATGATGTTCCTACTTTCGTTTTTAACGATATTTGTAGGGTTGATCACTTTGTGCACAGAAAGTGTTCAGGCTGCCAATTCGACAGTATTCAAAGATGGAGATAAGCTTAAGCTTATTCTTGATGATGGTAATGGAGTAAACAGAGTGTTTAAATTTGATCTCCCGTTTACGATTAAGCCTGATACACCAATTCGTCTGTATAGCAACAACATTGAAATTCCTTCTGGTGACTTTACGATCGATTATGCCAACTCCACAATTACGATTGCGGATTCACGACCAGCACCTGGGCCAGGATCAGAAAATCATATAGAACTTCCTATAGCTATAACTATGAAAGGGACTGTGCAGTCAGTCGATGAATCTACAGTAACTCCACTTGCGGAGGAGCCGAAAGTAACGCAGCCTGAGGTGGAGACCAATATAAAAGAGATTCCCACTCCCAGTGAACCCAAAGTTGCTCAACCTGTGGATGAACCGAAAGTAATTGAACCGCAAGTAACCCAGCCGATCGAGGAGCCTAAAGTGGACCAAGCGGTTGATGAGTCACCGGAAATCCCTTTGTCTATCCCATCTGGAGAAAATTTTCCGGGTACATTTACAATCAACTCTTCAAGTACATCATTTTCAGTTCGTTTGAAGATGAAAAATATTCAACCCACGTACACTTCATATGTTATGGTCAAAAATGCGGATGCTCAATTAATTAAACGGATTCAGTTCGATCCGGAAACAACGTTTAGCTACCCTTTGAGTAACCTGAATTTATCTACAGGTGGATATTACTTTTATATCAAAATGATCGATCAGTCGGGAAATTCGGCAGCGTCTGTGCCCCAATTTGTTCCTATAAATAATAACAAGGCTCAGCAGGTTGAGGTGTTTATAGACGGTAAATTGCAACAATATGAGCAGCCTGCGACCTCTATTAGCGGAAGTATGCTGGTGCCATTTCGTGCCGTTTTTGAGGCGCTTGGGGCGAAAGTGAAGTGGGATGGAGCTACCAAGACCGTTACTGCAACCAAAGGAAATACAACGATCAAGTTAACTGTAGGCTCCAGGGATGCCTATATCAACGGAAAATTAGTGCGTCTCAATGCGGCGCCAAGACTCATTAACGGCAAAGTAATGGTTCCTATTCGCTTTGTAAGTGAGGCGCTGGGTGCGAAGGTAAAGTGGAATATTGCAGCTCAGAGCGTTGTGATTTTCCTTGCTCCACCGCAGGTTTTGACAACCAGCGAAAGTGAACAATTAATGGAGGAAAATGAAGATGCTTCCGCATCACAATCCAATCCAACGATTCTGAAAAAGATATCCACCACCTTCTCCAAATCTACGGATATTGTGTTCGTCATAGATGTTACGAGTAGTATGACAGGGACGCTGGATTATGTGAGACATAAGGTGAAAGGCTTTGTTGATTCCGTTCCAGCAGGTTCTCATTTTGCTGTCGTAGCATTTCGGGATATCAATCTGAAGGCAGATAAAGATTTAGAATTTTTGGAGTTTACGACCGATAAAAATAAGTTAAAAGGTAACTTGAATATGCTGCGCCCTTCCGCTGGCGGGGATTTGAAGGAATCGGGATTAGAGGCTATTCAGTTAGCTATAAGTAAATTTCCCAAAAATTCTAATTCCAAAACAATCATATTCATTACAGATGCACCAGTTCATGATAAGAATACAGCCCTGGGTAAAGCCCGTTTTTCTGTGGATGAAATCAACGAGCAATTACAGAAAAATGATGTTATTTTTAATGCAATCGTGCCTGCAAATGGACTAGCCAACAAACAAATGAAAAAGCTTGTAGATTCCAACGAAGGGACTTTGTATGATATCAAGGAGGCCAAGCTGAATTTAGCGAAGTAGGTTTGTCCAAACTCAAATAAAGCCGTTAAAGGGAGCCGATGCCAGGCTCCCTTTTGTTATCACAAGCGACCTGTGATGAAAGAGTTCTAATGGGCTGAAAGCTCACTCTCCGTCACCCATTTATGATTTTTGACAGGCTCTCCCCCTGTAGTCGGCGTATAGTCTACCATATATACGGTCGTTGGCTCGGCGGAATCAATGGTAGCCTTAGCCCCATCCATCCCCTTCATATGATCTGCTGCAAGGATAACCTCTGTGCCCGGTGCATAGGGCTCACTACTTGCATCCTTAATCTCTTCATGAATAACCCACTTATGATTATTCACTTTTTCTCCTCCAGTGGTTGGTGTATAGGAGACTGTATAAGCAGTAGTCGTATAAGCACCCGCAATCGTGGCCGTAGCCCCATTCATGCCGGCCATATGGTCAGCTCGTATAGTCGCTTGACTACCAACTTTGAAGGCTGGATTTTCAGCTTCTTTTAATCCGACAGGAAGCTCACTGGAAGTGGAATGGTTCATCTCCGATGTGTCGTGCTGTTGACTGCTGTTTGCCGTATGCTCCTGGTTCGGCGCGTTACTGTTCCCGCACCCACTCAAAATCATCATGACTGTACCAGCGAGCAAAGCCCATTGCATTCTCATATTTAATAGCTCCTTTAGGGTTTTATTTTCATATTCACTTATACCCCTAGGGGGTATAAGTGAAA
The DNA here is from genome assembly GCF_053570945.1 of Paenibacillus sp. CMM36. Taxonomy (NCBI): domain Bacteria; kingdom Bacillati; phylum Bacillota; class Bacilli; order Caryophanales; family Paenibacillaceae; genus Paenibacillus; species Paenibacillus sp. CMM36. The sequence continues at coordinate 15,566 of NZ_JBSEDY010000017.1, forward strand.
CGGAATAATATTACAAACTTGTGAAGTGTTTTTGCCTACAAGGGGATCGCCTGTGTGATCCCTTATTTGTTATGCAGAAGATGCGTAATTAAATGTTGTTGACAGTGAATAAAAAATCATTGTAATATCTATAAAACGCATCAAGTTACTTGGTATTTTGAGCGACTGTAAACATTCTAACTCACCAAAAGTAGATGATATCAAGGAGCAGGGGGAGACATCAAATGAAGAAACCATGGATTTCATTTATATTGCTGCTGGGAGCAGTCGTGCTTTTTATTTCAGGCTGCGGCAGCAACAATACGTCGGGCAACGCTGCGGGTGAAGAAAAGAAAACACTGCATATCAGCTTTAATCCTGGTCCATATAGCGATCAGTTTAAGAAAGGTGTGGCTCCATATTTGGAGAAGAAAGGATATAAGATTACATATAAAGAGTTTACAGACGGTGTTCAGCCCAATGTAGCCGTGGCTAAGGGGGATATTGATGCTAATGTATTCCAGCATTCGCTCTATCTGGATTCTATGAATAAGCGGGAGAATATTTATCTGATTGGTGCTGTGCAGGTCCCAACTCCTCCAATGGGATTGTACTCCAGCAAGCATACCAGCCTTGACGAAATCAGTGAGGGAGCCCAAATCAACCTGCCCAACGAGCCAGTCAATATGCTGCGTGCGCTGAATATTTTGAAGGAAGTAGGTTGGATTACGTTAAAGGACAATATCGATCCATTGCAAACCTCGGTGAACGACATCACCTCTAATCCGCATCATCTGCAATTTGTTGCTACCGATCCGGCACAGGGGCCACGTGTACTGAAGGATGTTGATTTTGCGGCTATACAAGGGAACTTTGCTGTATCGAATGGAATAAAGCTGACCTCGGCATTAAAGCTTGAAAATATGACAGATCCGTTCACGAACGTGGTCGCTGTGGACAGCAAGAACAAGGATAAGCCCTTCGTCAAAGACATTATTGAAGGATATCATTCAGATGAATTCCAAAAGTACATCCATTCGAACCCTGATTATGAAGGCTACAAGTTGCCAAGCTATTTCAAATAATATGGGGCATTATCTTCTGCGGGCTGACGTTGTCAGCCTGTATCTTATGGATAGAAGGTGGATATGAACGTGATTTTTTCATCCTCTGATTTCGTCAAGGCTCTGCCTGACAACTATTTTAGCGCAATAGATGACAAAGTGAATCTGTATAAAAGTAAAGGAATAGATGTAATTAATCTGGCAGCCGGCAACCCGGATCAGCCAACACCGGCGCATATTATCAGCGCTTTGAAGGAAGCGGTTGATCAACCGATCAATCAGGGCTATCCGCCTTTTCATGGAAAAAAAAGCACGCTGGAGGCTGTCGCCGCGTTCTATAAACGGGAGTATCAGGTGGAGCTGGATCCTGACCGGGAGATTGCCATATTCAACGGCTCAGCCATAGGCGTAATGGGGATTCCACAGGCGCTGCTGAATCCCGGTGATTGGTTATTGACCACCGATCCGGCATATCCCCAATATTATTCCGCTGCTGCGCTGGCAAGAGCCCATATTCATACGATTCCGCTTGATGAGAAGCTTGGTTTCTTGCCTGATTATACAACCGTGCCAGAGGAAATCGCAGAGCAGGTCAAATTGCTTATGATTAATTATCCGAACAATCCGACTGGAGCCGTAGCTACTGCAGATTTTCTGACGAAGACGCTGGATTATGCCGCTCGGTATCAGTTTCCAGTTATGAATGATTTTGCTTACGGTGCTCTTGGATTTGACGGGCATAAGCCGATTAGTTTATTGCAAATCCCCGGCGGCAAGGAGTATGGCGTCGAGACGTATACAGCTTCCAAAACGTATAACATGGCTGGATGGCGCTTCGGATTTGCGGTTGGAAATGCGTCCGTTATTGGTGCGCTCAAGCATTATCATACGCATGCCTACAGCACTGTTTTTGGCGCGGTACAGGATGCGGGAGCTGTCGCATTGCTGGGCACCCAGGAGCCAGTACAGGAGCTCGCGAAGTTATATGAGCGGCGCCGTAATGTTCTTATTGCAGCGTTACGAGGTATTGGCTGGGATGTAGCAGCTCCCCAAGGGTCTTTTTTTGCCTGGTTCAAGGTGCCGGAGGGGCATACATCGGCTTCCTTTGCAGACTTTTTATTGGACGGTGCGCACGTTGCGGTCGCTCCTGGAGAAGGCTTTGGTCGTGCAGGAGCTTCTTATGTGCGGGTCAGTCTGGTAAACAGTGAGGAAAGGCTGCTGGAGGCGGTGCAGCGTATCGCAGCGACGGGGGTTTTTCAAGTATAAGCCGGAATACAAGGAAGTTATTTTGCTGCAATCAGGAATTGGCAAAGCGAACGTTGCCTCGACTACGGCCCTGCTGATTGAGCGTTTTAGCCCAGAGCTTGTCATTAATACCGGGTCTGCGGGTGGGCTCGATCCAGCGCTGCTTGCTTTTGCGACAGAAGCGCTGGCGGAGACCAGGATTGAGGGGAAGATCGTCAAGGGTTTGATTACGACGGCAGACTCCTTTATCTCCCAGGCTGAGCGCGCCCATTTTATCCGTAGCCAGTTTGGTGTTCCATTTTTGGCTGCGGCCAATTCGGCCGCATTGGTTGTGGCTCTTGTAGCCGCATATGATAGAGACAAGCTTTGATATATTCAATGGCACTATTCAGGAACGTTTTTTCTTCGACTTGCCATGCTGGTTAATGAGAGTTCGAAGTTGTTTCCCGGCTTGGTTCAGCTCCATATCGTTCAACACATAGTCGGTGCTGACTTCCCAGGTGCTGTGGTCATTCAGATGAAAAATAAAGGCGGGAAAGCGAGGGCGCAGCCATTTGCGGATGGAGGCCCCTTCGAATTCGACTTTAGTGATTGCAGCCCACGGGACAGTTCGAATACCATCTGAAATGCTGTGCTCGTCAAAGATGAACAGGTAGGTATCCTTTCGAAGCGTTCTGCTCAAACAAACCACGAGATAGCTACCGAAAAAAGGAAGTCCGACAATGGCGGACGTAATAAAGAAGAAGATTTGTAGAGCTGAGATATCTTCGTCGATAAAAATGAGCAGCAGCAAAAACAGACAAATAAGCACAAACATCAAGCTGCCCATGGCTTTCCAAAATGCCAAAGATCTTCGATATACAATTTTATCCACGGAATACCGCCTCGTCGGGAACAAACGCCTGAATGAAATAAGTTATTCGTTCTCTCCAGTCAGCTTCGGTCACACTTTCAATTCGCAGACATGGAGTGGCCTGCATATTCAGTTCTGTATTTCTTACAATCCACACATCATTCTTTCCTTTAAGAACAAATAGCAGATTTGTAACAGAAGGACCATCTTCATCCGTATCCGTGTATACCATTTGGCTCAAATTATCAAGGCTACACTGATTACGATCAAAGTCCTCCCGCCAGTCTTGTATCATTTGTTGAGCCGACTCATGAAGCTTCCACGTTGCCATTTGCTGCATGGTGAAGTTGGATGAGGTTAACTCATTCCACTGTTCTTCGGTCAGATCGACGTATCGGCTGTGCGCATTGAAGTTCGGAGCAGACAGGCCGAACAGTTGATCAATGTCGTGATGCCAGTCTTCTGGAGAAGACCAGCGAAAGAAATGGAGTTCATTGTGACTGGAGAAATGATACAGAAAACGTTCATTTCCATGGTGTATCGTTAACGTATTTTGCTTATCTTGTTGCTCCTTAAAGCCACGTAGCATCTGACGACTTTGTACCAGATGAGCTAAAATTTCAACAATGAACGCATCAAATTCGAGCTGTTGTTGCTCGTCATCCCGTTGTTCCATCAAACCCTTGGATATCATGCTATGCGTTGCGGCATGAAAAAGTAGTTCCCAGCGATCTTCGGTTAGTTCCCCGTAATAAGATTGGAGCAGACCAGAAGCCATATCTTCTGCGCCCAATGCGGTCAAGGCAAAACCTAGCTCCTCAAGCGTTAAAATTACCGTTTGTTTGTCCATAGTCAGGCTCCTTCTCCATCTGTTAGGTGTGTATATTATTTAAATAATTTGCTGGCCCAGCGTATCCCTTTTTCCGCAAATTTGGCGACTTTTCCGCCTGCCCAGCTTCCCACTGTACCGCCGACGTATGCCCCGACGGCTGCGCCGACCGGACCACCGATAGCACCGCCTATGGACCCCAAAACGACAGCGCCGCCATAAGTTGCGGCGGTTTTAATCGCTACGTTAGAGGCAGATACAGCTACATCCGTTCCGGTAAGCTTGCCGCTTTTCCATTTTCCAGCCAGACTGATGCCCTCGCCCACAATATTCATGGTGGCATTAATAGGGTAGAGCTTTTTGGCAATCATACCGGGAATTTGGCGGGTGGCTATGCCGTAACGTCCTTTTTCCACCCCGGCGATGACGTTCCGTGTCCACTGAGGAAAGCTGTTGGCTTTGTTGAATCCGAGGCCGAGCTTACCCATTTGAAGCTTTCCAGCTAATCGATCAAAGCCCTTTAACCCCTTCATCACAATACCGGGTTTGGCGAATTGGCGGTTTAGGCTTTTGCCCAAATTACGCATAAAAGCATTGTTACCCTTGCCTTTCACCCATGCCGCATTATGTATAACCGCTCGAGTGGGATTCTTCAGACTTTTCTTGAATTCTACTGTTTTGGTGAGCACAAGTGTGGAAGCCAGACCGCTATAGATCGCTGTTCCGGCAAATCCTAGTTGCCCGCGCCATTTGTTGGCCTCTGACAGGCTGTTAATGGCTATATCTGCTGGATCGGGTCCTTTTTTCCCGGAAGTTGCCCCTTCGCTGTTGCTGATCTGTCCGCTGTGATCTCCTTTGGTAATCCCCGTGTCTGCTTGGGTATCTGTTTCCTTAAATTTTACTGCAATGGAACGCAGCTCTGTGCTGACAGAACTGACAGTTTGAGTGAAAGCATCCATTTGTCCACGCGCTTTATGAAAATCCTGATAAAAGCGCTGCTGTGTTGTTCCTGCCCAGCTATTTTCCAACATCTGAATATGCTGTGACAGTTGTCCGCAAATTTGTGCCCCCAGCTCACGTGCCTGTGCGAACTGCCTGGAAACCGCTTCTAGTTTCTCAGGAGGAACCATAATTTTAGCCATGATGTCCACCTCGGATGATTAAAATAATTACTTATATTTTAGTGAATCCAGTGGGGGTTAGCAAAAAAAGGAGGGGGTTTTAGTGAAAAATAAGTCATTTGTATGAGTTCATGAGGGTGCATAAGGGAGAATAGTAGGAGGTGTATGATCCGAAGTTCTTATAGTCATTCATAACGAAACGAAAAAAGCCACTCTTTTCAAATGGAGCTTTCCATTAGAAAGAGAGGCCTTCTTGCGTAGAGACTAATACATATTTCGCGTCGGTTTAATTACTTAACGGAATCTGCTTGGACAGCTTTTCAAACTGCTGCAAGTGAGGAGTGACCTTGGCAGTAATACCTTTGAGATACTTAATGGACGCTTGTCTTTGGCGTTCTTTGGTAGCAGTCTCTTCAGGGAACATGGAGTATTCCTTTTGGACAGAGCCATTTTTATAATTTACGGAGAAGAGGTCTCCTTTTTGCCACCTTTGGACCAGATCTTGATTACTGTGTAAGATATTTATTATTTCATTGCTATTTTTATAAGTGAAGCTGTAGTCTGGATCGGCCACAGCGTGGATCACTTGGTAGCCGTTCTGTAATCCATTGTTCTGAAAAGTACCTACCTGGATCTCGTTCGAACGTACGGTTTCATCCATTTGCGTCACTTTTTCAGTCTGCGTACCCTTGCCGCTCATCGTGTCATTGCTCCATGTTCCGTTGTATACGACTTTATGATTCTGTCCATCTGCATCCGTGTATTGATTTGTATATTTTCCGGTACCTGATCGCTTGCCATTCACAAAATCACCCGAATACTGCTTATATTCGCTCCATTTGATCGTACCACGTCCGTTAGGCTGCCCATTCTCGACCTCTCCATAGTAAGTAGTCTGACCGGATAGCTGAAGCAATTCCTTGGTTGCAGCCGCATTCGCCGCAGGTGTACTTACAGACAGCGCTCCAGATATCAGCGATGCGGACACCATAATAGGCAGTGATAGAGCCTTCCCTTTTTGCCAAAGTTTTTGCATCATGAGTTCTCCCCTTTCGAAGCTTTGAATTTCTAAAAGTTAAGTTCAACAACCCAGCACCGTTTTTATACTATTTTGTGCTTGGTGATTTATAGTTTAATATATATTGAGAATTATAGGAAACTGTAAAGTGAAAACAGCTAGTTAGGAGAGAGATTCATGAATTTACCCGAACATGGGAGTGAGGATGTATCGAGCATCCTTGCCGTGGAGTTGGAACTTGAGCCTGTCAAGACCATAAAAGGAATCCATCAAGTGGAGCCTGATGCTAATATCTATTGGCTGATTGATGTGGAATTTAGTGGTTTTACGTTGTCAGATGAGGATATTTTGCAATTGCTCAAAGGATATATCGTGTATGGGCATGTTCATGATTTACAGGTGTGGACTAGTGTGGGGCGCAGACCAGCAGGCGAATGCCATTTTGATAAAATTTGTGTTTGTATAGATATATTCGATAATGTAGAGATGCAGGTTTGTTTGGATGAAGCCAAGGTTGCAGACTTTATGAACACACTGCCAGCGCGTTTTCAGGAGAAGGGAACTGTTCATGTGCTTCCTCGAGAGGATGCTGCCCATGCACGTGCAAAAGCGGAAAAACTAAAAGCATTTACAGATCAGGAAGGTGAAAGGGAACACGCTGTCATGCTTAGGCTTGTAGCGGATCAAGGCCAATCTTACCGTGGAGCGGATATCTGGGATGTCATGCTGAGTCTCGGAATGGAGTGGGGAGATATGGACATTTTCCATGCGCACCATCACGGGACGGGAGGTTATGATGAACTATTTAGCGTACATACGGGAACCGAGCCTGGCTTTTTTTGGTTGAGTACACTCGCAGAGGATCGCTTTGCAGATTTAATTTTTAGTATGGATGGGGTGCGAACCGCGCAGCCGCAAACGGTGTTTGAGGCGATGTGGAAAAGTGCCGAATATGCACGCACCAGACTCGGCGGGACATTAGTGAATGAACAGGGTCTGCCAGCTGTGCCGGAAGATTATCTACATCAGATTCAAGAGATGGAAGATCGACTAAGAGAGTTTGGATTTAAAGCAGGCGAGGATGTTGTTCTGTTTCTATTCTAGATTAGAAAGGAGTGATTTCGTTGTCCAGCAACGCTATTGAAAAGCTAAGAACGATTCTAAAACGTAAAGCTACTATTTTTCATACAGGGGGTCGTAGACCGTCGGATTCCCTTGAACAAAGCTGGATTGGTAGAGTTACAGTGGCTTTGCCAACGGAGGAACGACCCATTGATGTACAGGGGAATGCTATGGCTCCGATCATGCAATTGTATTTGCCGGTCTTACCCTTTGTCCCTGAAGCTATGCGTAGCATCAAGCTGTTGACAGTCTTCCTGTCTCCCGATGTACTGGATCATGAGGACATGGAAGGGTATATGTGTATTCGTGAGTATACGTCGGTAGAGGATTTGGTCGAAAAAGATTTTGGTCCGTCATTTATGCAAATCAAAGCATTTCCGCTGTTCCCTGAACTCAAAGAGAATGATTATCCGGTCTGGGACGGTGATGACATCCCTGAGGAATACGGCGATGCCCTTAACCAAATGGACAAGGAGGAACCCGACTATTTTGAGGACATCGTAGAGGAAATATATGCGGTTCACAAAATCGGTGGCTATCCCAACTTTATTCAATCGGGCATTGACTTTGGCGAGGGCTATGAATTTGTATTTCAGATTGCTTCGGATGCCAAAGCTCAATTGAATATTGTGGATGGAGGCAGCTTTTATTTTGCCAAGCATCAGAATGACGGAGTCTGGCGGGGTTACTTTGATTTTTACTAATAGGCTCATTTAGAGAGCAGTCTGGAACCGATCGTTTTGTAGAGCATGGCAACCCTATATACTCGTAAGTTAGATACTATTGAAGTGGAGTGAAAAGATATGAATGTTTTAGGTCAGCTGGGATCTGCTATCCAGAGTAGTTTATTTATTCAATCCGAACTGAAGAAAGCTCATGCATTTATTCAGGAGCACGATCTGCCTGTAGAGCAGGTAGAACATGATTTTCACAAGCAGATCATCGTGCTGGAGCAATATACGGGAACTCGCGTTTTTCAGCGAGGGCTTGCTAAATACAAAGTAATCAATGTAATACTTATGATCATATCTGTGATCATATTGCTGGCAGCAGGCATCGTTGCGGCAATGGAATATTTACAACCCGAACGACATTTGCTGCAAGTGCTGGCGAATGCCATGTTTGACTATTGGGTTCCCTCTATTACTTTGCTCAGTGTTGTATTCGTGGGTGTGATCGTTCTCGCCATCGTTAGAACTGTTTATGCCAAACAATTACATACGCGCGTGCTAGATCGGGCCTGGCAGGCCATTTTCAATCATGTGGACAAATAAGGGCAGAGAGCAACTGTAGGAGTTTGGCATAATAGCTGAAGGAGTGGCAGCAATGAATGACTGGGAATCGGGAATCATTCAGGTCGATGGTGAGCGTGCGATTTACTCATCGTTAACGGAAGATCAGTTGTTAGAGGCCGACTGGTATTCGAAATATTTTCATTCTGTAAGAAAGCTAGGAAATGAGTATATCTGGTATCATTTCGATCAGCTTTCTTTGCTGCGTCGGCATTTTTTTGTGTCTGTATGCTTTAAGGATACCAGCCTAGTTGTCGTGGAGATTTCGCTCCAGGGCAATGAATTTCCAACTTCGTGGGATAATTGGTCTGAAGAAGGGGAGAGAAAGCGGCAAAGGGAGCATGATCGTTTGTTACAGCAACATTTGTCCGTAAAGCCAAGCTATCGTCAAACAAAGCCTTACCCCTATATGGAATATGAACTGAACTGGGGGAAAATCTCTTCTTATTTTGACCCCCGGTCGGGAAATACGGCCATTGCTTTTAAGTATAAAGATGAATAGTGATCTTACATAAAATACACGACAACCCTGCGCTTTGTGCTGGAGGTGAGGGTGTTGGATGAGTAAGGGAGATATGTTGTGGATAAAAAGGCGAAAAAAATACTGATGAACACATTCTGGTCCTCTAGCGGCTGGAAGCAGGAGCGGGGATCTTTTTCGGGTGAGGATTTTGAATATGCCAAAAGTAAGGGCTTGATGTTCGATCCGATCACCATTACACATAACGAGATTATAAACAGGCTGCATGAGCTGCACCAGCAAAAGGCTACAAAAGAACGAGTGGCAGCAGCATTTTTGCATAGTCTTTCCACGAAAAAGGTTCATTTACGAAGCGCCTTATCGAGCTGGGCATTAACCGCAGGGCTTCCTTTGCACACCTATGGGGAGCGGCCTGTCGTCCTGCCCAATTACAGTAGCTGTGGGGATTGTAATTTTAATAAAATGATGTCCGATAAGGAATACGTCAATAAAGATTTGAATGTACTAAATTTTGAACGAATCAAATGGGGCGGTATTCGTCTGAACTACCTTCTGTATTGCTGGATGGACCTTGAATTGTTCAGTCAAGAAGAGGATGTTCAGGTTTCCGATGAGGATCTAGCTATACTCCATAACATGCTCGAAGCTGTTCAGAACTGTGATGCTCAAAGCAGTGCACGTCAATTGGAAAAGCGCTGGAAGGATGTGTTCCCATCCAGCAAAAACGAGCGTGATGTCGTCATGGAGGTGTGGGGATATGCCGGACTGCTGGTCCCACAGGACACGCCTCGTAAACGACAGCACGGCAATCATGATTTTTATTCCGTAGCAGCCTGGCAAGGAGATGACGGATACTCGCAGGAGGCGTTGGACTATTTCTTTGGTACGTTTTTATAGAGAATGTGAATCGTTATGCACATCTTGATTATGACGGTTGCTCAAACAGCAAACGTTCTTCTTCCCGACTATGAATGGCATTGACAACCAGAAGCGCGTGGAACTGTTGAAGAACTTCAGGCGTAAGCCCTTCTTCACGGATCCCGGCTTTGAGTTCTTTTACAATGATTCGGAGCAGATCATGATCTCGTGTAAGTTTGACGACAGCCTCCTGCAGTTCCGGTTTTTTCTCGACCATTTCCTGATAGAATCCTTCCTCTTCTGCATCAGCATGGCTGAGAATGCGGGTTTCCCAATATTCGATCAAGTGGTCGGCAGCCTGGCGCGCCACCTGGAATTCTTTCGCTTCGAGTAATTCCTCTACTTCTCTCGTCTTATCTAGAGCGCCAGATAGCCCGCCTTGATGAATGGCATGATGAGCATGCAGTTGACGTAAAGAAGGTCCTCCCATAACAGTTCATCCTTTCTTTGTTCCCTTTTTTAGTACAGTATAGCATAAGAAAATAGCGTTATTTTTCCGGTTAGGATTTTCCCCTCTAAGGAAAAGGGAACTCCCTAATTGGTTCAATTTCATATAATACTTAGAATGAAGTTAGAAGATAAAACTCAATCTTGGGGGAATGGATGATGAATCGATTAACCGAAATAACAGACATAAAAAAGATTGTGAAAAAAGGATCAAGGGTTTGAGGGGGATGAGCAGATACATACCCAATCAACATGGAGCCTGGGCTATGCTCATTCTTCCATTTTTATTCGGTTTAGCTGCTTCTCGAGGGGATCTCATTCATATACCCCTATTTGTGTGCTGGTTTTTTATCTACTTATTCAGTTTTCCTGTCCTCCAATGGATCAAAACAGGCAGCAGTGAAAGATACCGCAAACCCGCCGTTGTATACGGAGTGATATTACTTCCTTTGTTAATTTCACTGATATGGTTTGAGCCTGCCTTGATCTGGTATGGAGTTCTTTTATTGCTCTTTTTTATGGCTAATATTTATTTTGCGAGAACGAAAAATGAACGTGCTTTACTCAATGACATTGTTGCAATTCTACTCTTTTGTTCTTTTATATATCCCGTTATTTATATGGGGGGAGGAGAGGATTGGAGGGTAGCAACAGAGCTATTCTTGCTTTTGGTGCTTTACTTTATCGGAACTGCTTTGTATGTCAAAACGATCATTCGTGAAAGAAAAAATATACGTTACCATTATGCTTCCGTTATCTATCATGTGGTGATTTTGTTGTTTGCCATTTGGTTAAAGTTATTTCTGTTTGTTCCTTTTTTAATTTTTTTGATAAGAGCCATATGGCTTCCTAAACTCGGATTAAAGGCAAAACAAGTTGGCATGGCGGAAATTGGATTTTCAATGATGCTCTATGTTTTTGTGTTGTTTTTATATTTCTAAAAGGAGAGACATCAATGATATCTTTAAAAACGCCGCGTGATTATCATACTGACCCGTTTATAGTCATCTGGGAGGTTACACGAGCTTGTGCTTTAAAGTGCCTTCACTGTAGAGCGGAAGCTCAGTACAAACCTGATCCTCGCCAACTGACACTAGAAGAAGGTAAGAAGCTAATAGATCAAATCGCTGAAATGAATCATCCGTTGCTTGTATTCACAGGCGGAGATCCTTTAATGCGTCCTGATCTGTTTGAACTGGCTCAATATGCAATTGAAGAGAAAAATCTGTCGGTTTCAATGACCCCCAGTGCCACTCCTAAAGTGACACGAACAGCGGTAGAAAAAGCAAAGCAAGTTGGATTATCGCGGTGGGCATTTAGTCTGGACGGTTCATGTGCCGAGATTCACGATCATTTTCGGGGTACAGCGGGTTCTTACGATACGACCATGCGAGGAATTGGTTATTTAAAGGAACTGAACATCCCTATTCAAGTGAACACTACGGTATCCCGGTACAATCTTCATGATCTGGAGCAAATTGCAGAAAGAGTAAAGGAAATGCAGGCCGTGTTATGGAGTTTATTTTTCCTTGTTCCAACTGGACGTGGCATGGAGAAAGATATGATTACTCCTGATGAGCATGAAGCCGTAATGAAATGGTTGTATCAAATACAGCAACAGATGCCGTACGGAGTGAAGGCTACAGAAGCTCCTCACTACCGGAGGGTCGTGCTGCAGCAAAAGCACAGCGCAGGTGAGAACAGTGTAGCAGACGGACAAAAGAGGGCAGATGTTTTAGGACGTGCTCCTAAAGGCGTAAATGACGGAGATGGATTTGTTTTTATTAGTCATATCGGCGAAGTATACCCGAGTGGTTTCCTGCCTCTTATGTGCGGGAATGTACGAAAGGATAGCTTGGCAGACATTTATCGCAACTCTCCGATCATGATGAATCTTAGAGATAAGTCCCTACTTAAAGGTAAATGTGGAGTCTGTGAATTCAAGGCTGTCTGTGGGGGCTCCAGAGCAAGGGCTTTTGCAATAACAGGAGACTATTTGGAGAGTGACCCTTATTGCGCTTATATACCCGGGGTTGGAGAGGAAAAGTGTTTTCATGAAGAAAAGTTCTAAAAAAGTCGTTATTCTCGGTGGAGGAATAAGCGGTTTAAGTGCTGCCTTTTATGTGAAAAAGCTGGCTGAGGATCGGCAACTTGAAGTGGAGATTACACTGGTGGAGAAAAGTGAACGTCTAGGAGGAAAACTGCAAACCGTTCGCCAAAACGATTTTATGATCGAAAAAGGACCGGATGCTTTCTTGGCCAGAAAGACGGCAATATTGGATTTGACTATGGAGTTGGGGCTGGAAGCAGATCTGGTATCGACAAACCCGAAAGCCAAATCTGCTAGTATTTTGCATAAGGGCAAACTTCATATGATGCCGATGGGCTTCATTCTGGGCATTCCAACAAAGCTCACTCCCTTCATTCGGACAGGACTTATTTCTCCGCTGGGAAAAGCACGGGCAGCCCTGGATTTAATCATTCCGGCAAAGAAAGGTGATGCAGACGAATCTCTAGGTGATTTTATCAAACGGCGTCTCGGCAAAGAAGTTCTGGACCAGATTACGGAACCTCTGCTGTCTGGAATTTACGCTGGGGATACACATTCCCTGAGCCTCATGTCAACCTTCCCTCAATTTAAACTAATGGAACAAAAGCATGGAAGTCTGATTAAGGGTATGTCTAAAGGGGCGGGGAGAAAGCCAGCAGTACAAGACAACCTGCCGGATATCGCTAAGAAAAGTATGTTTCTTTCTTATCGGCTAGGATTATCTTCGATCGTGGAGCGGCTAAAGGAAAGGCTGGATACCGTACGTTTTGTTATGGGGCAAGGTGTAGTTGAAGTAAGGAAAGAAAGCGGTTATCAGGTCATTTTAGAACATGGACAAAAAATAGATGCGGATGCGGTGATCTGCGCTGTTCCAGCTTTTGAAGCGGCTACATTATTCTCCGGCGTTGCAAGCGCTAGCTGGTTACACAAGATTCACTATGTTTCCGTAGCCAATATTGCTCTTGCTTATAAAAACACAGATCTTAATCTTAATTTTGAGGGAACGGGATTTTTAGTACCCCGCAAAGAAGGCAAAAAGATTACAGCATGTACTTGGTCTTCGACGAAGTGGAGCCATACTGCTCCTGAAGGATATACGCTTTTACGGACCTACATTGGACATGCAGGTGCACAGGAGTGGATTCAGATGACAGACGATCAACTTGTGGATGCCGCGCGTAAAGATTTGAAAGATTTAATGGGCCTGGAAGCGGAACCGGAATTCACCGAAGTCAGTAGGTGTGATCGATCAATGCCGCAATATCCGATTGGACACAAAGAGCATATGGCGAAGATTAGACAGGACTTCGCACAGGATTTACCGGGTGTTTTTCTATGTGGTGCCGGCTATGGGGGCGTTGGAATTCCAGATTGCATCGCTCAAGGGAAAGAAGCGGCTGAACAGTTGCTTTCTGATTTTTTATAATCAGGCTCTTTCCACGAATGAAAGAGGGAACCCCCTGATTGGTTCAGCTTTAAGGGAGACGTAGAATGAAAGGTAAGTATAAAATCGAAGTAAGATGGAGGAATGGAAGATGAGCCAGTTAACGGAAGAAACATGGGTGGCGGACATTGTGAAAGCAGTACCCAAAACGGGAGATCTGTTCCGCAAACTGAGGATTGATTTCTGCTGTGGAGGGAAAATATCGCTCCGTGAAGCAGCAGCCAATCAAGGTCTCCACGCTGGTGAACTGCTGAAGCAGATACATGAAGTGGAAGAAAAGCAGGCACAGCATAAGCAAATGCAACCTCCTTCACTCGAACCCAAAGAACTAATCGCCTATATTCAAAATGAGTATCATACGAAGCTTCGGGAAGAACTATCGGCGTTAACGCCGTATGTAACCAAACTAACGCGGGTTCATGGCGAACGTTATCCGCATCTAAAGCGAGTTAATGAACTGTTCACCTTGCTTAAACAGGAAATATCGGAACATATTCAATATGAGGAGGACCTTGTGTTTCCGATGATTGAAGCATTTTTACAAGAATCAACAATGGAACGAGCAGATGAGTTAAATCCAATTTTGTCCAAGTTGCAAAACGAACATCAAACGGTGGTGGAATTCCTGAAGGAAATGCGCTTGATCACAAATGGCTTTGAGCCGATGCAGGAAGCTTGTGGTACGCACCGACTCGTATTGAAGCGGTTAGAAGACCTGGAAGCAGATATTTTCAATCATATTCTTCTTGAAAATTGTACATTGATCGAACGTACGAAACAGGCACAGCTAATAGCGAAACCCATTAATTAATGATGAACTAACATGAGGAGCCGAACCAATTGCATAAATTAATTAAAAGTAGCACTGTTTTCGTTTTGGTTATTTCCATCATTTTATTACTTTCAGGGTGCGGTGCGGGGCAACAATCAGCTTCAAATGGTAGCAGCACGGCCCAGAACAACGAGGTCTCCAGCCAGGATTCTTCGAAAAAGGTTGAAACTGTTGAGCTTACCATATCCGCAGCTGCAAGTTTAACGGATGCGCTCAAAGAAATTCAGCATTCATACGAATCAACCCATACAGGCACCAAATTGAATTTTAACTTCGGCGGCTCTGGTGCGCTGGAAAAACAAATTGAGCAAGGAGCGCCGTCGGATTTGTTCCTGTCCGCTTCGAAGAAAAACTTGAAGTCTCTCGTAGATCAACAGTTAATAGAGAGTAATAAACAAAAAACATGGCTGACGAATGAATTGGTCGCGGTTATCCCAGCAGATGGGACGATGGACATTGCGAGTGTAACCGATTTAACAAAAAGAGAAGTGAAGAAAGTTGCGATCGGAATTCCTGAAAGTGTTCCTGCAGGCAACTACGCACAGGAAGCGCTGACGAAAGCGAAGCTTTGGGACACGTTACAGAGCAAGCTGGTTCAAGCGAAAGACGTTAGACAAGTGCTGCAATATGTGGAAACTGGGAATGCTGATGTCGGATTTGTATATAAAACAGATGCGTTGACTTCACAAAAGGCAAAAATCGCCTTTGAGGTGGATCCCAAAACCTATTCACCTGTTGAGTATCCAATCGGGATTATCAAAGGTTCAAAGCACATTCAAGAAGCCGAAGACTTTTATGCATACCTACAATCACAAGAATCTCTGAATATTATGGCTAAGTATGGATTTACCATACCGAAGTGAGCATACAAGATATAGATTGGAATGAATATTGACCTCCTATCCGCTTATCGTTGCAGGTTGCACTGTTATCCAGCGTTCTAGTAATCATATTAGGTTTGCTTGTGGCATGGTCCATGTCACGGTTAGGTTTATTTAAAGGGAAAACGGTTGTTGAAACTGTGCTTATGTTGCCCTTGGTACTCCCACCGACGGTTGTTGGTTTTTTACTACTAATATTACTAGGACGAAAAAGCGGGTTCGGACGTTTTGTGGAGCAATGGTTTGGAGAACCTATTATATTCTCGTGGTGGGCTGGGGTTATAGCAGCGGTGGTAGTGGCTTTTCCTCTTGTCTATCGGACACTGAAAATGGGATTGTCTTCTGTTGGCCAGGACTTGGAAAACGCGGGACGTTCGATGGGTGCAAGTGAATGGCAGGTTTTCCGGTATATCACCTTTCCTTTAATTTTCCCTTCTTTTAAAGCTGCCTTTATACTCGGTTTTGCCCGCGGTCTGGGCGAATTTGGTGCTACGTTGATGATTGCCGGAAATATTCCGGGTAAAACACAAACGATTCCGACGGCCATTTATATTGCGGTGGATTCTGGGCATCTTCCTATGGCCTGGGCCTGGACGTGCTCTATCATACTCATTTCTTTTATCATGCTCCTATTAACGGGCCAAAAGAACAATTAATCTCTTCATATAAGCTTCCCTTTAGCAGAGGGAGGCTTTTTTGTATCTTTCGATAGAACGAGGGATTTCCTGTAGCGCTATAGGACATTCCCTAATGGGAACAGCGATGAATGAATTACATAATGAGAGTAAGCGAATGAACCTTCCCATGGAACTTGCGTTGGGATGATTTATTCTAAAAAGGAGTGTTGGTCATCGATGAAAAAAAAATACAACCTCAACTTTTTTAAACCGATCGAAAGCTATTCGGGAAATTGGTCAATCCTTGAGGAAAAAAATAGAGAATGGGAAAACGTGTACCGACAGCGTTGGTCTCACGACAAAGTGGTTCGGACGACTCACGGAGTGAACTGCACCGGTTCCTGTAGTTGGAAGGTTTTTGTGAAAAACGGCATCATTACCTGGGAAAATCAACAGATCGATTATCCTTCCTGCGGTGTAGATATGCCAGAATTTGAACCGCGAGGATGCCCGCGTGGCGCTACATTTTCCTGGTATGAATACAGTCCATTACGTGTGAAATACCCTTATATGCGCGGTAAGCTGTTGCGGCTTTGGCAGGCTGCCATCCAGGAACATGCCAATCCGGTGGAAGCATGGGCAAGCATTGTGGAAGATCCGGAGAAAGCCAAGCTCTACAAAGCAGCTCGCGGAAAAGGCGGTCATGTCCGTGTCGCTTGGGACGATGTCCTGCGTCTGATCTCGGCGCAACTCATCTATACCATTCGTAAGTATGGTCCTGACCGGATCGCGGGCTTTACGCCAATACCGGCGATGTCAATGATAAGTTACGCTTCAGGAGCCAGATTCATTTCGCTTCTTGGTGGACAGATGTTGAGTTTCTATGACTGGTATGCCGACCTTCCGCCTTCATCTCCTCAAATTTGGGGTGAGCAGACGGATGTACCGGAATCTTCTGATTGGTACAATGCGGGTTACCTGATCATGTGGGGATCGAATGTACCACTTACCCGGACGCCAGACGCTCATTTTATGACGGAAGTACGTTATAAGGGGACAAAAGTTGTATCAGTGGCTCCCGACTTGGCGGAGAATGTGAAGTTCGCTGACAACTGGCTTGCACCACATCCGGGTACAGATGCTGCTGTAGCCCAGGCTATGACACATGTTATTCTGGATGAGTTTTACAAAGAGCGCCAAGAACCGATGTTCATTAACTATGCCAAACAATATACAGATATGCCGTTTATGATTCTGCTTGATCCGCACGAGGGAGCCTGGAAAGGTGGACGTTTCCTACGGGCGAGTGACCTTGGAGATGCTTCGCAGCATGCGGACTGGAAGCCAGTCATATATGACGAAGCAGCGGGGGAAATGCTGGTTCCGAACGGTACGATGGGACAGCGCTGGGAGCAGGATAAGAAATGGAACCTGATTCTGGAGCGGGAAGACGGAACAAAGGTTGAGCCCGCACTCACTGTGGAAGGTCATGGCGAGCAATGGGAAGAAATCGTATTCCCTTATTTTGATAACGCAGGTAATGGAACGTTCAAACGTGTAATTCCAGTCAAAAAAGTACGCTTGGCAGATGGCTCGGAACGTTACGTAGCAACCGTGTACGATTTGATGATGAGCCAGTACGGTGTCGCACGCAATGACAGCTCTCATAACGCCAAGAATTATTACGACGAAGCTTCGCATTATACCCCTGCCTGGCAGGAGAAGATCACAGGTGTGAAGGCGTCTGTTGTGGTACAGATTGCTCGGGAATTTGCCCAAAATGCTATCGATACCAAAGGGCGCTCCATGATTATTATGGGTGCGGGTATCAACCACTGGTTCAATAGTGACACCATCTATCGGTCCATCTTGAACCTTGTCGTGTTGACGGCTTCCCAAGGTGTAAACGGGGGAGGCTGGGCGCATTATGTGGGTCAAGAAAAGCTCCGCCCAATCGAAGGCTGGTCAACGATTGCCTTTGCAAAAGACTGGCAAGGGGCGGCTCGACAGCAAAATGCTACATCGTTTTTCTACTTTGCAACAGAGCAGTGGCGTTACGAAGAAAGTGGAACAGACACCTTGAAGTCACCGACTGGCGGGGATGTCAGTTACAGACATCCAGCAGACTACAACGTGCTCGCAGCGCGTCTGGGTTGGCTGCCTTCTTATCCACAGTTTAATAAAAATAGTCTGTTGTTCGCCGAAGAGGCAGCGCAATTAGGCAAAAAGTCCAACGAGGAAATCATTAATCATTCTGTGGAAGAGATTAAATCACGTAAGACACGCTTCGCTGTAGAAGATCCTGGGGCAGCCGAGAACTTCCCGCGTTCACTCTTTGTTTGGCGGTCCAATCTGATTTCCAGTTCGGCAAAGGGACAAGAGTATTTCATGAAGCATTTACTCGGAGCATCTGATGCCCTGCTTGCCCGGCCGAACGAGGAGCAGAAACCGGAGGAAATCGTCTGGAGAGAAGATGTAGAAGGAAAGCTTGATCTGATGGTTGCACTTGATTTCCGGATGACGACAACCCCATTGTACGCGGATATCGTGCTTCCGGCGGCAACCTGGTACGAGAAAACGGATTTGTCGTCCACCGATATGCATCCTTTCGTACACCCGTTTAATCCGGCCGTTAATCCACTGTGGGAATCCCGTGCGGACTGGGATATTTACCGCCAGCTTTCCGAAGTCTTTTCTGATATGGCGAAAGAGTACCTGCCAGGTATATATAAAGACCTTGTGACCGCGCCGCTTGCACACGACAGTGTGGGTGAAATTTCACAGCCGATGGGTCTTGTAAAGGATTGGACGAAGGGTGAGATTGAAGCGACCCCGGGTAAAACCATGCCGAATTTCAGCATCATCGAACGTGACTATACTAAAATTCACGATAAATTTATCTCACTCGGTCCGAATTTGACTACTGGGAAAGCAGGTGCGCATGGCGTCAGCTTCTCCGTAGCAGAAGAATATGAGGAAATGAAAAAGTTGAACGGAGTTTATTACGATGAGTCCATTAAAGATGGACTGCCAAAAATCCAGACAGCTCGCCAAGTGGCCAATGCAATTCTTCATCTTTCATCCGCGACTAATGGACGGGTGTCGCAAAAGGCTTATGAGCAGGCAGAAGAGCTTCACGGTGTTGAACTTAAAGACATCTCGGCTGATCGGGCAGCGGAAAGAATCACTTTCCAAAGTATCACGGCACAGCCTCGGGAAGTTATACCGACACCAGTATTCACTGGATCGAACAAGAAGGGACGCCGCTATTCACCATTTACAACGAATATTGAACGTCTCGTTCCGTTTCGTACTTTGACGGGAAGACAGCATTTCTATATTGATCATGAGATTTTCCAACAATTTGGAGAATCATTGCCGATCTACAAACCGACGTTGCCACCGATGGTGTTCGGTCCTCGGGATCGGGAAATAAAAGGCGGACAAGATTCACTCGTGCTTCGCTATCTGACACCGCACGGTAAATGGAATATTCACTCCACCTACCAGGATAACCAGCACATGCTTACGCTGTTTCGTGGAGGTCCTACCGTATGGATCAACAATGAAGACGCAGAGGCGCACGATCTTGCTGACAATGACTGGGTAGAGGTATACAACCGTAATGGCGTCGTAACCGCCCGGGCCGTTGTCAGCCATCGGATGCCAAGAGGGACTATGTTCATGTACCATGCTCAGGATAAGCACATTCAAGTGCCAGGCTCTGAAATCACGGATACACGCGGCGGTAGTCATAACGCACCAACAAGAATTCATCTCAAACCAACCCAGATGGTCGGTGGATATGCTCAGCTTAGTTATGGATTCAACTATTATGGTCCAATCGGCAACCAGCGTGATGTGTACGTTGCGGTACGTAAAATGAAGGAGGTTAACTGGCTTGAAGATTAAAGCTCAAATTGCCATGGTCATGAACCTGGATAAATGTATTGGCTGCCATACGTGCAGCGTGACATGTAAAACAACCTGGACGAACCGCAAAGGTGCGGAATATATGTGGTTTAACAATGTGGAAACCAAACCCGGTATCGGTTATCCGAAGCGCTGGGAAGACCAGGAATTGTATAAAGGCGGCTGGCAGCTCCGCAAAGGGAAATTGGAACTGAAGTCAGGCAACAAGCTGTCCAAAATAGCACTGGGTAAGATTTTTTACAATCCAGATATGCCGGAAATGAAAGATTATTATGAGCCCTGGACTTACAATTACGAACAACTGACCAACGCTGGTGAACAGAAGCATTCACCTGTGGCACGCGCGCACTCTGCGGTAACGGGTGAAAAAATGGATTTGGAGTGGGGTCCAAACTGGGAAGATGACCTGGCGGGTGCGCATGTAACTGGTCCGCTTGATCCAAATATTCAGAAAATCGAAGAAGAGATTAAATTTAACTTTGAGAAGTCGTTCATGGTTTATCTCCCACGGCTTTGCGAACATTGTTTAAATCCGAGCTGTGTCGCGTCCTGTCCTTCAGGTGCTATGTACAAACGGGACGAGGACGGAATTGTGCTCGTGGATCAGGAAGCATGTCGCGGCTGGCGGTATTGCATGACGGGCTGTCCATACAAAAAAGTGTACTTTAACTGGCAGACGAACAAAGCGGAAAAATGTACCTTCTGTTTCCCACGTGTGGAAGCAGGCCTGCCGACAGTCTGCTCCGAGACATGTACAGGACGAATTCGCTACCTCGGTGTTATGCTGTATGACGCGGATCGGGTGCTTGAGGCCGCTTCTACGCAGGACGAGAAAGAGCTTTATAAGGCGCAGTGTGACCTGTTCATGGATCCTAGTGATCCGGCAGTGATCGCTCAAGCGAGAAAAGACGGCATCTCGGAGGACTGGATTGAAGCAGCGCAGAACTCGCCGGTCTACAAGCTTGCCATTGAGCACAAGCTGGCATTCCCGCTTCATCCGGAATATCGTACATTACCTATGGTCTGGTATGTTCCACCACTTAGCCCGATCATGAATTACTTTGAAGGGAAAGACTCGATTGAGAATCCCGATATGATTTTTCCGGCTATCGAAGAAATGCGTACCCCTATTCAGTACCTTGCCAATATGCTGACGGCGGGCGACACCCAAACCGTGAAGGAATCCTTGCAAAGAATGGCTATGATGCGCTCCTATATGCGTGCTCAATCCACAGGACAATCTTTTGATGAAAGCCGTCTTGAGCGCATTGGCATGACACCTCGGCAGACTGAGCAGATGTATCGGCTTCTGGCGATTGCCAAGTATGAGGATCGTTTCGTCATTCCAACGTCGCATAAAGAAGGATATTCGAATCCGTACCGGGCTCAAGGATCTGCGGGTTACGGCGATACCATGGGAAATATGGGTTCAGGATCTGGATGTGACGGCTGTAGTATGGCAAGTTCAATGGGGATGGAAGAGCCTTTGAAAACGGGAAAAGAAATGTATGAAGAAAACTTCTACGGGGGTATTTGGCGTGATTAATGTAGCGAAGCTGTATGAATGCAAGCCATCATTCGGGTTTTTCGCCCAACAACTCATGTACCCGGAAAAGCTGGATTTTCATCCGGCTTTTCTGGAAGCATCGTTTGATCCAAACCATCCGGCATATACGTATGCGAACACCTACTGGTCCCTTATGCAAGAGTTCAGTATGGAAGAGATTCAGGAAATGTATACAGAAACCTTTGATTTTCAAAAAAATTGTGCACTATATATGACTTACTTCAAATTCGAAGATGCAAAAGAACGGGGACAAATGTTGGTCAAGTTAAAGGTGCTATACGAGATGTATGGTCTTGAAATGCCAGATGGTGAGCTGCCAGATTACCTTCCGCTCATGTGTGAATTTCTGTATGCCGCCGAATGGTCGCAAGATCCGAAGACGACAGAAAACTTCCGCATGCCAATCGCGATCCTGGAAGACGGCACATATCATTTACTTAAAGCGCTGGAGAAAATGGAAAGCCCGTATTTTCATCTGGTCAAGGGACTGCGCGAAACGCTTAAAGCATGCGTAGAACAGGAGGCAGCTGCGCAATGATGATGCTAGAGCAGTTTTTATGGGTTATTTTCCCTTATATGTGTGTGGTCGTCTTTATTGTAGGGCATATTTTCCGCTACAGAAATGATCAGTTCAATTGGACAGCGAAATCAAGTGAGTTTATTGAAAAGAAACAATTGATGATCGGAAGTCTCTTATTCCACCTGGGTATTATCCCGGTTATTATGGGTCATGTATCCGGTCTGGGCATACCCAAAACCTGGATGCATGCACTGGGTGTAAACGATCATCTATATCATATTGGAGCAGTTTATATTGGTGGAATATTTGGAGCGATGACGTTCCTCGGTATGTTGATTCTTACCTCTCGTCGATTTACAATACGCAATGTGCGCCATTTAAGTACGGCGTCTGATTTGATAGTAAACGTATTGCTTTTGGCCATTGTATGCATGGGGATGTTTGCGACTCTCGTAACGAATGCGGTACAGCCAGAATTCGATTATCGAGAGACGATCTCAATCTGGTTCCGCGGTTTATTCGTATTCCGTGTCGACCCGACACTGATGAGAGACGTACCGATGTCCTTCAAGCTTCATATTCTTATGGCCTTTGCGATTTTTGCATTCTGGCCGTTTACCCGGCTTGTACATGTGTGGAGTGTTCCGTTGAATTATGTGCGCAGAAGTTATATCCTTTACAGAAGACATAAATCGAATTAGGAAAGCGGGCTCTGCCTTCTTTCCTAATTCTATTAGGAGAGAGCGATGAATAATAGGATGGATTATCAAAGGGAGCTTGAGCGAATACGCGAACATTTCGGTTATGATTTCATGGCGCTTGCTCTGGTTGAACCGGCCGAATATCAATACGTAATTAAATGGAAAAATGCAGCCGGTAATTTAAATGATCGCTTTAAGCGAATTGTACTGCAATCCGGAAAGGGCATAGCAGGAGTCGTGTTCAAAACTGGGAAATCCGTTTTCATTCCATCTGTTCATCAATATGTGGGGGCAGACAACCTGTTTAACTACCCGATCGTTCAATCCGAGAAACTCAAGAGTCTCGGGGCTGTTCCCCTATGGAATGATGCTCGCGTCGCGGGCGTACTGCTTGGTGGATTTCGGGAAGAACTGCTGATGACCGCAGCCATGATGCGTGATTTGGAAGCTTTGGCGCATAGGGGATTTGGAGAGTTGAACGGGAAGGAAGTGATGTAATTGACATTATCTGTAGGGACTGGCTCTTTGAATGCGCTAATGGTGAAGTTGTTTGAGAACAGTACAGAAGCCATTTTCTTTTTTGATGGGCAAGGGAACACCCTAGCTATGAACCCGGCAGCGGAGGAGATTGTGAGCGATGACGTCCTCATTCAACTCTATGAAGGGAAGGAAAAAGCTTTGTGTGGAACATGCAGGGGCTATACAAGCGAAACGGAGCCCCGTACCTGCCTTGATTGTTATTTCAATATGCCAGAATCCAAGGATTTCGCTTCTTTTCAGGTATATCTGGAAACAAAGAGCAACGGAATGATCCCCTATGCCGCTTCTTTTCACACCATTGATTCTGAACATGGAACAAGGGTGTTGATGTTGAGGGACTTGACTCCGCAATTTCAGACGCAGGAAAAATTGTATCAAAACAAAATGATGAAGCATGTCATTGAAGCGCAGGAAAATGAGCGTAAACGGCTTTCCAGGGAACTGCACGACAGCGTCGCCCAGGAATTGATGAGTGCGGTTGTTGAGCTGCGGGTGTTAAAATACATGACGAATGATGAACAGCTCATCAAAAACATGAAGCAGACTGAAGCATCCATGACGCGATTGCTGGATGATATCCGCAACCTGTCTGTGGAACTACGCCCCGCCACACTTGATGATTTTGGGCTTGAAGCGGCATTTCGTTCCCACTTTAAGAGGGTTGAACAAAGCTTTGGTCTTGTCGTTGAATTTGTGTCGGATCTTCCCCAAAAGCGATACGGAAGTGAAAAGGAAACGGTCATTTACCGTGTCTGCCAAGAGGCTGTTCTCAATGCCTTAAAATATGCCCAGGTAGACATGGTTAAAGTTTCTTTGACTGAGCACGATCATACGCTTCGTTTGACTGTAGAGGACGATGGAATTGGCTTTGAAAAGGGGAGCCAGCCTATTGGAACGGGATTAGGTTTATATGGCATGCAGGAGCGAGCAGAGCTGGTAGGCGGAAGTTTTGGCGTCCTATCAAATGTGGGTCAGGGAACCAAAGTCTTTTTGCAAATTCCGATTGGCCAAGAGGAGGAATAGAGACTTGATCAAAATTGTGTTAGCGGATGACCATGCTATTGTACGAAGCGGATTTTCCATGATTTTGAACTTCCAATCGGATATGGAGGTTGTCGGAACGGCTGCGGATGGCATTGAAGCGTATACGATGGTAGCTAAATATCGTCCGGATATTCTAATCATGGACCTCAGCATGCCCCCAGGCGAAAGTGGATTGATCGCCACAGGCAAGATTAAAGAAGACCACCCTGATACTAAAATTCTGATTTTGACCATGCATGACGATGAAGAATATCTTTTTCATATTTTAAAGAATGGTGCTTCAGGATACGTTTTGAAAAATGCTCCAGATGAGGAGCTATTACTTGCCATACGAACCATTCATGGGGGTGGGACTTATATCCATCCTAAAATGGCTACTTCTCTCGTTCGTGAGTTCATCAAAAAAGATACAACGTCACAATCAGAAGATCCTTATGAGATCCTGTCCAAGCGGGAACTGGAGATTCTGCCTCTGGTCGCAAAAGGTTACGGTAACAAGGAAGTTGCGGAAAAGCTGTTCATCTCTGTCAAGACGGTGGAAGCAAATAAAGCGAAGATCATGGAAAAATTGAATTTAAGAAGCCGGCCTGAACTGGTCCAATATGCATTAAAGAAAAAAATGCTGGATTTTTAGCCGATGAATGGAGGAAATCCGCGTGCTGGAAAATGAGAAACTGCGCTTTTCCAAACCTGCCATGCGTATTCTTGAAAATGAGCATCGATATCTAACATATCTGATGGATGAATGGCATGCCATTGTATTGTGGTTTGAGCAGCACAGAATACTAGATTTGGAAGAAGGCCGCAAGCAACTGGAAAAACTGAGAATGCAGATTCTCGACTTTAGGGTACCCCTCAAGAAACATACCGAAAAGGAAGAAGAACACTTCTTTTCTATGCTAGGAACCTACATTGGTTTTGAGCAGGGACCGCTCGTCGGTATACAGGAGGAGCACCGTGAAATAGAGGGCTATATCGATCATTTTCTTCATCAGACGGAGGGCGATTTGAGTTTGCTCACGCTTGATGACATTCAAGAGGCAGCCAAGAACGCGGGAGAGGCCTTTGAAGTGCTGACTGTACATTTTATAAAAGAAGAAACTGTACTTTTTCCTATGGCAGAGCAACAGATCAATCGGAATGATCTAACCAAGTTATGTGACAAATTAAATACACTTATCTCTTAAAAAGACCAAGCCGCTTCCTATAGAAGCGGCTTTTTTATATTTTCAGGGAGTCCCCTGTCGGGTAAAGGGGAGTCCCCTATATTCGAACAGATCGGCTAGCGGCTACAATGGGGACAGAAATTCAATTTAATAATTCGACAGAAAAAACGTTGAAAAGGTGAGTTAAATGATTAGAAAAATGCAGTTACCGTTACAAACATTGAACTTGATTCTTGGATTCATGGTATGGGTTATCATTTCTTCGCTTATGCCGTTCATTACGGAGGATATTGCTATTCCGCCCGGAAAATTGGCCATGGTCACGGCGATTCCGGTCGTGCTTGGTTCGATTCTGCGCATCCCGCTTGGTTATTATGCCAACATCTTCGGAGCAAGAATCGTTTTTCTCGTTAGCTTTATTTTGCTTTTGTTTCCCGTCTACTATATCAGTGAAGCTTCTACGATGACGGATTTAATTATTGGTGGCTTGTTCCTTGGGATTGGAGGAGCTGTGTTCTCGGTTGGGGTGACTTCGCTGCCGAAGTATTATCCAAAGGAAAAGCATGGGTTTGTAAATGGAATGTATGGTATAGGAAACTTGGGAACAGCCGTCACTACCTTCTCGGCCCCTATTGTGGCTACCCAAATCGGCTGGGCCCCTACAGTGAAGCTGTATCTCATTCTGCTGCTTGTTTTTATCGTTTTGAATTTCTTCTTTGGGGATCGTCATGAAGCTAAAGTGAAGACGCCCATTATGGAGCAGATCAAAGGGGTTTATAAAAATGAGAAGCTTTGGTTTTTCTCGCTCTTTTATTTTATTACATTTGGCTCATTTGTAGCGTTCACGGTGTACTTGCCGAATTTCCTGGTATCAAATTTTGAACTGACCAAAGTGGATGCAGGGATGCGTACAGCTGGCTTTATTGCGATTGCTACTTTCTTCCGCCCTATCGGTGGCTGGCTGGCGGATCGGTTTCAGCCTCTGTTCCTGCTGGTAGGCACGTTCTCTGTTTATACGGTCGCTGCGATTCTTTTGGCTTTTTCACCAGGGATCACCCTTTATACAGTAGGCTGCTTGGCGATCGCTGTATGTGCTGGAGTAGGGAATGGCGTCATCTTCAAGCTAGTTCCATTTTATTTTAATAAACAAGCAGGTATAGTTAACGGAATTGTATCCATGATGGGCGGTCTCGGTGGCTTTTTCCCTCCGATCTTGTTGTCGACGATTCATGCCGCTACTGGCCATTACTCCATTGGATTCATGCTGCTCTCCCAAGTGGCGCTGGCTAGCCTGATCCTCGTCATATGGCTGTATTATCAAGGGACACAATCTAATGAATGAGCGTTATTCCAGACAGATCTTATTTAGACCCATTGGTGGCGAAGGGCAGCGTAATCTATCCGCTGCTGTCGTCACCATTATCGGTTGCGGGGCACTGGGTTCTGCCATCGCCGAAACACTGGTAAGAGCGGGCGTTGGGGAGCTCCATCTTGTTGACAGGGATTACGTAGAGATGTCGAATCTGCAACGTCAGCAGCTGTTCACGGAGCAGGACGCCGCGGAAATGCAGCCCAAGGTTATGGCAGCCGAAAAAAGGCTGAAAGCCATACGAGAAGACGTGCGCTTGCACACATATCTCGATAATTTAGATGCTGAGCTTGTTCTAGAACTTGCCAGCAAGAGTATATTACTGATGGATGCTACGGACAATTTCGAAACTCGTCTGCTGATCAACGATGCTGCACTGAAGGCAGGAATTCCATGGATTTATGGAGCCTGTGTTGGAAGCACAGGCGTTGTTTTTCCATTCGTGCCGGGCGAGTCAGCTTGTTTACGCTGCCTTCTGCCATCGCTGCCTGCGATCAATCAGACCTGCGATACGGCTGGAATCATCTCACCCGCAGTCCAGGTGACAGCCGCCCTCCAATGTGCAGAAGCCATGAAGTGGCTGAGCGGCGGACGTGATAAGATGCGTCGCAAGGTTCATCTATTTGATTTATGGGAGAACACGCAGATGGACATAGGGATTTCCCGCATCCGTAACCAAGATTGTCCAACCTGTGGAGAACATCCTACGTTTCCTGCACTGACAGCATCACGTCGCTCGGCGTATGCTGCTCTGTGCGGACGGAACGTTGTACAGGTTCTTCCAGACCCACAACGTCCGATCACGCTCGATGATGCAGAAAAAATGGGCAGGCTTATAGCAGATCGTGTAAAAAGAACCCCTTATTTCGTTGAATTTTATGCTTTTAAGCATCGAATGATTTTATTCAAAAACGGAAGGCTTCTCATACACGGTGTACGGAGTGTTGCCAACGGTCAAAAACTATATCATCAGCTGTTCGGTTAAATGAGATATAGATACAAAAAGCAGAAATATTTAAAGAGTCTGTCACCGGAGAGTGGATTGTCCGGGGGCTGGAAGGTGGAAAAGATGAGTGTATTTGAAATCGTGACGGAGCCCATTATCCCGCAGGCTTATGCGGATTATGTCCTAAGGCCGGAAGCAGGAGCGGTGACTATTTTTACAGGGCACGTACGAGAATGGACTCAAGGCGTACGGACCTTATACCTTGCTTATGAGGCCTATGTCCCCATGGCCCAAAAAAAACTCACAGAGATTGGTCGCGAAATCGAACAGAAATGGGAAGGGACGCGAGTGGCAATCGCGCACCGCATTGGCGAGCTTCAAATCGGTGATATCGCCGTTGTCATTGCCGTTTCTTCACCTCACCGTTCGGATGCGTATAAGGCAAATGAATACGCGATCGAACGAATTAAAGAAATAGTTCCTATTTGGAAACGAGAGATTTGGGAAGATGGAACGCAGTGGGTCGGAGATCAAAAGAAAAAGCCGGGGGAGATCAGTCATGATTAAGCTGTACTACTTTGCGGGACTCCGTGAGGTGACGGGAAAAACAGAAGAATTGGCAGATTTGGCGGGCCAAACGGTAGGCGATTTATCCAATTGGATAACAGATCAATATCCAGATATGCCGATCGAGTCTGTGCGAATTGCGATAAACGAGGAGTATGCGTTGTCTACGGATGTATTACAGGATGGAGACATTGCAGCCTTCATTCCCCCAGTCAGCGGTGGCTAATAATAACGATGCTAAACAACTAGAAAGGAGAGGGCGTATGAATTTTTATCCACTGAAAGACACGTTGCAGCGGCCAATTCGTGACCTGCGTATATCGGTTACAGACCGCTGCAATTTCCGTTGTTCCTATTGCATGCCCAAAGAAATATTCGGTGACGATTACGCCTTTCTTCCTCAAAATGAATGTCTGTCGTTTGAAGAGATACACCGGCTAACGAAGCTCTTTGTATCCCTGGGTGTAAAAAAGATCCGACTCACGGGCGGCGAACCATTAATGCGCAGGAATCTATCCGACCTGGTCTCCCAAATCCTGTCCATTGACGGAGTGGAAGATATCGGCTTGACCACCAATGGTGTGCTGCTAGGACAGCAGGCTAAGCCTCTCTATGACGCGGGGCTACGACGGCTTAATGTCAGTCTGGACGCTCTGGACCCTGAGCTATTTGGGCGATTGAATGGGCGGGGGATTAAGCCTGATTTTATTTTGAAGCAGATCGAATATGCAAGAGAAATCGGCTTTGAAATCAAGGTCAATATGGTCGTTCAAAAAGGCGTTAATGACTCGGAGATTTTGCCGATGGCCGCTTATTTTAAGGAGCAGGGAATAACCCTTCGCTTTATCGAGTTTATGGATGTAGGGAATGACAACGGATGGAGCTTCAAAAAGGTACTAACCAAAAAACAAATTGTTGAACGACTTAAGAATGCGTACGAGCTGGAGCCGATGGATCGGGATTACTTTGGAGAAGTGGCAAAACGTTACCGTTATAAAGACAGCGACGCACAGATTGGTTTTATTACTTCGGTTTCTGAATCATTTTGTTCGTCTTGTACACGCGCCCGCTTATCGTGCGATGGCAAGTTTTATACATGTTTGTTTGCTTCAGGCGGATTCGATTTACGCCAGATGCTTCGTAATGAAGCGGATGACCAGGAACTACTCGATGTGATTACTTCAGTATGGGAACAACGTACAGACCGGTATTCCGATGAACGTACGGAGCAGACAGCTAACAACAAAAAAAAGATTAACATGTCCTACATTGGCGGATGACATTTTATACCATGATAGTGTGTTGTATTTGATGTGGTTGCTCCGAAAAAGAAAGCGCAAACATTTTTGTTGGCAAAACTTAAATTCGATGTTATTATGATTTTGGGATTGTTACTGAAAAGGCAAAACCCGAGGCATGGAATTCAATTTCCATGTGTTGGGTTTTGCCTTTTCTTTTTAGAATACATGCTTTGCGATATCCTGCATGATATGAAAATCTGCCCAGCCATAACGCAGAAAGGTGAGTGATATAAAGCCTTACAAGTGCTGAACAACAAAGATGATGACGTCGACCAACGAATCGACATCCCAAAAATGATGTCATGGGACGTGGTTAACCGACTATATCCATTTTCAGAACGGAATATCAGATCGGTTTGGGAGCACTCAAGATCAATGATGGAAAACGTAAGGCTTTGTCTCTTATTATGAATGCGTTTTCATAACACGGAATTGTAAATCAATACATTTGAATTTGATTTACGACGAAGATTTGATCGGCTATTACCGTCTTGTGACCTATCTGAAATTTCGCCCAGCATCTAAATCCTTTTTTAAATTTGATGGGATAAGGGGGGCAGTTAGATGATCATAACGAAGATCTTTAATAACAACGCCATAATAGCCAAAGATCAAAAAAGAGATGAATTTGTTGTTATGGGTCGTGGTATTGCATTCAAAAAGAATGCAGGCGAACAAGTAGAAGAGCATCTAATTGAAAAGGTCTTTGTGCTTAAACATAAAGATGCTTCAGAGAAATTTAAGTTATTGTTAGAGGATGTTCCATCAGAATATGTTTCGTTATGCTATGACATCATTGAATATGGAAAAAGCATATTAGAAGTACAATTGAGCGATTATATATATGTTTCGCTTACGGATCACATGAACAATGCATTTAAAATGTTTGATGAAGGGTTTAAAAATGCAAATCCGTTAATTTGGGAGATCAAAAAATTTTATCCTAAAGAATTTGCGGTTGGCTTAAAAGCACTGGAGTTTATTGAAGACGAAACAGGCAAACGATTGTCAGAAGATGAAGCAGGTAATATTGCTCTTCATTTAATCAATGCTCAAGTAAACAGCTCCTACAACAAGGTAGCAGATGTTGCTCAGCAAACTCAAAAAATACACGACATCTTGAATATTATTAAATACTCTTATAATACCACCATAGATGAACACTCGATCAGTTATGAGCGATTTATTACACATTTAAGATTCTTCTTTCAGCGATTAAATAAAAAAGAAAAAGTAGAACTGGAAGACGACTTTTTATGGAGGCAAGTGAAAGCAAAGTACAAAAAGGCTTATGGCTGCATGCTGAAGATTGAGAAATACTTGGATATGGTATTGTCAGATGAGGAAAAGCTGTATATCACGATTCATATTCAGCGTGTGACCCAAAGACAAAATTGAATAACTCTTGGATTGTTACTGGTAATGCAGGCGAAACCAACCTAGATCGAATTTGATCTATTTTGGTTTCGCCTTTTTTTATAAATACAATTAAAGGGGAAATTACAATGAAGTATGAGACATTAGCAAAAGACATCATCAGAAATGTCGGCGGCAAAGAAAATGTGAATAGTCTAACTCATTGTATTACACGCTTGCGCTTCAAACTAAAAGATGAAAGTAAAGCCAATACAGAGGTTTTGAAAAATATGGATGGTGTTGTCACTGTGGTAAAGAGTGGCGGGCAATACCAGGTTGTTATAGGTAACCATGTACCTGAGGTTTATGCTGATGTTACTGCTGTGGGTGGTTTTCAGACAGGAGATTCAGAAGAAGCATCAGGTGAAAAAATGAGTTTGTTCAATAGATTCATTGATACTATTTCAGGTGTATTTACACCCACGTTAGGTGTCTTAAGTGCCACAGGTATGATTAAGGGCTTCACTGCCCTATTTGTAGCTTTGGGCTGGCTGACCACTACATCGGGTACCTATCAAATTCTCAATGCTTTAGGTGATTGTTTATTTTACTTCTTTCCTATTTTCCTGGGGTATACGTCAGCTAAAAAGTTCAATGCCAACATTTTCATAGGTATGGCTATAGGTGCATCCCTTGTGTACCCAACATTTAGCACGATAACAGCCTCGGGCAAACCACTATACACTCTATTTAGCGGTACTATATTTGAGTCACCGGTATATATCACCTTCTTAGGCATTCCGGTCATTCTGATGAGTTATGCGTCAACCGTTCTTCCAATTATCATATCCACCTATGTAGGCTCAAAAATAGAAAACTTCTTTAAAAAGGTAATCCCTAGCGTAGTGAGAACATTTTTGGTTCCGTTTTTCACATTGTTAGTTATTGTACCCTTAGCATTGATTGTGATTGGACCTCTCTCGACTTGGGCAGGTCAACTGCTTGGGGCAGCAACCCTCTTTGTGTATAACTTAAGTCCAATGATTGAAGGCATAATCATGGGCGCTTTCTGGCAAGTGTTTGTTATCTTTGGATTACACTGGGGACTTGTTCCTATCGCTATGAACAACTTAGCCGTTCTTAAATTCGATCCGATTCTTGCGGCTACGCTGGGAGCTTCCTTTGCTCAGACGGGCGTCGTACTGGCAATTTTGTTTAAAACCAAAAATGTAAAACTGAGATCACTTTCCATTCCAGCTGTCATCTCCGGGATTTTTGGTGTGACAGAACCAGCGATTTACGGGATTACATTACCACGTAAGAAACCATTTATTTTAAGCTGCATAGCATCTGCAGTAGGCGGCGGTATTATAGGAATGATGGGAACGAAAGGTTATATCATTGGTGGATTGGGTATTTTTGCTATCCCGAGCTATATCAGTCCGGCAGGAATAGACAGCGGATTTTATGGGGCTGTTATCGGTATCCTGGTAAGCTTTGTATTAGGCTTCTTGCTTATGTTCTTTGGCGGATTTAAAGATGATGAAGTGAAAGAAGCTAAAAAGGAAGATAACACCTCGGGAGCAGCTAAAGGAGAAGTTTTAGTAAAACAAGAGACGGTGATGAGTCCATTAAAAGGTGAAGTGAAGTCTTTATCTGAAGTAACAGATGAAGCCTTTTCGACAGGTGCCTTGGGTAAAGGGATTGCCATTGAACCTTCTGAAGGTAAGGTCGTTTCACCTGTAGATGGTGTATTAACATCATTATTTTCGTCAGGTCATGCGATTGGCATTACAAGTGATCACGGTGTTGAAGTCCTCATCCATGTAGGCAAAGATACGGTCAAATTAAAAGGCAAACACTTCTATCCTAAAGTAAAACAGGGGGATGCTGTTAAAAAAGGCGAGCTGCTTATGGAGTTTGATATGGAAGCTATAAAAGAGGCTGGGTATGTTTTGACCACACCTGTTATCGTTGCCAATACTACGAATTACCTGGATGTCATTGAAACAGAGAAAAAGGCAATTGAGTATCAAGAGGACTTATTGACCGTCGTAGTCTAATCCTAATTAATGTTGAGGAGGAATTAAACAATGAAAAATACAACTACATTGGAATTTCCACAAGGATTTTTATGGGGAGGTGCAACGGCTGCCAACCAATTTGAAGGTGGATATAATGAAGAAGGTAAAGGCTTAAGCACTGCTGATGTGATTACGGCTGGAACGCATACGACTTCCCGAAGAATTACACCTATGCTGGAAGAAGGAGTGAACTACCCGAGTCACGAGGCTATTGACTTTTTCCACCGCTATCAAGAGGATATCCGCTTATTTGCAGAGATGGGATTCAAGGTCTTTAGGATGTCCATTGCGTGGTCAAGAATATTTCCTAACGGAGATGATGCAGAGCCGAATGAGCAAGGCTTGCAGTTCTATGATCGTGTATTCGCAGAATTGAAAAAGTACAATATTGAGCCTTTGGTTACAATCTCACATTATGAAGCACCGTTTCATTTGACCCAAAAATATAATGGTTGGTCAGATCGCAGAGTCGTAGATTTTTATGTGAGATATTGTGAAGTGCTTTTTAACAGATACAAAAATGTCGTAAAATACTGGTTAACCTTTAATGAAATCAATATTTTAACCTTGTCATTTGGAGCATTCATGGCTGGAGCTATGATGCCGGAGGGGAATGGAGAGCTAGCCCATGCTACAGTGAAGGATGAGCAGGTTCTGTATCAGGCGTTGCATCATCAATTTATTGCCAGTGCAAAGGCTGTAAAGCTGGGTCATGAAATCAACAAGGACTTTAAAATCGGTTGTATGATTGCTTATATGTGTTCCTACCCACTTACATGTCATCCTGATGATATTCTGCTGGCTCAACAAAAGGATAACTTAAGTAATTTCCTATGCTCAGATGTCCAAGTAAGAGGAGCTTATCCGGGATTTGCCAAACGCTATTTTAGAGATCATAACATTCAGATCACAATGCAAGAAGGAGATGAGGACATCTTAAAAGAAGGCTGCGTAGATTTCTATACTTTCAGCTATTATTCTTCTACTTGTGTCAGTGCCGATCCTAACCAGGAGAAAGTGGGAGGGAATTTATCTATGGGCTTAAAGAATCCTCATTTAAAAGCAAGTGCCTGGGATTGGCAGATCGATCCACAGGGATTGAGATGGTCCCTCAATAATATTTATAACCGATATGAAATCCCGTTAATGGTTGTTGAAAATGGTCTTGGCGCCGTAGATACAGTGGAAGAAGATGGCTCCATTCACGATGATTATCGAATTGATTATCTGAAGCAACACATTGAGCAAATGAAAGAAGCAATTGCTGATGGAGTGGACCTAATAGGGTATACGCCATGGGGATGTATTGATCTGGTCAGTGCGGGAACCGGAGAAATGAAAAAGCGTTATGGGTTTATATACGTCGATAAGGATAATGAAGGCAAAGGGACACTTGCCAGATCCAGAAAGAAGAGCTTTTATTGGTATAAGAATGTGATCGAAACCAATGGAGAGCAGTTGGATTAAACCTTAGTACCTGTTTCATAAAAGTCATACCATCAGCGCGTGCCAATTTTAATCGGTACGCGCTGCTTCACTAAATACATGGGGTGAAAATGACGAAATAGAGGGTAGGGCTGATATCAAAATTTGAGGAAGTGGATACATATTACCTGCTTGGATTAAATGCTGGATTGAAGCTGCTCGGGTGGGTGACGCAGGAGCAGGTTTTGGGGTTGTCGCTACAGAAATCCGCAAAATGTCTACGGGCACCAAGGAAGCAACAGGGCGTATTGAACAATCCTTGCAAGCCGTCAGACAACCAGTGTATAAGATGGGTGGTTACATGTATGAATTTGAATGAGTTGAATGAACAGAGTTACACAGAACTAGAGGATTATTGGGTGCGTGTATTTCTAAATGTAGTACAAGATCAGGATAAGGAGAACTGGGTGATTCCTTATTACAATACATCCTTTTCTAATGGTCAGAAAGTCATGGATATGAACCCCATTTTTTCGGCTAAATCAAAAATAAGTCATAAATCCATCAGAATCATTCAAGAAACGGTTAATGAAGAGGATGACGTTCACTATTGGTTAGATACAAATGGGAAAAACGAATTGGTTATTATTTGTTCCTTATCACAGCAACATGTGCACAAGGTAAAAGGGATCATTGAACGCTGGATTTATGAATGAGAGTCATTATCCATAATCGAAACTTTTCCGATATAATAGGGAAGAGAAGCCATAGAACAGATACTACCTCAGAGAGGTGATTCACAATGACCGTTGATATTCTCCTACGTAATAATATAAAAGTGCTAGGCACAGGTAGCCAGACGATTGTGTTTGCTCACGGCTTTGGATGCGACCAGGATATGTGGCGTTATATCGTCCCTAGCTTTATCGACAACTACCAAATCGTCTTATTTGATTATGTTGGTTCGGGAGATTCTCAAATAAAGTACTATGATTCCCAAAAATACAGTGACTTGCAAGGGTATGCCCAGGATGTGCTGGATATTATGGAAGCGTTAGACTTAAGAAATACCATATTCGTCGGACACTCCGTTAGCAGCATGATCGGAATGCTCGCATCGATCCGCAGCCCTCAATATTTTGAACGCATTGTCATGCTCGGTCCTTCTCCACGCTATGTGAATGACCTGCCTTCTTATTATGGGGGCTTCGATAAGAGTGATATTGATGAATTACTGGATATGATGCAAATGAACTTTATTGGCTGGGCTAGTTACATGGCGCCCATTGCTATGCAGAATCCCGAGCGAGGGGACTTAACCGAAGAATTGGAAAAGGCATTTTGTTCAAGAGATCCTCATATTGCACGGCAATTCGCAGAGGTTACATTTTTTTCAGATTGCCGTGTTGATCTTCAGCATGCTTCGGTTCCTACACTTATTCTCCAGTGCTCAGATGATAGTATTGCTCCGATTGAGGTAGGGGACTATTTGCATACCCATCTTAGAAATAGCAGACTTCAGCAGATGAGAGCAAAGGGGCATTATCCTCATTTAAGCCAACCAGGAGAAACGAGCGATTTAATCAAAGAATATTTAGCTAGTGTGTAATATCGAAAGAAAGGCAGTCATTTAATGGATATTCAATTAGATAAAGCTCCCTGTGGATACTTTTCAATTTCGGACGCTGGGATCATTCAATCGGTAAACCAAACTTTATTGGACATGCTTCTTTATGAACGCGATCAATTGCTCGGATGGCCGATTGAAATAACAATGTCTGTTACCAACAAGCTATTTTTTCATACTTATTTTTATCCATACATCCAGTTGTACGGGCGTGTCGATGAGATGTACTTTTCGTTTCGCACAAGTGATCGACAGGATGTGCCTGTACTTCTAAACGGAATTCGCCAGGAACGAAATGGAGAAGCAGTGATTGACTGTGTAGTGCTTGTGATGCGTAAGCGTATTGAACACGAAAAAGATATACTACAGACCAAAACCAAGCTT
Organism: Paenibacillus sp. CMM36; assembly: GCF_053570945.1. Lineage (NCBI taxonomy): Bacteria > Bacillati > Bacillota > Bacilli > Caryophanales > Paenibacillaceae > Paenibacillus > Paenibacillus sp. CMM36. The sequence continues at coordinate 52,289 of NZ_JBSEDY010000017.1, forward strand.
CAGGAATTATATCAGGCGACGAATGAAGCCAACCAGAAGCTTGAACGGTTGCACGAAGAATATGAAATCAAGCAGCAGGAATTAGTGAGGATCAATCTCCAGCTAGAAACGATGGCATCAACCGACCCGTTAACTGGGCTAAAGAATAGAAGATATTTTCAAGATCAATTACTAATCATCCTAGCCTCTTTTCAAGAGACTGGAATACCTTTTTCGCTGCTGCTCATTGATATTGATCATTTCAAAAGCATTAACGACACTTATGGTCATCCGGTGGGCGACCTGGTGCTCACTCATCTGGCAGAATTACTACAATCCATTTCACGGAATGTTGATATTGTCGCTCGTTACGGTGGCGAGGAATTTGTAATTATCCTTCCCGGCAACGATCAACAGGAAGCCATTCGTACAGCAGAAAGATACCGCTCCATGACGGCTTCAAGGGATTGGGGAGAATACAGCATTACTGTGAGTATCGGTGTGGCAACGGTTACGCAAGCGGATACGGAACAATCGATAGTTCATCAAGCGGATTTGGCACTGTATGCTTCTAAGAGTGGCGGGAGAAACCAAGTCACGCATTCAGCAAGTCTCGTAAAGAAATAAATGAGGCTTCAATAACCGCATGAAGAGTTGGGGAGTGATAAACATGGGGGAAGCGTACAAGCTGGACTGTGATACCTGTGCTTATACTAAGAACATATTTGTAGGGTTTGGTTTTTCATATATGAGTTTGGAATCCATTGCTTCGTTTGTACAGGATACTGTCCTTAAACGACGTATTGGGGAATTCATAGGCAACCCTTCGACGAGATATGATGCTTATGACGCTATGTATGTGTGTCCTGCCTGTCAGGCCATCCGTAATGAATTGTTTATTGAGATGAAATCGGACTCATCACAGTATAAAATTTCTTATGCTTGTCCTAGATGCGCGAGTGTTATGGAGCAGGAACACATTGAAAACAATGTGCCTGTTCATTTAAGTTGCCCAGCATGTGAGAAGGGCAAATTGAAAGCAACGTTTTATATGGATTGGGATTAATAGATTCCCCGGATATCTTCACAGCATACTCCAATAAGTCTGGTCAAATCGTTCAAATTCAGCTAATATTAATGATAACGATTCTCATTTGAATCATCAAAATGAATGAAAACCTTTGAGGTGGACGCTTGTGAATTCAAATTCGTTATCATTAATATATCAGCATTATTTGGAAAAAACTCCGTTTAGAAAACAAAACGAGCATACGTATATGATGTTACCGGAAGCAGGTGACGGACATATCTACAGAGTTACGACTTACAGCGGTATCGAGATTGTGTATTCGCATATCCAATATCACGAGCCTTACCAGACGAACTTTGCTTCCAAAGGACAAATGATTGAACTTCAATTTGCACTTTCGGGTCAACGTCATGTGAATATAGCTGGTCTGGACTACACGCTCCCGATAGGGTGGGGTGCTCTTATTTTTTTACAGGATTTCAAAGCACGTTTTCATCCTCCGATTAACGAACAATACCAATCCTTTGCACTTGGCATTCCTGTTTCGTTGTTTAATTATGCGGCTTCACAGTTGGCGGCTCGTCGCCAGGTAGCTATTGAATTTAAACAAATTCTGAAGGGTGCTGCGTTCCATCACCTTAGTTTTGAGCTGGATCACAGAAGTATAGTGATGATTGAACATTTGATCAAAGATTTGAAAAGTGTGCATAGATCGCCTTTATTAATGGAAGCAGCGGCACTAGAGATTTTGAATAGGTTTATGATTCAATTATTTGATTTAACTCCCATGCCCGAAGGCTTATCTAAAGAAGATGTCAGAAAGTTGCATATGGCTCGGCAAATCCTTGAATCCAGCATGATTGATCCTCCTTCACTGATCGCATTATCCAAAAGAATTGGATTAAACGATTTTAAATTAAAAAAAGGATTCAAAGCATGTTTTGGAACGACTGTATTTGAATATTTGCGCCAAATTCGTCTTGATTATGCGATGAAGCTGCTTAGAAGCCAGGAAAGCAATGTAACAGAAGCTGCGATGGCTGTAGGATACAGTAATGTGAGTGCATTTTCAGAGCAATTTTTTCGGGAATACGGAGTGAAACCATCATCTTTGAAGAAAGTATTTTAAAAATTCTGTTTTGACCATTTTAAAAAAATATCAAGGTAACAAAAAGCTGGAACCCTGTATAGATAGGATTCCAGACTTTTTATTTGGTGCTTATTTCACGAAAGTTTCAATGCCATCTGTATTGATGGTTGAAGTATGGGTACGAGACGCTTCTTCAATATTTTTGAATGCCCAGTAATCTGTTGGTACATCCTTCCATGTAGCCTGAATGGTTCCTTCCAGGGGTCCTCGTTTTAAGATCGTGTTCAAAATGGTAACCGTTTCTACTCGTGTTATATATTTATTGGGTTGGAAGCTGTTATCGTTATAGCCGGTAATCCATCCTGCATTAGCTAACGCTACAATGGAATCCCTTGCCCAATGCTTTTCGATATCGGTATAAGGAGACGCTGTGGTTTGCGTTCCTTTAAGCTGCTTCCAGGATGCGAGTATTGCTGCCATTTCTGCACCGGTAATGGGTTGCTCTGGTCGAAATGTTCCATCTGCATATCCATTCATAAGGTGCTGTGTCGTAAGTGCTATAATCGAATCCTTTGCCCAATACGTGCTAGGTACATCTTTGTATGTCGTTGAGCCTTCTTTTGTCTCCAACTTCATAATCCTAGCCATCATCGCGGCGGTTTCAGCTCGTGTAATTGACTGGTCCGGTCGGAATGTACCATCCTGATAACCCGTTATATATTTTTCATGCGCAACCTCGGATTGCTCTACTGGCATGATTTCCGCAGTCGGTAAAACCGTTGAAGAAGCCGATGGTGATGAAGATGCGGTTGTTTCACTTGAAGAAGATGAGTCACTGCTATCCGCGTTATCCTTCTTATCTTTTTTATTGCTACTGCTGCTGTCGTTATTGCTAATATCACCCGTGCCTGCATTTCCATTTACATTTACAACCTGTATATAGGCATCAGAGGTGCTCGGCGCGAATCGAGCATCCCCACTGTATATAGCAGTAATTGCGTGACTTCCCACACTTAAGTTGCTTGTAGTGTAGTACGCATTGGCATAGCCATTCGAAATGCCCACTGGCTCCATCGTCAGCGTATCTAATATATTCGTGCCGTCCATAAGGATGACCGTTCCGGTTAAATCGCCCGAAGTTTGTGGGTTTGAGGTTGTCCTCAAGCTAAACCTTACTTCCTGACCTTGATTAGACGGATTCAGCGAACTCAATATTGTAGTTACTGTAGGTCTCAGTGAAGGTGTAGGCGCAGATGCATTTACGACCTGAATGTATGGCTCAGATGTACTGGGGGCAAATCGAGCATCCCCACTATATATAGCAGTAATTGGGTGACTTCCCACACTTAAATCGCTTGTGGTGTAGGTCGCAGTGGCATATCCATTCGCAATGCCATTTGGCCTCATCGTCAGCGTATCTAATATATCCGTACCGTCCATAAGGATAACCGAGCCGGTTAAATCTTTCGTAATTTGTGGGGTTGAGATGGTTTTGATGCTAAACGTTACGGATTGACCTTGTTTAGAAGGATTTGTCCAACTCGTTACCGTGGTTTCAGTAGCATACACCGCATCCGTTACACTAGGTGCTGGTGAGGAGGTTGCATACACAGTACTCTCGGAAAAACTCCATGTCCAGGTTCCAAATAAGACGATAACAGCAAGATAAGATAAACAAAAAGACTTGATTTTACTCATAAATTTCCTCCATAAAATTCCGGTGTCACGATGAACTGACTAAATCCTCCATGATGACTAACCTACTAATATAATTTTCTTTCTTACATTACTGATTTACTATACTAAATGCCTCTGAACCAATTCTGAACCAAATCGACAAAAACCGCGTGCTCAATTCACATCGCTAGAAGGGGATCACGATTTGCGAGCTTTTCCGTAATTTCTCAGAGCAAATGCGAAAAGGGTCAACCAGAAAAAACTGGTTGACCTCATAATATGAATGACAGTTTAGCGTGATATTTTGGAAAGAATTATTCCGTTAGTATTTAAATTTGACCGTCAGATCCTGTAATTTCTGTGACATATCCGACAAGGTCGTTGCCAGGCTGGTGATCTGCTGCATCGAAGCTAGCTGCTCCTCTGCAGACGCTGCAATATTCTGCGAGTTGTCCGCCGCTTGAAGCGCCAGACTCGATACGTTTTCTCCGCTTGCTGAAATTTCCTGGACACTTGCGGTTATTTGCTCCGTGATGCTCGCGAGCTCTTCCGTTTGCTGTGCGATATGATTGGTGGACGTCACAATTTTGTTAAACTGCTGCTCCGTCTCATTAGCAATTTTAATGCCGGAGTCGACATCCTGTTTTACGCGTTCCATGGTCCGAAGCGAATGCTCCATATCTTTGCGCATATTCTGAATCAACTCAGAAATCTGCCCAGAAGACTGGTTCGATTGTTCGGCCAGTTTTCTTACCTCTGAAGCAACTACGGAGAAACCGCGGCCTTCTTCGCCTGCACGGGCAGCCTCAATCGAAGCATTTAAGGCAAGCAGATTGGTCTGCTGTGCGATATCCGTAATGGCATGCAGCATCGTGTCGATCTGTTGAGTACGTTCATCCAGCATCCTCATAACCGCATCGGTTTCATTGACGGAATGGTTAATCAAGTCCATTTGCTTCACCGTATGTTGTACAGCAGTACCGCCAAGGCTCGCCATTTCCATCGCGTCTGCAGACGATTCAGCAATAGTCAAGGAGCTATCCGTGATCCGCTGCATGCCTATTGAAATTTCTTCAAGCGAGCTGGTTGTCTTCTGGAGCATCAGTTGCTGCTCCTTCGCACCGGCCGCCGATTCTTGAATCGCGATGGTGATATGCTCGGTTGCCTGCCCAGTATGCTCTGCACCAAGGGTTAATTCTTTCGAGGAAGCTGCTACCTGCTTTGTGGACAGGTTTACTTCACCGATCAAATATCTAATATTTTTAATCATATGATTGAAATCCTGTGCCAGCTCGCCAACCTCATCTTTTGAATTCATTTTGACTTCTTCGACCGTTAAATCACCGTCCGCAACTGAGTTAAGCCGCTTTGCAATCATGATAATAGGCTTCGTAAAACGTCCCGAAACAAAGCTTACGATAATTGCTCCCAGAATAACTGCAATAGTCGTAATAATCAGGACAATATAAAGGACCTTGGTCGCCCCGCTGTTAAATTCGTTAAAATATGCTCCAGAACCGATGATCCATCCCCAATAAGGATCCCTTTCAACGTACGAAATTTTCGTCTCCACTTGATCTGTACCAGGTAAAGCCCATTTATAAGTGACGAATCCACCGCCGTTTGTACCGGCTTCTACAAACTCTTTTCCCACATGCACACCGTCTTCCGATACGGCATTTATTAAATCCTGGCCTTCATTTGAAGGGTTCATCACTGAAACGGCATCTTGGTTGACTGCCCACGGATAACCTGTTTTACCTACAGTATATTTAATCTTTACCGGTCTTTTGTTATTAGCATCTTTTACACCGAGCAGCTCGATGCGCAGTTTTTCCTGTGCTTCTTCCAATGTTAAATTACCGGCTTCGACTTGCCCATTGAGGAAACTAATCATACCAATTACCATTTGCACACTATTCTTAAGTGCTACTTTGCCTGATTCATTCATTTCATTCTTGGAAACAACATAAGAACTGATTCCAATCACGAATGTGGGTACAATTAAAATAATCAAGCACATTATGGTTAACTTCGTTCTTAACGATCTTACCTTCATGATTGATCCTATTTTTGTTTTCACTGAGATTTCCCCCTTAGACATCGATATACAGACTCAACCCACAGCTACGCTAATTACTAAAGGCAAAAGACTGTACATCATATATCGTAATAACATGCCAGGAAATGAAGCCCTTCCATCCAGTCAGCGATGAAGAGACCGATGTAGTTCATTTCACAACGAAAGAGCGACTCTATAATTAACGACGCCCATTGGGCCATAGAATGCAGGCCATTTTTTACTGTCTGAAGACTGGCTGCTGTTTTATACGCAAAATTAAATCCGTTTAACCGCAAATTTATCCGTCTATAGGCAGTAGCGTTTTGGTATGCTCCGTATACTTCTGCATAGAGAGAATCTTTAACAGAGGAGTGTGCGAGGATGAATAGAATAAAAGGGAGCATCTTTTTCAGTGTATTTGTGGCTATGCTAGGGCTCATGCTCATTGCTCCAATTATGCCGCCCCTTATTCGTGAATTAGGCTTAAGAGAAAGCCATTCCGGATTAATTATATCGCTTGGTTCTATAACGATGGCCTTAATGGCTCCAGTATGGGGAAATCTAAGTGATGCAAAGGGACGCAAGCCGGTGATTCTGCTTGGTTTCATAGGGATGTGTGTAAGCTGCCTGTTGTTTACACTTACTCTTTTTGCAGGATTAAATGGTTGGCTCAGTGGGGGGCTGCTGTTAGTCCTGCTGATTGTTACACGCGGCTTAATTGGTGGCTTTATCCCGGCGGTGTTGTCATCGTCCCAAGCTTATATGGGAGATGTAACGGAAGGAGAAGAGCGTGGAAGTGGTATGGCTATTATTAGTGCGGCGAATGGGCTTGGGCTGGTATTTGGTCCCGCGATTGCAGGTGCCTTTACTTTAATAGGGCTGTTATGGCCCTTATATTTTGGAATTGTCATTGCCGCTGTTGCATTCGTGGTGTCTCTGCTGGCGATTCCGGCGGCCCAGCCCGTTATTCAGCAAAAACCCGCTCGAATTAACCCCCTCCAGCCAGGTCTAAGAATGTATTTGTTTGCAGGCTTGGTTACGATGATAAGTATTGTGACTATTCAGGTTATAGGTGGTTTTTATTTTCAAGATCAGTTAGGTCTTACATCCGAAGAAACAGCAAGAGTCGTGTCCTTTGGACTTATGTTCTCCGGGGCAGCGATGCTGATTGTGCAGATCATCCAGATGAAATGGCTTAAATGGCAGCCTAAGCCGATGATTTTACTTGGTTCTCTATTCCTGATTGCTGGAATGGCATTATTTCTGATTTCAGCCAGCTTGGTCGTTTACTATGCAGCGTTCTTTATGTTTGGCATAGGCACAGGCTTACTGATGCCCGGTTTTATGGCAGGTGCTTCGCTTTCAGTCAGTCAAGAGCAGCAAGGGGGAGCAGCGGGGCTGGTAGCTGCGGTACAGGGAATTTCCGCGATCATTGCTCCTATTTTGACGACCACCTTGTATCGAGTGGACAAATATATTCCCTTTACGCTTATAGCAGTCTTGGTAGCTGTTATGGCTGTTATTATGTGGGTAGTGAGAAAAAGAAACGGGAATAGTGAGCCTGTTCCTCATAAGGCAAAATAAATAAAAGATTGGTTAGATGAATCCATAGGCTTCCGGGGTATACTCACCGGAAGCCTATATCTATTATAATAAGTTATAAGAAATTTCAGGAAAATCAGAAGGAAGTGGGGGGCTTATGGAAATCCAGCAAAAATGGGTGGCACTAAACAAAAGATATAGTTTGTACGCACCCAGTCCCGAGGCTGTACAAGCCATGTACCAATTGAAGGAAGAGCTTGAGGGCTTAGAAAGCGAGCAGGCTGCCAGAATTTTGACAGAGTTGTATCTTCACCTGCATCAATACGAAGAGGCGCTAGAGGTTTTTATGTCCGTCATGAACCGGAAAAATAAAGCAGATTTGAAGAAACAGTGGAGTATTCAAGAGATGATTAATAGCCCGATTCGACTGCCGGTGATTAAGCCTTTAATCAAAGTAGCCAAGCGCAAGAAAACTTCCGATCTCCCTGTGTTTACTTATCATCAAGACCCTGTACGCACTCAGATCCTTAAATCAGGCTTTTTGAAAACGTGTTCCTGTTGTGGACGGCAGACCGATATCTGGTACGCGGGTCCCTTTTATACAGCATTATCTTATGAGGCGATCTGTCCTTGGTGTATTGCGAATGGTAGCGCTGCGAGCATGCTACAGGGAACATTTCATGACCCTGCTTGCTGTGCACAATTGGAGGAACCAAAGCTGGATGAGCTACTGCATCGGACTCCCGGTTATGAGGCATGGCAGACCGCCGCGTGGCTGGATCACTGTGATGACTACTGTGTTTTTATAGATTTTGTGGGCTGGTAGGAGCTTGTCAGTAGAGGGATAGAAAATGATGTCAACCTGATGTTTATGCCTATTCTGGCTTTGTATAATGAAGAAGAGGCTAAGAGTCGAATACGGGAAAGCATGAAACGTGACGGATCGTTCCGGGGTTATTTATTTCAGTGCAGGCATTGTAAGGAATACCTCTTATATGCGGACTATGACTGAATCCAAGTGAATTTCCTGAGGTGAATGAGAAGGTGAAACCCAATTTAGGGGTGGTTCTAATAAGGAGGAGTTCATAAAATTGGAGGAATGCAGATGGGTTGGGAGTATGGGATTAAGGTCGCAGATGTTAAGGATATTAAAGCGCTAATGGAACGCTTAGCTGAAGCATTGCCTAGGATTGAGGGATATCGGATGCAAAGGGATGAGGATGGTTTTGTTCTGCTTCAGAATAATTCTGATTGGCCTGAAGCGCTTCAGATTTCAGTGGAAGAGGCAAGAAATATTGAAGGGTTAGAAGATGATGAACCTTATATCTATTGTCTATTTCATATTGGCGGCGGAGATGCGATAAGGTTGAGGGAAGGAATGTGTAGGGCACTGGAAGAAGAGAAATGCGCTGCGGATTGGTTCGAGTTGTAGCCGAAGAGAGGAGTAAGAGAGAGTGACTAAGAAAGGAAAAACAGAGATTCAGACACTAATCTATCGCTATAGTGGTCCAAGAGCCAATATTGGATATACTTTTGAACCGCTGCGCTATGGGGATACAGATGAGCCAAAGCTGGAGGAGATGATCTTCATCTACGCAGATGACTTTGATATCGTGCTGTCTGTGTTAAAGTCCAAATACCCACTTGTCGATCCTGACACGGGGGAAACGTATGAGGCTTTTGATGCCTGCTGGGATAATCCGATTCAGGCGTCGGTATGGCATGAAATATTAACAGAATTGGATGCTTGGCCTGCCAAGGAGCCAGAATTACGCATATTTATCGATTCCTTTACAGCATGGGTCAGAGCGCATTTGAAGCAAGCAGATGGTATTATCGTGACCGGAAATCTGTAGAGGAAGGCAATGCACTGCAATCCGTATTTTCGCTGCCCCTCGCTTCGAGGGGCAACTGGAAAGCGAGCTGCTGGGTCAAATGCCTCGTTCTTTACATTGCATGCGACAGGCTCCTTATGGCAACTGGATTATTGACGTTGCTTCCGAATCCGGAGTAACTTTTGCTCCAATTTGGTATCACCCATAAATTTGCTGACAGATACAGCAAGCTGATATTGAATGGTCCCCATATTGTTAGCGGCAGGTTGAAGAACCCCTTTTATTGTTTGCCATAACGAAGTAGCCTGTCGGCTTTTTGCTCCAAAATGCATGATGATATGGATACAGGCTGTGATTATATTGCGGCCAAGTCCGTACAGGAACCATTCTTTTTCCTTAGTAATAAGCGGAATGATGGTTGCCATCGTTTCCCAAGCTTCATCCCATCGTCCTGTTTCAATGAGCTTTTCTGCCAAGCTGGATGCAGTAGAACAGTAGTTACTAGAATTTTCTTCTATTTTCTCCATTTCAGCCAGCTTTTTGAGGGCTTCAATTTCACCTTCTGGATGGTTGCGCCATCTCTCATGATAAACGAGTGTCCGCAAATTTTCTTTGTCCCAATCCGTCTGCTCTCTGATCCACAAATCAATAAATAATGATAGGTATACATCTTCCCCGAGTTCACTCGCGATATTGATGCAATCTTCAAGATCAGCTGTATCTTTGCTGAATAAATATGTTTCCAAAATCAACGCAGGGTCAAACCCGGCATATGTATCAAAATTGGCCTTCTTGGCCTGCTGGAACAAAACTTGGTCCTGCTCACGCTCATATTTTTGCAGTAAAAAAACGGCGTAGTATAGAGCATCGCCAATCCCCTGAAAACTGTTCGTTTCCCTATCTATAATCTCATTAACGAGCAGCCTTCTCACAATCGGTTCGTAATGCGGGGAATCTCGATCCTCACGATTATACATAGCCAAAAGCACCTTCAAGCGATTGGTATAATTGGCATCACTTTTTCCATATTCCTCACTGTGTTGCTCCAAATAGTCAACCTTCGAAAAATCGGCGTGATCACTTATTAGAATCTGCAGCATTTCATCATAGGGTGCGATCATCTGATCCAGCAGCTTTCTGTAGTTCGTTTCCATTACTGTAATTCTCCTTTCACTGATCGGCTTAATACTACAATCCATATGTACAAAAAACAAGAGTTTTCCTTTTGAGTACTGCGCTGTCACACGTACATATTTTTCTAATAGACCCATTTTAAGATTCGATATGAGGGATGGACATTCAACACCTGTAAATCAAGCATACAACATGCAGGGATACAACATTGCGCACAACTAATGGAAGCGTTTTAATTTGAGTATAGAAACACAAAAGAAGATCTCAGGGAGGACATAAGATGCTAAAAGTGAAAGCGCTTAGATGTGAACATGTAAACAATCCGATTGGACTGGGTTGTCTAAAGCCTCGATTAAGTTGGCAAATTGAATCTGACAACATATACGTTTTCCAAAAACGCTTCCAATTGCAGGTAGCCATAAATCCCGCTTTTGAACCGCTGCTCTGGAATCATTTTTCCTATTCGGAACAATCCATTTTGTTTCCCTATGAAGGTCCTCCACTCGAATCAGGACAAAGATATTATTACCGGGTAAAAGTATGGGCTCAGGGAGCGGGTGACACCGAACCCGAGGAATCGGAATGGAGTGAGATTGGCTTTTGGGAAATGGGGCTGCTCCATGAGCAGGACTGGAAGGCACAATGGATTACAGTGCAGGAGCGAAGCATCCATGAAAAGTTTCAGACAAGAGCCCCTTTTGCTGCTTCCAAGTGTTTTTCAGTTGAGGGAAAAGTGAAAAAAGCAGTCATTTATGCCACAAGCCTTGGTCTGTATGAGCTGGAGCTCAATGGACAAAGAGTAGGCGATGCCTACTTTACCCCGGGATGGACAGATTATAACGATCGTGTTCAGGTGCAAGCCTATGATGTGACTTCTACCGTTCGAGAACAACATAACCGCATCACAGCCACGGTGGGAGAAGGCTGGTACAGCGGCTATCTAGGCTGGCAAAAGCGCAAGGATACCTACGGGAACACGAATGCTTTGCTATTTCAAATGAAGATTAGCTATGAAGATGGCCGTTCAGAACTCATTTGCTCTGATTCTTCCTGGGAGGAAACGAGCTGTGCCATTTTGATGTCAGATATTTATAACGGCGAAATCTATGATGCTCGACTGGAGCAGCAGGCAGCCGAACATCGCTTCTTGAACGAACGGAAAATGATGCAGGTCGCCCCGTTTCCGTTAAGTCATCTGGTTGCTCAGGAGAACGAGCCTGTCCGTGTAATGAACCGATTAAAGCCTGTTGAACTGATTTGGACTCCTAAAGGCGAACTAGTACTTAACTTGGGTCAAAATATGGTAGGCTGGCTGGAATTTAAAGTGGAAGCCCCCGAAGGTACGGTTCTGAATCTGGTTCATGGTGAAGTACTGGATCAGCAAGGGAACTTTTACCGAGATAATATTCGTGATGCAGCGCAGCAGATTACGTACATTTGCAGCGGCAAGGGGACGGAGATATTTAGGCCGCATTTCACTTTTCAAGGCTTCCAGTATGTGAAGCTTGAGGGCTTTCCGGCTGGCGTAGCCATTGAAGATTTTACAGGCGTTGTTTTGCATTCAGACATGGCGACAATTGGCTTGTTCGAGACATCCGATCCAAAGCTGAACCAACTCCAGCACAATATTGTATGGGGACAAAAAGGGAACTTCCTGGATGTGCCGACCGATTGCCCGCAGCGTGATGAGCGATTAGGCTGGACCGGCGATGCACAGATTTTTGCCAGAACGGCCAGCTTCAATATGAATAGTGCTTCCTTCTTTCGAAAGTGGCTGAAAGATTTGGCTTACAACCAGCTGGAGAATGGGGCTGTGCCTTTTGTCGTGCCGGATGTCCTCAAAGGAACCTTTGCAGACAATATGGACCAAACGACAGCCGCATGGGGAGATGCAGCAGTTATATGTCCGTGGACGATCTATCAATGTTATGGGGATAAGCAAATTCTAGCTCAGCAGTATGACAGTATGAAAGCATGGGTCGATTATATTCGTGCCCAGGGGACCGAGGAACATTTGTGGGATACTGGTTTGCAGCTGGGAGACTGGCTGGCGCTGGATAGCGAGGAAGGAAGCTATTTTGGAGCGACCGATGGAACGTTGGTAGCGACTGCATACTTTGCGTATTCGACTCATATCTTGGCGCAGACCGCCAAACTGCTGAATCGCTATACCGATTACAACACTTATCAAAGCTTGCATGAGGGGATTAGAAGCGCTTTTGCGAACCGTTATTTTGATGACGCTGGCAAACTGACTTCTAATACCCAGACTGCACAGGTTGTGGCTTTGCACTTCGGATTGGTACCAGAAAAATATAAAAAGCAAGTGGTTCAGGAGCTCGTACGGCTGATAGAAAAAAATGATATGCATCTGGATACTGGCTTTGTAGGCACACCCTATCTATGCCTGGTTTTATCCGACAATGGCTATACAGATATAGCTTATAAAATTTTATTTCAGAAAGATTATCCTTCTTGGCTCTATCAGGTTGAACGGGGAGCAACGACCATGTGGGAGCATTGGGACAGTATCAAAGTGGACGGCTCGTTCTGGAGCACCGATATGAACTCGTTCAATCACTATTCGTACGGTTCAGTTGGAGACTTTATGTACCAAAATATTGCCGGTATCGATGTGCTTGAAGCGGGCTACAAAAAGTCACGGTTAGCACCCAAACCGCCTGTTAATCTTACTTCGGCCCATGGCAAGCTGGAGACACCTTATGGTGAGGTTGCTGTCCATTGGGAAATCGTGAATGAAGAAATGCGGATGACGGTTCACGTACCACATAATACGACAGCTGAGATTACGCTTCCGGGCGTTCTAGAGCCAGATGCATTACAACAGACCATTACTAAGCAATACCCGTCGATTCAGTATCCGCCTGGTAATGTGCCACAAGAGCTGGCCGGGAAATCAGGTTCTCCCGGAGAACAGGCGATTTTCGAACTGAGTGGAGATCATGAATTGACGTTTACCGTCGGATCTGGACAGTATACGTTCCAGTACAAATACAACCAGAGGCTAAATAACATAGACTAGAGGTGAGAAGCTTGATGAATATTAAAAACAAAATATGGTTTAAAACAGCATTGTTGTCCATTTCCTTAGTCCTGACATCAGCGAGTGCTATTTCAGCTATCATCCCGATGATGCTGAACCAATTACCGGGAGTCTCCAGTTCACTGATTGAAAGCATAGTTACAATCCCATCTTTCTCGATGATGCTGTTTGTGCTGTTGAGTGGCCCGATCTCTTCCCGCTTGGGTAAAAAAAATACAGTCCTGCTAGGACTTTTGCTCGTGGTCATCGGCGGAATACTTCCTATGCTCACTACGAACATTACATGGATTCTCGCGTTGCGTTTGGTGCTAGGTGCAGGTCTGGGGATGTTCAATTCGCTGGCTGTCAGTTTAATTAGTGATTTTTTTGAAGGGGATGAACGTGCTCAATTGGTAGGTTTTCAAAGCGCTGTACAAGGGCTCGGAAGCAGCTTGGCTACCTTTGTGGCAGGACAGCTTGCCCTAATCGACTGGCCGTTTGCCTTTTTGTGCTATGCGATCACGATTCCTATCGCACTGTTGTTCTTTTTTATCATTCCTGAACCAGAGCGTGAGGAGCCTACAGTGAGCACGACAGGAACGGGCCAAAAGAGTGGGGGAATGTCCCTACCTGTACTTGGATTAGGGGCTGCACTTTTCCTGTTTATGACCTTTATCATGATTGTGTATACCAAAACAGGTATTATGATTGCTGAAAAGAGTATGCCTAACGCAGGGTTTTTAGGGACCGCTTTGACGCTGTTCTCCTTATCAACTATGATTGCAGGCTTCTTGTTCGGTAGAATATATAAATGGTTCAGAAATTACGCACCTTTTATCTCCAGTTTATTAACAGCGACAGGTTTTGTCCTGCTGTGGTTTGCTCAGAATGTGACCATGGTTACGGTTGCCATGCTGATCATTGGCTTTAGCTTTGCGCTGTTTATTCCTTATATTTTTACGATACTAACTAAAATCGTACCTAAAGGCAGTGAGACGATATCTATTTCGATTGCAATGGTAGGCTCCAATTTGGGAGCGTTTGCTTCGCCTTATGTTATCAAGTTAGTTGGGGTGTTGTCTGGGAATGAAACTGCCTCATTTTCCTTTCTCGTCTCTGCGATTGTATTTATGATTGCTGCGCTCCTCTGTCTGGGAATCGCTATTAGAGGAAAGGGAAGCAAAACACAGACGGCAGTTCACAGTTAATGGGAGTCTGAAGGAGGAGTCTGTGTTTATGAACCTTCATGAGTTGGATCAGTTGCTGAGAAGTAAAACTGAAATTGAACTTTTACAACAGCAAAACAATCAAGTGATTAATGATCTCTCCAAAGAATCGGAAAATGAGCGATTTTTTGATATAAATCAGAATATGTATCGAATGCCTGCTTTATTTTTCTTCGGAGAACATGATATTTATATTAGCAAGCACAACAGGTTTGCTCCGATGCTGGAGCACATGCATGAATTTATTGAGTTAAACTATGTTTACTCAGGTAAGTGCAACCAAATCATAGCGGGTAAAGAAATTGAGCTTTGTGAAGGCCAAGTGTGTGTCCTCGATAAGGATGTACCGCACAGCATCGCACCTTTGGGAGAAAACGATATACTGATTAATATCCTCCTGCAAAGAGAAACGATTTCATCCCTATTTCTACAGCGGCTATCTAAGAAAAAAAGTTTGATCGGCGAGTTTCTTGCCAATTCAGTCCTCCAGCATCAGCATCATAATCACTTTATTATTTTTGAGTCACAGCATAATGAAAACCTTCAATATATATTGCGTAGAATCTTGATCGAATATTTTTCCAGGCAAGAGGATTCAATGGAGCTGGTCAAGGCTTATTTGTCCATTGTATTTGGGGAATTGGTCCGTGTATTGGAAAGCGAGCATAATATTCACTTAAACCAGCAGGAAAGTAATATTACTTCTATTCTGAATTACATGGAAGAGCATTATCAGCATTTAAGCCTCCAGCAATTATCTACTCATTTTAATTACAATAGTACGTATTTAAGTAATAAGTTGAAAAAAGTAACCGGTCTTACTTACACGCAGCTTATTGCCAACATTAAACTTAATGCGGCCTATTCTTTGGTAGTCAATACCAACCTGCCATTCGAAATGATCTTTAAGCAGGTCGGATATAACAGCATGAGTTTTTTCTATAAAAAATTTAAAACAGCGTATGGTGCCACCCCGCAGAATATCCGAAACAAACAAATGAGGAAATGAAGGATACACAAGGACGTCCAATTCTAATGGGCGTCTATATTTGTTATAATATCGGCAAATTCATAAGCGGATGTTTAATAGGGAGGATACATTTTGGAAGCGGTATTAAGACGGCACTGGCCGGAGTGGGACGGGACACTACAGAGACGAACCGGAGGTTGGAATAATACGACGTATTTTGTTAAGAGCGGTGGGCGAAGTGGGGTACTGCGCATCTACGATACACACAGGGATCGGAACAAAATAGAATTTGAGCATGCGGTTTTGCAGGAACTGAGCAGGCATTCTCTATCATTCAGGGTTCCAATGCCAATCCGAACGATTACGGGAGAGACACTTGCACAGGTTGAGAAGGATAGTGGAAAATATGTGTGTCTGTTCGAATACATAGAAGGCACATCCCCATCGGAGCAGGATCCTAGCTTTGCCCATTCTTTTGGCGAGGCAGCTGGTGAATTGTCTGCCGTGCTTGCAACACTTAATCTTGATATG
Organism: Paenibacillus sp. CMM36; assembly: GCF_053570945.1. NCBI lineage: Bacteria > Bacillati > Bacillota > Bacilli > Caryophanales > Paenibacillaceae > Paenibacillus > Paenibacillus sp. CMM36. The sequence goes on from NZ_JBSEDY010000017.1 coordinate 68,408, forward strand.
ACCCCAGTCTATCGGCCGTATTATGCTTTGCAGCAATCCTATCCATTATGTAGCCCGGAAGTAATCCAAGGCTTTTGTTTAAACCCGCCGGAGCCTCTCAAGAATTTACATGAAGAGCTGCGCCTGATAGGAAAAGTATATGAAGAGATTACAAATTCGCTTCGTGCATTGGAAGAGTTGCCGCATCAGTTTGTACATGGAGATTTGAACGCTTCCAATTTGTTGGTAAAGGATTCTGACCCTAGTCAGGTGGCTGCACTGCTTGATTTTGAATTTTGTACGCTGGACGTTCGGGTCATGGATCCGGCGGTCATTTTATCAGGATTTTTGGGACAACCGGAGGAAACGACAGCTGTTCGTGATTTTTGCCGGGGCTTCAGCCGTCAAGTTCGTTTAAGCCAATCCGAGGTTGACGCTTTGCCTGTGTTAATGCTGCTTAGGAAGGTAGACGTTTTTCTTCATTTTATGAGTCGCTTTCTGGAAGGAACAGATCAGCCACACGTGCTGCAAGAACAGGTTAAACAGATCACGGCCGACTTGCTCCAACTGTCTACTAGCAGTAGCTGGATTCAGGAGGAGTTGGTCCAAGCTGGAACAATGTATGAATAAACGAGCTACATGCCGTGTTATGTTATAATTTCTGGAAGAACAGAAATGAAGTCTACTGAATTGTACTCGGAACAGGAGGAGCAGATGAATAGTTGGTTAACGAACGCGTTACGACCCTATTTTGGGCTGGAGACGCTGGAAGAACATTGGGACGTAGTAGAAATTAAAGAAGGATATTTTATTTGTATGGATGGAGATGTTATTCGCAAGCGAATTTCTTCCAAAGAGGATGCTTATGGAGAAGCTGATGTAGAGATTTTTACTCGTGATCGGGCATTTGTTCTGCCTAAAACGGCTCGTGGCAAAGAGAAAAAACTGAATTATACAAGTGTTTCGAGCATCACAGCAGAAGGTGTGTCCTTTTCAGCAGGCATTCGAAGAGATCGTAATATTAGTTATGTTACTGCTGTGAATAGCAAAACTGGCGTGAGATTGCCCATCACTGGATGTGAGCATTTACATAGTAAAGAAGAGATCACCGATTGGCTTCAACGTTACCCGTCGCTTGGACCTAACGACTATGATCGTAAGGTGGAACGATTGAAGCATATGAAAAACCTGCGTTATAAAACCATTCCGGGAGACATCTTCCGCGTGGAAATAGACCTTTTTACAGATGGCTATGTACTGGTCGTCGGAGATTTGCGCCAAATGCAAAAGGATCAGTTGTTTGCAAAGGAGAGCATATGGAATAGTGTCATGACAATGCCTTTGTTCGTACGTCCGTATTTGTGTACAAGTCGTGACCGTTCAACAGCTTTGGAATCTATCACATCCGCCCCATTATCCGAAACAACCTGGATTGTCATGGATGATTTCTTTATGCGGGGGTCCTACGAGCAGGTAGGGCATAAACCGTTGGTAGAAGAGGATATTGTGTTCCCGATCGGTTACGGCTATAGCACGGATAGCAGAAAAGACAGAACATATAGTCTATCCTGGGGAACGGGTACGGTTTCCAAACCGGAAGAGGAGACAGTGTTCAAGTCTTCACGAAAATTTCTAAATAACGGTGTGTATTCAGGTATTATTACGGACTGTTTTGGTCCTTGGGAAGAGCGGGAGTGGCACAAAACGCTGGATAATCCGTTGTATCGGGAGGAGCGTCGAAAAGCACTGGCCGAATTCGGATTCCCGGAAGACATTTCGTACGATGAGTTCAATCGCCAAACAGGAGGACTGACGCGTTCGGAATATCTCGCATATTTGACAAGGACTTATAGCGGAAAAAGAAAGATGAAATAACACGGTTATACATCCTTTTAGGAGGTACGAATGAAATATCTTAAAGATTGTCCGGAACCAGGCATGGGAACCTGGTATTTTGAAATAGACTCAGACGGCGTAGCCTATCGGCAAATTGTGATCCAAGATGACGGTACTTTTATTGCTTCTAATCGTAAGCACGAGCAATATCATTTCTTGTTAGCAGAGAAAGCGATTGATGATACAGAGCCCTATTATACGAAAATTACAAAAAAAGAGTTTGAAGACATCTGGTCCAGCAATCTTCACACCTCCAACAAGGAATGGCATCAAGTCAAAACCGCACTGCCGGTTGGGACTAAGGTAACTGGATATATTGAAGCCTTTTTTCCACACGGAACACTTATTCATATTTTCCAGCACAATACAGTCGGATTGGCAGACACCCATTCATATGCGGAAAAGACCCCATCTGAGTGGATGTATCCGAGGCATGAGATCACGGCGATTGTCCAGGGCTACGACGAGCTGAATCAGTGGGTGATTTTAGAGCAAACGCAGGTTTTCGAAAATCAGTTCAAAGGTTGAAAGATAGATATCGGAATACAGGAAGGAGAATGGATATGCATACGTTAACGGTTGATGAGCTGGTGGATCAGGACAACCATGCATGGGAAGAGGTCAGAAACATTCTGCAAGAAGGGAATAATCCATTTCGCATTGTACCGGCAGAATCGGAATCTGCTAGGGGAGATTCGCTCTACCGTTTGCAAGTGAGCACAAAATCGTACTTGGGAACGGTTGCCTATGAAACAGGAGGGATCATATTTGACCACGGATGGATCACCTTACTGGGTGCAGGTGGGCCTGAAATTTACGGTAGTTTGGCTTCGTGGAACGGGCTGCAAGAGCCAGCGAGCGTTCCTGCACTTGGGGGAATGCTGATTGTGGCCTATGATGCAGCAGGTGGCTTCTTTGGATTGGATACAGGGAAGTTTGGACGTAGCGGCCATATCTACTATTTTGCACCGGATGCATTGGAGTGGGAATCCACTGAGCTGGCCTATTCCGGTTTCTTGAGCTGGTTGGCTGAGGGAGATTTGGGCTTGTTCTACCAGACATTCCGCTGGAATGGTTGGCAGTCGGATATGGAGCAACTTCAGCCAGGAGAGGTATTTGCTTATTATCCGCCGCTATGGACTCAGGAAGGTGGCGGAGAGACCAGCCAAAAATCGCCTATAGCTGTAACAGAAGCATGGCAGGCGGTAATAGATAGGGGCTAGCCCCGCTAATGATGAGGAGGCGTAGATCATGAATCATTCCATTCAATCCAAACTGATGCAGCTGAATGAAATACTTTCTCAAAATAACATTGACCATTACTACATTTATGATTATACAAGTCGCCCTAAGCTGGTACTAGCAGGGAGCTTTGACTTTAGCTATTATCACAACATAGAGATTACATTTTACGAGGTCTCGTTTCTTTCCTGTCCGGGCGGTGTATTTTCAATTGAATGCTTTAGACTGGCTAATGACAAGGAATTGGAAATGTTAAAAACTGTCTCTTACGGATTTCTTGAGGGGCCTGTGATTTGTATGGAGGATCAAACGTTTGGTACCCGATTTTTCATTGCTGCGGAAAGCTTGGATTACGAGCTCAAGACCGTTTTTTACTATAAACGTGAGAACCTTCAACCTCATGAAAGTGTGGCTGAGTGGCTTGGAAAAGATGGAAAAGGTTGAAAAAGGTAGCAAAAACAACTTTTAGAGACGTCAAGGTAGGAGGGTGGTTATTATGTGGAGTATTCACTTTGAACATCAATTTATAAAATGTCCGGAAGCAACTGGTGAACAAATCGCGAATTTTTTGAGCACATGGAACATCAAGCTATCGGAGCAGGAGATTCACGAAATCCAACAAAGACAAGTGAACCCTTTCCCGAAATCGTCTCCATTTTATGATCAATATAAACCGCTAGATCCTGTGGGCTGGCATCTGCCCCAAGGACAATTTCCTGATAGTTACATAGAATTGCTGAAATATTCTAATGGCGGTGAATTTCAGAATGGAGAACGTTATTTCCAGTTTTTCAATACTGAAGATTTGAGAGAAATGAACCTCGCCTACGAGCTGCCAGAGTATATGCCGGGTGCCGTGTCGTTTGCGATGGATGGTAGCGGAAACCACTATATGTTTGATATGAGAGAGGAAAAAAGTAACAACGAATATCCCATTCTTTTTGCTCATTCTGGTAGCTTGGGGTATGACGAATGTGAACAGGTTGCCCATTCATTTATAGAGCTGTGTACGGAAAAATGGGCATTGTATTGATATCTTGACTAAACATACGCTTTATTCCCCCTAATTCATCCAGTAGAAAATGTAAAACCCGCAAGCTGGACCCTTTTTGCCAGGTCTATTTTGCGGGTTTTTAACGCTACTTATTTTCATTTATCATTTCCATTAAAACTTGAGAGACGATCGGTAAGGTGGTAAAGCCGTCACTTTGTAAAAAGTGTCCTCCATGATCTAATTCGTGAAAATCAGCCTGGATATCTTCCGCTAGTTTCTTACTAAGTGCAAAGGGGACAATCGCGTCGTCCTTTGAAGCTATAACTACACGCGCTTTTAGCGAATCCATGATCTGCTGATGATCCAAATGGTCATTTGTAAATTCATCTAATGACGGCAGGCTTGGCAATGGATCAGTAAAACCGGAAACGAAAACGGCACCACCTAGTGGTTCCGGGATATTGACTTGCTGCAGGTACCTTAATATGGATACACAACCCAAGCTATGACCAATAAAATAGGTGTCTTTATGTAAAGCTTTAATATTTTGCAATAGATGCTCAATCCACTCATTAAGTTTGGGGGCTTGCGAGTTGGGCATATCTAGTATATTTACCGAAACCCCGTCTTCCTGTAATTTATCTTGTAACCAAGGAAACCAATGATCTGTTGGCGAAGCTGTGTATCCGTGGATTATATATACTTGTTTTTGATTTTGTAGGTTTGTCACAGTGTTTTTTCTCCCATTATTCAGTGTTTAGTTCATGCTGATGATAGGTGTTCCTCTTCGTCTGAGAAGCCTTCTAGTTTAGCAAAATCTCTATGCCTATAGTATTAGAAATTGTTGATTTATGTAGACCATTTTTTTAATGAGTTTTGTCGAGTTTTTTATCTTGCCTATCCCTCCCTATTTAAACACGACTACAGTCAAGAGCTCGTATCCCGTAGTTCTTCCTGTTCAGCCATTTGCATCAGCTTGTAAATCTGTCGAGTTGTGTTCACATTCCGCACCGTCATTTGCTGATACAGCTTGGTGCCGACTAATTTCGTTAACCCGCTTTTTGTGACTTGTTCTTTGCTGACAGAAAACAGAACGGCCCCGGTCGTATAGATGACATGCCCAATACCCGGTTTTAAAGGAAGCTTGTCCAGAACGGAAATATCGTTAATTTCATCCCACAGAAACATTACATCACTTTTCATCTGTGTATCATTAGACCATTCATTCGGCAGTGCCTCTATAATGGTCTGAATCTCCTTCATATTACGAACAATAACACGGATGGGTAAGCTAAAATCCTCCAGAATCGCCTGTTCCAGTATGGACGATAACTCCTGGTTGGGCCGCTCCTGACTGGAAAAAATAATGTTTCCAGAATTAATGTAAGTCGTCACATGCCCCATACCTGCATGTTCAAACGTTTGCTTGAGCTTCTTCATCTCGATTTTGTTATTGCCGCCCACATTGATGCCCCGCAGTAATGCGATATAGATCATAAAAAGCCCCACCTCTCTTTAACAAATAGGATTTCTAACAAAAGGATAGGTAATTCAGCAAATACGTGGTTTGGTTTTCGCCCAACAAATGATGTAGCAATGGTTTTACGTGCTCGATATATTCTGCTTTGGTTTCGTATGTATCTTCATCTATCAATTCTCCCTTAAAGGTACAGGCACCTTCAATCAGGATGGAAAGAGCCGTAAAGAAGTTAGCTAAAGAGTCAGCAACTTGCTGCGCTGCGCCACCTTCAATTGCAGCATATACAGGGGAAGCAGGTGCGCTAGTATCGACAATGACTGGATCATCATTAAACGTGGCAATTACAACATGGTGGGAGGGCCACGAAGATGACTCATGAACAAGCTCTCCAGATGTAATGAAGCGATAGCCCAGCTGTTGGCGATATAAATGTTCTGGTGCGACAAAAAAGAGAACAGCAGCATCCCCGATTTCAACGGCTGCATTTTTTAATTTGTGTGTTCCCGCTGCCTTAGCATCGATCATTTCATAATGGCTATATAGGTACTCAAGCTCAGGGGATATAGGTATGCGGTTGTCCCAGCAATCTGTCAGGTTCTCCGTCCGGGGCTGGATGTCGTGGTCTTGGAACAGCCCGTAGGTTGCATTATACAGGTTTTGTTGTTGTACAAACCGGGTCAGAGCTTCGCTTAGCTGTTTCATAGGTGTTCATTCCTTTCTAATCGTAGGCTATGACCTTCGTCATAACGTTTCATTCCTAGCATAAAGATATCATAATATAGAAATAAAGAACATATGTTTCTGTATTTATGCCGCCTTGCCAGTCGATCCAGATTAATTTTACAATATAGGAGTTCGAAAATAAGGTGCAAGGAGGAGAGAAATGTCTTTTTTTAAAATATACGATTACAAATTAAGGGCCTATTTTAATGAGCGTATTTCTGATGTAGATCATGAATATCTATTTTATTCCTATCCTGATCAAGAGCAAAATTTAAGAATACTAACTCTGAATATAAATGAGCAGAGTCATATTTCTTTAGTGCGATGGCATGATCTGTTTGATAGGTCGCTATTTACAAAAATGAATCATCCCATTCTAAGCTTAGCGGATGCTGAACGTCTGATTCGATTGCTTTCGCTCATGTTTAACGTTTTTGATATACATAAAGATGTTGCTTATAGCCGGAAAAACTTATGTTGTGTTTATTATCAATATCAAGTTTCACATCTAGCAGAGAGAGGGAAGGAATTCTCGCTTACTCAGGACAGGCTATTTTTTCTTCACCATCTCTTATTTGAACTGGGTTTAGGGGATGACATTTATGATCGTCTAACGATTGAAAATAATAAGATAATGTACAGGTTGGAAGACGCGCAGCAGTATGATATGCACATTCTAATTGACATGTTGCATGAGCATATTAACAAAAATGAGATGGATATGGATACCCGGGCAGCGCTAGGAAAAATAAAAATTTTGCAAGGTCAGTTGGTCAGCTTCATCCTAGGCAGTCATGATGTATATGATTTTCCGTATGACGATTTCAACAAGCCGTTTGCAGAAGCAACGATGTTTATACAAGCCTATAACTCTAATAAAAATAGGGTATTAGAGGTGCTGATCGACTGTATCAATGAGCATCAATCTCCAACAGAGCAGTTCATCTCCACTATGATCTTGATGAATTACTCCTATTTTGTTCTCAAAAGTAATCCTAGCGAAATTACATATCTTAAACTATTATGTAAGAAAAAACCGGGAGTTTTTATGAAAGTATTGACTGCATTGCTTGAACTCAGATTTTTTGTCGATAAATCCAGCTTCACAAATACGGGTATAAATTATTATTTATCCAGATTAAAAGGGGTTAAATGATGCCATTTCATCACGTTTCTTTACCTGATTTACCACAGACTATCGGACGTCTTACAGCCATTCATCCACTAAAGGGTGGCTCTCAGGAAAGCATATCCCTACTAGCACTAAACACACAGGCAGAACTGTGGAGACTAGAACTTCGCTCTGGCAGCGCAGAATTATGCACACATATTTGTATTCCTGATTTTAATCCCCTGCAACCTGTCCAAATGGTTACCAGTCCTGACGGCAAGTACGTGGCGATCTCCAATCGATTTGGCCGACATGCGGCAGTGTATGATTTAGTCCATGCTCAAGAAAAAATGCAATTATCACGGGACGAATACCACTACGATAAAAGTATGTTTCCCCTGGCCTTTGTACATCAAGACGGTGCATGTATCCTTGTTCATGGGACGGAATGGAATCGGCTGGATCTGACGGATGTAGAAACGGGGAGGCTTTTGACAGCAAGACCTACCCCAGTTTATAACAGCGAAAATAAAGATGAGCATTATCTAGATTATTTTCATGGGAGGCTCCTGACTTCTCCAGAGGGAAAGTGGATTGCGGATACGGGATGGGTATGGGCTCCATTAGGAGTAGTCCGAACTTGGTCCTTATCTAATTGGCTGCTGAACTCATGGGAATCGGAGAATGGTCCGTCAGTTCGCCATCTTTGGCAAACCATAGATTGGGATGGGCCAGTGTGCTGGACAGGACCTGATAGATTGGCGGTTTGGGGACAGATGGATGCCGATTTACTGGAGGAGGAAGATTGGGGAGAGGAAGGAGTGGAACCGGCGGTTGTCCTATTCGATATGACTCAGCCCGGGTACCGACGCGTGCTTCCTGCAATCCCGCCTTTAAATTGTAAGCCTGAAGAAGACGGGATTTATCCATATCCCCAAGCGGATATGGTCGTTTCTGGCGACCGATTATTCTTATGGGGGAAAGGAGTCCCGCTTCAGGTATGGCGGCTTTCAAGAGGTGTGCGTGAAGATGTAGATACGGAGCGATTTCCACTCATTTACCATCAAGAGGCAGGAATTTTCATTGAATTAAAACCGGATAGCGGTTGTACAGCCTTAAGCTACGAATAAATGGCGTTACCGGATTTTCTTCCTTCCAGTGATATGGAAATATATGCATTAGCTATAACAATTATTAAAGGAGTGTACATCAAAATGGCACTGATCAAGGATCGTTTTTATGGAAGTCTCGCTGGACTGGCCGTGGGTGATGCTTTGGGAACCACTGTGGAATTCAGCAGTCCAGGTACATTTGAACCTGTAACGGATATCGTGGGCGGCGGTGTCTTTGGGTTAAAGCCGGGGCAGTGGACCGACGATACGTCTATGGCACTTTGTTTAGCCGAGAGCATGGTGCAAAAAGATAGCTTTGATCCAGCGGACCAAATGCGTCGCTACACCAATTGGTATCACCTGGGATATATGAGCAGCACGGGAACGTGCTTTGATATCGGCGGTGCGACGAGAGCAGCATTGCATCGCTTCGAGGCCACTGGAGAGCCGTACAGTGGGTCCGTTGACCCCATGACTGCTGGTAATGGCTCGATTATGAGGCTTGCACCTGTTGCCATGGCCTATGCGAACCAGCCAGAAGAGGCCGTGATGTACGCCGAGCTGAGCTCGCGAACCACCCATGGAGCAGTCGAAAGTGTGGAGGCCTGTGCTGTGCTTGCTTCCATTCTTGTGGCAGGTCTGCGGGGAGCGGACAAAGAATCCATGTTATCAGCCGACATCTGCTATAAGTGGCGGCGGCAGGAACAGCCAGCTTATTCGGCAGCCATTGAAGAAATCATTCAGGGATCTTACAAGGTTAAGGAACCGCCTGAAATACAAGGAACTGGCTATGTCATTCGTTCCCTTGAGGCTGCGCTGTGGGCATTTCACCATTCGGCTTCATTTGAGGAGGGGACACTGCTGGCCGTAAATCTGGGGGATGACGCCGATACGACCGGGGCGGTGTACGGACAAATTGCAGGAGCTTATTACGGGCAAAGCGGTATCCCGAGTCACTGGCGCGAGAAGCTGGCGATGAAGGAGACGATCGATGAGCTGACGGAGGCTTTATGGCAGAAGGCCGACAAGGGCCAGACACTCTAAGAGGAACATCCATAAAGATCAAGCTGGGTTGCTTTTATTATGAGCAGAACCCAGCTTGTTTTTTTGTTCACTATCTTTTTGCCGATGACTCATCTCTTGGGATTACTATCCATATCGCCATACTTTCGCCCTCCTCAGTAGCATGTTGTTATGACAAAATGAAGTCCAGTACAAATCATACTTCACTTTACTGATCTTTCAGAGGAGGAACTACATTGTCGCATCTAAATAAACAGCTTCATTCATTTATCGATATTTCCAAATATACTAAAGGGTTTGAGATCGTTTCGACCCAATTTGGCCCTGATGGGCGCGTGTATATTTTGCTAATTGATAAAGTCCCAGAACGAGTGCGGGGGATGTTCCCGCCTGCCTCTCTTAAAGAGAGACGTACTTACAAGATACTCATTCTAGACGATCATATTGAAGAAGTGTATGTGGAGGGACAGCAGTTTAACTATCATTATGTACAGCCTCTACATCATCATTTGTTACTCGTCGGAGCGCGTTGTCATTATTATGGACCCGGCCAATACGATCTAAATGGTAAAATTATTGATTATGAAGGCCGTACTGTGAATGAACTGCTGCTTGGAGACGGTATCCAGAGTGTTCAGGTTACAGGGGAAGGTACGATCTGGACCAGTTATTTTGATGAAGGTATATTTGGGAATTATGGTTGGAATGAGCCTGTGGGGTCCTCCGGCCTTGTCGCCTGGAATAAAGAAGGACACAAAATATATGAAAACCAAGCGGCAGACATTCATGATTGCTATGCTTTGAACGTGGTCAGCGAACAGGAAATCTGGTTTTATTACTATTCAGACTTTTCGTTAGGGCGTATTTCCGGTAGCGACCGTACGAATATTACGTTTATGAATCCGAGCATTTCCGGCTGCTCCGGGGTGGCTACAGATGGGTATCACTTTTTCTTCGATGGCGGGTATGGAAAGAACGGACAATATGTCTTGAAAAAGAATGTGAAGCCAGGCAGCTTGAGCAAAGGACAACACATTCGTTTTTTAAATGACGATCAAGAGTTCCTTCAGCCGCACGAACAGGATTTCAGAAAAGACCGCCTGCTGCTCCGTGAAGGTTCTCTGCTGTATCAGGTGACTATAGGAGAGTTAGCGTAAAAACCCACGTCAGACGTGGGTTTTTCCTTAACACCAAAAATGCTTATTCATACGTTTTTACAAGCTCATTCAGGGAGGTAATGGTGCTTCCTTCTCCAATAGCACCGAATTTCCACTCCCCTCCATAGCGGTATACTTCACCTACACGGATACTACACATCCCTTTATAGTCCTCTGTCAAGTTGTATCGGAGAATCTCTTCATCTTGGGACGCATCCAATACTCGAATATAAGCATTGTTCACCATACTGAAATCTTTACGTCTACCAAAGCTGAAAAAACGGAATATATTCACAATAAATACGACTCTATGCACTTCCGGTGGTAGTTGCTGGAGGGAGACGGTAATGACTTCATCATCACCGTCGCCATGTCCTGTCAAGTTGTCACCACTATGTACGACGGCCCCACAAGGGCTATTTTTGTTTCCGAAATATACTAGATTTTTCGTCTGGGTCAGCTTGCCGTTCTCATTAAGAAGCAGCGCTGACGCATCAATATCCATGCTTCTACCCTTCATAGGGTCCCATCCAAGGCCTACTTTTAGCACGGATAAGTATGGATTATTTTTGGTTAGGTCTACCTTCTGTCCTTTAACTAGATTAATACTCAACGTTATGCCTCCCTATCATTATTTTCGTTCTACTCTGAAATTGTAGCATATATATAGAAGGATATAATCTATTCGTAACTTCACAGACTTTATTCCGTATAAAGATAAAAACATGATCCAAATTCGTTCCCTCAGGGAGAAATGCAACCATGTTTAACAAAATGAGAAGTTGAGGTAATGCATCATATGAATGGAAAATTTCAAGCCGATACAGGATATCAGCTGGCTGAGCAGAAGGCGCTTCAGTATTTTGCATCACTCTATAATCAGGTCAAGAATAAAACTTATGTAACCTCTATCACAAAAGATATCCATATATGGAAAAGGAATCATATCCATTCTTCTTCATGGTTATCCTTCTTTTCGCGGAAAAAGAGAAAGCCGGATACCCGGGATTACTACAGATATATTCAATGGCTGAGTTACACGGGGAAGTTAGATGAATATCTGAAGCGGAGTGTCTCTTATATTTACATGAGGGATCTAGGCAAGGCTCTAGATTCTGCCGACACACAGACCCGGATTCAGCGCGTCATTGCTGACGTAAAAAGATATTTGCTTCAACCCACCCATGCTAACAGGAGAGATCAAGCGGAGTTTATGAATTTAGCCGGGGTGTATCGGTGGTCTCAAAAGGAAGGGATCGAAACCACTGTAATCTGGCTAATCAACAAGCTTAACTCTGTAGCTTCTCATATTCCTGAGGAAATGGATGCAGAGCATGCCCAGCGCAAACTGATTAAAATCATCATTGGGGTTATTCTGCATGTGATGGAAGAAATGGACGAAGCCGTGTCACCTGTTGAACGTTCGCGCAGACTGGATAAAGCCATCAGGCTTGGGTATTCCTATGGGTTGACTTATCCTTTTATTGATGATCTGCTCGATTCTCAGCTGTTGACCGTTCAAGAGAAAGAACAATATTCCCATATGATACGTACCGCGCTTCTTACCGGATCTGTGCCAGAACTGGGCGACTGGTCCGGCGATCATATGAAGTTCATTCGCTATATCCATTCGGAGCTCTCGGATGCTTTTGAGTATATTAAGGCACATCAGCGGCCAGACACACAGCAAACCTTTTTCGAGCAGTCCTATGTTTTCTTTCATTCTCAAGATATCGACCGGGATAAGGATATAAAACAAGCTAATTACACCAATGAAGAGCTTTATATACCCGTTATTTTAAAATCTGCTTCTTCCCGCCTGATTGTCCGTTCCGTGATTAGTGCTCCTGAGGATGGAGGGTTTGAGCAACGAACATTCTATTATGGTATCTATAACCAGCTTGCTGATGATTTTGCAGATATGGCCGACGATATGAGGGACGGTGCGGTAACACCCTATACCTATTATTTAAAATATCATCATCAAAGATCGGATTTGATCAATCCCTTCGAACTATACTGGGCGGTCATTTCGAATTTGATCCATAACGTATATGACTCGGATGCTATGGCTCGCGAGGTGATACTGGACCGTGCAATAAATGGACTCAAACGTTATAAAGAACGGGTAGGTGTAGAAAAGTACAATGAAATAATGGGGATTTTTGCATCCGGAAATCCGGAATTTAATCGTCTCATCCAGAAGATAGTGGGCAAAGCAGAGGATGTAGATTTTTTGGATAAGCTGCTTCGAGACCAGATGATTACCCAACTGAAAAATGATTCAAGGGAAAAAGAAGACTTTATGAATATGGTCAAAACAGTCCGTGACCAAATTAACAACCAATTGAAAATTACCAAGCCTTCTGGGATCGAGGCCATGAAAGAACATCTTATTGATGCTGCCAATTATAGTCTTGAGGGGGATGGGAAAAGGATACGTCCTATATTGACCTGGGTCATGGGTGTGAATGAATATGGCTTAGACGCTTCGGCAATCGTGCCTCTTCTAAGATCATTGGAATATATGCATACAGCCTCCCTGATTTTTGATGATTTGCCTTCCCAGGATAACGCGTCTACCCGTAGAGGGCGTCAGACATTACATCAGGTGCACAATAGCGCTACTGCGGAATTAACCGGACTATATCTGATCCAGAAGGCCATCGGGGAGCAATCGTCACTGAACCAGTTCAATGCTGAGACTGTGCTTGCCTTGATCCAATACTCGGCTCGTAAGGCAGAGGATATGTGTATGGGGCAGGCGATGGATCTGGATTCCAAAGGAAAGGCTTTGACCTTGGAACAGCTGAATATGATGTGCTTTTACAAAACAGGAGTGGCGTTCGAGGCTTGTCTCGTTATGCCAGCCATGCTCGCACAGGCCGAGGAATCAGAGATTGCTGCTTTGCAGAAATTTGCCTATCATATGGGGATTGCTTTTCAGATTAAAGATGATTTGCTTGATGTGGAAGGAGATACGCTGTTACTTGGAAAACCTGTGGGCCAGGATTCGGATAACAATAACTCGAATTTCGTGTCCATCCTTGGTTACAAAGGTGCCAGTAAAGAAATGTGGGAGCACTACTGCCTTGCCATGGAAGCATTAAAAGAGGTGCCACGCAATATCGCTTTTCTGAAGCATCTAATGAATTATATTGTGAACCGGGATCGTTAAAAAGAATTGTGCCCCATAGCTCCATAGGAGTGGTGGGGTGTTTGTACGTTGAGACAGTAGAGTTGCTCATACTTCCTTGCCCCTCTTTGGGGATCATCTAATGTAACGCAGATACGTCTGGATAAAAAGCAAAGATGTGAATATCTGGTGACTTCAGTACCGTATTTTGTCCGTTACGGCGCGTTCTACATTATAATGTTTAAAAACGGACAAGGAGATGAACTCCAGATGAAAAAAGGAATCTTGGTCGCTTCAGGGTTGGTTGTTGCGGCATTGGGCACGTACCTGATTGCAGGAAATATGCAGAAAGAAGGAGCGGACAAGCTCGGGACAACAGATATCAAGCAATTGGTGCATGATTTCAGCGCAGGCAAGGGAACAGGTCAATCCGCTTCCATTAATTCCAGTCAGTTAATTGTTAATGGAGACAATGCCCAACCCATAACTTATAATTTGCCTGACAACGAGTTTTTTGTTTCGATTGCGCCATATGTAGAAGAGACCCACCCTTGTGCAACTCATAGTCTAACCGGCTGCCAAGGCGAAATAAAAAACGGAGAATTCAATGTGACCGTTCACGACTCCGAAGGGAATGTCATCATGGAGAATGCTGCCATGAAATCACAACCCAATGGTTTTATTGATCTATGGCTGCCCAGGGATAAAACCTACCGCATTAGCGTCAATCATGAAGGTAAAACGGCTGAAACTGAATTCTCTACATATGAGAAAAACGATACGTGTATCACAACGATGCAGCTAGGCTAATGATAGAGAATAATGGGGTTGAGCTTACTGATCGCTCGTACACTTTAAGTCCACATAACCCTGCGTTCATACATAGCTTTTAGTAAAGAGCCTACGTCTGACGGAGGCTCTTTGTGCTGCCCTAATCTTTTGCTGGAGTTGCGGAACAGGTTAGGTGGGAATCTATGAGGAATCAGATAGCAAAACCTTAAATTGTGTATACTAAAAACCTATTCAAACAGCTGCGAATTTCCGACATATTATCTAAGAGCTTTTTGCTCAATATTTCTCGGGGAGATGGCAGCATGTCACAAAATATGAAGAAGCGCGAATTCAGATCATCCAGCATCGCGAACACATTGGCCATGGTCTTGTTAGTTATTATCGTTGTCGTCTTTGCAATCTTGGGGACGTTCATGTTTGCAAGCACGCGAAGCATACTTGTCAAGCAGCAAGAGGCCATGCTCCAGACCAAGACGCAGGCCATCGTTAGTCAATTCGATGCGTTGTTTAAGGAAAAGGGCTCACTTGTCCAGCAAATGTCAACGAACAACACTTTTAAGCAATATTTAGAAACCACCCCATCGGCAGAAATGGTGAAAACTTCTCCTTATGCTGCGGAAACAGTAGCGACTTTGGCAGCCATTGTAAAGGCAGAGCCATCTTTTGCCGACGCCTGGATTGCAGGAATATCTGGTAAAGGCTTCTTTCTTCAGAATGATGGTGTTGCTTCCAAACCGGATTTCGATATCCATACACGCCCGTACTTTAAACCGGCAGTTGAAGCAAACGGTTTATACTACTCAGAACCCTATAAGGACGTCAATTCGGGTAATGTGCTCATGGGCATTTTCTATCCGATCAAAGATAGCAGTAACCAATTAATCGGATTTGCTGCTGTCGATATTGCTTTCAAAGACATCCCTGCCGTTATGCAAAGCTATTCGCTTGGAAGCACAGGCTATTCAATTCTTGCATCCAAAACAGGTGATATTTTGTATCACCCCGATCAAAATAAAGTGCTGAAAGAAAAGATTAACGAAAGCACAGGTGATCTTGGGGAGATCGGAAAGAAGATGATTGCTGGTGAGTCCGGAGTACAGCTCATTAATGATAATGGGGAACGTCGTTATATCGGGTATGCAACCAGTAAAGACACGGGGTGGTCCGTAGGTGTAACTATTTCTGAACAAGAGGCGCTCGCAGAATTAAAAGCCTTTACCTGGATTACGATTGGCGGTTTTGCTGCAGCCACCATTCTGCTCGTTGTGATTTGTTATATAACGCTCCGCTATCTGTTGAGATCAATCCCGAAATTGCTTGCCAAAATCAAGCTGATTGAAAATGGAGATTTGACCGTTCCGTTTGATACGCATTCCAACAATGAAATTGGGCAAATTTCTCAAGGGGTTCACAATATGGTTCAAAAAATTCAAGGCATGCTCCAAATGGTAGGCGGCTCAGCTCAAGTCTTGAATCAGTCTTCAAATGATTTGCAATCCATTTCTTCCAGAACCGCAATCACGATGAACGATACTGCGACAGCAATTAATGAAATAGCCAATGCAACGAACTACCAATCCATCGAAACGGATAACATTTTACAAAAAACCGGAGCCTTATCCGGCCAAATTGACGAAATTGCCAATGATACGAAAGCCATCGAATCGATGGTGCAAACCTCTGCCGAACAAAGCGGACAAGGGCTTGCAGTAGTAGATCAGCTATCCAAATGGGCGGAAGAAAATCACAATTCTACCCAAGCGATGTCGGCCATCATTCAGGATATCGATCTGAGCCGTCATGAGATTTCGGGGATCGTGGATACGGTCAACCAAATTGCAACACAGACCAACCTACTGGCGCTCAATGCTTCTATTGAAGCTGCGCGTGCAGGAGAACAGGGCAAAGGGTTTGCTGTGGTTGCCGGGGAGGTTCGCAAGCTGGCTGAGCAGACGGCACTAGCGACACAGGAAATCTACAAGAAGGTCCGTGTGATTGAAGAAAAAACCAGTGTATCGGTTGAGCATACCGTTCATGGTCTGAAAATTGCAGAAGAAAATGCCAGATCGGTAGAGGACACGAAGCAGGTGTTCTTTAGCATTAACAAGGATTTGGAAGATTTGAAATTACGAATGATCCAGATCAGCACCAACACCTCCAAAGTCCACAAGCACAAAGATGAGATTTTGCAGGCGCTGGAGATCATCTCTTCCACCACCGAAGAGAATTCCGCTTCAACCGAAGAGGTCAGCGCTAGCACGCAGGAACAATTGGAGAGCTTCGAACAGGTTGCTGAACTCTCCAAACAATTAAACCAATTGTCCACTAAGCTGCAAGACGAATTAAAGCAGTTTAAGGTTGAGTAACAAGTCTACTAGGCATGATATTGGCTAAATATACAGCAAAGCCCGCGTTCAGCGGGCTTTTTAGCTTCAACAGCTGTTGTGGGGTAGAGGGCATGGTAGCTGGTGCGGGATACAGATAGACCATACGTATAAACTGAAATATTAGCGGGGTGAAGATATGAATTGCTTTGAAAAAAATATGGTGTCCGTCTGGTACGGTCACTTTGCCTCTGAAGATGAGTTGTTTGAATATGTTGAGATCAAATACCCGGAAGATGAGAATGAGAATATTTTTAGCGGTTTTTTAAATGATCATAAAATAGATGATTTTGGCGAAGATTTTGCTGAAGGAGTCTTTCTGGTTGATGGGTCAGATGATGGTATAAAAGATGTTTCCTATGTTGATTCTTTTTTATCTCCACTATTACATGATTTGAGTAAAATAGATGGTAAATATAATTCGTTGTTCTTTATATATGATTGTAATACAAGCGGTTTATCTGAAAAAAATGGCGAGAAACTACGCTTTTTAGCCGCATATTCTTATACAAGAGATTAACGTTACACTATTCCACTGTTTTCGGAGTCTCATTTTAAGTAATTATGATAATGAAAATTGAACTTAAAGGATCAATAATTTGATCCGAAAGAATCAGGTCCTTGAGGTGAATTTCCATCTTAAGGCCCTTTTTTTGTGTGAAATTAGATTTCCAAATTTTTGAACGGCTGATATACTAAGGAGACAAGCGAGATGAAGATTACCTACTTTATCGGAATGAAGCAGGAAGGTTCGGCAAACGCTGCTTTCCGAAGCGGCGTTTGCGGCGGTCGAGCAGTACATAGGGGATAGCTGCCGGAAAACTGGCTGTTTCCAGGGCAGAGGGAAGGCCGTCACCTGACAGAACGATCAGCGCAGAAAGTGTTTGAAAAAAGCGCTGGTTGAAGCGGATATTCGCAGACAGATGAGCATTCATTCGCTGACGCATTCCTTTGCGACCCACTTGCTGGAGAAATAGGATTGATCTTCGCTATATTCAGGAACTGCTGGAGCGTCAGAGTGTACAAACTACGGAGCGGTACACATGTGAGTAGACGGGGCATTGGGCGGATTCAAAGTTTGTTGGATCGGCTGGGCAGGGTGAAGGATTGAAACGCAGAAAGTGCGGGAATCAGGAACAAAGTGCAGGATTCACGAAGTTCGTGAATATGACAAAGAGAACATTTTTTCTGAGGTTCGTAAATAAGTAGTTATCGGAAATTAACGCAACTTCGAATGATGGAGGAATACTTATGAATGAAGAAGTAAGAATGAGATCTTTAGGACTCTCACAATCTGAAATAAAATCATTCAAAAATATAAAAGTTGAATTCAACAAATTAACAGGAACAATAATGAAAAAGAGCCGGGCGGATTCTAAAAGATTGAGATGTTATATCTGTAATACTGAGTGCAGTAGTTTTTGTAATTCCCATTCAGTTCCAAGATTTTGTTTGGACAATATTGCAATAGATGGCCGCCTACTTTATTCAGGCAATTTAATTGACTCAGTTATGTTTGATAAACCTAAAGGGATCAATGAAGCAGGGACATTTAAAATAATATGTAACGATTGCGATAGCAAAGTTTTTAAAAATTACGAAAACCCTGAAAACTACTTTAAAGAGCCGAATGATAAAATGCTTTCACAAATGGCTATGAAAAACTATTTGAAGAACATTAGTAAAAGAGAACTTGAAAATGCACTATATCCTAATATTGAGCAGTTACCGGGCGAATTTGTGGAATACATTCACTCTATTAATGAGCTTGATTTAAAAGAGTATGTTATGGGATTTGAATACTCTAAAAAGGCTACGGTATCAAAATGGAATGATCATTTTTACTCGGCTTATTTCGAATCTCTTGACTATGTTGTTCCAATAGCTTTTCAGAATTGTGTATCATTAATAGCTGATTTTGAAGGTAACACTATAAATGATATCTATAGCGGTTCTCAAGAGTATCTATTAAGTGAAATGCACATAAGTGTATTGCCATTTAAGGATCATAGCGTTGTATTGATTTTTATAAAAAATGAAGAGAAGAGATACAGAACTTTCTTTAGGCAGTTTAAAAAGCTCACAATTCAGGAAAAATTAAAAGTGATTAATTATATAATTTTTAGCTATTCGGAAGATGTCTTTATTTATAAAGGATTAGATAAAGAAATTTTAGAGAACCAAGAATTAAGGAAGGTAGCGCAACAGACAAATGTGGCTGAAGCAACTACTCCATTTGCTAATTCACTTGAAGAAGCTAAAAGAGTATTCGATCTACAGAATAGAAATTCGATTCCTAATTTATTGGATAAATCTTATAAAGTAAGATGAAATTTTCAGTAGAATCGAAGAAGGCGTTAACATCCTATAACATAATATTCACGCTGCGGGCATACGCCCTGGATCCGGCGCTCGCCGGACACCCAGCATACGCTGGGTCGTGAATACAGGAACGTTAGGTGAAACTCTTGAAAAACTATAAAAATGAGAAGATGGCTGGTATAAGATTTGTTAGATAGATTTTAGAAGACCAAAACGTTATATAAGGAGACAGGTAATGAAAGAAGAACTTACATATATACAAAGTGGGAAATACAATTATTTGGATAGAACTAATATCACCAATATGGTTTATTTGTGCTCATGTTCTGCACTTTCATTTCATAAAAGTCTTATTGGTTTATCAGAATTAAGGGCCCTTGAATCAGTTAAAGATGTAGAGAGTGCTGGGGGATTAAGAATTAGTAGGGCAGTTTTGACTTACTACTCGGTGTATCATTTATTTATTTCGTTAATGTTATTAGATGAGCGTTTTAACTTAAAAGTTCCCAAAAGGTTATGCTCGAACGGTATTGTAAATCTTGGAGTCAATTTTAATGATTTATCAGATCCCTCCGAATTACCAAATGTATGGAATGAGTTTAAATTACTTGAACAAGACCTTTCAACACTGATAACACATACTGACGTTAAAGAATATTGTGATTGTTTAAGAGAAGAAAGTGAAAAATTGGATGAGGTATTTAGAATACTTTATAACAACTTTATATTTGCTGATGAAAATAAACCAAATGAAAGTATTAAAGGGCTTTATGAAAAGCTTTGTTATGTAAGAGACAGAGCTATATACCGACCTTCTAATGTAATTGATGTAGAGGGTGGATATATTCAAACCTCGAAGTATGTCAGAAAAGAAATAGATGAATTACCTGATTCGGCATATATATTCGACGTAATCAGGAAAATTTACAGGGAAATATTAATAAAATCCAATATCAAAGGGAGGAGTATGTATAAATCGTTCTATTCCCTGCTTTGGGTTAGTCATGTTTTCGAAACGGTAGAAGAAGTCAAAAAACTCGGTATTACTGATAGCGAAATAGATGAATTGAGATTTATGAAGTCCTTCAATGCAGATGAACTGAGCTTTAGTAGTTATATTTCACAATTGATTGAATTAGTAAACCCAAACCGTCTATTTAGTGATTTGGAAGATTTTTGGAATGAATTAATTAGAATGTCCATGGAACATTATGGGGCGTCAGAATGGCATTATTAGAACCGCACTCGCTCGAGTTCGTGTTGTTAAAGAGCGTTAGGAGAAATTTTTGAAGTTTTTATAGAAACGATCAAAAAACAAATAAAAAGTATTCTCCGCAAGCTAACTGAAATTATCATCGGATTTGCATCAAGGTACTAGTGAATTTTGTCAAAGAAAGAGTAAAAAGACTTACGAAGAACTGGTGAATTTATTCGAAGATGCCGTTAGCCTCGCCTAACATAGTGTTCAAGCAGCAGCTCCTTTGGAGCCTTGGTCTGCGAGAAGGATTTCAGGGAAGCATTTTAGCAGACAACCCTTCGGGGTTCATGAATACAGGAACGTTATACGACAGAACAAATAAATAAGGAGAAGGATATTTATGAGCTATATTAGAATAAAAAGCATTAGTGTTGAAAACTATAGATCATTTGGAACAAGACAGACAATACATTTTCCTGATCAGAATCATAAGAAACCTGTAGCTATCGTTGGGTATAACAATTCAGGGAAAACAAATTTTCTCAACGCAATTCTATATGGGATAAAAGAGAAAAATGTTAATAAGGATACATTCACAATTAACGATTTTCACAACCGTGATTACAATAATCGTCCTTTTATTGAAACTGAAATTGAAAGCAGCATAGAAGTTAAAGGAGACGGAAACCAAGCAGAGCTTAAAGGATTTCATTCATTAAGAATAAGCGTAGTGGATAATGAAATTGAGCACGCTGGAGTCCGATCTTTTCGTGACAAGGAACAATTAACAAAAAATCCTGATGCTTCGGGAGCAGCAAAGTATTTTAGGATTTTCTATGTGAATTTTCATGATGTAAAAAAAGAGTTATCAACAAAGAAGACTACCTGGGGAAATCTTACTTCGTTTTTAGCGAAACATATTAAAAAAATTGTTGAAGCAGATGCGAATATGAAAGGAAAAAGGAAAACTTTTGAAGGAGAAGTGAAGGATTCAACTGATAGGGTTCTAGCAGATTCGAAGTTACACAGTTTTCTTGAGGATATAAGGTCAAATTATTCAACAAATCTAAGAGACAGTAATTTTTTTATAGGTTTTGAATTGCCTGATTATGAAGATATTTTTTTGGATATGATTTTTAAAATCGGTTTAAATGGTGATACCGAAAACCTTATTTCTATAGATCATTTCGGTGATGGATATATTTCTATGTTTGTTATGGCTATCATTCAAGCAATTGCTGAGAGCAACAAGAGTGATAAATGTTTATTTTTATTTGAAGAGCCTGAAAGTTTCTTGCATGAAAATCATCAAGAGTACTTTTACAAAACTGTACTCTGTAACTTGGCAGAAAAAGGGCATCAAGTTATCTATAGTACTCACTCGGACAAAATGATAGATGCTTTTGATACACGAGGACTTATTCGTTTTGAATTTGATGATGAAGCACACGAAACAATTTTGAAATATAACAAACCAGATGAGAATATTTCAGAAGCTGATTTAGAAGGTTTCTCTTTGGATCAAGTAGCAGACTTTAATAATTACATTAAAATGATAGAGCCAAATTTGAATAAAATTGTGTTCAGTCAAAAGGTGGTTTTAGTAGAGGGGCCAAATGATTTACTGACCTACAAAGAAATTATAAAGAAAAAGGTATATCTGTTAACTAAAGATTCTATGTATTCAGAGACATACTTAAACTTTAAAAACATTTCTATAATTCCTCATCATGGTAAGATTACAGCCAGAATCTTGGTTAAGTTATGTAAACATCTTGGAGTGGACTTTTTTTGTATAAATGATTTTGACTTCAAAAACAATTTCATTTCAGAACTTTTATTTGATTCACTTGAAGATTTAAAGAAAAGTGAATTATACACAAAAAGGATATTGGATTTAGAAGAATTTAATTCTAAAGGCAAACTTCTAAGTGACAGTACAAAACGACAAATGGTTACTACAAATTGGGGATTAATTAAAGAAGCTTCTTTGGAAAAAATACATTTCAACATTCCTAAGTTAGAAGCTGTGATAGGTTACGAATCAAATGATAAAAGCAGTTTAGGCATATGGACTAAACTCCAAGAAACATCAGAATTCGGAGAAGAAATTTTTCCAACATCTCTAAAGAAATTCGTTGGAATTGAAACTTTAGAACAAGCATGTTCCAAACATTAATCGAATCAAATACTTCATGTAAATTCAAGTAATGTTCCGTCGTATAACATAATATTCACGCTGCGAGCATTCGCTCTTGGTCCGGCATTCGCTCTTGGTCCGGCATTCGCCGGACACCCAGCGTGCGCTGGGTCGTGAATACAGAAACGTTATGTGTAATTATTGAAAAGATCATGGAGGGGAAATCTATGAAAAAGAAAGAATATAAAGATAGATTAATTGAATTACTTAATGAAGGAATTGAAGAACTAACAACAGACCAAGTAATCCACAAAACGAAATTATTGATTTTTGAATATGAGAAAAAACAAGCGTATAGTACAGAAAATAAGGGGAGACCTTGGACAGATGAAGAGTTAAGAGTAGTATTATCATTTGCCGCAACTAAAGAAAACATACTGAAGTTGGCCAAAGGATTTAAATGTAGTTACGGGAGCATTGAACAAATTTTTAGATGGGCTGTAACCACAGATGAAGAGATTATAAATAAGGGAAGGGAAGATGATAGTTTTATAAAACAGATTAGAAGATTGTATAAAGAGATGGGTTGGAAGGCGTAAATTAGAATGTCAATCAATGGAGTGATAACTACACATAACATAATATTCAAGCTGCGGCCCCGTTGGAGCCTAGGTCTGTGAGAAGGATTTCGGAGAGGCATTTCAGCAGACAACCCCTTTGGGGTTCATGAATACAAAAACGTTATCTGAAATCAGGACAAATATGTAATATCAAAATCTAGGAGTGTGATTCGACTTGGAGAACTCAAATTTAAAAGATCTTATTGAAAAATACCTGAGCGCATATAACACGTTTAACATTGATGGAATGATAGGAGTTTTGAATGAGAATATTCATTTTCGAAACATTTCTAAAGGTGAAGTGAATTCGGAAACAAAGGGGATTCAGGAATTTCGCACATTAGCAGAGCAGTCAATTCAGGTATTTTCTCAAAGGCGTCAAGTAATAAAGAACATTACTTTCACAGGAGATAAAGCAGAGGTTGACATTGATTATGAGGGAATATTGTCCAGTGATCTCCCTAATGGAATGAAGGCAGGAGAAACATTAAAACTTCAAGGGAAATCAATATTTCAAATGAAAGATAAGAAGTTGATACTGATTGAAGATCATAGTTGAAACACTGTTGAAAGTTATTCATAGATTACCCTGAAATCAGATAACAATATATTCACGCATCGGGCATACGCCCTCGGTCCGGCAGAAGCATTTCAGGGAAGCAGAGGCTGCTGGACACACTTGGCATACGCCAAGCGTCGTGAATAGGGGAACGTTATCGGAAATTCGGGGGGAACCCTAAAAATAAGGAGAAATAAATGAACAGCATTAAAAGCTTTCTAAAAGATGTAAGAGATAATAATTATAAAGTTCCTAATGGAACAGACATAGATCAAGTAGTTCATGAAATGATTAAACACATTGGGTCGATTGATGACGAATTAAGGGATAAGCTCATTTATGGAACTTTATATAGATGGATAATGAATCAAGAACTAAGTATAGAATTAGTCAGACAAGTATTATACGTGACTTTAGATGATGATCATTTATTCTATGGAATTGGTGATAACGATCAAGATACAGTGTTTACACGTTCTTTTTCAGCCCTGTTCATTCCGCTTGCTTTACATTATAACGATATTTTTAATTATTTAACTGAACATGAATATGAATATATTTACTCTAGAATGACATTATATTTTGAACTTGAGAAGGATTTTAGAGGATATATATTAGATAAGGGATGGGCACATTCGATTGCACATGCTGCTGATGGTTTAGATTCTATTTCAGCCGCATCTTATTATTCTCAGAAACATTTATTGGTTATTTTAGAGTTGATAGGGGAAAAGGCTTGTGTTAATAACTATTATTTTATAAACGATGAAGATGAAAGAATGGCAGAAGTAGTAATTCAAATTGTAAAGCGTGATATCCTTATGAAAGATATTTTAATTAATTGGGTGCAACAGCTTGGGGGCATTGAAAGATTAGAAATATATCCGCAATATTACATAATTAGAGGGAACATCAAGAATCTTTTGCGAAGTGTATATTTTAAATTACTGAATATTAGCGGATCTGAGGATATAACTAAAGAAATACTAAAAACATTAAACCAGCTCTAAAAAAACTAAACTTTAGTTAAATCGAAGAAGTCCCGAACATCCGATAACACAACACTCCTACTGCGGGCATTCGCCCTTGATCGCTAGGAGGATTTGCAAGAAGATTATTCAGGCGATACATTCAACCAGCTAAGTCTGACGACCTGTTCCCTGCGGTCACTTAAGCTGCTTGAACGTCAGGAATGCCAAACGTTATCAGAAATTGGGGCTTTTAAGTATAATATATATAAGATCAGAGATCCACATCTAGGTAATTCGAGGAGGCAAAGACAATGTTAGTTAAAGGCTTCAATCATTTGACCATTAATGTCAAGAATCTGGATAAATCATTGGATTTTTATACTCAGATTCTTGGATTGATGATTAGACATAAAGGAAATAAAGATGCATATTTAGAATGGGGAACTGCTTGGATCTGCCTAGTTGAACAAGAAAATTACTCTGAGAATATAGAGAGAAAGTTAGGATTTGACCATATAGCTTTTTATATTGAAGAGGAGTATTTCATGGATGCTGTTAAGGTACTTCAAGAGAATGAGGTTCACATAGTGAGAGGCCCTATACAGAGAGGATTAGGTTGGACAATCAATTTCTTAGATCCAGATGGAATACAGCTTGAATTACATACTTCAAATTTAGAAGAAAGAATGAAGATATGGAAATAACAATAATACAAGAGATAATGTAGGTATTTTGAAGGGGGCCCCAACATCTGATAACATTGCATTCAACGCAGCGGGGCGGGACAAGCCCGACCCTTGGTCCGGCAGAGGGATTTCGGAGAAGTAGAGGTAGCCGGACACATCCGACTTCGTCGGACGTCGTGAATACGGGAACGTTATACGACAGAATCAGAAATAATAGAAATAGAAATAGAAAAAGAGGGTCATATGACCCTCTAAATACTAGAATTTTGCAATTCACTAAATAGTTGTAGAGCATCTTTGAAACCTTGTATGTAGATACTTCTTTCTAGGATGGATTGTAGAGAAATTTGGGCGTCTTCGTAAAGAAAAACCGTATGTTGAAGTTGATCGGGCAAAGCATCACGAAGCGTTTTAAAATATTGATCTGTCTCCGAAGAAAGCTGAGTGTACTCCTTATGACACTCCAGAAGCTCAGTATAGAGTAATTCTAAACGTATTCTTATAAGCGGCTCTGTTAATGATTCTAATGTATTAATCATATGTTATTCCTCCTCTAATTAACTCTACAGAGTTATTATATAACCTTATAAAGTTAATTGCAAGGTGAATATTTGACGTTATAGAGTTAAAACTTCGCTTTTCGTTGATGATTGCTGGTATGGGAGATAAGATAGAATTATGGAGGGGAAAAGATGAACGTAATCAAGTGCAATATACGAGAACTCATGGCAGAACATCGAATAGATGATATAACAGAATTGATGGCGAAATCGGGCTTAAGTCGGAATTCAATCAACAAGTTGTATAGGGAAACGAATATAGAAACAACAAAGCTGGAAACTTTATTCAAGCTATGCGATACATTTAACTGCAAATTATCAGATTTAATTGAGTATGTACCCGAAGAAAACCAGTAGTGAAGAAGCGATTCCGTCATATAACATAATATTCAAGCAGCGGCTCCTTTGGAGCCTTGGTCTGCGAGAAGATTTCAGGGAAGCATTTCAGCAGACAACCCCTTCGGGGTTCATGAATACAGGAACGTTAACTGAAATTCCGACAAGTTCATGATTGAAGGAAATATCAAAGGAGGAATTAATTTGCCTTGGCCTATGGTACACTTTGCAATTTCAGAAAACCTTTCTATTAATGACCCCTCACCCAATTTTTTATTAGGCAGTATTGCTCCGGATGCGATTCATATGAGAGGGAAGGTATCCAGGGAAGAAAAAGGTGTGACTCATCTCGTACATAACGATAAATTACCAGCCAAGGAATTGATCATGGAGAAGTGCAAGGAATATTTACTGAAGC
Source organism: Paenibacillus sp. CMM36 (assembly GCF_053570945.1). Classification (NCBI taxonomy): domain Bacteria; kingdom Bacillati; phylum Bacillota; class Bacilli; order Caryophanales; family Paenibacillaceae; genus Paenibacillus; species Paenibacillus sp. CMM36. The sequence goes on from NZ_JBSEDY010000017.1 coordinate 95,247, forward strand.
AAGCGGGGCCAGAATGGAAGGACTTTGTTATAGGTTACTTTTCACATATTTATACAGATTTAAGGTGGACAGATACCGTCTATTTCGATTTTGAGAAAAACTACAGAGGCGAAAAGAATGATATTAGAAAGACATATAACCTTGAAGTTAGCCAAGTAGAATTTGATCTCTTAAGATCAATGGGAAGTACTGAAAAACTGTTTACAAAACTCTTAAAAGCTAAGGGATATACAATAAATCCTTACATTACGCAGCTTGAAGTCAATCAGTATAGGGATAATAAGGTGAGATGGCTGCAAGATCTAAAGAATGAACCTCATATAGCACCTATCTATTTTAAAGCAGAAATTATTAAGATCTTTGTTAGTGAAACATCAAGGGAATTGAAAGAACTATTTAAAGACCAGAGTATTGATTATTTCGAAGGAGGCCGGAACATTAGTTAACATCGTATATACGCTGCGTCCTGACGGCCTTGGTCTGCAAGAGGGATTTTGAGGAAGCCTATTCACCAGACAACCCTGCACCACCTAACCGCATCGCGGCCGGACCTACGGTCCTTAAGGTGGTGAGGGTTCGTAGATACACAAACGTTATCAGAAATTAATGCAAATCTGAAATGCTCAAATATAAATATCTACTAAGAGAAGGTGCCTTCATGGACAAGAATTCATTAAATAGAAGAAGCATTATTGTTGACGGGGAAAATGGTGTCGGCAGCTCGGAAGACTTAAAAAAGAATGTTGTTCATAAAACAAACAGCCTATATTGGGATACCAAAGGCAATGACTTCTTAAAAGCAATCGTGCTCCCTTATTATGGAGCATTTATCTCAGAAGAAAATTGCCAGCTCTTTGGTGATATCTCAGGAAAAAAACTGCTGGAGATCGGCTGCGGAAATGGTCAATCCTTGCAATATCAAGGGGAACGAAACGCATCTGAACTATGGGCTGTGGATATTTCAGAAAGACAAATAGAAAAGGCAGCGCAACATTTGAAGTCATGTGGAATAGCAGCAAAATTGATATGTTCTCCCATGGAAGAAGAATGCGGCATCCCGACGGATTATTTTGACTATGTTTATTCAATTTATGCCATAGGTTGGACCACCGATCTTGAGGGTACCTTTCGACGAATATCTTCTTACCTTAAAAAAGACGGGCTATTTATTTTCAGTTGGTCTCACCCTATACACAGATGGGTTACTACAGAAAATGATAGGTTTGTAATTAATAAGAGTTACTTTAATGAAGGTTGGTATCCGGTGGCAGTTGATGAAGGTGAGCTATTGTTAGCGGACCGTATGCTGTCAACTTATGTAAACGCGCTTGCAAAAGCTGGGTTTGTAATTGAGCTAATGATTGAGGAATGTGATTATGAGTTTATGCAATTGCGGGATGATAACAGCGATATGGCAAAGAGAGCAAAAATGCTTTCAGTAACTTTTGTGATAAAGGCAAGAAAACTATAAGATATAAAAACAAAAGCGAAACTGACTCCAAGATTTTTAGAGGTTCGAGGAAGGTATTGACATCCGATAACAAAACATTCACGCTGCGGGTCGCTGTCGCGCCTCTTGGTCCGCCCGAGGATTTTCAGGGAAGATTAACAGGCGGACAACCCTGCACTGCCTAACCGCATCGCGGCCGCTCCCGTTGGTCGCTTAAGGCAGTGAGGGTTCGTGAATGCCTGAACGTTAAGTGAGATTCCGAGGCAAAATTGAAAGGAAGCTAGAGGATGATTAATGGAGATCAATTAAATCAATTTGAGACTGCAAAAAATTATCAAGAAGCCTTTCTGTCAACGAAAAGAGAGTGGGACAAAGGGAAGCGTGACTTGAGTATATGCTTGAATTTAGGTTTTATATCCTGGTATTTGAGTGTCGAATCTGGAAATACGTTTGTTACTCAGGGGCTTGATGATAACGATTATGAAATCATTGAATTGACATTAAGCGAAGTTACAGAAGAAGGGATACGTAATTTCTCGACAGAGACGCAGTTTTTATTGATTTTCGGTTACATGATCACTTTGTTTCCTCATCATTTTGGAGACTATGAGCATTGGGAAAGCATAGGGAAAAACATGCTTTCAAAAGCATACGAGCTGGAACCAAGTGATCCAATAATTGAAATGGTTTTTCTTGCGGACAATATGAGAAGTGAAGGTTATAGAAATGCTTGTTTAAGATCTAAAGAACATATTAAAGACAGATTTAAGAATAAAGGATTAATGGATAAATATTTTCAAGACGTATTTGATAGGTAATTCAGAGGAAGATCACTTAACATAATATTCACGCTGCGGACATTCGTCCTTGGTCCGGCAGGAGCCGGACACCTCAGCATATGCTGAGGTCGTGAATACAGGAACGTTATCCGAAACCACTTAAAGCCGAGGAGATGAATAATGAAAAAGTTTATTGAATACACAGCATATTCGAATTTACCTATATCTAAAGAAGTATTAGAGATAGATTTCTCGACAAGGAAAAATGAAATTGAGCACATATCTATAACTTTTGATAATAAAGAAAACATGGGAATAGTTATTATCAAAATCGATTTTACGGACGATATTGAATTTGAGCTAGCTAAGAGAATTGCAGAAAAAAAGATTGACCAAATCATAAAAGGAATAATATTTACTAGTGGAATCCAGGTTCATGGAATAGAGCAAACTTTACATAATTTTGCTGAATATAAGAGTGGTTTTAGTGATCATTCAATGGTACTTACTGTTCCGTTTAAATTTAACCTTACCCAGTTAGATGAAATAAAATCTTTGACTAAATCTGATAAGACAAATCACGTTTATTATGATCTGTATCGTCAAGCGATTAATCACGATGATGATTTAGGGAAATTTATGTTTTTGTATAGTCTTTTAATGCTAGTTCTTAAGACTGATTATCAGTCGGAAGTTGATAAATTTATTGTGAAAGCAAAGAAAGATGAAAAAAAATTAAAACAACGATCAACAAAGCTAATTGAACAAAAAGACGGTACTCGCAAGAGAAGTACGAGGCTTGAAACTAGATTTACTTGGTTAAGAAATCAAGTCGGCCACACACAAGAAGATAGCGAAATCACAAAAGCTATCAATGAAATGAAAGATTGTTACAAGGTGCTGAAAGAAATAGTTAAACAAGCTATCAAAGAGAATATATAGTTCAACTATTCAAAGAAAAGTGGCATCGGATAACATAATATTCAAGCAACGGCTCCTCATGGAGCCTTGGTCTGCTGGAAGGATTCCGATGAGGCATTTCAGCAGACAACCCCTTTGGGGTTCATGAATACAGGAACGTTATGCGTAATTTAGTCTGAAACATATTTGTTGTCAAAGTATAATCATATCTAATAAATATATTAAGGAGTCTTGTAATGAACGATAAGGATAAATTTATATTAAATAAATTGAAGGGGAATTTTGGTGAAAACGTTGCAAAAACACATTTTGAATTGTTAGGTTATTCAGTAAATTTAATAGGCATTGAAAATATAGCAGTTGAATATTGCATGAACGTAGAGTTTAGTAAAAAAGATTCTTTCAGTGATGCGGTACAATCTTACATTCAAAATATGCCTGATCTTTTGGTGTCGAAAAATGATCATAAGTTACTGAAATCATTCTTTGTAGAATGCAAAGCGTGTGGTACTTTCCCGAATTTAGAGGAGAAAGCTTATAGCTTGTATTGGGATTATAGAAACATGATATGGACAGATAGAGTTCCAGATGATGTCATCAATCTTTTGCGTGATAATGAAGAAATGTATTATTCTGTATTGTTCGATGGTATGAATCCAGATGAAGTTTACGATGATAGTAGAACTTTTGAATGTGTTTTCATTGAATGGAAAAGATATAAATTTGATTATGGTCCCAAATTAAAGAAAGCTGCTTTTGAGTGTTTCTTAAAACATTTTACATATTTTGATACGGATATTCCATCTTGGGATTACGTTAAGTTAGATTTTGGAATACCTATTAAGATACCACTGATTTTCTATATGGTTATTTTGGATACATCTACGTCAGCTACTAAGAAAAATTTGAAAAGATATAAGGATTATTTGCAAAAGTTCAATAGTTTAATAGAGAAAGAGTTCAAGAAAAATATAATTAGTGAGTTAATAGAGGAATATGAAAATATGATAAATGGAAGTAAGGAGATTCCCAATGTTTTTTGCCATTATAATTTATTACCGCTTTGGATTCCTGGGAACAGTAGTATTTTGAGCAAGTATCAGGATGTATATTTCAAAGATTTTGAGAATGCCTATAATGCAATTGAAAAAGATTTTTTTAAGCATATAAACGATTAGTACAATATGAAGGATATGTAAACAGATAAACAACGCATAACAGACAATTACCAAAATGGCTGAGAAGCGCCACTTCGGTAACTGTCAAAACGTTATGTGTAATTATTGAAAAGATCATGGAGGGGAAATCTATGAAAAAGAAAGAATATAAAGATAGATTAATTGAATTACTTAATGAAGGAATTGAAGAACTAACAACAGACCAAGTAATCCA
>NZ_JBSEDY010000018.1:0-83691 GCF_053570945.1 Paenibacillus sp. CMM36
AGATCCTTCACCCATGGCTGATCCGACAAATCCTCCAAGTACTCCAACCACGTATCGCGGTCCTGGTAGCCCTCATTTGTAAAAATGTCCGGCTGATCGCCTGAAACTTTGGAACCCTTATAATCGTCAGTTGTAAAGTTAGCAGAGCATTGTTTGTGTTTCTCCTCTGTTACATACCTCCAATTTGATCATTAAGTTGAATGTGACTATGCGATTGAACTGGCACAGTAGCAATAAACAAAAAACTAGTCGCGATGATCAGCAGTACCATCTTTTTCAACATTCTCTAACCACACCTTTTCAATAAGATTTAAAAAATCTGCTTTGGTTTCAAGAACCGCATAATCCCGAAAATGTAAAAACAGCCCCATACAATTTATAAAATAAGTCTCATTATTTAGTGTATGATAACTTACCATTGCATACATCAAATATTTAAAACCATCACTATATATACCTTGATGTAAATAATAATAAGCCAATTCATATCCAAAACGTGCACATTGCTCTGGTATTACTTGATTAGTATACATATCATCAAACAACGTTTCCGGCTGAGTGAGAGAACTAACTTCAGTTTCAAAACGCCGAAGTATTTTATCTACATCAATCTGATATCGGTTAGCAGCCATCAAAACATTTAGCAGTTTGGTGACCATTTCTTTATTTGTTTTATTTGTTGATGCAATGTATTCAACATAATCCGCAAGCACACCTGTATCTCCAGATAAGAGTTTATTAACGTAAGTATTACCTTCGGACCAATGTTTGTACAAATTGACCCAGTGCTGAGTATCCTCGTCTGTCTCTATGACCCAATCTAAATTAGCGTAGGCGTATGTATATTGCAGAGCTTGTTTATAATCGCCTTGAGCTTCACAGACACATGCACACAACAGGTCAGCATAAGCGATGTAACCGAATAATGGACTCCTTGTTTTCTTGCCATAATCCTTTCGCTTTTCCTGCTTATGCTTCATAGTGTATTGAATTTTCGCTTTATCCCTCATTTTACAAGCTGTTGCATCAAGCTTGTCCCATTTACGTAAAGACCTATACACATTCGCCAAATCCTTTAATGCATCAAGCTGAACTATTTCATCCAGACGCTCGACATAAGGTTCAAATAGTATGGCTGCCTTGAGATTTCGGCTTTGATCAGCTCCAACTTGAATCGTGAATATACGATATTGGCAGGTGGCCAAGCGTTCAGAATGCTGATATTTCTCCACTTCTGCGACATTCTCATAGAGAGGCAGCGCAGCAGCATGTCGTCCCTGTTCAAATAATGCTTCTGCAACATCAAATAGCCTGGACGCATACAGCGGATTATCCATGATATGCCCTACCATTCGACGGATTGCATCCAGCTTGTCCAGTTCTGCACAACGATACAATAATGGCTCGATTCGCCTAAAATTCGGGGAAAGATCAATGATGTAATTTTCTATGTATAGGTCATAAAAATAGCCTTCTGGCAAATCCATAGCCACAGTAATTCGGTCCAGCTGCTGTACGGAAACAGGACGATGCTGAGTAATCCAATTACTAAGCGTTCTTTGATGTACCCCTGAATATTCGGCAAATTGACTCAACGTCATATCATTTGTTTTAGATAATACTCAAACTCCGCTGAAATCGTAGGTGTATGCTTCAAGTCATAACCACCCTTCACATAAAAATTCCATTATTTTAAAAATCACCCTCTATTCTTCTCCATAATTAACCATCTGTCAATATATTATGCAACTAATGTTCATAACGAAAATTCAGCATAACTTACACATATTGAGACATATTGGACGAACGACATCCTGAAATGATTGGATGGTTCCAAGTAAAAGGTTTCACAATGTTGACATGACTATAGCATTTCCCTATGTGCATTCTCACCAGTAAATGATATAGAGATCCCATGCAGAAACTCTGTTGGACCTTTTAATTACATGAAAAATCCCCTGATGTTGATGCAATCAAGGGATACATAGGTCATTTCTCTCGCTTTGATAATGCAAAGTTGATTATTTCTCCAGTCACAATTCCTGTCAAAATTGCATAGATTCCCATAGCGCTCATCTTATACCCCAAAGCGTAAAATAAGCCTATACCTATTGCGTAGCTCAATAAAATCGCTGCATAACGCCTTAGAAACTTACTCATGAAAATGCTCATAAGCAACTCCCCGGTTAATTTTATACTTCAATTATTGTAAAAGTTTGGTATCAATTATCAACACAAATTCCGTAATTGTTTCTCCTAGCTGTGAATATCCTTCCGACCGCATTCTCTAACTTTGTGCCTCTTCATTCTAGACAGATTGCATTGCTGATATCGAGTATTTGCGCGTCATTGCGAACCACACATACTTTCGTCCCATGATCAGCGCGGCTAATTTCCATCACATATGCTTTTTTCAGCCCTTTGTTGACCACAAGCAATCATTAAATATTCAAAAGTAAATCTATAATGTTGATAGAGTGCATTAAAGTTGAAAAAAGTGGAGTTTAAAATTATGACTATATAGATGATACGGTTTCAAAAATGCTCTCTCTGTATATGTCAATCAAGATTTCGGTGTTAATTGAGATATCTTCTGCTCATCATTCTTAGTTAAAGAACCCTTCTTTAAAATTGATTTTTTTGTTTCTGAGTAAGTATAGAGTACTGCTTGTGGAGAATCGTCACCTTTACTCACAAAGTCAAAACTTTTCCCATCTTTATGCCAAACTATAGATGAAATCAATGTAAAGTCCTTATCGGACACATGCATATAGCTCTTACGCTCAACATTGTATAGTCCGATATAACTTGAACCTAGATCACCGATTCCAAACGCAATCTTTTTTCCATCAGGCGACCAGTTATAGGCATCAATCTTTTCGCTCCCGGCTCCGTCACTATTCATCTCAAACATGTTTACAATAGTTTGAGTCCCATCGGATAAATTAATTAAAATAAGTCTACTTCCCTCGTGATCGCTTACATGAAGAGCTACCTGGTTGCTTTTAGATAATGAAAGTGAGTTAACTCTCAAAGGTCGTGGGTTGAGCTTAACGAGTTGCTCTCCGCGCTTACTTTTTATTTTCATAGAATCCACAACTTCATTGGCTTCGGCGGCTTCTTCCCCCTTAGCGTTAGTTAATTTTGCGGTAAAAGTAACGTCTTTATTTTTCCATACAATCTGTTTTCCCGAAACTACAACCTTAGATTTGTCTTGGTTATTATCATACTGAGAATAATCTAAAGTATTCACCTTTTTAACAGTTGCTCTAGATGTTTCTACAGTTGCTTTTTCGTCTACTTTTTTTACACCTTCCTTTGTGCTGTTTACCCCGGTATTATTCACTTCGGTCTGAGGTAGTTGATGATTTGAGCTTGCCTTACCACTACACCCTGAAATCACTAACATCACTATCGCACCTACAGACATAATCTGCACGAATTTCATAGTTTCCTCCTTACAATACAATGTGTCGTTATCCCTGCGTTCCCTTTTATAGTTGTTCTTCTTCTGGAATAGAGAAAAACATTTGCTTCGCCTGATCTTCAGTCGCTTCCCCCAGACGAGTTTTTTTGCCAGCTTTATCAATAGTCCCGAACGTGGTGCCACCCGGAACGCTATAATTATAATAAACTACGCCCTTTTGGATCGTTGGCATTTTGCCGCTTTGTTCAACAATTTTGTTGGTGAGGAACGGCAGGCTTGCATTTTTAGCTTCCTGTTGCAGGTTCAGCCTTGCAGACCAGAGCAGCTCTACATGCGTGTCAATGATACGATAGTAATTCACACTGTCCATGTGTTGTTCAAAAAATTCACTGGATTGGTTTTTTGGGAAGTAGCGAATATAAGCCATACTATCCCCTTCTTTACCTGACAGTACATTAACTTTGGCAATACGTGGAAGACTGTATGCACCATGACGAGCTACAGAAATATCGCTAGATTGGATTTCTTTCAGCATCTCTTCTGTCGGCTTAGCTACGTAAACTGTACGATCTGGGGCATCCCAGTACACTTGAGAACCGGACGCATCTGCAATGAAACGCAGCGGTACCATAACACGACCATTTTTCATTGCAGAAGAGGTAGACAGCGTTACTTTTTTATCACCTACCATTGTCTCTTTTTTACCAGCCACCAGTGTTGATTTTGTTCCGTTATTATCTACAGTTACCGTTTTAGAAGTATTGTTCCAGTTGATCGTTACACCAGGAATCGATCTTATCATATTCAATGCTACTAATGTGGAACCATTCTGAACATAGGGGTCTACATCCCCTGGCATGGGTACGTTATTCACTTGCACAATAATGGACTTGGAGGCTGCTCCAGAAACACCGCTAGCAAGCATACTAAAAGATATTGTTGATGCAAAAGCCGCTTTGAAAAATGTATTCATAATTATATTCACCTCAATAGTGTCTTCTTGTCAGCATTTCAAACTAAATTGAGCTTAGTAGTATTAATACATCGATTCAGTATTAGCTAGTGTTTTCTCGTCTCATTAGGAATAGGTTGGATAATATCTGTATAGGATTTCGCCTTTGCAGTGAGATCTTTTTGTTGACCTTTATCATCTTTGTATACAGCTTTGATATTTCCATGCTCATCATTAAACATCAAGATATCAGTCACCCATTGAACGTAATTATAGCTAGGTCTCTTTCCAGCACTTGATGCAATATCTTCCAGACCCCTGGATACAGTAAACTGCCAGACTGCCTTGGCCACTCCATCTTTAACTTCAACTACCGTATTACCAACATTGTTTCCATACATGTATCTGGAAGAATCCCCTCTTGGGAAAATGTAATTGTATTCTTTATTAGCCCCAGGTTTTTCTAAAGAAGAAAGCGATTTGAAAGAAAATTGAACCGGCAACGATATAGCAGCCTGACGAGCGGTTTGTAAATCTTCTGCCTGTAAGTTCTCTTGGTCTACCTTATAATTACCGTCTTGAATAAATAGAATAGACCGAAGCTTCTCATAGCTTGCCTTATAGCCAAAATTCTCCGACACAAAACGAATAGGAACTAATATCCTTCCCTGAGTTACTTGGACAGGAACATCTACCTGAACCGTTTTGTTATTTTTAAATGCTTCTTTTTTGTTGGCCGTCAACTTAATTTGATCTGTGCCTTTTGTGATGAAAGCAGATTGACTTTTACTATCCCAGTGATAGGTTACCCCCAGTGAAGCAAGCGTGCGTATAGGGACCAAAACACGCCCGTCCTTAATAATAGGTGAAACATCGGTTGCTATAAACTTCCCATTCACATTCACCGCGTTAACGGATATCGGATTGGCAGCATCAGCAATCGCCCAGGATTGAAACATAAGTACGAAGAAAAACACAATAACCTTTTTCAAGATAAATTACCTCCTTTTTCAATAAGCACCCTTACATAAGACGTATGAAATAATTCGAAAGTTTCTAATCTATACCAAAAAATTCATATGTTTTGAGATGATGAGCGAAATGTAGCGTTCATGGTGTTTTTTGCCCTCCCTAATCCCTTTTCAAGGTCCTTCATTCGCTCCGTGGGTCTTGCCACCTTAGAGCCAGTAGCAATGAGCCTGCTTCCCTGTCTTATCCTGCCTACTCTCCTGCTCACCGATCTGGAAGCCAGCCGCTTGCTACAGTATCCAGGCTGGTTCAAACCAGCCTTTAGGGTTACAACCGGCCATTAAAAAAGAACGCTCTTGGATTCCTCCAAAAACGCCTTTTCTAAACAATGACCTTTTCCGAAATTACTTTCCTTTACGAATTATGCTCATTTTTGTAAACTTGCACGCAAAAACTGTATAATAATTGTATAACTGTAAACTAGGTGAGGGGAGAGAACGATGCTAAAAAATCCTTATTATTTAACTTTTGTTCTTTTGGTATGGCTCATAGCTAGTCTAGTTTTGCGAATTTCATATAATTATCCGAACACTCTTTATAACTGGTTGTTAGCATCATTAATAATCCGTTTAATTGTACGCGCTATTCATGCAACATATCAGAAAAATGGGAAGACCAGTAGGATAACTGATTGGGTTGTAGAATTATTTATGCTTCTCATTTCATTCGGAGTTATCATATCCATATTTTCAACTAAAGACTTTTTATGGTCAGATCAATTAATTTTTCTGCTTGCAGAGCTATATTTACTTATTGGTGTGTGCGTTAATCTTATCAAAATCAGAAAAAAGGGGTGCTCCTAGATTTCTCTAGCCCCCTACTAATTGTTTTTTTTAGCCTATCGACTTCCTGAAGCTCGGATCAGAAAACTTAAAAGGAAAGCATAGATAAAGGACGTCCCTTATTGCTCAGAACGTCCAAAATGAAGTGAAAAATCTATTTTATTTGATCTTTCCTTACTTCGCCGGAAATAGGTACAATAATATCTGCTAATCCTGTAGTATTTTTAGGCAAAGCTTGCGTTACTGGCTTCTCGGTCCCCACTTTACCATATGTGACACTATGATCCACACGTTCTTGTAAAAAATAATATTGTGTTTTGTCTTCCGATGGACGCTTTCCTTTTTCTTTCATTTTCTTCCTCGAATCTTCTTCTACACCTTCCCAAACTATATGTTTAACATCATCCTTAATTTCATAGTAAGTATATAAATTCCCAACAACATAATAATATCTCAATGCTTCTCCTTCAGGAAAGATATACTGATAATAAACACCCTCCTCGGTATTATGAAGCGCATTTTCATCCTTAGAAGGAAGATTTACAGCGATTTTACGTGCCGCCACCAAATCCGTACCTTGATACAACTTCTTATATTTTTCTGCTTGGTCAGCACTCCGAATAATGACAGTATTTTTGTCCGCTTTCCATTTTACCTCTGCTTTAAAGGCTTCGCTGATGAAGCGCAATGGTACAACTACGCGATTTTTGTTTAATTGAGCAGGCACATCCAAAGTAAGTGTTTTTTCTCCATAAAAAGCTTCTTTTTTGCCGATCGTAAGTACAAGTTTTTCTTTTACCCCAGGAGCATTGACAGTCACCGTCTTCTTGTCCGCGTTCCAGACTAGATTAAGCTTTAGCGGCTTTAAGGAAGCTAAAGAAACCATAGTCCTTCCTGCAACGGAAACAGGTGGAGCATCTGAATTAGCGACCTCACTATTGATCACCAATTGAATGGATGGTGCAGCAGAAAGCGGAATAGCAAATGTTAAAAGCATACCTAAAGTAAGCATAGATGAAAGAAAGATTTTTTTCATACCCAACTAACCTCCAATAATTTGTAATTCACTAAAAATCCATTGCTGCTTATAATTTGAATTCATAAGCAAAATAAAGAACATCCCTTGCTAAGGACGTCCTTAATAAACTGGTTCAGTTACTATTGTTTTCTCGTCTCATTAGGAATAGGTTGGATAATATCTGTATAGGATTTCGCCTTTGCAGTGAGATCTTTTTGTTGACCTTTATCATCTTTGTATATAATCTTGAAATTTCCATCTCTATCATTACCCATTGTAATGTCTGTTACCCATCCGACGTAATTATAACTTGGTCTTTGGCCAGCACTAGATACAATATCATCCAGACCATTTCCTTCTGTAAATTGCCAAACTGCCTTGGCTATTCCATTTTTTATTTCGACTACCGTGTGTCCAACATTGTTTGAATACATGTATCTGGACGAATCCCCTCTCGGGAAGGCGTAACCATAGTTTTTATTAGCACTGGGTTTTTCTAATGAAGAAAGCGATTTGAAGGAGGATTGAACTGGTAACGATATAGCAGACTGACGGGCTGCTTGTAAATCTTCTGCCTGTAAGCTCTCTTGGTCTACCTTATAATTACCGTCTTGAATAAATAAAATAGACCGAATCTTCTCATAGTTTGCCTTGTAACCAAAGTTCTCCGACACAAAACGAATAGGTACCAATATCCTTCCTTGAGTCATTTGGACAGGAACGTCTACCTGAACTGCTTGGTTATTTTTAAATGCTTCTTTTTTGTTGGCCGTCAGCTTAATTTGATCTTTGCCTTTTGTGATGAGGGCAGATTGACTTTTACTATCCCATTGATAGGTTACCCCCAGTGAAGCAAGCGTGCGTATAGGGACCAAAACACGCCCGTCCTTAATAATAGGTGAAACATCGGTTGCTATAAACTTCCCATTCACATTCACCGCGTTAACGGATATCGGATTGGCAGCATCAGCAATCGCCCAGGATTGAAACATAAGTACGAAGAAAAACACAAACACAATAACCTTTTTCAAGATAAATTACCTCCTTTTTCAATAAGCACCCTTACATAAGACGTATGAAATAATTCGAAAGTTTCTAATCTATACCACAAAATTCATATGTTTTGAGATGATGAGCGAAATGTAGCGTTCATGGTGTTTTTTGCCCTCCCTAATCCCTTTTCAAGGTCCTTCGCTCCGTGGGTTGCGTTAAGCGAGCGCCAGGAAAGTAGAGCGCCTTGGCCGGACGCTTTCTCCCGGCGTAGGCGCTCTAGTTATCGGCGTGAGTAGCGGCCCAGCGGTGCGTACTGGCTCTTAGGTGGCCGCTCTTGCCGCCTTAGAGCCAGTAGCATGAGCCTGTTTCCCCCACTCTTGTCCTGCTCGCTCCCTTACTTGCCGATCAGCGAGTCTATTTTTTACAGATATCCCGGCTGGTTAAAACCAGCATTTAGGGTTTCAACAGGCTCATAAAAAAAGACTCTTCGGGTTTCACAGAAACGTCCTTAATAATCTTCAACCCACAAAGATACATATATAAATAATACGTAAGCTAAAAGGAAGAACCCAATCACACTAAAAAGGATAATCCAGATAAAACGTTTTTTTAATGGAGACAGGATTTCCCCGCATCGTCTTAGGATTCTCTGACGGGTAGGCAACAACTCATATTCTAATTTCTTTATAACATGTTCTGCTTCTTCCTCATCTCTAACTAAAAGTTCACTCCATAATTGCTCATAGCGTTCTTGAATTTCTTCTTTTTTAGAACTATCTTCTAGAAAAGCCATTTAGCACCTCCATAATAATTCATTTATGTAGAAAAGATTTGGAAAATGTACAGCACCATTTTCCGAAGTTTTCTATTATCCAACCTTACACATTGCCTGCGTAACATAAAGAAAAACACAGGTTCCTTTTTGTTGGACCCGTGTTTTATCGTTTATACAATTAGCTGTGGTCGATGGATAAGGCCCCGCTTATGGTATTAGCACTGTTATATGAACACCAAAGAAATAATTTTTATTTTTATTTAAATTGTAAATGCGTACAAAAATGCGCTCACCTGTTTTAAAAGTGGAACTGGACACAGCGTTATTACTGCCTAATTCATATGCAGTAATGGTATAGCTTCCCGAATGTGGGTAATCCTCCATTCACAGCTCCTCTAATTTTTATTTCTCCTGAGCTGTTTGTAGGGAAATAGTAGTGAGTATAAATAGTGTCTCTTACACCTGAAAATTCAGCAATATAAGTACCTTGGCTGTTAATGTTCCAGAACGAGGTTGGGTACGTAATGCTGAATAACCCTAAGCTGCTTGAAGTGCTTATTTTCTTAGGATCAAGAGCAGACGTCTAATCTGTTGCTGGATCTAATATTTCGACTTTAGCATCACTCGTTGTTTCTATAACTGGTTTATTCATATTATCTACAATACCAATTTTATCTGCCGCTTTTTCGTTACTTCCAGTTCCTACTGGCAGAACTTCGACAGAAGGAGTCGCTTGATCTTTAGTTATTTGCTAGCGGCGGATACAGAAGCACCTAAAGCAGCAACCATTGTAAGTGTAGCAAGCATTGTAAACCATGTTTTCTTCATTTGCAATTCCCTCCATTATTTAATTTTTATTCTATTAATGTATAATTTTGTATGCAAATAGTTACTAATCTTTTTTTGTAATTTACAACTAATTTTTTATGGTTTTTGGAATATTCATGTTAATTATACAGGTAACTTGATAGTTTTTCCAACGTATTCAATTAATCAATAGCGAATATACCGGAATTGAGTATATAGCACTTTTTTTGTTAAATGCGTAATTTAGGAAGTTTCACCTTCCCCATGACAACTTGATTTTTCAACAATTATAATCTCGTATATTTTTTTCAGGGAGGAATTTACATGGGCTTTTTGATCTTCGTACCACAGCCTTCAGTGTCGAATAGCCTTCCGTGGAACAATGCAAAAAAGCAAAGATTTGGCCAACTGGCTGATCCCCGCTTTTCTATGTCCATTTCCGAAAAACGGCCTTATTCGGGCTTATCCTTCGGCGGCTCATGGACGTTTACTTCTCCAAAAGCTTCAGCACGTTGTCCCAATCACTCGGCAGTCGGATTTTTGCCTATTCTGCCGGCATTTCTTCGTCTTCAAATTGACTCAAAATGAACTTTCCCTTCTGTATCAATGATGGCCATAAACAACCAACCCATGCCCTACTTTTTGACTGTAAAGAAGCCATTATTGCATTTCGAATACAATGTAAGAATATCTAAAAAATAAAATACAGGCGCCATTTCTGGCGCCTGTATTGTCTTCCTACCAAGGCGTTTCCGTTTTGTGTTCAATCACTTTCAATACTTTGGGTTCCAGAATCCGTTTCAATAGTTCCAGCGTACGATCGTCATCAGTAGCTCCACCATGCGGATCGGCTTGGATTTGTTTTTTTGCCTGCGTACTTGCGATTACGTCCATGACTTGTTGTTTGGAAATCTTTTTAGATGCTGCGATCTCGACGACAGATGCCCCCTTTGCCAATTCTTGTTTCAAGTCTGCTGGACTCATGTGAAGTAAAGAAAAGAGCTCTTCATCGTTTAAAAAGGCATCTGCAGTATAGTCAGGCTTGCCGTTAGTCATGAAAAAGCCTTCCACGGATGGAGCAGGGCCGCCTCCGATCAGAGAAACGCTGATCGTATTCCCTTGAACGAATGCCTGATAAAAAGGCGTTGTTGATCCCTTTTCGGTGTAGTTCAATATAAATGTTTTTTGGTCCGGGTTCTGCATCGGCTCCATGTTACATTCGTACTTACTGGAGCTGCCGTACAGTTTGTTAATGAGGTCATCTACTTTCGATTTGATTTCTTGATCGGTTAAGGAGATGACCGGCTTCTCCTGGGGCTCCCAATTCTCTTGGTTCACTTGTTCGATTTCACCCGTGATACCGTTCAAATCAAGTCGGACCTTTTTGCCGTGAGCTCCCTTTTCCTGCAGCACGATGCTTGTTTGGATGGCTTTCCCCTGACTTGTATTCGCGGGGGCTCCTCCAATCTGGCTGGCGTCGATAATTTCAAACGACTTGGTTTCCGGATAAGAGCGATACAACTTTTCAAGCGCTGCTTGGCCAACCGCATCCATCCTGACTTGTTGGGCTGTCATCGGTGTCCTCGTAATCATTTCAATCAGGGGAGGGGCCGCGAATGCCGCGGTTGGAATCATAATTACTGCAGCAACAATGCCGCCGATCAATCGTTTTTTCATCGTTTTTTTGCTCCTTTGCCGTTGTACGTATTGAGAATACGATTGTTCGATTCGTTTGGAAACAGCCGGGGGACATTCCATGGTCTCTGCCTCTTGGTGCAGGTACTCGCTGATTTGACTTTCAATAGGCATTGTTCTTTACCATCCTTTCCAACGGGAGATTTCCCAATTGTTTTCGAAGCGACTGCAGGCCGGCATGATATCTGGACTTGACTGTACCCAGCGGAATATCGAGTAATGTCGCAATCTCCTCCAGCGTATAGTCGTGATAAAAGCGGAGGATGATCACCGTCCGCTGTTTATCGGTCAGCTTGTGCATGGCCCTCGATATCTCGGGGTCTGTCCCATCCGTCCTCAACGTGGGCTGATCCCAATGATACTCTTCCCGAGAAAAGACACGGATGCGTTCGAAAATTCGGAATCTCCTCCAGCTTTTCACCCGGAATCTTTGCACTTGTCGGATGACCAAGCCGTGCAACCAGAAGTGGAAAGGACGATTCGGATCGTAGTTGGGAAGCGAGGTCCACATTTGCATGTAGATCTCATTCATAATATCTTCGCGATCCTGCGGATGATCCACCAGAAAAGAGACGGTCCGGTAGACATCCTTATAGGTGGCATCATACAACGTATGAAACGCCTGCTGATCTCCTTCAATCATTTTTGTGAGCACGTGGTACATAGATTCACTTTGCATTCAGAGGGCCCTCCTGAGTAAGCAGCTTACACCCTATATTGTCGCTCGATGGAAAAAAGGTTCGGTTTTTTATGTTTTCGGTTGGGAGCCTATGGATTGTAAGAAGGCGAGCAGCGGCATGAAAGCGTGGAAGACATGTTGTTCTTCCGTCAGACTGCACGGTGAGCTCAAGGAATTAGGCCTTTGCAGGAGCTATCTGATCAAACCCAATAAAGATGAGTTCTGAACAATAAAGTTGAGTTCTAACTGAAAAAAATACAATAAAGTTGTGTTCTCAAAATTAAAGAGACCCGACGGTAGGTTACATCATAAGAACTCTTTTAGAGCAATAAGGGTAATTGATAATTAATTCAAAACTCAATATTATTGTATATGCTCGAATGAAAATGATGATTTTGTGAGACCAAGAACTCTACTTTATTGTCCGTAGAGGGTTACAGAAGAAAACACCATTTTTTTTTACTCTAGGATCTCCAAAAGAAAAAGTGATCGATGTTATGGGTACTTCAACGTCAATCATAGAAACTCATGGTCTATAGCAATAATGTGGTTATACTATAAATCTTAGTTATTGACTGACAGGTTACTTAATCAATTTAGGAGTGGCAATAATGGTGAAACAAAACTTAGAATATATCTCTCAATTGATCTATGACACATACAATATTCCTCTTTTTATTTTCAAGAATAAAAGTCATCGTATTACTAGAAGTGGAAAACAGCTAAGACATCCTCTTTTTGATTCAATAGAAACATTTATAAACAGGCTCATTCAACCTGGCGATCAACAAAACGTTCCTTTGATTAGAATAACAAACTATCTAGAAACGCTCATTGTATTTCATTCATCTTCCACAGAAACGATAATAATCGGACCTTTCACTTCCTTTGAGGTTACCGAGAACACCGTAAATGGTATTATGCATGATCATCAAATATCCTCTAGTTATCAGCAAGAGTTATGCCATTATTACAGTCAATTAGAGCTGTTAAACCAAAAACAAATTGTATCGCTTTGTTCACTCACGTATTTTTTAATCTACCAAGAGCCTATGGATGAAGAAATAGTGAGATCTCAATTAATGAATTTTGACGAAATTGAACCCACTCATATTGAACAAGCAATACGGCATCTTCGTCTGGAAACGTCTTTTCATTTAGACCATAAAACTGAGCAGAAAATATGGCAATATGTGAAAGAAGGAAAGAAGGAAAAGCTGTTACAGCATTTAGAATCAATTGAAATGGAGGGATTGAGTCAACTTTCGAAAAAAAGCCACCTTCGTAACATTAAAAATCAAATCATCATTTATATTGCACTTGCGACGAGGGCAGCTATTGAAGGCGGTCTTTATCCTGAAATTGCCTATACAATGAGCGATATTAGCATTCAAAAAGTTGAAGAAACGTTTGACCTACAAAAAGTTTTATTAATTGGTGATAACTTATTATTTTCATTAGTTGACCGTATGAATGAAAATAGGGAAAGTGCACATTCTAAGGCTGTGAATACTTGTAAAAACTATATATTCAATCATATATTTGAACAAATTTCGATAAAGGATTTAGCAGACCTCGTCCATTTAAATCCAGTTTATTTATCGCAGCTCTTTAAAAAAGAAACAAACAAACCAATTGGAAAATATATCCAAGAAGAAAAAATAAAAGAAGCACAAAAATTATTGATCCAAACGGACTATTCTGTAGCCGACATTTGTATGTTGCTTCATTTCAATAACCAAAGCCACTTTTCAAGCCTATTTAAAAAATTTACGGGTGTAACACCAAATCAGTACCGAAAAAATACACTCAATCATTAATTGATTGTTCACGAAAAAAACTGCTAATCCATTGCAGATTAGCAGTTTTTTCTTATTAGATGCGTCTATCTCTCCATTAACCCATACCTATTAATAGCATAGATCGCAATATGCACCATCTATTTCATTTAAGGTATTAAGCGTTAATAATGACACCGCCATCTACATTGATTGTTTGTCCCGTAATGTGTTTAGAGTCTTCACTCGCTAAAAACAGTACGACAGGTGCAATATCCTCGTAAGGCGTGCCAAATCTTCTTATAGCAGTTTGTGAGAAACCTAAATAAAGTGGATCTCGTTGACCTTCAGGCATTTGGTCTAAATATGCTTGAATCGCATCTGTAATGGCACCTGGGTTTACGACATTTACATTAATATTGTCAGGTCCCCATTCACGCGCAGCTACTCTCGAAAGACCACGAATTGCTTCTTTAATCGCTGCATATGCTGCATAGCCTTCTTGTCCTTCATTCCCACTTCCAGAGCCAAAGTTAATGATTTTACCACCATTTTCTTTCAGGTATGGATAGCAAAGTTTCATAAAGTCCCATGTTGTAACAAGACCCGTCTGGTAGCTTCGTTCTAGAGTCTCCCGCGTATGATCTAAGAACGAATGAGGTGGCTCAATCGCCATCGCTAAATTTACTAAAATATCTACAGTTTGATATTGTGCAACCGTATCCGAAATAAATGCTGTTGACTGTTTAAGATCAGTAGCATCAAATGCTTTTGCAAATACATCTGCACCTTTGCTTTTACATAATTCAGTAGTTTCGTTAAGCCCTTCTGCATTGATATCACATAATGCCAGTTTAGCAGCTTCTTCTGCAAAACGAAGTGCAATATATTTACCTAATCCGCCACCTGCTCCAGTAATAACAGCAACTTTTCCAACTATTTTGTTCATAATGTCTTCTCCTTCTTTGCTAACAATTGCTTTAGAATCGATGAAGTAGCCTGTTAGTCAATAACAAAGATTTGTAGTACGGTTTCATTTTAAGCAAATTTTTTAGTGTAAAATATGCATTTTTAAAGATTTTTATAAGGATTTATAGGGTGTTTACTTTTTGTTATTTCAAAATATTTAATTTATTTTATCAGGGTTACGTAAGACAATTGAAAGTGCAATTCGTAATGGAAAAGTAAAATCCAGTTTGGAAACAATCAATAATACTCCTGTTTTTAAAATCTTATTTTTGTGCTTAACGATGTAAATGCAATACCTAGAGTCATCCCTTATACCACAATCGGGCGCATTTGTGGAGTAACGCAGGATGAGTACTATTTTTTCTAATGAATAAATTTAAAATTATGGAATTTAGTACACAACTTTATTGTATGTACACACTATCAGCACCAAATATTAAGTTGGCTATAATTTTGTATATAAATCTGTTTGAGTGTAATGGACATGGCCGCAACCAATTTTAGAACTGAAAAATTACTAAAGGAGCTGGAGGCTCTTTTCCAAAATTGATTGAGTCACTTGCAGAGTAAATGGGATCAGAACACCAGACCACTTCAACCTTGAAGTGGTCTTTTTTATATAGAGAATAAGCTCTACAGGAATGTTTAGCGCAACAAGGCAGCTGATCCATGAGTCTGTGGTCAGCCAATCTATGGATGGAAACTTTTTCAAGTTCACCCGCGTCTAACATACGAATAAAGATTGCTGGTATGCATTCGGAAAGAACGCTGCCGTCATGAGAACAGGAGTGGATACTATGAAAAAGCTTCTATGCACATTCGCCGTCATCGGTGCATTATCCGTCGGTACAACCGCATTCGCCACCGTGGATATTGGCATTACGGTGAGGAGCAAGCCGATCGCGACCGACAGTCCCCCCATCGACGATCAGGGACGGGTGCTCGTGCCGATCCGAGCTGTCTCCGAAGCACTGGGCGCCGCCGTCGATTGGGATGCGAAAACGGACACCGTGGTCGTCCGAAAATGGTCGCAGACGATTAAGCTGACCGTCGGGAAGAAGACGGCCGCGACCGAGACGTTTGGGAATAACTCGTCCTCGTCGGGTCCGATTTCGCTCGACGTGCCAGCGAAGGCCGTCCATAATCGCGTCTACGTGCCTCTGCGCTTCGTCTCCGAGCAGTACGGCTACAAGGTGGAATGGAAAAACAACACTGTCGCCATCGAGTCGCCACTCTCCGATAAGCAGCGGGACGCGCTCTATACCGGCGATCTGGCCGCAAGCAGGAATCTGGTCATGGAAGCGATGTTCTCTGGAACCCATTACGAGCATACGCCACTGCGGACGCTCCACGAATCCGAGGATTACAGCACCGCCTTCCTCTTTCCCGAAGGAGAGGCACTCCGCTTCTTCACCATCGAGGGCAATGAGACGGCGACCTATTACGAATACAAGGACGATTTCCTTGTCGCGACATGGCAGGCCCATTTTGACGGAAGCATTGGAGATAGCTTTCAACTGCTGCTGGAGGAAAAGCTGAAGGACCGTACGGGTCCGACGCCGAAAATCGACAAGCCGCTGGTATTCTATAGCAGAGGCATTGCCGGAGATTCCAGCACCGAGGAAAGCGGCCTGATCGGACTGGACGGGAAGGTCACCCGGATCGGCTTCGAGCATACAGTCGGCGGTTCCGTGACCGACTCGTCTGGAAAGCTAACCGTGACGCAGCCGGACGAGGTGCGCAAGGAGGTCGTTCCCATCCCGCAAAA
The DNA here is from genome assembly GCF_053570945.1 of Paenibacillus sp. CMM36. Taxonomy (NCBI): domain Bacteria; kingdom Bacillati; phylum Bacillota; class Bacilli; order Caryophanales; family Paenibacillaceae; genus Paenibacillus; species Paenibacillus sp. CMM36. Next base: position 16,673 of record NZ_JBSEDY010000018.1, read on the forward strand.
TTAACAGCCTCAACGGATGTTCAAGTCTATTGCTCCTATCAGGAGGCGCCAGTAGGCAAAAAGGGATGGGATAAGATTATAAGTTCTTGTCCTTTTCGGGTACCGATTCATGTCTTGGGAAAGAACATGTATCACGATAAAAACAAAAATCCGCGAAATCCGCGAACCCGATACGTAATATGTTCTTTTCCTCCGACACATCCGTCAGGAGCATCGGAGAATTAACTGAATAGACCAGTGAATCTTGGCGTTTAACATGATTTTTTCGGATAAAAAATAAGTTGGGGCTACCGTGTGGCGCAGCCTCTTCGAAGTTAAACTAACGTTCTCCGTTAGCTTAGTCTTTTCTCAGGTTTTGAACAGGTTGTCCCCGTACTATGAATTTCTTAACATCTGTAGACTGGAATTGCTTAATAAAGCGGGTATTATCTCGTGAACGCGCACCGGATTTTGATGTTAGTCTTGTCTCTGCTCAATGCTCAAAAGGTCGACAATAGACTTGACATAGGAACGGGCGAGTCCACTTGTCATCGAGATGTGAACACCACCTGTTCCAAGCTTCTCTAAGAAGCCTTCGTTCATGACGACGCTTTCGACAGATGCATCATCCCATAAAATGGTTGCAACAATTCCCCTGCTCATTACTGTCTCAACCGGCCGGGACGCCAGCTGTGCGCCCTGAGCAACTAGGAAAAAATTAATGCTACTCTCTTACCTTGAACCAGCGCTCGAAGCGTTCGATGTTGGCCTGTAAATCAGCGCGGAATTGCTGTAACCCACCGATCTTCTGGTCAGCCTCTGCGAGATGCTACCGCAGGATAGAGAGGACTTTCTGCTTAGGTTGTACTCCACTAGGGTCAATGAAATAGAGATCAATAACGTCCCTTATTTCTTCCAGGCTGGCGGTTGATGTTGGTTTGCAGCATAGTACAGAATATAATGACTGGGCTCCTTTCATGCTCATTGAAAGTGTAAAAGAGCCTTATACTTTTAAGCCACGCTTTGAGCCTGATCAAGAAGTACAAATGAAATTTTATGTCCCTTCTGACTACAAGATCGACAAGACTATAATGACGGATCATACATTAGAAGAGTTCGTTGGGCTACATCCTACATTGGTAAAGATTCAGAAGATAATATTCCTTGGCGAAACAGTCAAACCTATGATTATTGTTCTATGCCACGGAGTAAAGTTGTAGTGGATTACGTACATGGAGGAGAGGAAACAGATAATATATTTTTAGATTGAATTCCGTGAGGGGCTGCTAGCCCCTCTCTTTTAAGGAGGATATTTTTATGGGAAAGATGTTGTTCAGAATTATGCTTATAGGTGCATTGTTTCTTTGTTTTTCTCTACCCTATATAGGAAAAATGTCAGCTCAGAGTATAACTCCAAACACTCCATTTTTGAAGATTAACAATTACTATGTCTTGTTCACAGCCCCCAAAGCACCTTATATTGATCAGAATAATCGCTATATGGTACCTTTGAGATCCATAAATGATTTGTTGGGAGGACAGACTACGTTTAACCCAACTTCTAATACGGCTACAATTAAGTTTGGAACACACAAGGTTGAGTTTAAAATGAACTCCACTGAGATTGTTACCGACTCGAGCTCGTCCGTGATGGATACCGTCCCTGTGCTTTATAAAAATGCGATGTTTGTCCCTTTAGGGGTACTTACTAAGCACTTAGACATACACCAGGAATGGGATCAGCAAAATAAACTGTATTCCCTCTCTGGGAAAGAATTAATGAAGACACCTATGATGGAGAATGTAGAAGATTTGGATCATTTTAGAGAACAAGTGGATAATGAAAATGCATTCCAGTTGTTATCGTACAAATTGACCATGGGAGAAAAAATTCATCTGGCCATTACAGCTAAGAATATGACAGGGAAAAAGATTAGTGAGGGCATTGAAGATTTAAATACCACTTTTATTTTTTCTGACAATAGCACGGCCGGGGAAAATAGAAATCGTAAAAGGCCCAGTATAGATAAGGATGAAATTGTAACTCGCGAAGATGACATAGATTATGTGAAAACAATAGAGAATAATAAAATTATCAAACATGAACTGTCGTATATTCTCTTTAAGGGCAGAACGCTAAAGACTCACAAGTAAAAAAGTACTTTTACTTGTAGAGTGGAATGGGTCAATAGTAAAGCTGATCCTAGAAAGGATCAGCTTTACTATTAAATATTAGATTTGTGAGTTTCAAATTCCTTACGTTCATAAAAATACCCCAACCTACTCCATTGTCAATTAGGGACAAACTTGATAAATAGTGATTGCTTTCTCCGTTCCGAACGGCGTTTTACTTGACTGATTATTTATGTATTAGAAAGTTTATCAAGAGTATGTCTATATTTTCGACTGCCTTCTTTATTCTGGGGTGTTATCATGACGATCATCATTTTTATTCATATAATCCTCCTCGTGCAAATCTTCGTTTATAAAATAAAAATGCTGACTGTACTGAACCACGACTTGTTCTAAACCAAACCTTTTACCAGCCAACAAATTCGCAATCCACGCACTCATATAGAGTGCGACGACAGCGAAAATGAAGGAATTAATACCCTAATGATATCAATTCCATGCATTTTCGAAAAAAACGATGCCAAACAAGCTTGAATCCACTATCGACTTCTATCAAAAAAATTAATTCGAATCCATTTCGACAAATTTCGAGGTGCGAAGGATCCAGGTTTTTTATGTGAGCTTCACATTCGCACCGTAACCAAGACAATACACTCAGGATACCACAAAACATTTCTCTGTCCCAGACAATGCTCTATTTCTAAAACAATAACGACTCTGCCCCATCAATGACAATTTGTGCGCCAGTAATATGACGCGAATGATCTGAGGCCAAAAATGTTACCAAATCAGCTACCTGCTCGGGTTGACCTGGTCCATCAGCCAACGGTTGTCCTCCTTCGGGAAACTTGACGGGGATGGTAATTTGCTTTAACCCTTCCGACTTCTCCGTGGTTTCATCAATATTCGTCGAAATGGCACCCGGATAGATGACATTGACACGAATACGAAACTTAGCCAGCTCCAGCGCAGCCATTTTAGCAAAACCAGTTTGACCCGCCTTCGATGTGCTGTAGGCTGACATCCCAAAGCTGGTAAAGCGCTGATTTCCATTAATGGAACTGGTAATAATAATGCTGCCGCCACCGTTCTTTTTCAAATGTGGAATTGTATACTTCACCGTCAGGAAGGTACCGTCCAGATTCGTGGACAATGTTTGCCGCCAATCCTCAATGCTCAGATCCTCGATCGGTCCGACGACCCCGTTAATCCCCGCATTAGCAAAAATGATATGCAGACCGCCAAATAATTCAACCGCTTCCAGAACTGCTTTTTCCACACGCACCGGATCGGCAATGTCCACGTCAAATGCCCGCGCTGACCCTTCACGTATAGCATTAATTTCTCTTTCTGTCTCCAAAATACGCTCATTACTTACGTCAAAAAGAGCGACATTCGCTCCTTCTCTAGCCATTTGAATGGCCGTTGCCTTGCCAATGCCAGAACCAGCCCCCGTGATCAGAGCCGTTTTTCCTTCAAAGCGTGCGCCTCCTGCATATGTGTAGCTCATATGTATCGCTCCCTTTCAGTAATCTGTATAATCACAAGATTACCCAAAAGGATATACTTTATAATCACCATTTTTGCGCATTTTTTGCTATTCCTTTGCGATATTTAAGAAAAGTACGAATATTACGCGCATTAGCGCGTCTTTCCTTCTCCTCCTCGTTACATTCTATAAATATCTTAACGAATCGTAATGTTCTATGTATTCATCAAAAAAAGGACGTATACATCCATATCCATGGTTGTATAACGTCCTTTTGCTTATTCATTTACCACTGCAGCTCAATAAATGCAGCATCATCATCAAGTCCCCCGGTATGGGATGCATCCAGCAGTACCTGTATCTGCTCATCAGGGACAGGCTCGCGAATGGGGTCCAAATCGGATAAACCGTCCGTATATACCTGTAATCTCATCGGCATATCTGCGGGAATGCTTCTTTCATACCAATGAGGCTTCCCTCCAATCGGCCCACGACTTGTGGACCAGCGCTCCGCTGTAGAGAAGGTATGATCGAACAGCTCGCTGATTTCTTCGGCATCGTTCCATAGTCGCAAACGTGAATCCCCTTGCCAGGCAAGTCGGAGACGGCCACGGCTGCCACGCTTCGGCAGTTCGATTTTACCGCAAATATACATGGACTGGCTACCCTGACGACGTTTATCTTCCAATACCGAACGCATTAGGCCTGATTCGTGATCCAAAGGCTGCCGATCCAGTTCTTCTGCCGCTGTACCTGCCAAACGTTCAAGGTACACTCTCAATTGATCAGCAGACAGATCTTGTCCCCGTTCCATCCAATCCAGTAAAGAAGAACCCAGATAGCGGGCCGCAAAATCTCCTCGGTAACTGAGCCCGACACCATCACACAAGACAAAACAACAGACGGATTTATGAATACGTACTGCGGCGAAATCCTGTCCGCTTTCTCCCATACTGGCAGATTCGGCAGACCTTCCATAGCCATAACGACACATAAAACGACTGTGATGAGATGATAAAGGCTGATCGCCTGTCTGAGAGCTTATGTAAGCAAATTGCTGAGTCAGCCTTGCATTCATTCCCTTTTTTTTGCTCACGGGGAGCAGGGACAGCGGTGGATTCATGCTTTTACCTCCTTACCGTACAGGCGTTGCGGCCGACATTTGGAACCCAATGGACACCAGTTCCGCACAGGTTCCGGGTAGCATCATAATGGCTCCTTCACCTAACTGATAATCTGCCTCAAATAGCATTTCCCGATAGCTTTCAGGCAGCACAGAAGACATATCACGCAATTTCACAGCATGTTCATCCTGCAACGGCGTATTATGTGTTAGACCTTTCCAGCGACGGGGGTCCTGAATAGGCGTTTCCAGCAACCTGTCGGATAAAAATATATTTTCCACCAGTACATTACCGTCCGGTACGCTCATGCTCATAATACGCTTCGCAATCGGTTCCGGATCATCACCTGTGGAAACTCCATCTGTCATATGACAGACCAAAGGTGCAGGACAGTCCTGCATCCCTGGTAATTCCGCTTGCAAAATACGCTCAGCTTGCAAGAAGGCCTTTGCTGAATCTGAAAACCGTTTGGGTGTCAAATCGGGCAACGAACCAATGGCCGCGATTTCATCAATTCCCTTGACACCATTCAGCAGGTCATACACATCGTCACTATAAGCCAAAATCGCAATCCGATAGCGCGCTGTCAGCCGATTTCCTTTGGTTGATCGAAAAACCATCTGCCGGATCGCCAACGATATAGCTTCATATACAACGTCAATACGCCGCCGCCCCTCCATCAGCATGTTCATCGACGCGCTGATGTCAATCAGGTAAATGATCAGGGCGGGAGTGCGTTGTGAAGCCTGTATTGTATAATTCATGGTTTGTACATGCTCCCCTCAGTTACCTTCTATCTCCATCTGTTTCGTATCTATCATTCCGCCTATATATAAACATATGAAATATTAAATTTTAGGCAGTCTAAAATTCGTATCTCCTAAAAAATTATAAATAGAGGAGGCCCGATATCCTACTTCACCTACCGAACGATAATAAGAAGGATTACTATCATATAGTGTTCTAAAACGCTTCGCAAAGCTCTTTGCCTTCGCAGCGCTGCCACCTTCCTGAGAGGCATACGCCTTGTTGTACAGGGAAATAAGCTGAAGAACGTTCTCCTTGTTTCGTGCATGCATGGACTCTTTTTGCTTTTGTTCCGCCTCGGCTGCTGCCTTACGAGCTGCCTCTTCCTGGGCGGCACGAGCTTCCTGCTCTTTTTTCAAAGCCAAGTATTTTTCATACTTTGCCTGTTGATCATACGCTTTTTGCTTCGCCAACTTGGCAGCCGCCTGCTTATTTTGTTCCTTTTGAGCGAGATAAGCTTCATATTTAACCTGTTGAGCGATAAGGGCTTGCTGTTTCTTCTGCTCTTCCTGTTGCTTTTGAGCAGCAAGTGCCTGTTGTTTGGTCTGCTGTTCCGCTTCCTGTCGTTGTTTCTCCGTCAGCAATTTTTGAGCCGCTTTCTGCTCGGCTGCCAGCTTTTCCTCGGCCGCCTTTGCAGCCTTCGCTGCCTCTTCCTGCTTGGCTGCCTCGATTTGCCGCTGATTGGACTGATCTGCAAGAATATTCACGGCTGGGATTCCAGCTGCCAATAGAACGACTGCGGCCGCAGTTGTCACGATAAACGCTTTGGAGCGATACCAGGCTTTTGTTTTTTCAGGTTGCTCTGGCGTCATGGGATTCAACTGCTCCTCTAGTCCTGTGATCGCAGCTGACACCTCCACATGCAAAGGACTGCCGTCTTCTACAAAATGATACAACGACCGGTATACTTCCAGCGCTGCAGCAGGTTTGTTTTGCTGCTCCAAATCACGTGCCTGTCGGAACAGCTTGTCCGTTACCCCACGCTCTCCTTGCTCCAGGGCGGCCTGATTTAGCAGTGCAGCCTGTTCAGTCTTGAGCGGTGCAGGCGCTGACAAAGAGGATGCAGCTTCACTGGAAAGGCCACCCACCGCTGCCGATTCTATTGTTTCTGTCGCAGCAGGTTCCGGTTCTATAGCCTCAACTGAAATTTCCTGCTCAGTAACCGCATTAAGTACAACCAGCCATTCGCCAAAAGTAGGGCAACTGCTTAAATCCTGACTATCCCAAGCACGGCTGAACAATTCTACCACCTTGCTGCCCCAACGAGATTCCAGCGATTTTCGTAAAATAAAATAACGTTCGCAAGGCGTCTGCATTTCATGCTGATCAAAATAACTTTCGCCCCACGCTTTGTCGACTACTACACGGTCAGACCAGCCTAACATTTCTCCTATAATGATTGCCCCTGCAAAACGGTCTGCATACGCACTCCACAACCCGCTGTGGACGGTACGATGGGCGGCATACCCTGGCGAACCTGCCAATAGAGCGTCTGGACGATCCATTTTAGTACTATACATTTGTTCCACGTCCACCAATTCCACAGCTGACGTGCCTTCAGGCAGTTCCACTTCAGAAAAAAACGGAAGCATCACATTCGGCGCCGATAAATCGCAGTGCGCCAATCCTTTTTGCTCCATAGCTGAACCGATCCCTGCCAATGCTCTGGCTAAAGCCAGACTATCGGAAGCCTCAAGCTGACGCTGATCTGTGAGACAATCGAACCATGTCATACCGTGAACCCATGGCATCAGTACCGCATACAGCAAATCAGGCTGCTCGGCAATCAGACTTCCGTTTTTTTCTGGAGTGAGCACATCACGCTTGCATACCTGCAAACCGGGAATATCCCCGTATGCTTCCATATGCTCAGATTGATAAACCATAGCCGGGATGCGGAACTTCGGAAAAAACACCTTAAGGGCTTTTGCCTCATGTGGCGCTCCGTTATTGGCATTTAGCTGGTATACAATTCCCTGACGCCCTGCTTGAGCATAGGCTAAACCGGGTGCAGCGGGATGTCGTCCAACCACATAAGCTGTGCCGTTTATGATCAATTCGTCTCCCGGATTCGGTTGAAAAGACATGAAACATCCCTCTCCTTACATCATTCAGTATGCTAGTTTTCCTCACCTTATTATATACATCTATGGATGGCAAGAAAACCGGGTATCCGAAGATCGCCCGGTTTTTCCTGAACATCCTGTGCCAAACCGTGAGGAATGGCTCACATATTGCTTCTTAATAGAGTGGTATATGATAAGTTAATGCCTATCAGGCAAGACAACTTATTTCGTTTGGTCAACCGTGCGGAATTTGTTAGCGATAGCTGTCAATTCTTGACTGATGCTGTTCAAAGTCGTTACGAAAGCTTGCATTTGTTTGCTAGCTTCCTGAAACTCTTGGAAGAAGCGTTGTTTAGTCATACCTTCCCATTGACCTTCCATACCTGAGATGGACTGTGTCAAACTGGAAACGATCTGCTGGCTTTGCTCACCACTTTGTTTAAATTGGTTAGCCACCTGATCAACCTGTTCTGGGGTAATTAAAATGCGTCCTGCCATTTTTTGAGTCCTCCTTGATGATAAATAATGTTTTTGTTTATCTGGTTCAAATTGTACTATGGCTATTTAATTCCCTACAAAAGGCAAAGGACCTAATTGTAACAATCCCACTTTTTAACTATAAAACAGCACCTAACAGTATAATATTAACAAAAAAAAACACCTAATAAGTCCCATAAAGCCGGGAATTGTGGAACGAGCTCAAGTAATTTTGCAATCGATCCAGATTGTCCCGGAACGCGATCCCAACTAAGCGACAGGCTGATCTCTTACTGTAGACGGATCAGTAAAATACCAATCCTGCGGACTGCTAGAAGACGCCTGCATCAGAATATCCTGATGCAACGTTTCTACATCCGAAGACTGTACACCAGAAATGGCATGTACGACAGACTGCGGGTTAGAAATCAGGCTGCTTCCTTCCGAAGCTTGCCCAGGCAGAATAGACGGTGATTGCTGATTCGACCAATCGAGCATCGTGACGGGTCGTCCCAATGGTTGGCTGGCAAATGACAGTATCGTTTGATAGTTGTGGTCAACAGACTGAAACTGCTCTGCCTTTCGGTTCAGTTGTGTACCTGATGTATGGAGGTAAGCATGGATCTGTTCTGACATCCGCTTGGCCTGCATCCAATGATTCAAGATCGCCTCGCGTGCAGATACATCCCAATCCAGCGATTGTAACGCCTGCTCCAAACCTGCTGTTAACTGTTGAATTTGCTCCGCCGCATGCTGTAGCTGCCCGCTAAGCCCCCGAAGCACATCCGGTTCAACTCGAATGCGCATATCCATCACCCTTCTTCTGTCACTTCTTCATTCACTGCCGACTGTTTCAACCAATTTAATAATAAATCCACAAACTGATCTCTTGAAGCCATAGCTGCAATCAGCCAGTCCCCGTTACCACTAGAGCTCATCCGAAATATCCAGTTCATTGCAGGACACAGGACAAAGGCTGCCCGTTGTGATTCCCACTCCCTGCCGTTCCAAACCAGCAATTGCAGTTCTCCCTCAGCTACACGGGAACTCAAAGACTGAGCCAGTCTTGCAGACCCCTCTGCATCTCCGCTAGCCTCGGTCAGTTTACTGCTGATCAAAGACACACTTTCCCCTGCCGATTGCTCGTAAATTTTATTAAACGCCTGCTTGGAGAACATTAGTGCGGGGGATTCAGGCACAAGTCGATCTACCCAACCCATTTTATCAATCAATGTCTCGCAAGCCTTTTCCACATTACCCAGATCGTACAATCGATACTCATCGGGTTCATCAGCGGATTTCACGAGTTCCACTACACGCTCGTTCGTGCAATGGAGATAGCCTTCAAATTGCTTACCTCCCCGCACATAGCGTATACGGCAAGCCCTGTTGGATAATCCCGCGATAGCGACTCTTGAAAAAACAGTAGGAGGCATTGCTAGCTCTTTGCCCTTATCTACCCGCTTTAGATAACCCTTTTCCAAAAGAGTAGCTTTTACTTGCTCCCACTCTTCCGCCAACTCCTCTGCTAGATAGCCCTTAAACGGATCTTCCACCCCAAGCAGTCGGTCAGAACCCAATACGCCTGCCAGAAAAAACAGTTCCTTCGCCTTGAGGGTTATTAACTTCTGCTTGGAAGCTTGAAACGTTAACATTATGAGCCACCTCCCTTCAAACTACAACATGCCATCGGTCACGAATTTTCGTTATCCAATCCTCACAGCTCACTTGCTCTGAGAAGGGAATTGCCGCTTTTATCCTGGTAAATTTGCGCCGTACGTAGTACCCCTGCCCAGGTGGCAGGACTTTTAGTCCACCAGTAGCGGCGTTCGCCTCCGAATAAGGGATACGAAAGAACGATAGATCATTCGAATCTAGTGTTCCAAATAGCATACCGCTTTGGCTTGCCTTGACATCATTAAACCAGTCCACACCAAAGGTAGGAAAATCAGATGGCACACCCGAGAGCACGACATGCACATTGCGATCACGTCCCAACCGTACAATGGCGGAGAGCTGATCCTTTATCATAAAATCATTCAGTTGCTTGCTTAACATATCCGCATCATCAATGACCAGGAGCAATTCGGGATCATTCCCCTCCTTGTTCCGTTGTTGAACAATATCATACACTTGCTGTACCAGAGGTCCCATTTCTTCCTCACTTTCAGCAGCAGCCTTAACATGAGGAAGATGTCGTAATCTAGATAGTCCCCCGCCTCCATAGCGTGTATCGATCGTATAGACTTCCAATTGATCGGGTGATGTGTAATAAGCCAGCGATATAATCCAGCTCATTAGAAAGGAGGTTTTTCCACCCTCCATTGGACTACCCACAATAAAATTGGGCCCTTCTTTCAGATTCAGGAGAAAAGGCTCAAGATCGTCACTCTGTAGGCCTACAGGTACTTCGTAAGGTAGTGCGCCCGATGGTCCACTCGTCCGATCCCACTGCTGAAGCAGCTCCGATAGTGGAATCCGCTCAGGTAATGGTAGGATAGCTGGTGCGTGCTTGCCTTTCCATTCCTGCACAATGCCAGCAATATTGCGGCGTAGCCGTGCTGATCGCTCCGCCTCATCTTCTCCTGGTGAAGGCAGTGCCGTCTGGAACTCCAGCGGAGGAACATGCCCTTTAACCAGAGCGCGACCTGGAATTAACGGTCCTGGCGTTTTGGCTGGTCGCCCTACCGCATAGTAATAGTCACTCGGGTCGGACATTTCAAAAGAAACAGCATTCGGTATGTTACTGCGGAATTTCTCAAACACATCGGTAATCCGGTTCGCTGTAATGATAAACGTGATGCCTAGACTACCCCCTTCTCGCAAAAGAGATTCCAGCAGTTCATTTTCATCTGGATAAGCATTACGGAAATTAAGATATCCATCAATAACTACGACAATTTGCGGAATATCCTCGACAGCAGAACGTCGATAAGAGCTTATTGTTTTGACTCCAGCCTCGGAAAGCATTTCCTTGCGTACGGCCACCATCTTGAACAGATAACGGAACAATCGCTTGATCCGGTCATCCTCCTCAGCCATCATAACAGCCCCGATTTGGGGAAGTTCCCCAAAGTCGCGCATCGTTCGACCCATGTCAATGATATAACCGTTCCAATGATTCGCAGCAAATCGCTGAGCCGTGGACATCAGCAACGTATGCAAAAAGGTTGTTTTCCCCATGCCGGGCATGCCATACACAGCCCAATGACCATGATCTAGCGATGCATAAATTGGCTCCTGTCGCTGATTCGGCAAATCATCCACTAGACCAATAAGAGCCTTCAGCTCCAAAGGTGATGATGTACTATCTATTTCGGTGCATGCCGGCAAATTTGTTAAATCCAGCAATTCAGGCAGCGGCGGAAGCCACGGTCCCTGAAGCCGTTCGATCCCTGCCTTAGCAGCCTCATTCGCAATATAATCAATAAATACTTGAAGCTGTTTAGGGGCTTCTTCTCCTTTTAAGCCCGAGCTTGCCCGTTCGCCGCCCGTCAGTAGCGCTTCACGTTTTCCGTTCAGTCTCACTTCATGTACAGGTAGTGCAGAAGAAATATCGCTGTTGCCTATATACGGCGCACCGCTCCAAGCAAACTGCATCTCTTCAAATACTTCGTCACTACCCACTTGGAAATATCCTCGTCCCGGCTTCGTAATCCACGCGGCATTCGGTATTTTCAACATGTCACGGCTATCGCCTTCGCTTTGCACCCGTAAGCAGATGCGGAATCTGGAGTTACTCCAAATCTTGTCATCCACGACACCTGCGGGCTTTTGCGTCGCCAAAATCAAATGGACACCTAGTGTCCGCCCAATCGCAGCAATACTGATTAGCTCGTCCATAAACTCTGGCTGATCCCGCTTTAATTGTGCAAATTCATCAATAATAATAACCAGATGAGGCAGCGGTTGTTCCTGCCGCTGCCGGAGTAGTCTGTAATATTCATCAATATGCTGTAAATTGCCTGCATCGTTCAATATCTTCTGCCGACGAACCAGTTCTGCTTTAAGAGATATTTTGGCACGTTCAATCAAATTATTGTCCAAGTTCGTGATCGTACCCACAACATGCGGCAAGTTAACGAACGTGTTGGACATGCCTCCACCCTTGTAATCGATCAGCATAAAAGCAAGATCATGCGGATGAAACTCGGCAGCAAGCGAGGCTACGATGGACTGGATAACCTCACTCTTTCCTGAACCCGTTGTACCGGCGATCAAGCCATGGGGACCATGCCCTTGACGCTCTATCTTATCATGCAGGTTAATCATAATCTTCTTGCCGCCTGCTCGCACGCCCATTGGCACAGGTAAGGTATCAGGATGGCGGTTACGTCGCCACCGATCTGCCACATCCAGTTCTTCCACACTTGCTACGCTCATCATATCAAACAGAGGCAGCACAGCGGGAATATCAGAAGCAGAGGAACGCTTCAAGCGAATAGGAGCCATGTACCGCGCTAATGCATCGGCTTCCTCTTTTGACAAACGATCCGGTTTAAAACTTTGCTGTTCAACCTCCGCCGACTCTGATTTACGGGCATATACGCCCTGCTCTTTGGAAGCCTCCACAATCAGCTGACACTGCATCGGCAAAGCCTCTTTACGAGAAGCCAGCACAATCGTACACGCATCAATGGTTCGGCCGTCTTCCAATAACAACGGCAGTAACGGTTCTTCCTCAATCAGCTGGGTGTCAGATAAAACAACGACATAACAAGGGACTTCCATCCCTTTGCCTTGACGCTCATTACGATTATTTTTACGGCGGTTCAGTCTGGCAAACAGAAAATCTGCTAATTGATGTGCACTACTACTGCGGTCTGACATCATTCTCTGGATTCGGTCATCATCCCACACATGTGGAAGCCAGCGCATCCAGGTCCATTCACTTTCCTCTCGCTCGTCATAGAAGGAAGCAATTTTCACTTCATCTGGCGAGTGACGAACCGTCACTTGTGCCAAAATGACTCTTAACGCAGCAAGGGTATGTTCCCGATCGCCGACCAATCCAACCACTTTGGATTGAAACAGCGGTAATGCAATGGAAGCAGCGTCTACCAGACGAAATTCTTCTTCCAGTTCATCCGCAGCTCCCAACAAAGGATCTCGGTCATAACCGTCTGGGCGTGGAATTTGCAATTTTATATGAAAGGGAACTTGTCCAGTTCCAATACGCACCTGCAAAAAGTCCTCATCCTCCGGTGATCGTTCCCAAAGTGAACTGTTGCGGTTTTTGACAATTTGAGTGCATATTTGCGGGTCACCGTGAATTTCATATAGTGTGCGAATTTGCTCCTCGCGTTTCATTTCAAGTTCTTCACGATGCTTTTGGAGCTGTTCCCGGTACATGCGGTCCCGTTCCTCTAGCTTGCGCTTGTATTCCTTCTTATTATTTAGATAGACAAAAAAAGGAATCGTATAAGATGTAAGCATCATGACCACAGTGACCATTTGGAACATCAAATAGTTACTGTTGCCCATCTTGCCTGTTTTGCTCATATATACGTAAAAGCCTATAGTCACCAACGTCATCATTAACGGAATAAGTATAGATATAATAGAAAAAGACGGCTTGCTCGGCTCAGCCGGAGGCCGTAAAATCTCCAGCTTCTCCTCTCGGAGCGCCGGCCTTAATCTCGGGGATCGCTGGTATAATGCATTCAAGACAAAAGTCCCCCTTTTCGCTTACTATTTCATTTTACCAAGGTTTCATATAATTTCATGTGTGTATTTACCCATTTTTTTCATTTTGAAACAGAGAACGCCTTCCATACACAGGCGCTTCGTCCTGAGTTGTCGAAAAAGCGCGCTGAATACGCACAGTACAGCCTTCCCGCAAGCCGGATCCTGTAAGTAGCTGGTTATCTCCCACCCTGAACCAGAGCCCTTCCGGGAACTTTGCTTCCATAATATATTGCATGCCTTCCGCCGGAGGCTCGCCGAAAATGCGCACACCCAGCATCAGCTTTAAATGTTCCACCGAGTATTCATCAGCTACCTCGATGTCAAACCACTCTGTTTCCTGTCGTCCTGAAAGCACGGTCAGGATCATCTGTCATCCCTCCCGATCCTTAATATATAGCAAAGTTCACGCAAAAAGCCTATTTCCACGGAAATATGGCTATCGTAACTGTAGCATCCGACTATTAGACTGTCAATTTGTTACAAAATACCCACTCCAAAAATAAAATAGTGACTTTGGTCATAGTTTCTCATATTAGTAGAGTCATTGGTATCAATAATATGTATTGGATCGGTTCTAATATGGGTATATACGTCATTTTGTCGATTAGTTAGAACTAAATTCGATTGTTACCTAGATTGTTGTGAACACTTTGTAAATTTTTCAGACCTTTATGTTTTTATAAGGTGTTTTTAAGGTAATTTTAAGAAACGGGCACTACAATTAAGCCATGAAATAACTCAGGCGAGGTGATTTTTGTGAGAACATTAATTACATTTCAAAACAAACGTATTCCCGTATACTTCAATCAAGAAAATAAGCAACCAGTACAAAAAACATTAAAACTTCTAAGTAACACTTTGGAGAATAAAATCTCCAGCGGCAAGCGTGCCCTTCAAAAATGCCTTAACTCTTTGATCAGTATAGAGATTGTCGGTTGTGAAGCCATCCTGCATAGTGTTAGTGAAAATGATTCATTGGCATTGTCCCTCTATTAAGAGGGACTTTTTTTTGTCCACTTTAGACACACAAAAAAGAGAGGGACATTTCAGCACCCTCTCCATATCAGCAGCTTTAAAACATGATACATGTGACTTACCGCAGCTTATGGATTGATCAGACTTTATTTAAAGTATTCTGCGATAACCTTTTTTACCGCCTCGTTCCTTATTCTGCGCCTTCTCAATCCGTATTCTAAACAGTTCTAGTAAATTAGCGCGTGTATGCTCTTCCCGGCAGTTGTCCAGCTTTTTTAAGATAAAACGGTCAATGGACATATGACTCAGGCTCCTTTACAGCAAGCTGCCCCTGCTTTTCAAGGGGATGATCAGGCTATCCATTTTTAACCATTCTGCCTGTTGTTTAAACAGGTACGTTCCTTATAGGATAAAGCAGGCGGGATTACATACCCTTTAATAAGGGTAAATACATAAAGTTTCGATAATTTTATCACGTTAAGCCTGGAAGCTATGGACAAGGAGCGAACAAAAACCATGAGTAAACACATGATTACCAAAATAGTCTGCAACCTTTTATTCGCATTCTTAATTCTAACGATGCTGGCTGCATGCAGCAGGGAAAAAGCTTCAACCCGGAGTATAGCCCAACATGAAGCTGAAACACGTGCCTACACCGTAACGGGTAATCCCAACCAAGGTGCATCATCCCTTGATGAACGAGCTGCCAATCATACACCTGTCCATCAGCAAGGCAGCAGCTATGTCGAAATATCAGGTGGCGTCAGCATTGATAAAAATACCGTGAAGGTTACAGGACATTCCAACCTCCCGGCCGGAGCACGGATCAAAGGGAATCTTGCGGTCAAAAACTCCCTGTTAACTGGGTACACGGATGAGACAACCGTTCAAAAGGACGGAAGTTTTGTACTCCAGGTACAACGCCCCGGAATACAGGGCAGTATGGATCTGACTGTTCTGTTCCGTCCAGATGACCAAGACAATGAAATACGAAATCTGTATGGCAGCGGTGGCAACAAATTGGAAGGTCCTTATGTATATCAATACGAAGAAAACAAACAGCTTCTGCATGAAGTTCGGATTGGGGCTGAATTTGATCCTGAACAAGAACGCAATACCCCTTTAGTTAAGCCCGTCTGGAACAAACCTAAGGACTACGGCAGCCCTCAAGTGTGGATTAAGCCTGATGTGAAGCAAGAGGGTAACTATTATCATGTATATGCGCGCAGCAATTTGCTGGAAGGGTCGGACGTCAAACTCAAGATTGATTTTCCGGGACGATGGCAGTTTGGCTACGATGATCAAACCAAAGTTATGCCTGACGGCTCCTTCAGCATGAGGGTCAAAAAGCCGAGCCTTGCCAACCGCTACATCATAATCATAAGTTTCGAACCAAACGAAGATATGTGGACCAACGCCAAACAGGCGTATGGTACACAAGGAGAACGTCTTTCGGGACCGTTAGTCAAATCTGCAGACGAAAAAGAGGGCTCCAAACAGATTGAAGCCCGTATCCCTATCCAACCCAAATCGTAACTAAACGCAGCATCTAACTTAAAGTTACGGCCGTTCGCCATGAAATACGCTTCACAGATACAGTCTATGACGCGGTTTCCACGTATGAGTAGATACAGAGTCTCATGTCGTCTAGCCGCTACGGCTGTATCGTGACTGGCGTGCCTATACTTACCCTCTCCTGAAGCTCAAGCACATCCTTATTCTGCATTCGAATGCAGCCATGTGACACCATCTTGCCAATGGACCATGGCTCATTGGTGCCGTGAATGCCATAATGCGGCTTGGACAGCCCCATCCAGAACGCTCCGAAAGGTCCGCCCGGATTAGGTTGTTTGTTAATAATCGTAAATTGCCCATGCGGTGTCTGTGTAGCCAGCTTGCCAATACCGACTGGATAATTAAGAACAATCTGATCTCCATCCTTCAAATATAAACGACGATCCGATAAATCCACCACAATGCTGTAGTTCGGCATATATTCACCCCTTTATACCATATGCCGACTACAACATAGATTTTCGTATATTTTTACATTTGATACTTCACTGCAGTTCGGCTCACCACTCCACATCACGTCGCCAGCCACTTCGCTGATCCCTACGCCCCGGGGTTGTGCTTGAACGGCTATCTTTCCTGCGCCGGTCTGCTTCCTTACGCGCCTGATATTCCAGCTCCCGCTGCATTTTGCGATAATTGTTCACTCTGGATTCCGACAATTCCCCTCTCTCTATAGCTTCCTCCACTGCACATCCAGCTTCGCCCTTATGCTTGCAATCTGCAAAACGGCACTGCTGCGCCGTTTCCATAATATCCGTGAAGGTATGAGCGACACCCATGGAATCATCCCACAGATTAAGCTCGCGCATACCAGGTGTATCCAGCAAAACGGCTTGCTTTGCGATAGGAAAAAGCTGTCGGTGAGTGGTTGTGTGCCTGCCCCGACTGTCTTCCTCCCTCACATCCTGTGTCAGTTGAACCTCAGACTCGGAGAGCCAGTTTACTATCGTGGATTTGCCACTACCGGAAGAGCCTGTCAAAGCAACTGTAGAGCCAGGCTGAAGAAACGTCTCCAGTTGCTCTCTGCCTTCATTCTGCAAAGCAGAAATAACGATAACAGGTACACCAGGGGCAACTCCCTCCGCTTCAGCAACCCGTTGTTCGACATCTTCACAAAGGTCACTCTTACTCAAAACGACAACCGGGTTTACCCCGCTGTTCCAAGCCATAATTAAATACCGTTCCAGTCTGCGCATATTAAAATCATGATTCAGCGCATTAACAAGGAACAGCGTATCCACATTGGTAGCGATCAGCTGCTCCCTCGTCTCAAAGCCCGCTGCCTGTCTAGATATTCGACTTTTCCGCGGCAAGACGGCATGAATTACTGCATCCGACACTTCATCTGGCGTAGTGATTGCTAGCCAGTCCCCTACAGCAGGCATTTCCGCCGGATCGACAACAGCATGTCGTAGCTTACCTGAAGACACTCCCCAGCGTTCTCCATCCATTGTGATAAGCTTCACCTTTTGTCCGTAATCGGCAATCAAGCGAGCAGGACGTACCTGTGTATTTCCTGTGCGTTCCTCAAAGCCTTGCTTCCATTGGTCCCAAAAAACGTTCCAGTAATCAGACCAACCGTATTCATGTATACTCATTGTTTTCCTCCTGAATTCATTGTTCATTTTTGATCGTAATGTTATTTGATAGGTGTACATTTTCTCCCCGCATGCGAACAACGCGAAAAATCCGCAGGGGTTTCCCTGCGGAGGGTATACGATTCAGGTCGATGCGATCCGTTCGTTCACTTAAGCAAGCAGTCTCTCACAGACCACTCCCCAGAACCAACAACTGGATAACAAGACGCCTAACCATAAAAAATCCGCAGGGAATCACTCCCTGCGGATTTTGTTGGTTCTACTGTCCAACCAACTGCTAAGCCAAGACTATAGATCTATACAGTCTTTAACTGTGCATTGTCCGTGCGGGAGACAAGTCATTCTGCTGCTGAACCCATCCATTCATGTTCGTACGCATATAACATCGCCTCCTCCTAAAATTTCCTTTATCATACAAGTCCATCAATTGTCTGTCAAGGCAGCTACGAAACTTTTTTGAAATCTTTGTCAAGTTTCGTTTAGCGTACCTGATCCCAGCGCGTCCACATCTCACGCGGGTTCAATTCGTACATTTCCCGTTCCCTGTACATAAACTGATGCATAATCAGCTCACGCCGAATCGTTGCAAAATCCTCATGGTATTGCTTGATCCACTCGTTTAATTCACGTTCAGGATACATGCGGCCTGGCTCCAGCTTTTCTGCCAGCATCTGAAGTACGATCAATTTTTTCTTATACTGCGCAGGGATTTGGCGCAACTTGCCGTCCTTGGAAAAAAAATTGCGTAAGACCGATGCCTCCAGCGTTTCATTCAACTCTGACATCTCTTCCTCCCCCTCTCCTTTTTCGAAAATAAATCGCACCGTCGCCTCGGCATGCTGCCGGATCAATTCTGGATTCAGTGTAAAATACACCGTGTTTTTATCACGTCGTTCCTTAATCAACCCAGTCTCACGAAGTTTGGAAGCATGATGCGTAACAGTCGGTTGGGACAAATTCAGCTTTTTCGCCAAAGCTTGGCCATGCATCTCCCCACAGGACAAAAGAAGTAGTATCCGCATTCGCGTTGGATCAGCAAGTGCTTTATGATAATTGACCATTTTATCCAGTTGCATCGTTATTGCACCTCTTTTCACTAGTACATACTTGCTATGCAAACGAATTCAATCACATAAATTAGATATATATATAATTATATGTTCACTAAATGTGGCTGTCAATCTTCACCGTCTGTCATCTTTTCTGAAAACGGCTGGATATTGTGTTCGCATTGCGGTAGGATTATTATTTGAAAACTTCTCACATACTGAGCGATTTGCTTCAATCCTGAGATCCGTTTTTAATCGTCAAAATAATGTTAACCCTACAAAACTGGCGTAATAAACCAATACAACTGGAGGTTCAACCAAATGCACGACGTAATCATTATCGGTGGCGGACCCTGCGGACTATCTGCTGCAATCGAATGCAGCCGCAGAGGTTTGCAAACTGTCATTATTGAAAAAAGCAACATCGTTCACTCCATTTTTCTGTATCCGACGAACATGCAGTTTTTTAGCACCGCTGAACTACTTGAAATCGGTGATATTCCATTCAGTACCCCTAATGACAAACCTTTTCGTCATGAAGCACTGGCGTACTATCGTAAGGTAGCCACTCATTATAACTTGAACATTCAGCATTATGAGGAGGCCCAGTCCATTCATCGCCAGGACGACGGTACATTTACGGTACACACCCTGAGCAAAGGAGAAATAACCAAAACGTATTCGTCACGCTATGTCGTTGTGGCTACAGGATATTTTGATCATCCGAACTATTTGGGCATTCCCGGGGAACAATTGGATAAAGTCACTCACTATTTCAGCGAAGCCCATCCCTACACAGGAACCCGGGTTGCAGTTATCGGTGGCAGTAACTCTGCGGTAGATGCTGCGATGGAATTAGTGCGGGTCGGAGCTACGATTGATATGGTATATCGTCGAAGCGAGTTGTCCCAATACATCAAGCCGTGGGTTCGTCCACTGTTTGACAGTATGGTACAAAAAGGGAAGATCACGCTGCATTTAGGCGCACGCATTACCGAAATTCATCCAGACCATGTCGTAGTCACTCCGCTGGACACTGAAGCATTCCGACTCGAAAATGATTTTGTACTGGCACTGACTGGATTTCACCCGGAACGAAAACTACTGGAGTCTGTCGGCGTTCATATGGCTGAAGATCTGGACAAACCAGAATTTAATCCTGCCACGATGGAAACGAACATCCCAGGTATATATGTCGCGGGGGTCATCGCTTCAGGCAGCAATGCCAATGAAGTGTTTATTGAAACAGGCCGCTGGCACGGGCGTCAAATCGCGGAGCATATCCAAAGCTAAATAAACGAAGGAGAACATCTGTATGGATTACAGCTCACTTATCTTACTGGTATTGGCTGGTCTTGGGATTGTTAGTGGCAACTCTACCGTGACTATTGCCATGGTTGTATTACTGCTACTGCGGGTAACCAGCTTTCACACTGCTTTCCCCTGGCTTGAAAAGTATGGCCTGACGATCGGAATTATTATTTTGACGATCGGGGTCATGACCCCGCTAGCCAGCGGTAAAATCAGTATCAATCAGGTGATGGAGTCTTTCCTGCACTGGAAATCTCTGCTCGCGATTGGTATCGGAATTCTGGTAGCCTATCTTGGCGGCCGCGGAGTAACTTTAATGTCTGGACAGCCCATTATTGTGACAGGTCTACTGATCGGGACCGTCATTGGCGTTGCCTTCTTTAAAGGAGTTCCTGTTGGACCTCTAATTGCTGCCGGATTGCTTTCCTTGTTAATCGGCCGCAGCTAAATTCGTACAACAAGTATAGGAATACATGATAGCAATCTGCATGTCGGGCTGAATTCAGTCCCGCTTTGTGGTATACTCATATCGCATAATTTGGTAAATGCAGGAGGCTTGACCGATGTCTCGACAATTTGTAACGGAAGCTGTAATGGTGGCTATATACGGCCAACTACTTACATCTCCCGCCCCTGTGGAATATATGGTGCCTTACACATCACTGCTAGAGCTATACGAATTCCAGGATAGCACAGAGCCGCTCATGGATAATCCTATGGACGATCAACATGTGAAGCAGAAGGTAAGCGAGTTGATCAGTTATTTTGAAGAACCGTTGAATCAGAAAAAAATTCGGCGTGCCCTTCAGATGCCTTGGGCCAAGAGCTTGCCTATTCTATTCGATGCCAATACATCACTCATTATCATTAATGCTGTTGATACAGCACATTACGGAGAATATTTTGATCCAATTGAGACTGAACTGGTGTTGACAGCTCAGCGTGAATCATTACCTATTCTGACGGATCAATTAGACTGGATTCACCGCATTATCGAAGCTTCCGTACCCGTACATGTGTACGACATTGATGATTTTGATTTTGCACTCGATGGCCCGATACTTAACAACCCTTAACATACGACATACCTGCCTTAACCACAAAAAAGCGGCGGAGCATCATGAACAGGTTCATCTCCTGTAACACGTTACTCCGCCGCTTTTCATGTCCAAGAACAACTATTTGCACGCTATGATTGACAGTGGAGCACTAAGCTTGTCCATCCTCAACATAGGTATAAATAATGTCATCATGTTCCTCCAAATACTTAACTTCCAGATGATGGCCCTTCAGATACCAGTAATCCTGGTCCTCCATATAAAACGTAATGCCAGCCGCTTCATGCTGTAATACGGGGTGCTGCGGAGGCTCTACGGCAATTCCCAGAGAAAAGCCTGGATGCAACCCACCGCCAGAGCTATAGCGAACAAAAAAACGGATCGAATCTCCAGGTTTCAAACCAAGCTCCTTAATGTACCACTGTGCCGCAGGTTCAGTTACCTGTATGCTCATACGTTATGCTCATCTCCTTGTACAATGACGTCTGCCAACTATATCATAGCATCTTTTAGAATGACCACCAACCGTCCCAACCCAGCGAGCTTCTTGGACAAGTCATATACATTTTTTTGAAAAAGGTTTGACAATTCGCAAAAAAGGGTGTTAAGATTCAACCATACGAGATCCATTTTGAAATTTATTACCAATTTGAACGATTACTCATGTTAGAATGAATCCATTTTGAGGAAGAAAGGAGTGTTACCGGTGCTAAAATTTCCTATTGCATTTTACCCACATCTACAAACACAACAACTTCATACCGGAGCATCTCCCCTGTCGCATCCTTCAGAATTGGGCCATTCATGTTGTATGGTTTAATACGAGTGGCTGCCTGCGTTTGAGCAGTTTTTCAGTGGTGAGTGTGCTGAAAATACCTGCGCGCCATATGATATTGAGATTTAAGGCATATCGTCTGCGGACGGTATGCCTTTTTTGCGCCTGTTGTCGGATCATACTTGTGGCAGCAAGCCCTGTTGTTTCTTCAAAATGGTACACAACTCTCGAATGAACTTGTCATGAAAGGATGGGATTCCTCTTGTTTTCAGTACTTAAAAATTTAAGCTGGTTTTTTAAAAGAGAACGAAGCCGATACTCCATTGGACTGTTTTTGCTGATAGCTGTTGGTGTACTGGAGCTTGCTCCACCTCGGCTGCTAGGTAGTGCCATTGATGAAATTGTGCGCGGTTCGATTTCCTGGTCCTCACTTTGGCATTATATTTTGTACATCATAGGCATTCTAGCCGTCATTTACTACATTACGTACATATGGATGCACAAGCTGTTTGGTGGTGCCAATCTGGTGGAGCGCTTACTGCGCACACGCTTTATGAATCATCTGCTGCGGATGACCCCTCCATTTTTTGAACGTAATCGCACTGGCGATCTGATGGCTCGGGCCACGAACGACCTTCGCTCCGTAGCAAGTACAGCGGGCTTCGGCATGCTGACACTGACAGACTCTACGGTCTATCTGAGCGTGGTATTAGTTGCCATGGGCACCCTAATCAGTTGGAAGTTGACACTGGCAGCTATCCTGCCCCTACCTTTTATCGCACTGGCTATGAGCATTTACGGTAAAGCCGTTCATGAGCGTTACACACTGGCACAAGATGCATTTGGTGATATGAACGATCAGGTGTTGGAATCCGTGGCTGGTATCCGGGTCATTCGCGCCTATGTGCAAGAGCGAATGGACGAAAAGCGTTTCGCTGATATTACTGACGATGTATTTCGTAAAAATCTGGCTGTCGCCCGGATGGATGCTCTCTTTGAACCGACGATCCGTTTATGTGTAGGACTTAGCTACGTCATTGGACTCGGGTATGGTATTTATCTGGTATTTCATAACGATATCACGCTAGGCGAATTGGTCTCCTTTAATATGTATCTAGGAATGATGATTTGGCCGATGTTTGCCATTGGAGAGCTGATTAACATTATGCAGCGCGGTAGCGCTTCCCTGGACCGGGTCAATGAAACGCTCGATGTCCAGCCAGACGTTCAGGATGCAGCTCAACCTGTTCCAGTAGACCGCCTCGAATCCATCAGGATGAAAGACGTTACCTTCCGTTACCCTACCTCTACTATTGACAATCTGTCACATGTGAGTCTGGAGCTCAAACGCGGAGAAACGCTAGGCGTCGTCGGTAGAACCGGCAGCGGGAAATCCACTCTGCTCAAACAGCTACTGCATGAATATCCGACGGGGAGCGGTGATATTTTAATCTCCGGCATAAGTTTGGAGGACATTGCAGTAGAACAACTACACAGCTGGATCGGCTACGTGCCGCAAGAGCAAATTTTGTTTTCCAAATCGGTGCGCGAGAACATTCAGTTCGGGAAACCTCATGCAGATGATGACGACATTATGGAAGCAATCCGTACTGCTGCCTTCGATCAGGATTTAGGTACCCTGTCTGACGGGCTGGATACACTGGTCGGAGAAAAAGGTATCGCTCTGTCCGGCGGCCAGAAGCAGCGCGTTTCGTTGGCACGTGCCTTTATCGGTGACCCGGATATTCTATTGTTAGACGATGCACTATCTGCAGTAGATGCCCGGACGGAAGCAAGAATTATTGACAATATCCGACGCAAGCGCTCGGGTAAAACGACCCTGATCTCCACCCACCGCCTCTCCGCTGTAGAACATGCAGACCGGATCGTCGTGCTGGAACAAGGACGCATTATTGAGGAAGGAACCCACAGCGAGCTGCTTCAGGCTGACGGATGGTACCGACAACAGTATGAACGGCAACAAGTGGAATCTGATCTGACCTCAGGGGAGGTATCCTAATGAAACCCAATATCGGCAAAAGACTATTCCAGTACGCACTGACGAGCAAAGCAGGCTTTATCGCCGCTCTCATCGCTTTGGCTATCGGAGTAGCCGCCGAGCTGGCTGGTCCCTTCATCGCCAAAACGATGATCGACGACCATATGCTCGCTATTGAAAAACCATTTTATGAAACAACTAGTGTGGACGGCACCGTAAGCTATGCGGGAACCCACTTTAAGCGTGAAGATCGCTTTGAGTCCGGGGAGACTAAAGGTCGTGAAGCGAGGATTTTACAAGTTGGAAAATCTTTCGTATTTGTGGATGGCTCGGTTCAAGTGGCTGACGGTAATCGCTCCTTTACGAACGGAACGCTGACTGTGACACGCGGCTCCGACACCTTTCGCTATGAAGCCAAGGCTCTGACAGCTGATGAACTGTATAGCTTTTACAAACCGGAAATGCCCGGTATCTTTCAGCTGATTGGTTGGTATTGCTTCTTCCTGGTTATTTCCATTTTTGCTGAATTTGGCAAAACATACTGGCTGCAATCCTCGGCGAACAAGGTCATTCAAAAGCTTCGGCTTGATCTCTACGCGCACATCCAGCGGTTGCCAGTTTACTTTTTTGATAACTTGCCTGCAGGCAAAGTCGTATCCCGTGTTACGAATGACACTGAGGCAGTCAAAGATTTGTTTGTGGCTGTGCTCTCAAATTTCACTTCTGGGATTGTGACGATGGCAGGAGTATATGTTGCACTCTTTTTGCTGGACTTCAGACTGGGTCTTATCTCTCTGTTTATTGTACCGTTACTGATCTTGTGGATTGTATTGTACCGCAAGGTCGCCACCCGCTATAATACGATCATTCGGTCCAGACTCAGTGAGATTAATGCGATTATCAATGAATCGATTCAAGGGATGTCCATTATTCGCGTGTTCCGCCACCAGAAGCAAACGCAGCAAGAGTTTGAAGAACTGAATGATGACTATATGAAGCATCAGAATAAAATGCTGAATTTGAACGCCTTCACTTCGCACAATTTAGTCAACGTGTTGAGAAATCTCGCCTTTGCCGTCGTGTTGTGGTATTTCGGATCTGAGGCACTCGGAACGACAGGTAGTGCTGTTTCACTAGGCGTATTGTATGCCTTCGTCGATGTGCTGGGTCGACTGTTCCAACCTATGACGGGTATGGTCAACCAACTCGCCGTACTGGATACTTCCATCGTATCCTCAGGACGCGTATTTGAGTTGATGGACGAAGCTGGAGAGCCGGTGACCGACGGCATGATGCCGCGCTACAAAGGCCAGGTAGAGTTTAACGACGTTTCCTTTGCCTACAAAAAGGATGATGTACTTAAACATATTTCCTTTACAGCACACCCCGGGCAAACGGTTGCCCTTGTCGGACATACCGGATCAGGCAAAAGTTCGATTATCAACCTGCTATTCCGGTTCTATGATCCGCAAAAAGGAACGATCACCATTGACAGAACGTCTGTCAAAGACATCCCTAAGCAATGGCTTCGCCATCATATGGGTATTGTTCTTCAAGATCCATATTTGTTCACAGGTACGGTAGCCTCCAATGTCAGTCTCGGAGACAGCCGAATCACGAGAGAACAGGTGAATAAAGCGCTGCATGATGTTGGAGCTGACAAATTGCTGGCCCATTTGCCGCAAGGATTCGATGAGCCCGTTATTGAGAAAGGTAGCACCTTATCAGCCGGACAACGCCAGCTTATTTCCTTCGCTCGTGCACTAGCCTTTGATCCCGCAATTTTAATTCTGGATGAAGCTACTGCCAATATTGACACCGAAACAGAAGCGCTCATCCAATCCGCTCTTGAGGTACTTAAGAAGGGACGTACGACCTTTATCATTGCTCACCGTTTGTCCACCATTCGCAGTGCGGACCAAATTTTGGTGCTGCATCGGGGTGAAATTGTTGAACGGGGTAGCCATGACGAGCTTATGGCCCAAGGCGGGCGTTACTTCCAAATGTATCAGCTCCAGTCGGGAACAGTTGCAACAGAATCCGATTCAATCTCTGCTACGCCTCCTGCGCAAAATGACTTACTTACTGGCAAAGTCAGCATTTAAAGCTAGAATAGCCCTATTGCTTAGGGCTAACGATGAACATTTGGCATGAAAAAACCAGCAAGTCTCCCCCCACAAATTGGAGGCTCGCTGGTTTTATTTATATCTATAACGTATGGCTTGTAATTTTATTTAGCTACAGACGTGCCCGTTCCTGTGGGCGGAAGCACTGTTCCATCTACTGCTTTAAGCGTAACCTTATACTTACTGTCTACCATTGTACTTGTGTGGGTATCCGTAATGACCTGAATATTCATTTCCCCTGGCTTTGGACTAGTCAACTTGTAGTAAATTACTGCATTTGTATCATCTACGTAGTCGATGTGATCCACTTCAATGCCGTAACCTGGATTAGGTGCCTGCAAACGAGTAATTGTCACTTTGTTCTGCTGGTCATTCGCCTTCTCTATACTCATACTAATGTTATTTTGTTGACCCGGATCTGCAGGCTCAACCGGATTTTCAGGAGTGGATTCAACTGGTTTATGATTTTGCACAAATTCGGATGCGTTATAGACCATTTCTGCTGCCTCCATCCGGGTTACTTTACGATCCGGGTTAAAGTTGCTCTGTTCGTCCAATTTTGCAATTTTGGTCAACAGTAGGAATTGAATTGCTGCGTTTGATTCCTGATCTAGTTTTTTGCCATCCGCTACATTAATGTACATACGGACAGTTGGATATTCACCCGTTGCACTCACTGCTTTATACAGAATATTAGCAAATTGTTCTCTTGTCATACGAGTGCTTGGATCAATATCTGGTGACAAAGGGATTTGGTGTTGGGCTGCAATCCGATAGGACTGAGCATACCATGCGGAAGCCGGAATGTTTGCAAAGGAACCCGTTGTGAAATCAGGCATCACCTGAAGATCCATTGCACGAACAACCAAGTGTACTCCTTGTGCATACGTGAGCGTTTGATCCGGTGCAAATTTATCCTTGGTTATTCCTTGAATAATTCCTTTGTCCTGAAGTGAGTTTACGATCTTCTCCTGTTCAGCTCCCTTTATATCCAGAAAAGCAGAAGCCGACGTAGCCACTGCCAATGAGCAGACGACAAGCAGGGCAGCTGTCACACTTTTGTTCTTTTTCATGAGATACACCTCCATGTTTACTTTGCTTCTACACTTACCGACGCAATAGAATCATCAAATGTTTCAAATATACACAAATTGGTTGCAAAACGGTGGAATTCCTGCGATTAGTGTACCCGTCTAACTCTTTTCTGCTCACAACATTTATGCATACCCAAAAGTGGCTGCAACAGATTAATCTTTTACAGTATTCCTTTAGAAGAGCCAAGTATGGGTAGCAGTCATCCCGCCAGCAAAAACTCGCTCCCTTCGTTCGCTTTGCTTACATCCGATTCGGTGCTTTCAGACCAAGAAGTTGCAGCGCGCATGCCAGAATATCCGCAGTTTGTTCCGCCAACTGAATACGCCATTGTCCACCATCGACAATCCTTTCCTTGGCGTAAAACCGGTTAAACGCCTGGGCCGTATCCAATGCAAATCTCGCAATTACCGAAGGCTCTAGTTGGCGAGCCGCACGTATCAGTTGCCCGTGATAGCGACCCAATTGCTTAAGCAGCGCCCAACCTGCGTCACCCAATATTTCATCCGATACGTCATTTAAATCACGAGAATGGCTATCTTGGACAAGGTCATTGTAGCTAGGGTTAGTGTTAACATCAACATCGGCGCGAGCGTGAGCTTTCTCCAGAAGGCTGCGTATGCGCGCATGAGTATACTGCACATAAGGCCCGGTCTCGCCTTCAAAGGTCAGCGCCTCCTCCAACGAAAAGTCCACTTCATTCAGCCGGTTGTTTTTTAAATCACCAAAAATAATCGCCCCAATTCCAACGTTCTCCGCTATTGCCTGTTGTTCCTGTAAACCAGGGTTCTTCTGAGTAATGATGCCTTGAGCACGCGCTACAGCTTCATCCAGCACCTCCTCCAGCTTCACAACCTTGCCACGTCTTGTGGACATTTTCTTACCCGCAAACCGCATTAATCCAAACGGCACATGCTCACATTGCTCCGCCCATGCCTCCCCTGCATGCTTCAGCACCGCAAACACCTGCTGGAAATGCAACTTCTGTTCTCCACCAACGACGTACAGCAACCGATCAGCCTTCATCACTTCATGACGATAAATCGCTGTTGCCAGATCACGTGTCGGATAAATGGTGGTTCCATCCTTTTTCAGAATAAGACACGGAGGCAGTTCCTCGTCTTCCAGGCGAACTACGAGCGCCCCATCACTTTCCTCCAACAATCCTTTTGCTCTTAATTGATCAATAACTGCCTGCATCTTATCATTGTAAAAACTTTCTCCCAGCACATGGTCAAATGTAATGTTTAGACGCTGGTACATACGATCAAATTCACCCAGACTGATTTCAACAAAAAACTCCCATAGTTGTTGAGCCTCAGCATCCCCATGTTCCAAACGTCGGAACCACTCGCGCCCTTCATCCTCCAAAGTCGGATCATGCTCGGCTTCCTGATGAAAACGCACATATAGCTTTAGCGATTCACCAATCGGATCATGTTGTAACTGCTCCTCATTTCCCCATCTTTTATAGGCCGCAATTTGCTTACCAAACTGTGTTCCCCAATCCCCAAGATGATTCACACTAATAGGTACATAACCTGTTTCACCAAGTATGCGATACAAGGTAGCACCGATAACCGTAGAGCGAAGATGACCGATACCAAACGGTTTGGCAATATTAGGCGAGGACATATCAATAACTACCCGCTGCCCGTTCCCGATATTAGGCCTGAGGAAATCAGCCTTGCTCAATTCAGCAAGCATAAGCGGAATATGAACCGATCGATCCAAGGTTATGTTTACATAGGCACCCGATGCTGAAGCGGTTAAACCTTCTTTATGGCCTACTAGTTCCGCCAATTCCAGTGCAATGTGCTGCGGAGACTTTCGAAACTTTTTAGCCAGCACAAAACACGGAAACGCCATATCTCCCCATTCAGGCTGCGGAGGCACCTCAAATAAAGATAAAATTTCTTTCTCCTCCAAGCCCGTATGGGCTAATATCGCTTGAGCAGCAATCCTCATTAACATGATGATCTCTCTCCTTCTTTTTATAGAATCTAACAAAAAAAGCCCCCGCCTCTTGAAATCATTCAAGAGACGAGAACTTCAATATCCCGCGGTACCACTCTTCGTAAATCGGTTGTGCAGCTAAAGCTAACTACACAAATCGCGATTTCACTCCAATGACTAATAACGGTGTCTGCCGGGCTGATCTACTAGAAGTTCTGCTCGTTGGATCAACCGTCTCCCGGGTGCGCTTCACATCGGATCTCATACCGGCTTCCACCTCTTCCGGCTCGCTGTAATGATATGGCTTCGCTGCTACTCTCCCGTTCCATGACGTTAATTCCAATCATTATACAAACCTATTCAGTAGAAAGCAACCTTTTATTTCCTCTTCAGGCACTAGTTCCATATATGTAATTACACTGCCACCAATTGGCGGCAGGCCTGAACGCAACGACGGCAGGCTTCTGCACAATGTTTGCAATGATCATGGGAATGCTTGCTGCATTCAGCAGCACATACCTCACAGGCCTTGGCGCACAGCTCACAGATTTGCTCGGCAAAATCCGTTCCACGCTGCAGCATTTGGGCAGCAAATCCACATATTTCTGCACATTCCCTACTCACTCGAATACATTCACGCAGCATAGCTAAATCATATTCCTTCAAACTCGCTACGTAACATACATTGCAAGCGTTCATACATTCCAGGCAAGCATCCACGCATTGTTGGTATGAATGATTCATATTACATTACCTCCCAGTTGTTGACCCTGCTGTACTATTACCCGCTGTCCCTTGAGGTTAATCATTTGATGTGCGCGCTTTCAATAATAAAACAAAACAATATAATCCCGACTTATGTAAGGAAGTGTACTATATTCCAGTGTGCAAATGCAAGGATATTAATCACATAGATTTTTAGCCCCTGTTTCTGACTTGCATACGCTCAGTCATTGCTCTATTGTAAAAAGTGTATGTCTAACCACCGATCAAGGAGTGAACATTTTAATGAATATGTCTTCTGTAGAGGAACACCGTCAGGAATCCCCCCAACAAGTGAATTGCATGGTCGTGACTGTCTCGGACACACGCACCGTGGAAACAGATACTGGGGGACGACTGCTCATGGATCTACTAGAAACCAATGGATATACAGTTGTTCGATATGTCATCGTCAAGGATGACTACGAAGGTATTCAGCAGTTAGTATCCGAAGCAGCGGCACAGGATGACATCGAGGCTGTTCTTTTGACAGGTGGTACCGGTATTTCTCCACGTGATACTACATATGAAGCTGTCTCTTCTCTACTGGATAAGGAACTACCTGGCTTTGGGGAAATCTTCCGTTATTTAAGCTTTGCTGAGGACATTGGTTCAGCAGCTATCTTAAGCCGGGCTGTAGCTGGCACTGTGGGCCAGACAGCTGTATTTTCTATGCCTGGCTCACGCGGAGCCGTTCGTTTGGCAATGGAACGCATTATTGTCCCTGAGCTACGACATGTGATGAGAGAAATTTATAAATAAGCTCCTATTTCCTACATGCTCCAACACAAAGAGGCACCCCATGCATTCATGAGGTGCCTCTTCCAACTATTCTTTTTCTTCAACTTCGGGCTGCATATAGCTGTCGATCAGCTTTTGCTTTAGCTCCCATACCTTCTCGCTCAGATTTACACGATAAATTTCAGGGTTCAGCTTCCGCAAATATTCTGGCCAGAACAGTTTCAACTGTGAAGTATGGTAGGCACGAATTTCATCCAGCTCGGGAAGCTCATATACCTTCTGTCCATTTATAAAAATAGGCTCAAGCATCGGCACGGCTTCGTAATTTTCTACATACTTCTTCATATACGGATGCAAAGGGTTAAACAGCTTCAGGCGCTTACCATTACGCGGACGCTCTTCATCCGGAAAAGAAATATAATCGGCTACAGCTCTCCCTTTCTTCTTATCCACAATGCGATATACATCCTTTTTGCCTGGTGTGGATACTTTTTCTGGATTCCCCGAGATCTTGATCGTCGGCAACATTTCGCCATCCACTTCACGTTCAACCAGCTTGTATACCCCGCCAAGCGATGGTTGATCTGAAGCCGTAATAAGCTGTGTTCCTACACCCCATACATCAATACGTGCCCCTTGGGCTTTCAGGTTAAAAATCGTATTTTCATCCAAATCATTGGAAGCTACAATTTGTACGTAATCTAATCCTTCAGCATCGAGCATTTCTCGTGCCTGAATGGATAGATAAGCCAAGTCACCGCTATCCAGACGGATTGCATTCATACGCTTGCCCTGACTCTCCAGCATTTTTGCTGTCCGAATCGCATGAGGAACCCCGCTTTCCAGCGTGTCAAAGGTGTCTACCAGCAGTGTAACCTGATCTGGCAATACCTTCGCATACACGTCAAACGCCTCCTGCTCCGTCATAAAGGTCTGCACCCATGAATGTGCATGTGTCCCCTTCGTCGGGATTCCAAAATGTTCGCCTGCCAGCATATTAGAAGTCGCGTCAAAACCAGCCACATAAGCTGCTCGTGCTCCCCAAATCGCTGCATCTGCTTCCTGCGCACGCCGTGTTCCAAATTCGAGCAGTGTATCATCACTTGCCACCTGCTTGATGCGCGATGCCTTTGTCGCAATAAGTGTCTGATAGTTCATAAAATTCAGCAATGCCGTTTCGACAAGCTGCGTTTCCATAATCGTTCCTTCAACACGGACCAGAGGCTCGTTGGGAAAAACAAGGGCCCCTTCTTTCATCGAATGGACCGTTCCACCAAACTTAAACTGGCGAAGCGCCTCCATGAACATGGGATCGTACTTCTCCTCCTGTTCAGACAGGTAGCGAATGTCCTCTTCTGTAAACCGCAAATTTGCAATATAATTCACAATGCGTTCCAGACCCGCGAACACGGCATATCCATTACCAAAAGGGAGTTTACGAAAATACGCCTCGAACACAGCTTTACGCTGGTGACTTCCGTTCACCCAGTGGGCGTACATCATATTAATCTGATATTTATCTGTATGTAATGCGAGGCTCGTTGACTGCATTGTAATCATCCTCTCTGACTGTCTCCAGGTTTGTGGCGCTACCGCCTCATCTGCCCAGATTCAGCAATATCCGGCTCCATTTTGTTATCGGACATTGGTACACAATCGTTAAGTTATTTTACTTCTTCTGGCGTAAAACCGTATCCTCAGCCGATCGTACCGCGGCTCCAAGACTTCCCTCAAAATGACCCAAAGCCCAATCATGTCCAGCTTGATTAAAGCTCGCCACAGCGTCCTTGTATACAGTAATAGCAAAACCTTTGTTATAAGCATCTACAGCCGTATGCAGTACACATATATCCGTACACACACCAATCAGATGAACTTCCACAATACCACGTTCACGCAGCCTGAGTTCCAGATCTGTGCCCGCAAAAGCACTGTACCGTGTTTTATCCAACCAGTAGATAAGATCACTTTGTTGCTCATAGAGGCTATGGAGCTTGCCATACAAATGTCGTCCGTTGGTTCCACGTATATTATGTGGAGGAAACAGCTTGCTCTCCGGGTGATAAAGGTCGTTCTCCTCATGCAAATCCACAGCCATGACGACAAAGTCCCCTTGATCTACATATGCCTGCGTAATTGCTGCGATCCGTTCATCCAACTCAATCGCAGGTTGTCCTACAGGCAAACTACCGTCCACAAAATCTTTCGTGTAATCAATCACAATTAGTGCTTGCATCGTACGGTCAGCTCCTTATCCTCAAAGTGAAATTGTACGTTCTATGCGTGACCTATTACATTAGACGTTACGTGTAGATAGATAAACGCGGTACTCTGTCACTAAAACGGTACAACTGTGCCGGTCTTTGTGAATACTGGTTGGAACTGAGCGGTTTGCCGTTCTCATCACGCACCTCTTCCAGAATTCCCTGTCTGCTACGAGTCGATGTTATTTTGCGAATAAAGTTTGGCTCTTCGAAGTCCGGTACGACACTCTGTATCACCTGATATAATTCACCCAGTGTAAAATGTAGCGGTAAAAACTGTTTGGCGATCGTCGTCTGAAGCATCTGCAACTGAATTTTGCGATAAGCATCTACTATGATATCCCGGTGATCGAATGCCAGCTCCAATTCCTCCAACGCTTCGCGGATTGTGAATAGCCCCACCTCGGAAGCATCATCGGCCGCCTGACGCTGTTCCAACATCCATTCTTCTACCAGCGCAAAAAATGCATGCGATATGATCCAGCCGCGCGGATCACGTCCCGGTCCACTATATACACCCAAATACTCCAGATGCCCGCCGTCCACACCCGTTTCCTCTAACAGTTCCCGCTTGGCAGCTCCATACATGGATTCATCTTCCTGACAAAACCCTCCAGGCAACGCCCAGCGTCCTGCAAACGGCCAACTGCGGCGCTTGATGAGCATCACTTTCAGCTCCCGAATCGGCAATGTCTTTGTTACCGTCTTGCGCTCCCGCTTCGTTAAGGTAAACATAACGATATCCGCCGGAGCTCCATCTGGAGTGCGGTATTTCTTAATGTTATACGACGCCTTTTGCGCCTCTTCGTTTATACGATTGCTATCCATTGGCATCACCATATTATATCGTTTTGATAAATTCATTATGACATAATAAAAATTTTTGTCAAGCGTCAGGCCTTACCTGAATCACTTGCTTGTGTACGTAATACTCGGAAGGTTGCTGTAGATGTAGACCCAAGTGTGCCTTCACTATCCCTTACTTCCGCCTCAGTGGTTATAGTCCGACCTCCCTGATGAAGAATCCGCGCCCTAACCTCCAGTCGGCCTTGCCTCATGGCTGACAAGAAATGAACATTCAGGTTCGTCGTTACACATGGATCCATATTTCGTGAAGCCATACTGACCATCCCCATCGCCTGATCCATCAATGAAGTAAGCACACCCCCATGGACAATACCCATCACATTGGTATGCTCTTGTTTGGCTTCCAAAGCGATCTGTACCTCGTTTGCATCAGCTGCAATCAGCTCACACCCTAAATACTCCCAAAAAGTATTATTTTCGCCCTCTAGCATCTTACCGAACTTATCCATTCCCTTGCTTCCATCCCTTCTATGTTGTCCCATTTCTCTTGATGTCTTATAAATATATACGATGGCAAATTGCTTTCGAAAAAAAGGCGTGGAAGCTACGCCTCCACACCATAAATTTCATTCTAATCACTGCAATTCGACGAGGAAGTACTTTTTCCCTCTTCAACGTTCACCTTCTCAGCAACGGTATCACGAATCGCCATGATCACCATTTGCAGTAGCTCATTAATTTCCACCTGACTCTGCTGAAACTCCGTTACAATTGGAATACCATCAAGTTCTTCCTGTAGCTCCTGTAGCTCGGCCTCTATTTTGGCAATCATTTTTTGATTTTTTAAGGATTCAAATGCAACAATTTCCTTTTGCTTCTTTTTCATCGTTGCAATCAGTTGCTGAATGCGCCCATGATCCTGAATCTTTTCTTCTGCTTTCCGGAATACCTGTACTTCCTCACTGCTACCCAAAATACCTGCTAATTCTTTGGCTTTTGCCAATATCATTTCGCGATTGACCAAATGATCATGCTGGCGCGCCGCCGATTGAAGTTCTGTTTGTTGCAACCGCTCCTCTGTCATTGTCCATCGCTCCTTTTCTCACTTAGACGGCCCTGCACACAACCTTACTCAGACCGCATGCAACCCGCTAGAATATTCTTTTATCCGTTAACTGCTACAGCCGTTTCAACCAGATCACCTTTGATGTAAAAGGTCATAGGTTCCGTAATTTTCACTTGAACAAAGGAACCAATCAGGTCCTGAGAACCCTCAAAATGTACAAGCTTATTGGAACGGGTCCGACCGGCAAGCACTTTGCTGTCATTTTTGCTCTCGCCTTCCACCAACACTTCAACCACTTCGCCACGCAATCGACTATTAAAGCGAAGGCTGTTTTGGTTCACCGCAATGTTCAGACGCCGGAGACGCTCTTTTTTGACCGACATAGGCACATTATCTTCCATCGAAGCAGCTGGCGTACCTTCACGTGGTGAATAAATGAATGTGTAGGCAAAGTCATAGCCGACCTCGCGCACCAAAGATAGAGTATCTTCAAACTGCTCGTCTGTTTCGCCCGGGAAACCTACAATGATATCCGTTGTCAGAGAAACATGCGGAACAGCTGCTTTAATCTTCGCTGCCAGTTCCAGAACACGCTCACGGGTATATTTTCGGTTCATTTTCTTCAATATATCCGTATTACCGGATTGAACAGGCAGATGGATATGCTCCACCAAATTACCACCCTTACCGAGCACTTCTACCAAATGGTCATCAAAATCACGTGGATGTGATGTTGTAAAACGTACACGCGGGATATTGATTTTGCGCATATCATCCATCAGATCCCCGAATCTGTAATTCAAATCTTTCAAATCCTTACCATAAGCGTTAACATTCTGCCCCAGTAAGGTGATTTCTTTAAAACCTTGACGTGCCAAATCCCGTACTTCAGCGATAACATCCTCTGGACGACGGCTTCTTTCCTTACCACGTGTAAAGGGAACAATGCAATAGGTGCAAAATTTATCACAGCCGTACATAATGTTCACCCAAGCCCGCATACCCTCGCGCTTCTTCGGCAAGTTTTCGATAATGTCGCCTTCCTTAGACCACACTTCGACCACCATTTCTTTGCTAAAGAGTGCTTCCTTGACGAGCTGAGGCAGACGATGAATATTATGGGTACCAAAAATCATATCGACAAAACCGTGTTTTTGCATAATCCGGTTAACGACGTTCTCTTCCTGTGACATGCAGCCACACACGCCGAGCAGCAGTCCTGGCTTTTCTGTTTTGAGATGCTTGAGGTGACCCAGCTCGCCAAACACTTTATCCTCCGCATTTTCACGGATAGCACAAGTGTTTAGTAAAATGATGTCTGCTTCCTTCCGATCCTCGGTTGATTGGTAGCCCATTTGCTCCAGCAAACCTTTTATGGTTTCGGAATCATGCTCGTTCATTTGGCAACCAAATGTGTATACGATGTAATGCTTTCCCTCACCGATATGCTTTAGCTCATCCGGGACTGCGTTATCATATAATACCTGTACATCCTCTTTACCGCGTTGCTTTTCTTTTCTATGGTTCGGCTCCGCCATAATGTTGATTTCACGTCCGCGAATACGGATCTTTTTGCTATGCTCATCTTCAGAAATAATCTTCGCATCCGAGAAATCAAAATATTTGGAGTAATCTTTTGTTTTCTTTTCCATTCCTTAGTCACTCCTTACACCATCTATTTCACGAGCTAATTTGTGATTTTACTGTATCTTTAGGCATGGGTAAATTTATTTTAAGTTCTAAAAAAACCTTTAAAAAAGGCATTACACTAAATTATAGCATGATTTATAGGCCATCGCCATAGATCAACCGCAGATACCATTGAGTGCAAAGTGAACTCATGTTCTTTTTGTACATAAGTGAAGTATTTGTGAATTATATAGTATGTAAAAAGCCCGATTCTTTTGCAAGAATCGGACTCTTTAAGCCTTCCGGCATTTAAATCGTGTATATTAGTCTACGATTTCAGCGTTGTCACCGTTTTTCACACCGGCACCGTTCGCTTCATCTGTATCAATGTGCATATCCAAAGCAAAAGAATCGGACACACGTGCAAGAACATTTTCAAATACAAGACCACGTTCGCCGCCAACACGTACTTTCAGCAACTGCTTGTCCTTAATGTCCCATTTAGCTGCATCAGATGTATGGAAATGAATATGGCGGGCTGCTACAATCACGCCTTCTTGCAGTTCCACTTCACCAGCTGGTCCTTTTACTGTGATTCCTGGTGTACCATCAATGCTACCCGATTCGCGTACAGGTGCTTTTACACCAATAGCAAAGGAATCAGTGCGAGAAATTTCCAACTGGGAAGCGGGACGAGCAGGTCCCAAAATGCGAACCTTATCAAATTGGCCCTTAGAACCAATTACAGCTACCGTTTCATTTGCGGCAAATTGTCCTGGTTGGGACAAAGGTTTAAATTCGGTTAATTGATAGCCTGCTCCGAACAAAATTTCAATATGCTCTTGAGTCAGGTGAATATGACGGGCGGAAACGCCGACAGGTACGATTTTACTCATCGTGTGGTCACTCCTTTTTCTCTATACAATACTTTACACATCCATGCTATTATACTCCTATTTTGCCAAGAAA
The DNA here is from genome assembly GCF_053570945.1 of Paenibacillus sp. CMM36. Classification (NCBI taxonomy): domain Bacteria; kingdom Bacillati; phylum Bacillota; class Bacilli; order Caryophanales; family Paenibacillaceae; genus Paenibacillus; species Paenibacillus sp. CMM36. The sequence continues at coordinate 54,188 of NZ_JBSEDY010000018.1, forward strand.
GAAAAGAAGAGCGTATAAAGTTCCCTTTTTCGCCCCAATCATCGTTAAATATCATCCCTATAAATCAGATCAAATCGTCGTTTTAGCGAACAGGAGAAAGAAAAGCATGATTTCAGCTACAATGAGATGAGGGGGGACGACAATAAATATATTAAGGATAAACAGGACACAGAGTATTCCAGTTAAGAAAAAAATGACTCTGAGACGGGGTTTAAGATGACTTAATCTGTACTGATGAAATACCAGTAAAACCGACAAAAAGTAAATAAAAACAGAAGCAAAGGTAAAGCAAAGCACAAAGATATAGTCTACTTGTCCCAAAAACAAGAGCTGAATCGAAGCAGCTAGCATGCTAAGGGAAAGATAAATAAACAAATGACCATAAATAATAGTCTGTCCTGCTGATTGTTTTGATTTATCTACGCGCTTCTCCATATTCTCAAAATATTGCCACCAGATTGCGATGACTAATATAAAAGCCAAAGCGGCAAATACAACGGAAGAAACCGTAAAATGATCGGATTGTAAAACAGAAAGCATACTTATCACAGATTCGCCAAGCAGAATTAAGGTGAACTGTGCAAATCGTTCTAAAAGATGCTCCGTATGGATTGGTGTGATCACCAACTTTTTACGACCAATCAAAGGAACGAGGATATCAACAGCTATACCGGTATATAAAATCAAATATCGAACCCAAGAGTCAAAGAAAAGGGAGAAACTAGAGATGACTATTCCAATCCAAAAATAGGTTCCGAAAAAACGAGCTGTTTCCTGTTTATGAGCCGTTTCTTTGGGCGCCGAAAGTAAATATTGAACGACAGTTAAACCTCTTAACCCAATATAGCCAACAAAAAAAGATACATAATACGCATCAAAATCTATATTCAAACTGGCAGTCATGATTAACACGAAAAACAATTGCAGGATCATAAAGATTCGATGCGTTATACTGTCTTGACCAAAACGGTTGTTGTAGACAGTTTGCCCCACCCAAGCCCACCATATCGGGATAAAAATCATAATGAACTTCTCCATATGTTCCCACGAGATACTACCATGCTCAACATGTAGTAAAACATGAGTGGCCTTAGAGACAGCAGCTACGAATAGTAAGTCATAAAAGAGTTCAAGCCAGGTAACCTTTTTTATTAACATTGTGTAATGGAGCCCCCTCTGGTATAGCGGTGCAGCATGGTGCACCATCAGTCTCGCTCCATTGTCTGCCGTATTTCTGCAAATATTATTTAAAATCTAAGATACTTCTCATTATTTCGTAATCGTTCTCGCTTTGTCAAGAGTGTTCGCAGCCAAAACATCCCCTTAAATAGCTATTTAAGAAGACATTTTAGAAGGCAGATTCGTTTGCAGGTATTCCAGGGCATGACCTCCCAGCCATCCTTTGACTAGCTCCTCAGGGTAATGCTTCAGCAGCAGTTCTGCAAAAGCCGGATATTTCCCCGAGTGTTCCAAGCCTTGCACATGGTGCTCGATACCGTCAAAATCAGAGCCAAACATCAAATGCCTTTCGCCCCCTAATGAACAAATATGCTCAATATGCGGTAGCAGATCCTCAGCAGTTACTGTATCCTGCTCTTTGAGAAACATGGTGACGAAGGTCAAACCAATCCGTCCGTTACGGGCGATCAGTGCACGAATCTGTTCATCCCGCAGATTACGAGGATGAGCACATCTCGCAAAGACATTCGAATGCGAGGCGATGGGCGGTAGAGTAGCCTCCTCCAGCACCTCCCAGAAGCCCTGTACGGACAGATGCGACACATCTAACAGCAGTCCCAGGTCATTACAGCGATTGACCAAATCGCGCCCCTTGCTAGTCAGCCCGCCACCTCTATGTTCCATAATGCCGTCAGCTGCCCAGTTCGCATAATTCCATGTCAGCCCAATCAATCGTATTCCCATGGCATAGCATAATTCTGCATAAAAAGGGTTCCCTTCCAGCGCATCTACCCCCTCCAGTGAGAGCAAAGCCCAAGGTGCCCATATATGATCCGTCCCATTACCATCCAAATACGTTATCTTTTCCGTGCGCTTCTCTTCTCCTGCCTGCTTTACTTGCTCTTCCTGATGCACTGCGGACGCATTTTTCCACATTGCCAAGTCTTCCTTCCACAGCAATGGTCTCAACCCACCGGAGATAGAGGTAACATGCTGCCTGAACAGCTCAATTTGACGTACCACATGCTCAAATCTTGGTGTGCCTAATACCTGTGAAATATATATAGCAAACGTTTGCAACTGCACGTTACCTTCTAGCAAACGTTCTTTTGTGACATCAAGCGATGGATGACTGAAATCGATCTGCGCATCGAGCTGCATTTTACATAACACATCACAATGAAAGTCAACAACTGGCCAATTCACTTTTAGCTTATCATTCATGCATCTTACCTCCATTTATAGATTGAAGCACCACAAATTTATTTTAAAAATCATAGTAACAGACTCACAATGCAAAAAAGCCCGTTTACAAATCGTAAACAGGCTCAGGCAACTTACATTTATTATCTTGGCTCTACAATCAATTTGATCGCAGTCCGATCTTCTCCATCAATAACAATGTCTGTAAAAGCAGGAATACAAATCAAATCCACTCCGCTTGGTGCGACAAATCCCCGGGCAATGGCTACCGCTTTAATGGCTTGGTTTAGTGCACCCGCTCCAATCGCCTGTAATTCTGCATTTCCGCGTTCACGCAGTACTCCTGCGAGTGCGCCTGCAACTGAATTAGGATTGGATTTTGCTGATACTTTTAATACATCCATAGTAAGTACCTCCCCTGGGAATGATGATGGTTTGATTCCACTATTAGATGTTATTCGAGGGTCAGCAAAAAATTCCTGCTTTTTGGTGACAGTTTTCCTTATTCTTTCCTTAAGCAGCTTACAAAAAAGTTAATCCATCCGCCATTCATCTTCTTTGAGTCTGATTTTCTGAATTTTGCGGGCTTTTCCATCGTTATCATTCAGCTCTACGCTGATGGCATGGAAATGCCATTTGCCCATGTCCACTTGAAAACGCACCGGAAGCTGGGTCTGGAATTTCTGTAACACAGCCTCTTTCTGCATTCCAAGCACTCCCTCATAAGGACCTACCATTCCCGCATCTGTCTGATACGCAGTTCCTTGTGGCAAAATTGTATCGTCATTGCTCTGTACATGTGTGTGCGTACCTACCACGATTGAAGCACGTCCATCCAAATGCCAACCCATAGCGATTTTTTCCGAGGTTGCTTCGGCGTGAAAATCAACTAGGATATGTTTATGTTTTTTGCGCAACTCATCGACAATTTCATCTGCTGCACGGAATGGATCGTCAATAGCTGGCAAAAAGGTTCTACCTTGCAGATTAACAATAGCCAGCTCCTTACCTCCACCCTTTACAACGGTATAACCTCGGCCCGGTGTTCCTGGTGGAAAGTTAGCCGGGCGAATGATCCGTGGCTCATCATCTATAAAATCAAATATTTCCTTATTGTCCCAAGTATGATTTCCCATCGTAATCCCATGGACGCCCCAATCAAAAAACTCTCTGGCGATAGCAGGGGTTATGCCTCTTCCCGAAGCTGCATTTTCTCCGTTCACGATAATAACATGCGGATTGTATTTTGATTTGAGCGAAGGAAGATTTTCCCTCAGTGCCTTTCTGCCTACACTGCCGACGATGTCTCCAATAAATAATACGTTGATAGAAAGCCCTCCCTAGTCTGCCTTACATAAATGAAAAGTGGCCCTACAAACAGTGGCCACTTTTCATTGAAATGCTTTTATTTTGCGTATTCTACCGCACGGGTCTCGCGAATAACAGTAACTTTGATATGTCCCGGATAGTCCAGTTCATTCTCAATCGTTTTCGTAATATCGCGGGCCAGTCGGAATGCTTCCGCATCATCAATTTTCTCTGGCTGTACCATGACACGAACTTCGCGTCCGGCTTGAATCGCGTATGATTTTTCAACGCCTTCAAAAGATTCGGAGATGCGTTCCAGCTTCTCAAGACGACGGATGTACGTCTCTAGCGTTTCACGCCGCGCTCCCGGTCTTGCTGCTGATAGAGCATCTGCCGCCCCAACCAGCATGGCGATCACTGAAGTCGCTTCGCAGTCGCCGTGATGTGAAGCAATGCTGTTGATGACGACCGGGTGTTCCTTGTACTTCTTCGCCAGTTCCACGCCAATTTCAACGTGCGATCCTTCCACTTCGTGATCCAGCGCCTTCCCGATGTCATGCAGCAATCCTGCCCGTCTTGCCAGTACAACGTCTTCGCCCAGTTCCCCGGCCATTAGACCTGTCAAGTATGCAACTTCCATCGAGTGCTTTAATACGTTCTGTCCGTAACTCGTACGGAACTTAAGACGTCCCAAGATCTTGATCAAATCCGGATGTAAGCTATGCACGCCCACCTCAAAGGTGGCCTGCTCACCATATTCACGGATTCGTTCGTCCACATCTTTACGGGATTTTTCCACCATCTCTTCAATACGAGCCGGATGTATCCGTCCGTCCGCTACGAGCTTTTCAAGCGCAGTACGCGCAATCTCTCTACGAATCGGATCAAATCCGGACAAAATAACAGCTTCCGGCGTATCATCAATAATGAGGTCAATTCCTGTAAGGGTTTCAAGTGCACGGATATTACGGCCTTCGCGCCCGATAATCCGGCCTTTCATTTCTTCGTTCGGCAATGTGACGACAGAAACCGTCGTTTCTGCTACATGATCTGCCGCACAGCGTTGGATGGCCAGTGTGATGATTTCACGAGACTTTTTGTCCGCTTCTTCTTTGGCCTGCTGTTCAATTTCTTTAATCATCTGAGCTGTTTCATGACGAACTTCCTGCTCTACGTTGGTCAGAATAATACTTCTTGCATCCTCCATCGTCAGATTGGAAATACGCTCCAACTCAGTTACCTGACTCTTGTAAATCAAATCAATTTGCTGCTGGGTTTCATCGATTCGTTTCTCTTTGTTGGCCACCTGTTCTTCTTTGCGTTCCAGCGATTCCAATTTTTTATCCAGCGATTCTTCTTTTTGCAGCAATCTTCGTTCCTGTCGTTGAATTTCATTGCGACGTTCACGAGTTTCTTTTTCAGCTTCGGCACGGATGCGGTGAATTTCATCTTTCGCTTCCAATACCGTTTCCTTCTTCAGCGCTTCTGCCTCTTTTTTCGCGTTCTCCACGATTTGCGCGGCAGCTTCTTCCGCACTGGAGATCTTAGCTTCTGCAATAGATTTGCGAATAAAATAACCAATCCCGAACCCAAAGAATAACGCGGCTACAGCAACGAGAACGAACCAGATCGCAGTCATCATACTGTTCACCTCCCCGTTGGTTCCTCCAAGGCATTCCTTGGGACTTTTTGCAATTGTCACATTTACTTTGATCGTCAAACTAAGATAACGACACAAGGTCGTTTCATTTCATATGCACATGCTTTCACATGTACAATTCCGCCTGGCATAGCGGCATCACTTGTTATTTGGCGATGAGAACTCACCGGTGGATTCCGCTTTTTTGGAAGGAAAAAGGGCGTTCCACAAGTATCGTTTCATATATATTTTATTATTTGACAAATGGCATTGTCAAGGGAATGCAAACATTAGTAGAGTACCATGCAGCTTTCCATGTAATAACTAGCTCATCCTATCCGTTCATACTAGCCCAAGGTTCAGCAGCCGTTTGGCAATTATTCCTCCCACTGCAACAATTCCTCGTCATCTGAAGCAGCGTCATGCTCGGCCGCAGTGAGATGATTGACCACTCGGCGTGTCATATCCCCCGAATATCCGCGTCTCATGAGAAAAGGGTAGGTTTTCCTTTTTTTCTCCATTATATCACCACGTACCTGATTCCATTTCTTACGTCCGATCGTCAAAGCACTCTCCCACTCCTCATTATCGGTGATTTCACCTAACGCTTCCCCAATAGAGGCTTTAGAGATGCCTTTCTGACGGAGTTCTTGCCTAACCCACATCTTCCCCTTACGTTGGCTAGTTATACGCTGCCTTGCCCATTGGCGGGCGTACAAATCATCATCCACGAGTTGCTCCCTTTCCAGTCGGACCATTACTTCGTCAATAACAGACTGATCCAGTTCTTTTTGCACCAAACGCTGGGCAATTTCCTGACGTGTGCGAGGCTTTCGCCCCAAATATCGAAGCGCGAGTACATAGGCCTGTTGCTTTTCATCTGCCAGAACAATATCTTCCAGTTCTTTTTTGACGAATGACGTTCCTTTGAACATATTGTACTTGATCATTACATCTTCTAATACAGACAATGAATACGGGCCAAAATGAATGATATAGCGTCCACGTTTGCGTCCCTGTCCCTGCTCTACCCTAGTAATCATCAATTCCTCATGATCCGGAAAAAGAGAAATCTCTTGTTGCTTATTTGCTTCCGCAGAATATTCATCTTCATCGTCCAACTGCAATATGTTTCCCTCACTTTGAAATTCACGAAAGCAGTCTTTGGACAACTGCTACGCAAAAGTTAGATTCCGCTGACAAAGCAGCTTTAATTGATGCAAAAATGCCCTGCACAACTGTGCAGGGCATCAGAATCATGCTATTCAACCGGATTGTGCCATAACCCTGGCTCCAGTTCACAAATCAGGATTCACCAAGCTTTATTCAAGCTCCAACAATTCCTGTTCTTCCTTGGCTTGCTGTGCCAACTCTTCTTCTGTAGGCGGAGCAACCGTCGTAATCAAATTGCTTGCCACCCGAATTTTTTGCTCGATCGTACTAGCAATGTTCGGATTTTCCTTCAAAAATTGCTTCGCATTCTCACGTCCCTGACCAAGGCGCTCACCTTCGTAGGAATACCAAGCTCCACTCTTGTCGACAATGTCATGCTCCGTACCGATATCGATCAAGCTACCTTCTTTGGAAATGCCCTCACCGTACATAATGTCCACTTCAGCCTGACGGAATGGAGGGGCAACTTTATTCTTCACGACTTTAATACGTGTGCGGTTACCCACAATGTCGTTACCCATTTTCAAACTTTCAATACGACGAACATCCAAACGTACCGTAGAGTAAAACTTCAAGGCACGTCCACCTGGTGTTGTTTCAGGGTTACCGAACATAACACCTACTTTTTCACGTAGCTGGTTAATAAAAATAGCAATAGTTTTCGATTTGTTAATGGCTCCAGACAGCTTACGCAATGCCTGCGACATCAGACGTGCTTGAAGACCGACATGGGAATCTCCCATTTCGCCTTCAATCTCTGCCTTCGGCACAAGTGCCGCTACGGAGTCAACAACTACAATGTCTACTGCTCCACTACGTACAAGGGCTTCGGCAATCTCAAGCGCCTGCTCTCCTGTATCTGGTTGCGATAGTAACAACTCATCAATATTGACACCCAGCTTGCTTGCATACGACGGATCAAGCGCATGCTCGGCGTCGATAAAGGCGGCTTGTCCGCCTGTTTTTTGCACCTCTGCGATAGCGTGAAGAGCTACTGTCGTTTTACCGGATGATTCCGGTCCGTATATTTCAATAACCCGGCCTCTTGGAAAGCCGCCCGTTCCTAACGCAATATCCAAAGCAATCGAACCACTGGGGATCGTTTCCACTTGCATGTGGGTAGACTCACCCAACTTCATAATGGAACCTTTACCAAATTGCTTTTCTATTTGACGGAGCGCCATATCCAGCGCAGCACGACGATCTGACAATAAACTCACATCCTTCATTGTTTGTACTTTAATAATACCTTGTTTTGACACGCTTGCCAAGCATTTTTTCGAACATACATTCGTTTTTTTATTCACACAGCTCTCTTCTGTAATTACACCTGTCTCTTAAAACAAAAAAAGAACCGCTGGCAAAAGGCTTTGCAACGGTTCTTCCGATAAGGTGATTATATCATGAATATCTATCTAAAACAACTCTACGACCCACACTGTACATAGATGATTAAGAGAGTTTCTCGTTCTCTACCAGCCTGCGCCACAATCTGTACAGAATCGCTTTGACTGATCGCAGTCGGATTGTTTCGCGGTTACCACTCAGTCTCAGTTCATGTACTTCCGTTTCCTTGTCGCGTTCAGCAATGCCAATATACACTAGACCGACTGGCTTACGTTCGGAATACCCAGGTCCGGCTACACCAGTAACTGAAAGTCCAAAATCGCTGTCCATGATCATTCTCGCCTGCTCTGCAAGCACAAGGGCCACTTCCTTACTCACTGCACCTGGCGCTTGATCCCCCTCTAAATAATCACAAGGCACGTTGAGTAATTTCATCTTCATTTCATTGGAATAGCACACGATGCCACCTTGAAACATAGTAGCACTGCCAGGTATAGAAGTGAGGTGTTCCATCAGCAGTCCACCTGTACAGCTTTCTGCCGCACTCACAGTGAGTCCGCGATTGGCCATTAGATCTACGATAACCTTCTCCAGCGTAACATCTTCGCTTGCATACATAAATTCCGAAAGACGCTGCTGAATTTCTACTTCCGTAGCCGTCAGCTTAATCAATGCTTCACTTTCGCTGGCCGCCTTGGTGGATATACGGATCGTGACTTCCCCTTCCTTGGCATAAGGAGCAATCGTGGGGTCTGTCTGGGATTGGATCAGATCTAACAAACGGGTTTCAAGAGCTGACTCACCAATCCCTGCAAATTTTAGCATTTTTGAATAAATTGGCGTTTCCTCACCGCTCAATGCCTGCTGAAGCAACCAAGGTTTGGCCTGGTTTGCAAACATCGGTTTGAGTTCCTTAGGAGGTCCAGGCAAAACTACATAAAATTTACCATCCTGTGCAATTGCGTCGCCCACAGCTAGCCCTGTCTCATTTTCAAGCGGAGTAGCACCTTCAATAGAAAGCGCCTGCCGGCGGTTATTTTCGGTCATTTCTACCCCACGGTTACGAAAAAATTGATCTAGCTTGTCCATTGCAAGACGATCTATGTGCAATTTTCGCCCCAATACAGACGCTATCGCATCTTTCGTCAAATCATCCTGGGTCGGTCCCAGACCGCCAGAAAATAAAATAATATCCGCACGCTTCTGAGCAATTCTTATGGCTTCCTGAAGCCGATCTATGTTATCGCCAACCACAGTCTGAAAATATACATCGATTCCAATTGTAGCCAACTCTTGTGACAAATATTGAGCATTTGTATTCACTATTTGTCCGAGCAATAACTCTGTTCCTACCGCAATTATTTCAGCTTTCATCAATTCTTCCTCCTGTACTGCGAATATGATGGGAATTATATAAAGAAACAGCAATAAGTTTAGTCCCTATTGCTGTTTCCATAAAATTTATACTGTTAAACCTTGGAGGAGCTCAGCAAATGGATATTTTTCACGAAATAATCAATACCCGAATAAATGGTGATCAACACCGCTGCCCATATCGCTATTAAATCAAACGGTATACCAAGAAAAACAAACGGGAAATTATTAATGAGCAGCGCTACGATAGCAACAATCTGAATGATCGTCTTTAATTTGCCCCAATTGCTTGCAGCAACCACAGACCCATCCAGCAAGGCAATCTGACGCAGCCCCGTAACCGCAAACTCACGGCTAACAATCACAACAACAATCCACGAATCAATTTTCCCCATTTCTACCAAGGAAACCAAAATGGCGGTTACCAAAAGCTTATCAGCAAGGGGGTCCAACAGCTTGCCCAAATTGGTGACCATATTATTTTTACGTGCCAAATACCCGTCAAGACCGTCCGTGCTGGCTGCTACAAGGAAAATGATAGCCGCAATCAGCTGATTATACGGCAGCTTGAAAGCTCCGATCTCAATCGGTGGCGGATAAAAATCAAAGTCCACCAGCAAAGCCAGCATCATCACCGGGATAAGGCAAATCCGCGTTATTGTAATTCTGTTGGGTAAATTCACAACACACTCTCCCCTGATTATCGTACTTGATTACAAATGGCAGTTTTCGGATTAAATTCAACCCTATGTAAATCGCTTTCGGCGAGCGCTATACACCTGAATTGTCTGCATTTTCGTTACAAGTATAATATGGCGCAAAACGCATGTCAAAATAACCTGCCGCACATCAAGCAACGTTTTTCCTGCAAAATATATGAGGGAAAACGTCTTTATTTCATGTTTGTAAATTGAAGCTCCAATGGCAAATCAGCTTTACGTAGCAATTGAATGATCGCCTGTAAATCATCCCTGTTTTTCCCGGTCACCCGGATTTGATCACCTTGAATCTGACTTTTAACTTTTAGCTTGGAGTCCCGAATAAGAATGTTAATTTTCTTGGCATTATCCTGATCAATTCCCTGCTTCAGCGAAAGACGCTGACGCACTGAACCTAGAGAAGCGGGTTCCAATTTGCCATACTCCACATTTTTGAGGGACAGACCTCGTTTAGCCATTTTAGACTGCAAAATATCAATCACCGCATTCAGCTTGTATTCGTCTTCCGATGCAATCGTAAGAGCTTCTTTCTCAAGCTTGAGGCTACTTTTGCTATCCTTGAAATCAAATCGTGTTTCAATTTCACGCTCCGTCTGATGAACCGCATTTGTTAACTCCTGCATATCCATTTTGGAGACGATATCAAATGAATTTTCTGAAGCCATCGTTTCACTTTCCTTTCCACAACAAAGTTCAATATCTAATTATAGGCTAGTCATTTACAAAAATCCAATAATCGGTTGACTAAAAAGGCGTTCTTGCCAGTTTTCCTGACAAAAACGCCTTTATTTCATTTACGGTCAAAATATCTAATTATGGCTTCGTGTTGGAGTTCGGAACATATCCAAAAGTCCAAGCACAATGTGAGCAAGACCAAAGCCCAGTATGCCATAGCCCCATGCATTCGGTGTCAGATAATAGCCCAGTAAACTGACAATTATACCGAGCCCAGTCACAATCCAGCTGACGGTCATAACGTATACACCTCACTTTGCGGAAAATGAAATGACTGCCTTTCCAGGAATTACAGTCATTAGTATTTCCTCGCACCAAGGCGTTTATTCACCATTAGTAGTTGTAGAATCTGTACCACTTTGTGCTGAATCCGTACTGCTACCTGTCGTAGAATCTGCAGGTAAACCCGTCACCCCTGCACTCGTTCCGGTCGAAGAGGCTTCTCCTTGCTGTAACAGTACACGAGTAGTCGATTTATTATCTGTTATCGGTTGACCTGCTACGGAAATATCTGTGGCAGAAGACCGCCCTGATTTGATATATAAACCTTCTGGACCAATATCGAAAGACATGGCATCTCCACTTTTAGTCATACCATAACTCAGCTTTTCTCCACGGGAATTTTCTCCCTTGTACACTTCAAGCCAGCTTTCACCCGTAGCTTTAATATCAACCTTGGCTGTGGCTCCCGTTGCACTGGAAACTTTAAAAATCGTCGTCTTGCCTTGCTTGCCGTCCTGTGCCACAGTTACACCTTGTTGTGGAGTAGTCGTATCCGGCTGTTGTCCAGTATTTGGAGTAGTAGCATCCGTATTCCCCGTACCATTTGGCTGAGTTTGCCCGGTTTGCCCCGCACCAGGAGTCTGCCCACCAGCACCATTTGGAGCCGTCGTTTGACCATTGTTCGGCTGTGTCGTAGTGGTATCAGGAGTAGACGTGTTTGGTGTTGTACTCGGTGTTGTACTTGGTGTTGTACTTGGTGTTGTACTTGGTGTTGTACTTGGTGTTGTACTTGGTGTTGTACTTGGTGTAGTAATCGGTGTTGTGTTTTCTGCTGTTTTTGGAGTTGAATGGTTGTTGCTCACCCAATAAGCATAAATAACCCCAACAATGAGAACTAGAAAAAGCCACATTAACGCTGTAGGCAACCATTTAAGATTACCAATCGTGGCGGGACGGCTGGAGCGTTTCTGTGTAACAGGCTCCATGACTGCTTCCGGTTCAGGTTCAGGCACATTGCTTTGATGCCCTTCCAGAATCTCATCAGGATTCAACCCGACCGTTTCAGCGTATGTTTTAATAAAAGCTCTGACATAAAAGCTTCCCGGCAGCACTTTGTAATCGCCCGTCTCAATGGCTTCCAGATAACGTTTGCGTATCTTCGTCATTTCCTGAACATCGTCAAGGCTCAATCCTTTTTGCAGCCGGGCCTCCTTTAATTGCTGACCCAGTTCTGACATGTCATCATCTCCTTGTGTAATTACGCTTATTTAAAGATCTTCTGTATAACTGGCTGTAAAGGTATCATAAATAATTTCCTCAGCCGGATTATTGCGAAGTTCAATAATGATATTGAAATCGTCAAAGCTGTATCCCGACTCACGTACAAATACATCAGGATGCTCAATCACTTTAGTACTTGGCATGCTCATAATTTCCTGAAGCAGGTGATAATGTCTTTCATTTGACCGAATTGTACTCACAATACCATCAATAATAAACACATTGTTTGGGTTCATTTCTTCTTCAGAGAGCTGACTGCGTACCGTCTGTCGTAGTAGCGTCGAAGATACAAAAGTCCAACGCTTCATTGCGCATACACTACTGGCAATAATGGATTCCGTTTTGCCCACACGTGGCATCCCGCGAAGACCGATTACCTGATTGCCGTCCCTCTTTAATACTTCACCCAAAAAATCGACCAGCAACCCAAGCTCATCGCGTGTAAAGCGAAATGTTTTACGATCATCCGAATCCCGATCGATGTAACGGCCATGTCTTACTGCCAATATATCAACCAGTCTCGGAGCACGTAAGGCCGTGACTGTAATGTTGCTCGCTTTTTTTAACGTGTCTCCGAGAATACGTATCTTCTCATCATCGTCTGTTTCAAGCAACATCCCCCGTCTTTCACCTTCAACACCGTTGATCGTCAGTATATTAACCCCCAGAATACCAAGCATGGAAGCAATGTCTCCCAGCAGTCCGGGTCGATTTTTATGTATCTTGTACTCCATGTACCACTGTTTCGTTTCTTCCGTCACGTTAGCACCTCATTCACATTCAAACCGTCAACAACTCCAAATCAAAGCATTATTGTATCATAAAATAACATCTTTCGACAAAACCAATTATTGAAATTTGATAGGCTGCATTGTGTTGTAAGCCTCAATCACGTTTATGATATATAAATTACAATGGAATTACAAGAACAGCTCTGTAACCATTACAGAAAAGCCCCCAAAAGGGAGCTTTTCATGTTGGTTCTTACTTATGCGTTGCTCTTGGCCAATTTAACCATTAGCCGGGCGATGGTGTGACGCTCGTCCTCATCGGCAACTCCCCACAGTTCTTTCAATGCGCGGTTGGAGTGGTTGGCTGGATCGACCTTCTCATCCAGAAAATCACCGATTTCATAAGCAAGCTCTGAAATGGTATCTTGGCTGATTCCCAGCTTCTCCGCTTGCTCTACACGCTGACCGAGGAACTTTTTCCAAACATCAAAATTCTGAACAACTGTTGACATACTTAAATCCTCCTTAGATGATTCAGATTTAAAATCAACAGTTGTAATATGCTCTTCTCAGACGCTTACTATACTGGTGGATTCCTCCAAGCGCTATTTCCCTTAAGTCACCCATCCTCCGTTAGGACTTATGACCTGGCCATTAATATAACCTGACTCAGGAAGCGCAAGAAAATAAACCAGGGATGATATCTCATCAGGTCGAGCCAATCGTCCGGCAGGAATTTCTTCTTCCAAACTGGTAATTTCGCCTTCATCTAAATGATCCAGCATCGACGTATTCACTGCACCTGGAGCTACTGCATTCACTGTCACCCCGGAAGGTGCTACTTCTTGAGCCAGCGCTTTAGTGAAAGCGTTAATGCCTCCCTTCGTGGTGGAATACAACACCTCGCACGAAGCGCCACATATCCCCCACACGGAGGAAACATTCACAATGCGGCCATAGCGTTGGGAAATCATATGTGGCATAAAAACCTGCGTACACAGAAAGGTTCCCTTAACATTGACTGCCATCACTTCGTCCCATTCCTCTTCCGAAACATCTGTCAACAGCCCATAATGAGATAATCCGGCGTTGTTCACAAGAATATCCGGCTTCATCCCGTGATTATCCAGCTTTTCCCGCATGCGTTCGATCTGCTCCTTGCTCCGCAGATCCGCTGACACGGTCATAACCTTGCCCGAATAAGCCATGCAACGACGGGCAACTTCATTTGCTTTTTCATGGGACTTCATGTAGTGAATGACCACATTCATCCCTACAGCTGCAAAACGCTCAGCAATAGCCGCACCAATTCCGCCACTCGCTCCTGTAATCAGCACAGTTGTATCGCCAATCGCTTTTAATTCTCCGCCCTCAGTGGTCATCGTTTCCCTCTCCCTGGACATTACGGACTCACCACTAGTGATATTGCGAGTTGATCCCACTGGATATGATCTTTCAGACGGCGATTTACATCCTCAAGCGTAATACTTTCATAAACCGGAAGCAGTTGGAAAAAATCACTGCCCCGGAAGCGATGTCTTGTAAATTCATGCGCAATATTTTCTGGTGAATTGAGTGTACGCAGATAACCACCGATTTTCTTTTTGCGTGCCCGTTCAAAATGTTCTGCTGCGAAGCCCTGCTTCTGGATGGACTCCACCTCTTCACGTATTCTCGCCAACAGCCGATCCGGGTCTTTGGTATCTCCACCGATTGCGGAAAATGCATATTGCTGCGTACTATTGTACTCATGGCCAAAACTGTCCGAAATCAGATCCTCATCGTAGAGCTTTTGATACAGTTGTGTACTGGAACCAAATAGGAGATCAAGCATCAGCTTGGTTTCCAGATCATGACGAAGCAATTCTTCACCCGTTAAACCTACTTCTGCCTCCTTGAATCCAAACAGTAGCTTTGGCAGAGAAACGGCCAGCTTCACCTCACGACGTGGTTCTGCAACTGTAGTGGGTTCATCGTCGAAAATCCGCTCAATCTCTCCCTGCGGCTTATAGTCCTTTTTGGCCTGATTGTTACGTACCAGCTCTATTACTTCAGCTGGATCCACTCCTCCCACTACAAAAAGAATCATATTGCTTGGGTGGTAGAAAGCTTCATAGCAACTGTACAGCGTTTCCTTTGTAATCGTACTGATGGATTGAATCGTACCTGCGATATCAATATGCACCGGATGGACCTTGTACAACGCCTCGATCAGACCAAAGTAACTCCGCCAATCGGGGTTATCTTCATACATATTGATTTCCTGGCCAATAATGCCTTTTTCCTTCTCTACATTTTCATCTGTAAAGTAAGGATGTTGAACAAAATTGACCAGCGTGGTCAAATTTTCTTGAATACGCTCAGTTGCCGAAAACAGATATACGGTTTGATCAAAGCTCGTAAATGCGTTCGCCGATGCACCATTAGAGGAAAAGGTAGCAAAAATATCTCCTTCAGGCTCTTCAAACATTTTATGCTCCAAAAAATGGGCTATGCCATCCGGCACCTTTACGGGCTGTTGACCTTCTACGCGGAAATGATTATCAACCGAGCCGTATTTAGTCGCAAATGTGGCGTACGTCTTCTGAAAACCCGGTTTGGGCAACACATAAACGTGTAAGCCGTTATCCATTACTTCATAGTACAGCGTTTCCTGCAAATGCTCATAAGGTATATGCTCCACCGTTATTCCCCTTTCTGGTCTCTCAAGAAATAAATAGTGTCCAGTCGGAACGTCCGGGCGGCATCCTGAACATCCTGCACCTTGACTGCCTCCACCTGACTCAGCAGCTCATCTACCGTCCGCTCTTTACCGGAAAGCTGTCTGTTAAAATCATAGGCGATCATCTCAAAAGCGGAATCCTGCATCTCCTTCAGCAAGTTGCGAATCATCGCCTGCGTTTGGGTCATTTCCAGCTCAGTAATCGCTCCGTTTTGCGTATCTTCCAGTTGCTTGCGGATAATAGTAACCGCTTTTTCATAATTAGGAATTTCAATACCAGATTGAATCGTACCAATCCCTTTATGCCCGTCATATCGCGATGAAGCGTAATACGCCAAACTTTCCTTTTCCCTTACATTAACGAACAGCTTTGAATGCGGATACCCGCCCAGAATGCCATTGTACATCAGAGCGGATGCATAGCGATCGTCACCATACGTAATAGGGGTCCGCAATCCCATGTTGAGCTTGCCCTGGTTCACATCAAGACGCTCTACAACAGTTTGAACATCACGCTCTACCGACTTGGGCTGTTCCGGAACATACCCTGCTTCCGCTGAACGGTTCAATTGAAAATAGCGATCAACAAACTTCTCAACTTCTTCTAGCGTCGTATCTCCCACAACGTATAAATCCATGCTGGCATGATTCAGCCATTCTCCATAAGCCTCATACAAGCTCTGTGCATCTATACTGTCCAGATCAGATCGTTGACCAAGAGGGTGCAGACGATAAGGCTCATCTTTGCACATTTCCTCCATGCAGCGCTCACCAGCATAACGTATTTTATCGTTAACTATAGATTCCAGCTTCTTGCGCACATTTTCTCGTTCCTGCTGAACGTATCCAGTTTGAAATGCATCATTTTCCAATGCAGGCTTCGTCAGCACTTCTCCAAGGAAAGCAAACGAACGATCCAGCAAACTATCCGGACTGTTTACAAAGCTGTCATTAATCGTATCCATGCGAAATTGCACGATCTGATAATCTCCACGTTTATACACATCGAATCCGAAACCTGCGCCATACAATTGCTCTAACTGTTCTCTGAATTGTGTAGTCTGCGGATACGATTCTGTACCCCGGCGCAGAACGAAAGGTACCAGCCCCACTCGAGTTACGGTTTCCTCCCGTAGCGGAGTGCCTACATACAATGATATAGCAAACGTCTTAAAGCGCTTGGTTGGCAGTACATGAATCCTCAGTTGTCTGCGTGTGCCACGCTCGAAACCTGTTTTGTTCAAGTCCAAAACTCCTTTGTGACGTCAATTGGCGTCTAGCCTTTGATTAGCATTAGCTGCTGTAAATCGTCCTCCTGTAAAGAGGTAAAGTGTACCAATCTTTATTCTAACCATGCAAAAGCCAAGAAGCAACCGGAGACAAGCTCCCGGCTGCTTCGGCGTTTTACATGCAAAAAATATGTTCCCCGATGGTTTTCACCTGCGGACGGGTCCAAATCCATTTGGAGGTGGCTGTTTTTGGGTTAAAATAATAGAGACATCCTCCGCTTGGGTCCCAGCCGTTCAGCGCCTGTCGTACTGCCTTCTGTGCAGTTTCATTCGGCGTAAGCCAGATTTGTCCGTCTGCTACAGCTGTAAAGGCCCCCGGCTGGAAAACCACCCCAGATGGTGTATTTGGAAAACTAGGTGACTTAACCCTGTTCAAAATAACCGCTGCCACGGCAACCTGCCCTTCAAAGGGCTCGCCACGGGATTCACCGTAGACCGCATTAGCCAAAATCTTAAGATCGTTTGCAGATAGTCCCATGGTGTTGGCCGATCCCATCGTTTCATCTTTTTGATCCGCTTTATCATTATTGTCCGCTGTGTGTCCCTGAGCGGAACCTTGATTGTTACGATGCATAGGAGTCTCCGTTGGCTTCCAGTTAGGGGTAGCATTCACCAGCTTTAATTTCGTCTTTGCTCCGACCACTCCATCGGGACGGATACCAAATTCCTTTTGAAAACCTTTAACAGCTTTTAGTGTACTGCTGCCAAAATGGCTGTCCACTTTCCCGCCAAAAAAGCCCAGCAACTTCAAACGTGATTGCAACTCATATACATCCTGACCGTAAGATCCAAAATCAACCGCTCCCGAGCTGAATGTCGGCTCGGATGGTTGCGCCGCTTGTACTTTCTGCTGTGTGTTGAGCGACTCTGTTTGCTGCTGTGCAGAGTCATTTTTAAAAAGTCCTGTGTACGTAATAGCCGAGGCTGCGAGGATACCCGTGCAAATCCAGACCATTGTCTTTTTCATATGCTGCGCTCTACCTTTCTTTTGTGGGATTAACAGGATGGCTACGTTTATTATGACAAGCTCCGCTTAAAGCTATTCACCCTTTTAATCTTCTTTCAGCAGGTAGTCGCCACACCTCAAAAAAACATCACAAAAAACGCTGTTTGTACACTTGGAGTTGTCATTTTAGAACAACTACCTTGCGAACGAACAGCGTTTTAATGTAGTGCTGGGTAGAGATAATGCTTAGGAACTAACTTTATTTTGCTGATATTGCTCCATTGAGATAAGAACCTCACGGGGCTTGCTGCCCTCGTAAGGGCCGATGACTCCGCGAGCTTCCATGGAGTCAATCAGTCGAGCAGCACGTGTATAACCGATCCGCATACGGCGCTGAAGGAGCGAAACGGAAGCTTGTTTAGCCTCTAAAATGATGTTGACAGCCTGATCGTACAGCTCATCCAGCATTTCATCTGCATCAGCCGATACCTCTTCCACCTCCGGCACTAGCGTCTCATCATACTGCGCTTCACCCTGTTCACGTACGTAGTTAACAATATTTTCGACTTCTTGATCGCTCATGAACGCTCCCTGAACGCGGACTGGTTTAGAAGCACCCATTGGCATGAAAAGCATATCACCACGTCCGAGCAGCTTCTCGGCTCCACCCATATCCAATATGGTACGGGAATCTACCTGCGAGGAAACGCCGAAGGCAATACGTGAAGGAATATTAGCTTTAATTACCCCGGTAATTACATCAACCGAAGGTCTTTGCGTTGCAATGATAAGGTGGATGCCTGCTGCGCGCGCCATTTGGGCAAGTCGTGCAATCGCATCCTCCACATCTCCCGCAGCTACCATCATTAAATCTGCCAACTCGTCCACAATAACGACGATGTAAGGCAGAAATGCATCCGGGTTATCTTTCATCAAATTATTGTATCCCTCAATATTACGGGTTCCTGATTTGGAAAATAACTCATACCTTTTTTCCATTTCGACTACAATTTTCTTCAATGCAAGTGAGGCACGCTTTGGATCAGTCACGACCGGAGCCAACAAATGCGGGATTCCGTTGTACACGTTCAACTCCACCATTTTAGGATCGACCATCAAAAATTTGACCTCATCCGGCTTTGCTTTGTACAAAATACTCGTGATGATCCCATTGATACACACTGATTTACCCGAACCTGTTGCCCCAGCTACAAGAAGATGGGGCATCTTGGCCAAATTACCGACAATCGTCTGTCCTGCAATATCACGTCCGAATGCAATAGACAAGCTGGAAGCTGACTCCTGGAAAACGGTTGTCTCCATTACCTCACGCATCGTTACAATGGAAACTTCATTATTCGGAACCTCAATTCCGATAGCAGATTTGCCAGGAATCGGAGCCTCCATACGGATATCTTTGGCAGCAAGTGCAAGCGCAATGTCATCCGTCAGACTCACAATACGGCTGACCTTCACTCCAATGTCCGGCTGAATTTCATAACGTGTTACGGCAGGGCCACGGACAACCTCCAGCACCTTCGCCCGCACACCGAAGCTTTCCAGCGTTGCTTCCAGTTTGCGTGCCGTTTGCATATAATCCTTTTGTCCCATACCTTTGCCTGCATTTTGTGGTTTAGCAAGCAAACGAAACGATGGTAGCTTGTACGGTTTAGGCGGCGGCGGAGCCGGGATAGCTGTATGGGTACCTTCAACCTCTTCGCCTGCCACCCCAGTTGCAATCGTCTGAGCTTGTCCCTGAGCACCTTCTAATGTCCCCTGAATCGTAGTCGAATCATCCATATCCTTATTCGCATTGGCACCCATAAAGTCATCATCCAGGGGTTCGTCAATAATGGAAGTCGTCTGCTCTGCCCCTGTCAGGGACTCTCCAAATTCAGCTTCCGTTCTTCTTTCCTCATGCTTTACTTGTTCGAAGAAATCCCTAATAATCGGCGACCTTTTTACCGGAATTGCAGCTTCCTGCTCAGCGTGTTCGACTACGTCAGACAGCTCTTCACTCTGGTTGCCATTTCTCCACTGGGCCTGCGCGTCCTCAGCTTCATATGGAAAATCATGCTCATCCTCATCGACGGAATGCTCTTCCTTGTCCGCTTTATCTGAATTCTTAAGACCAAACAACTGAAAGAAAATCGGTTGTTTGCGTGCAGGAGGCTGCATTTCGTCAAAGTCATCATCCATGTCTTCCTCATAGGCAGGAATCGGCTCAGACTTGATCTTTCTATTTCCATTACCTTTGCTAGATGCCGAAAGCGGAGTAGCTTTACCAGTCCACTTTTTGCGCACACTTCCCCCAGCTGCTAGCAGCTTGGTCTTTACAATCCGCACCAAATCCACATAGGACAGTTGAGTCATCAGCATGAAACAAATGACGAACATAACAATCATGATCAGTTTAGCTCCCGTGAGACCAAACAGCCACAACAGAACAGTAAGCTGCAACGCGCCTACGTAACCCCCGCTGATATCCTTGTTCAGCATTGAGGAATGGCCCTGCTGATCAGGCGACAGCAACTGCTCGCGCATATCTATATGTATCTGGGTCATCACTCCGCCCGGCTGAAGCGCGTTGATCGGCCCCAAACGCTGCTCCATAGATGAAATAGAACTCATAAGTGTAAAGGCAAATACCAACAGGAGCAAACCCGTTTTACGCGAGTTCCACTGGTTCGGCCACTTGCGGTGAATCATCACCATCAGACCATAATAAATGCCAATCAGAGGGATAACAAAATAGAATTTCCCCAATACGAGCCCAAACATCTTGGATAGCGACCGACCAACTGCCGCTTCACCCGATAACGCAATGACCGCTAATGTAATCAGCACAATGCCGTAAATTTCAAATTTTAGAACTCCGCCAAATGCGGCTTTCTTTTTTCTTTTTCTTCTTCTGGACATACAAGGTCACCCCCCAGAAGAATATTATACCACGTCACCCGGTATCCGCACATATGTTCTTTTTCAGCAGTAAATGACCGATTTCTATACTATTCGACACCTTTTACGACCATTCGATGACTTGACCGGGTCCATAACGCGGATTCAGGTAGGCTTCCAGCGGGCAGTCCAACAACCGTACAATGATCCCCCGACGACTTTCAAGCGGCTGTACCTGCATAAGTAGACCGTCTACTCGAACCTCTGCAAGCTCCTCAGCCTCTTTCCACATCCCTTGCCACACCATTTCCATTGGCATTACAGTATATAATGTCATTGAGATAGCTCCCCGCTATGCTCCCCTGACAGTGTCTCTGTAGGAGTTCCTGTGGCACTGGGAATAAAAGGAGCATACGGAGCCTGCTGTTGGATCCCAGCGTTCCCGTTTTGCTGACGCCGCGTTTCAATAATGGTGTTCAGCTGTTTTAAAGCCTCTCCGATCCCTCCAACCGCGTCCATCAATCCATACTTCACTGCATCGGCTCCCCCAACCGCTGTACCAATATCGCGGTTTAACTCACCGGTTTTAAACATCAATTCCTTAAACTGCTCTTCTGTAATACGAGAATGAGAAACGACAAAGCGTACGACACGTTCCTGCATTTTTTCCATATATTCAAAAGTCTGTGGGACTCCAATGACCAGGCCGCTCATACGAATAGGATGAATGGTCATCGTCGCACTCTCCGCAATGTAGGAATAAGTGGAAGACACAGCAATCGGCACACCGATGCTATGCCCCCCGCCTATCACAATGGTCACCGTTGGTTTACTCATCGATGCGATCATTTCAGCAATAGCCAGTCCTGCCTCTACATCACCACCAACTGTATTCAGCAAAATCATTAATCCTTCGATACGAGGATTTTGTTCTGCCGCTACCAGTTGGGGAATAATGTGCTCATATTTTGTCGTTTTGTTTTGAGGCGGTAAAATGAGATGCCCTTCAATCTGACCGATAATCGTCATGCAAAAAATATTGGACTCGCCTCCAGGCATGGAGGTTTGACCCAGTTGCTGCAAAGCCTCCATAGCAGGTAACGCGGGTCTTTGCCCAATTTCTGGTTGATCTGGCGTTTCCGTTTCCTCGTTGCCAGATGATAGATTGCTGTATTGTTCCATATGGGTGATCTTCCTTTCGCTTTACGCATCTATATGACCCGTAGTCACCCTATAGTATGGGATGTAAATGGAATATTTTATACCTACCCCCATGCTTTTCCTTACCCCGAAAAATCAAAAAAGCCTCTCCTTCCGCGGAAACCGTCCAATATTTCCTGCGGGAAGAGAGGCGACTGTGTGCCTGTGACTTAAGTTTTTAATTCAGGTTTTTGAACAAATTTCAATTGAATCACACTTCCATTATAATTGGCAGGATCATCGGTCTGCGACGAGTTTGCTCATACAAGAAGCGACCCAGTGCATCCTTGACATTTGTCTTGAGGGAAGCCCATTCATTTACATTTTCACTCATGAGCTTATGCAGTGTACTTGAGACAATACGATTCGCTTCATCAAGCAAACCTTCCGATTCACGGACATAAACGAAACCGCGGGAAATGATATCTGGACCCGATTTAATCGTTCCGTCTTGCTTGCTCAGCGTGACAACCACCACCAAAATACCGTCCTGTGACAGCAATTTACGGTCGCGCAATACGATATTTCCTACATCCCCTACGCCTAGTCCATCGATCAGTACGTTACCTGCTGTAACTTTACCAGCTCTGCGTGCTCCGCCATTCTGAATTTCAATGACTTCACCGATATCCGTGATGAAAATATTTTCAGGCTCAATACCTACGCCTTCAGCAAGAAGGGCGTGACGACGTTGCATTCTGAACTCACCATGAATTGGCAAGAAGAACTTTGGTTTCATCAGATTCAGCATCAGCTTAAGTTCTTCCTGGCTTCCGTGTCCAGAAACGTGAATACCTGGATTAGCTGCGCTGTAATATACATTGGCACCCAGACGGAACAGTTCATCAATTGTGCGTCCAACGTATTTTTCATTACCCGGTACCGGAGTAGCTGCAATGATGACTGAATCCCCTGGAAGAATGTCAACCTTTCGATGTGTGGAACGAGCCATTCTTGTCAAAGCGGACATCGGTTCGCCCTGACTGCCTGTGCAGAGAATAACTACACGGTCCGCTGACATTTTGCCAACTTCTTCAGGCTCAATCAGCATTCCATCCGGAATTTCCAAATAGCCCAAGTCCGAAGCAATGCCTACGACATTAACCATGCTTCGACCAATAACTGTTACTTTACGTCCCGTTGCTTCAGCAGCATTAATTACCTGCTGAATACGATGTACGTTAGAAGCAAAAGTGGCTACGACCACACGCTGTCTCGACTTGCGGAAAATGTCTTCCAGCACAATACCAACGCTCTTTTCCGAAGGTGTAAAGCCCGGTTTCTCGGCATTCGTACTGTCTGACAAAAGAGCCAGTACGCCACGTGTGCCAATTTCAGCCATACGCTGCAAATCTGCATATTGTCCGTTCACCGGAGTATGGTCAAATTTGAAGTCACCTGTATGAACAACAGCGCCTTCAGGAGTATCAATACATACACCTACAGAATCCGGAATACTATGGTTGGTTCTGAAGAAGGTTGCTTTTAGTGTGGAACCCAGCTTGATTTCGGAATCAGCATTGATCAAAATACGTTTGGTTTCACCAAGCAGATTCGCTTCCTTCAGCTTGTTTTCCACCAATCCCAGCGTCAATTTGGTACCATATACTGGTACATTCAAATGTTTCAACACGTAAGGCAAACCGCCGATATGGTCCTCGTGACCATGAGTCAGCACAATGCCTCTTACTTTGTCGCGGTTCTCTGTAAGGTAGGAAATATCAGGAATAACGATATCAATGCCCAGCATGTCCTCTTCCGGGAATTTCAGACCGGAATCCACCACGACAATGTCATTGCCGTATTGAACGACATACATATTTTTCCCGATTTCACCGACGCCGCCCAAAGCGAAAATCATCAATTTATCGTTGTTTGTTTTTTTAGACAAATGAATCTAAACCTCCTATGGTAGTTGGACGTCGTACCTTGATTTGTTATTTAATTTTCAAAAAAATACCGCACCCAGTCACTTGACCCCATTATACATGATTAAAATACGAAAAAACAAGTCATCCTGTTCGTTACGCTAGGTTTCCCATTGCCGTCTCAAACCATTAGTATCTGTCATTTTATCTATATGCATGGTTAAAAGCACAGCAAAAAGGACGTCCTATAAGAACGTCCTTCATGCTGGAGGACCTTGTCAGACAATAAACTCTATCGGTTTTGTACCTACCGACTGCCCTTAACAAGGTTACTCCTTAGTATTAATTAATATCCTACATTCCTATTTGTCTTTAGCGGGTAAATAATTTCTTAATAAATTCCGCTTCATCCTCAGTTGGAGGAATGAGCGGCAACCGAACCGAACCAACCCTAATCCCCCGTAATTCCAATGCATATTTTACTGCCACTGGATTAGGCAGAGGATGAGGACAGCCAAACAAACCCTTGAAAATCGGGAACAACTGCTGATGCAACTTTGCTGCCTCCTGAGAGTGTCCTCCTACAAGTGAATCGATCATCTGCTTCATTTCAGCACCTACCACATGGCTCGCTACGCTGATAATACCATAAGCACCTACAGCCATAGCAGGCAACCCAGAAGCATCATCCCCGGAATAAACCAGAAAACCCTCTGGCGCTGCCGCTGCAATCTGTGTAACCTGCGCAAGTGATGCACATTCTTTGGTTCCCACAATATTTGGAATTTGTGCAAGACGCAGCGTTGTTTCAGCTGTTAGACTCGCTCCAGTACGGCTTGGAACATTATACAGTATAGCTGGAAGGGATGTGGAGTTTGCAATACTTTCGAAATGCTGATACATCCCTTCCTGATTCGGTTTATTATAATATGGCACTACCAGTAGAACACCATCTGCTCCTGCCTGCTCCGCGGCACGGGTAAGATGAATGGAGTGACGCGTATTGTTGCTGCCAGTCCCGGCAATAATTTTACATCGTCCAGCTGCTTTTTCTACAACAAAAGCAAACAACTTGATTTTCTCATCATCGCTCAGGGTAGGAGACTCTCCTGTTGTTCCAGATACAACAAGTGACTCTGAATGCTGTTCTTCTATTAAATAATCAATCAACGAGGACAATGCAGTCCAGTCAATCTCTCCTTGCTGATCAAAAGGTGTCACCATCGCGGTAATCAATCTGCCGAAGTTCACCATGCTGCCTCCTTTTTGCAAATCCGAGCACGGACCATGCACCTATTGATGGAGTTCAAATTTATTATGCAATGCGCGTACAGCCTGCACCATATCTTCTTTTTTAACAAGTACCCAGATCGTCGTGTTGGAATCTGCGGATTGAAGGATCTGTACGTCTGATTCTGCCAATGCCTCCACAATCGTCGCCATAATGCCCGGTACCCCGTTGATACCACCGCCTATGACAGAAACTTTAGCACATCCGGCCAGTATCTTAGGTTCTAGACCCAACCCGTTCAATACTTCAACCGCTTTGCTTCCATCATAATCGAACACAGTATAAACTGCCCCCGATGGCGTTACATTAATAAAATCAACGCTGATTCCATGTTCAGCCATAGATTTGAACACTTGTAATTGCAAGTGCTCCATACCCGGCTTTAATTCAACATTAATCTGAGTGACATTGCCAACATACGCAATACCGGTCACGAAACGGTCTACGATGTCTGCCTGCACGTCTTTAAAGCCTTCCGGATGGGTAACTAACGTACCTTCTCCTTCGGAGAAGGTAGAGCGAACACGGACCGGGATATTAGCCTGCATGGCGATTTCAACAGCACGAGGATGGATAACCTTTGCTCCCTGATGAGCCATATTACAAATCTCCGTATAGCTAACATGTGTAAGCGGCTTTGCGTTTTCCACAATGCGCGGATCGGCGGTCAATATACCATTCACATCCGTATAAATATCAACCATATCCGCATGTAGAGCAGCACCTAGAGCAGTAGCTGACGTATCGCTGCCTCCCCGACCCAAGGTAGTCATATCACCGTCTGCTGTTTGTCCCTGAAAACCTGTCACAATGACAACTCTGCCTTGGTTCAACTCTTCAACAACACGGTCTGGCTTTATATCCAAAATACGAGCATTGCCGTATTGATCATCCGTAATAAAGCCCGCCTGTGCCCCAGTTAGCACTGTAGCAGGAATACCTTCCTTCTCCATCAGGCTGCATAATGTAGCAGCAGAAATAATTTCACCACAGCACAGCAATAAATCCCGTTCGCGCTTTGGCAGACTGTCGCCGTTAGACACCGCCCAATCCAGCAGCGTGTCGGTGGCATAAGGCTCTCCTTTTCTCCCCATGGCCGACACAACAACAACCAATTGAAGATTTTGTTCCAGCTCCCTCTTCACATGTGCCAACACAAGTTTACGTGCTTCAGGTGTGGAAAGCGAGGTTCCTCCAAATTTTTGCACCAAAATACCCATTATTTTTCCCCCATATTGGAACGTTACTCCGCGTTTGCAGCAATAATTTCCGCGATTTGCACCGCGTTCCATGCCGCTCCTTTGAGCAGATTGTCGGATACGACCCACAAATTCAATCCACGGCTATTGCCCAAATCACGGCGTACACGCCCCACAAATACGTCAGGTTTTCCTGCAGCTTCAGATGCCAGTGGATAAAGCTGAGCAGCAGGATCGTCCACTAGCGTTACTCCCGGTGCTGAAGCCAGCAAATTACGGATTTCTTCTAAATCATAATCTTTTTTAAGTTCTACATATACAGATTCCGAGTGACCATATACAACAGGAATACGTACACACGTTGCTGTTACGTCCACCGATTCGTCACCCAGTATTTTTTTCGTTTCACGTACCATTTTCATTTCTTCCAGTGTATAACCATTGTCCTGGAATTTATCAATTTGCGGAATAGCATTGAAAGCAATCTGATGTTTTACTGGCAACGAGCCTACTGGCAACAGATCAGGCTGAACTTCATCACCGTTAAGAATCGCTGCGCTTTGACGATTCAATTCATCAATAGCTCGGCTTCCAGCCCCGGAAACGGCCTGGTATGTGGATACTATGATACGAGAAATGCCATACTGATCATATAATGGTTTCAAAGCAGCTACCATCTGAATGGTGGAGCAGTTCGGGTTCGCAATAATGCCTTGATGCTCGGCAATTTTGTCGCTGTTCACCTCAGGCACTACAAGAGGAGCTGTCGGATCCATTCGGAATGCATTGGTGTTGTCAATACAAACTGCCCCATGACGAACAGCATGCGGCGCCAATTCCTTACTTACGTCTCCACCTGCACTAAACAAAGCAATGTCGATTCCCTCAAAGCTGTCGGGGGTAGCAATCTCTACTGGAATTTGCTGACCTTTAAAGCTAATTAACGTGCCGGCAGAACGAGGCGAAGAAAGAAATTTGATTTTGTCCACAGGAAAATCCCGTTTTTCCAGCAGATTTACGATCTGTTCTCCTACAGCGCCTGTCGCTCCAACGACAGCTACATTAAACTTTCTATTGCTCATCTGGTATATCTCCCCTTCTCGACTAAAAAACCATTTTTTATTCTGAAAGCATCCACCGCCAACAAGAAATTAGACCCGATACAATATCGAATCATCTTCTAGGCGAAGGATGCTCAGCAGTTAACTATAATACTTCATGGGGTCTTGCGTTCCACAATCATCGGCTGAAGCTGTTTGCCCTGCAATGCTTCATAAGCAGCCTCCGGAATCAACTCCATGTTAGCTACAAGCGAGTTCGGCTTTTTAACTGGATTGTCCTGTCCGAACGGTACAAAAAAGATATTTTTGGCTACGAGTAATTTGGCGATATTGGCAGCATTTAGGCCCAGTCCATCATTAGTAGATATGGCTAAAAGAAGTGGACGGCCGTTGCGCAATTGCGCCTTGGCAGCCATCAAAACCGGACTGTCTGTCATCGCATTCGCTAACTTACTCATCGAATTCCCCGTCAAAGGTGCAATCACCAGCACATCGAGTATTTGGGAGGGACCCAGTGGCTCAGCCTCCACAATTGTAGAAATGATATCATTCCCTGTTATATCTTTCAACTGTTTTTGCCAACTTTGCGAAGTACCAAAGCGAGTATCCGTTGTTAGCACTGTATTGGATATAATAGGGACGACCTTTGCACCCTCATCAACAAAGCGCTGTATAACAGGCATTACCTCTTCAAATGTGCAATGTGAGCCTGTAATTGCATAACCTACTGTTTTCCCTTGCCAACTCATTGTGCATCCCCCCGATCAGGATTATCTTCCATTAACAACTGCACCAGCGTATTCGCTATAATGGCACCAGCAGTTTTGGGAGCAACAATACCGGGAAGACCAGGGGCAAGCATAGCCTTGATTCCACGCTTTTCCGCATAACGGAAATCACATCCGCCCGGGGCGGAAGCAAGATCTATAATCACGGTGCTCAGTGGCAATTTAGACAGGATTTGCGCTGTGATAATCATAGAGGGTATCGTATTAAAAATCAAGTCAACTCCCTTTGTCTCATGTGCTAAATCCCTTGTCATAAAAGGCTTCCAACCCATTTCCACGGCTCTCGCTGCATCCTCTGCCCGCCGTACTCCAACCTTCACTCTAGCTCCCAATCCCTGTAGTGCCCTTGCCATGGTAAATCCAGTCCGTCCCATGCCTAGAACCATACAATCTGCACCGTGAATCGTAAAATCAGTATGCTGAATGGCCATCATCAGTGCGCCTTCGGCCGTAGGTATAGAGTTGTATATGGCCACATCATCTCGCTCCAGCAGCTCTACCAGCTTTAACTCATGTCTGGTACAAATTTCTTTTAAGTACGTCCGCGCCATTCCTGTATATACAATACAATGAGGTGGAAGAGCAGCAGCATGCTCATTCAGGAACTGAAGCTTCTGTGCTCCGAAAAGTGCATTTACGTTGCCTTCCTCATCGCATCCCACCACCGGCAAAATCAATGCATCTGACGATTCCAGCAGCTTGACAGACAGTGGTTCTAGTGTCACTCCTTTGAGTGGTACTTCAAGCTTGTCAAAACCGACCACACTGACGGTAGCATCCATGTCCACACATTTACGGATTACCTCAAGCTGCCTCGCATCGCCACCCAAAACAACGACGCGTATTCCTGTTAGCATCCGGATCACTCCTTTCCGAGACACGATATGCTTTTAGTCTATGCGAGTGCCCGGAAAGGGGTGAAAAAACACAAAAAAAGACCGCCTCTTTATGAGGCGACCAGATTGTCGAGAAACCCCGTCATTTTGAGACGTGGGTTTCTTTTTTACATCATAATGCTTTGGTCTCTGGAGAAGCAGGGGGGGGTACCCCTGTTTCTCCAGGCGATCTAGGTGGATCGCCATCTTCTTCATGTTCTGCACGACTGCCGTCATAAGGGCTTGTTCCCTGACGTTTGGAAGACCGCGCAAACGGCAATAGCGAAACCCATGGAGCTCTTTGGCATCCGCGAAGCTTCGCTCAATCATCTCTTTTCGTTTGCGGTACAGCTTTTTACCAGATGGGCTCAGCCGGTTGCTCCGTACCCACTCTTTGCTGTCTTCCCAGACATGCCGAGTCACCACTTTGCGGTGGTTTCGAGACTGGGTACACTG
>NZ_JBSEDY010000019.1:0-77946 GCF_053570945.1 Paenibacillus sp. CMM36
TTGGTGGCGATAGCGGAGGGGTTCCACACGTACCCATCCCGAACACGACCGTTAAGCCCTCCAGCGCCGATGGTACTTGGACCGCAGGGTCCTGGGAGAGTAGGACGTCGCCAAGCAGAGCTTTATGCTTATTATTCCCTGATAGCTCAGTTGGTAGAGCACTCGACTGTTAATCGAGTTGTCACAGGTTCGAGTCCTGTTCGGGGAGCCATTTGCTCTCATAGCTCAGCAGGTAGAGTGCATCCATGGTAAGGATGAGGTCACCGGTTCGAACCCGGTTGAGAGCTTGTTATAGGATGGCCCGTTGGTCAAGGGGTTAAGACACCTCCCTTTCACGGAGGTAACAGGGGTTCGAATCCCCTACGGGTCATAGGGTAGTATGGAGGCTTAGCTCAGCTGGGAGAGCATCTGCCTTACAAGCAGAGGGTCGGGGGTTCGATCCCCTCAGCCTCCACCATTTTTCATCCTCTTACCTGGATGAATACTTGGGGAATTGTGAATCATATGCATATTGGGGATTAGCCAAGCGGTAAGGCAACGGACTTTGACTCCGTCATGCATAGGTTCAAATCCTATATCCCCAGCCATTAAGAGCCATTAGCTCAGTTGGTAGAGCACCTGACTTTTAATCAGGGTGTCGAAGGTTCGAGTCCTTCATGGCTCACCATTGTATTACATGCGCGTGTGGCGGAATTGGCAGACGCACTAGACTTAGGATCTAGCGTCTTTGACGTGGGGGTTCAAGTCCCTCCACGCGCATATTGTTTTTGCGGACGTGGCTCAGCGGTAGAGCATCGCCTTGCCAAGGCGAGGGTCGCGGGTTCGATTCCCGTCGTCCGCTCCATATTTGCGCCCTTAGCTCAGCTGGATAGAGCGTTTGACTACGAATCAAAAGGCCGGGAGTTCGAATCTCTCAGGGCGCGCCATATTTAAAAAAGTATAATATCGGGATGTAGCTCAGCTTGGTAGAGCACCTGGTTTGGGACCAGGGGGTCGCATGTTCAAATCGTGTCATCCCGATACTAATTTGCGGGTGTAGTTCAATGGTAGAACTTCAGCCTTCCAAGCTGATAGCGTGGGTTCGATTCCCATCACCCGCTTACCGATTACCGAGAAGCCGAAAGGCTTCTTTTTATTTTGTCCACATTACATTTACTTCTATGTATATAGGCCAATGCAAATATGTCTCCTGTCATGCACAGTTGGGGATGACTTGTGTATATTGTACATAGGCTCTTGTTACTTTTGACACCTAGATCTCGAATTTCCTCCTCTAACGACCCCATTCTTCTGCAGTAAGGCTAATTTCGTGATCAAATCCTTTGAATGTAGGAATCCTATAGCTATTATGGTACGAATTCATGGTGATAACTCAACAGTTGCTCTTGGGTTGTGCACATTTCCCTTTATTTATGTGGGTAAAAAGCGGAGTGTTTAAGAGGAAATACCTTAGGAACACTGAGAAAATGGCTGATTTGTGTATATCCTTGTGGATAGAAGGCTAATGGAGTTGACTTTGTCAACAAATAATAAACATATACACATCATGTTGCATGAATTTGTACCTTTAAAAACACACTCTTTATAAGAGACTGTGCATAATGTTTCACGCATCACTAGTGTATACATTAATTTCTATTTATTAATTTCATATTTATTCATAAGAATCCAATATTTTCTCGAAAGAAGTAATTCAAAAAGATGATTTTTTACTGTAAATTTTGCAGCTTTTCATGCGGTTTTATTGTATGATGTTAAGAAAGTGTCAAATTTCGTGTGTATACGTACCTTTTCTACAACTGTATATGGTGTGGAACAGATCAGATGGGGGGAAAAGCATGACTGAGCTTACGTTAACCGCTAACAAAAACCAATCCAACAATCTGCTGCGGCGGGACGTTCGTTTTCTAGGGAATATTCTTGGTGAGGTATTGGTTCATCAGGGTGGCAACGAACTTTTGGATATCGTGGAGAAAATACGTGAGACAAGTAAATCGTTACGTGCCGGGTATCAGCCGGAGTTGTATGAGAATTTCAAACAAATGGTCAGCGGACTGGATACGGATATTCGTCACCAGGTTATTCGCGCGTTTGCGATTTATTTTCAGTTGGTGAATATCGCTGAGCAAAACCATCGTATTCGTCGTAAGCGGGATTATGAGCATTCGGCTGGTGAAGATGTTCAACCTGGTTCCATTGAAAGTTCCGTTCAGGAGCTTAAACAAGGGGGCTTCTCCGCTGAGGACGTTAGTAACTTGCTGAATGAGCTCTCTTTGGAGCTGGTCATGACCGCACATCCTACAGAAGCGACACGACGAGTAATACTTGATATCCATAAGCGCATTTCCGAGGACGTCATGCTGCTGGATAATCCGATGCTTACCTTGCGTGAGCGGGAACAGGTACGGGAGAATCTGCTAAACGAAGTAATTACGCTGTGGCAGACAGATGAGCTGCGTGATCGCAAGCCAACTGTATTAGATGAAGTAAGAAATGGAATGTATTATTTTCACGAGACCTTGTTTCATGTACTGCCAGATGTATATCAAGAATTGGAACGATGTTTAGACAAATATTATCCCGAACAAAAATGGCACATACCCACTTATCTGAGATTTGGTTCCTGGATCGGTGGAGACCGGGACGGCAATCCGTCTGTGACATCTCATGTGACTTGGGAAACGTTACGTATGCAGCGCAAGTTGGCTTTGAGAGAATATCAGCACACGTTAAAGGAACTCATGGGTTACTTGAGTTTCAGCACCAGCATTGTGCGAGTTTCCGATGCTCTGCTGGCTTCTATTGAAGAAGACCGTACTCACATTACACTTAAAAAGATGGAAGTATGGCATAACGAAAAAGAGCCTTACCGCATTAAACTGGCATATATGATTGCTAAAGTGAACAACATCCTGGATGAAAGCAAACAGGGTACCAATGAGCGTTACAATTCTGCGGAAGAGCTCATTGCAGACCTAAATGTTATTGACCACAGTCTGCGTCATCATTTTGCCGATTATGTGGCAAACACGTATATTCAAAAGATGATTCGCCAGGTAGAGTTGTTTGGATTCCATACAGCTACGCTGGATGTCCGTCAGCATAGTCAGGAACATGAAAATGCGATGACTGAAATTCTTTCTAAAATGAATATTGTGTCGGATTACAGTAAGCTGTCAGAAGAAGAAAAAATTAATCTGCTGGAAAAGCTGCTGAATGAACCTCGTCCGATTACTTCACCTTATTTAAAATATAGCGATAGCACACAGGAATGTCTTGATGTATATCGTACGATTTATTTGGCTCAGGAGGAATTCGGCAAGCAGTCCATTACAAGCTACTTGATCAGTATGACTCAGGGAGCTAGTGACTTACTGGAGGTTATGGTCTTATCCAAAGAGGTAGGCCTGTTCCGCATCGAGAAGGATGGCACTGTTATCTGTACGCTGCAATCTGTCCCTTTGTTCGAAACGATAGATGATCTGCACGCTGCACCTGATATTATGAGAAGATTGATGAACTTGCCTGTATATCGACAATCTGTGGCTGCGATGGACCAGCTTCAGGAGATTATGCTGGGATACTCGGACAGCAATAAAGATGGCGGTGTGGTTACAGCGAACTGGGAACTTCGGGTCGCTATGAACAGCATTACGGAAGTAGTTAATGAGTTTGGCGTAAAAGTGAAGTTTTTCCACGGTCGTGGAGGTGCGCTGGGTCGTGGAGGAATGCCACTTAATCGCAGTATTTTGGCTCAACCTCCTCATACGATTGGAGGCGGAATCAAGATTACTGAGCAAGGTGAAGTACTATCATCCCGATACTCGCTCAGAGGTATCGCGTACCGGAGCTTGGAGCAGGCAACATCGGCGCTGATTACGGCTGTAGCATATCATCGTTCCGGGAAGAAGGAAGTGTTTGAGGAGAGCTGGGAGGAGATTATCGCCCGCATTTCCCAAGTATCACTGGATAAGTATCAGGATTTGATTTTCCGAGATCCAGATTTCTTCAACTTCTTCAAAGAATCTACACCGTTGCCTGAGGTGGGCGAGCTCAACATTGGATCTCGTCCATCCAAGCGTAAGAACAGCGAACGTTTTGAGGACTTGCGCGCCATTCCATGGGTTTTTGCATGGACACAAAGCCGTTACTTGTTACCTGCATGGTATGCGGCTGGAACAGGTTTGCAAAGCTTCTATCAAAACAATGAGGATAACCTTAAAGTGCTGCAAACGATGTTTAGGGACTCTGCTTTCTTCCGGTCACTTATTGATACACTGCAAATGGCAATCGCTAAAGCGGATTTACTGATTGCAGAAGAGTACGCTGGGATGTCGGATAATGAAGAGGCCCGGCAGCGTATTTTCGGGCAGATTTCAGCGGAGTTTAAGCTGACATCTGAGTTGATTTTGAAAATAACCGGACAATCCGAGATTTTGGACGACGTGCCGGTTATTCAGGAATCTATCCGCTTGCGTAATCCTTATGTCGATCCGTTAAGTTACTTGCAGGTTCAATTGCTAAGTGAGCTACGTGAGCTGCGGGATCAGAACGGTGATGATACGGAGATGCTACGTGAGGTATTGTTGACGATTAACGGAATTGCCGCAGGCTTGAGAAATACGGGCTGATATAGTACGGTTGTACGAATACAGGCAATCGGGTACTCATGGGGTGCCCGATTGTGCTGTTTGTATATTGATGGCAGGCGTGCTTGCAGTTATTAACAATACTACAGTTGATTTCCGGATAAAATTAAACTACGATGAATAATCATAAACATATAATAAGTAACCCATCAGCAAGTCTGGGGGAGTATAGAGTGGATAATATGGAAAGCCGCTTGGTAAGGCTGGTACAGAAAGGCGATCAGCGAGCTTTTGCGGAGTTAGTCGAGTTATATAAAGATCGGATTTTTCATCTTTCCTACCGGATGCTAGGTAATCGCCATGAGGCGGAGGATCTGGTGCAGGAAACTTTTTTGCGTGTGTATCGTAATTTGGAAAAATACGATCATGGACAGAAATTCTCAACTTGGATTTATCGAATTGCTACAAATCTGTGCATTGATCGTCTGCGAAGGAGAAAACCTACATACTCACTTGATGCTGAAATGAATGATCAGGAAGGTGTCGATGGGTACGCCATGCTCGCCAGTGAAGAGCTTACCCCTGAGGGGAGCACGCTTCTGTCTGAAACACAGGCCTTGATTCATGACGCCATCGACAGCCTTCCGGATAAATACAGAACGATTATGGTTTTACGGTACTTGCAGGAGCTTTCCTTACAGGAAATCAGCGATGTGCTCAATCTCCCAGTCACCACTATTAAGACAAGAGTACACAGGGGACGGGATTTTCTGCGCAAAAAACTGGAGCACAAGCTATAGATCATGCGCATAGATTCTAGGAAAAGAGTCTGCGTAGATGTTTTTATGAAACATAATGCTCGTTGTAACGTATGTAAGATGAGCAAAGTTTCTAAGCCGGAGCATGTTATGTTGAGAAACACGGAAGAATATTAGAAAGGATTGGCTCATATGGATTGCAAACAAGCCGTCTCTTTTATGCATGACTATCTAGATGGCGACCTGTCTGAGCAGGACAAACATGAGTTGGAACAGCACTTGTTAGACTGCCCGGAATGCCGCATGCGTTTTAAAGAGCTGGAGCGGACGGATGCGATGCTTTACGGTACACGCTATCATCAAGTGCCGTGTGTATCGGATGAGCTGACATTTCGCATTATGAATGCTTTGCCGCCGCATAAAAGACAGACTGCGGTGCCTATGCTGACCTGGGTGAAAAGGCATCCCGCTGTAACAGCCGCCGCCTTCTTCCTTATTGTTATATGCTCAAGCATGGCCAGCTTTTCTGGCACGGACCATCAATTGGTAGTCAAAGGAAGTCATCTGGATCAAGTTGTTATTCAGGGCGATACTGTGATTGTGCCTGAGGGGAAATCCATTGCCGGAGATTTAACAGTGCAAAATGGTGAAGCCCGTGTATACGGTGAAGTGGAAGGAAATGTCACTGTAATTGATGGTTCTTATTATCAAGCGTCCACCGCCCATATTGCAGGACAGGTTAAAAGTATTGATCAAACCTTGGATTGGATTTGGTACAAGGTTACTGATTTATTCGGGGGACCTTCTTCTCCATAAAAGAAGCTTGAAATGGCAAGGACGATATCGAGCGCCTCTTTCCGCTGGAAAAGGCGTTTTTTTGTATATGAAGCTGGCGAATTGTACTGTATTTTACTGATTTTGGCGGTTCTTTTGTCACACAGCTTGCAACGTGAGCCTGATCGTTATAACCTAGATAGAGAGAGCACACTGTGTACATATTACACCCACTCACTACAGAAAATTGCGGGGGCATGCGCATGTTGGATTATTTTGCGGACCTGACTTGGAAAGAGTCCATTAAAGATATTATCGACATTTTGATCGTAACCTATATTATGTATCAGCTTATTTTACTTGTTCGCGGAACGCGTGCAGTTCAATTGTTGAAAGGGATTCTATTTCTGGTTGTCATTTGGGCGGTTAGCACCTGGTTTGATTTGTATACGCTCAAGTGGTTGATGAATCAGATGTTCACCTTTGGTGTGGTGGCTATCTTTATTATTTTTCAGCCTGAGTTGCGTCGTGCACTGGAGCAATTGGGGCGTGGCAAATTATTTGGGCGTTCGTCTGCGGATGATGAAGAGATTAACAAGTTAATCGGAGAAATGATTAAGGCGCTGAATTATTTATCACGTAGGAAAATAGGAGCTTTGGTCGTATTTGAGCGCGAGACCGGGCTAAACGAATATACGGAGTCTGGTATCAAGACACAGGCTGTAGTCAGTTCTGAACTGCTAATTAACATCTTCATTCCTAATACACCTCTGCATGATGGTGCGGTGATTATTCAAAATAAACAGATTGCTTCTGCGGCCTGTTATTTGCCATTATCGGAAAATCCGTTCATTAGCAAAGAGCTGGGAACCCGTCACCGGGCTGCGATTGGGGTGAGTGAGGTAACGGATGCCGTAACTGTCGTGGTATCGGAGGAAACAGGACAAATTTCTTTGGCCATTAATGGACAGGTCGTGCGCGACATTAAGGAAGAATCCCTAATCTCCAAGCTGTATGAGGAGTTGCGGCCAACACCGTCTTTGAAGGAAAAACGCGGCTCATTCTGGAATCGGAGGGGAGGCCGTGGAAATTCATGATGGACAAATGGATTAACAATAATACGATTTCCAAGATATTGGCGCTTGCGGTTGCTATCCTGCTGTGGGGAATGGTCCATCTAGATACAGGTACACCTTCATCTACGCTGACCGTTTCTTATAATAATAAAGTGATTGATAATGTAGCCATTCAGGCCAGTGGTCTGGATGATTCAAAATATGTATTGTCAACCATGGATACTGACCATGTTAAGATGGAGGTCAGAGGACAGCGTTCTGTGTTGACTTCCTTTTTTGCGGATAATTATCAAGCAAAGCTAAACTTAAACGGCTTAGGAGCAGGTACTAAAACATTGTCACTCGAACCGGACTTGCCGGATGGAGTGGAGTTGGTATCTATGACTCCTAACCGTGTTACAGTGACGATTGAGGAAAAACAAACGAAATCATTTAATGTATCTATAGTTCCTAAAGGAAACCCAGATGCGGGACTGCAGCTTGGTAAGCCTGTGATTGCTCCTCAGACCGTGAAGGTCACCTTGCCCAAAAGCCAGTTGAGTACCGTCACTGCCGTTCTGGGGGCTGTTAATACGGATGGCATCTCAGAAAAGTTTGAACAGAAGCGTGTAAAACTGAAGGCTTATAATAAAAAGGGACAGGAACTTACGGGAGCGGTCATTGAGCCGTCTACTGTGTCCGTTGAAATTCCGGTAACTCAGCAGGCGAAGTCTGTGCCTGTTAAGATTGTCTATTCCGGAGAGTTGCCAGACGGACTGGTGCTTTCTAAAGTGAATGCAAACGTGAAGGAAGCGGCGGTATATGCATCGCAGGATGTATTGAGCAGCCTCAGCTCTTACGTCACGGCTACATTGGATTTAAGCCAATTTACGGAAGCGGGGACTCGTACAGTTCAAGCTAATTTGGCAGCCCCCTCAGGTTCTGATAAAATCGAGCCAGGGTCCATACAAATTCAGGTGACTGTTGTTCCTTCCAATGAAGTCACAGATACGGAACGGACGCTGTCAGGCATCCCAATCGTTTTACAAGGTGCAGGAGATGGAGCGACTGCGACTGTTACAGCGCCCGCAGGCAAGACGATGGATGTTACTGTGAAGGGCCCGCAGGATCTGGTAAACAATTTAACCAATGATGATATTAGTTTGGTGGCAGATGTAAGTGGCCTCGCGGCTGGTCAACACGAGGTTACTCTGAAAGTAGGCTTGCCTAAATATATTACGCAAGCCGGAAATGCTGGCCAACTAAAGGCAACGATCAACATTGAGATCCCTTCTACGCCTGCTGTAACGAATCCGAATAGTGAGAATGAATCAAACCCCTCTGGTAGTGGCGAAAAGGGGCAGGAGAGGCCACAGGAGGGGCAAGGCAATCAAAGTGGAAACTCTGACGTTAAGACCGGGGACAACGCAGCTGCGGAGGATAAAACAAATCCTCATAACGGCGCAGATTCTTCTGCGAATGGAACCCCGGAGAACAGTCAGCCATAACATGTTTTATCTGTAGTAAATAATCATGATTTATTAGACAAAAAAAGGGAGTCATTTTACATGGGGAAATATTTTGGTACAGATGGTGTACGAGGCGTTGCTAATCAGGAACTTACAGCCGAACTGGCATATAGCATTGGCCGCTGCGGCGGATATGTTTTAGCAGGTAATGTAGAGAAACCGACAGTTGTTATTGGTATGGATACACGGATATCCGGTCTGATGCTGGAATCGGCTCTTGTAGCCGGTTTGCTGTCCATTGGAGCTAATGTGGTTCGCCTAGGTATTGTTTCGACGCCTGGGGTGGCATATCTCACACGTCAATTGAAAGCTGACGCTGGTGTAATGATCTCAGCATCACACAATCCAGTTGAAGATAACGGCATTAAGTTTTTTGGCGGTGACGGTTTTAAATTGACAGACGAAACGGAATTGAAAATTGAAGAGCTCATGGATGCAAAAGAAGACCAACTGCCTCGTCCGATTGGCGGCGGATTGGGAACGGTTGTTGTAGACGAGCATTCCCGTTACGATTATCTGGAGTTCTTGAAAACAACAATTAGCCATTCTTTTGAAGGAATAAAAATTGTACTGGATTGTGCAAACGGAGCAGCTTATGAGCTGGCGCCGAAGCTTTTTGCAGAATTGGGAGCTGAGGTGCACACCATCGGTGCCGAGCCTAACGGTTTGAACATCAATGATCATTGCGGCTCGACTCATCCTGAAAAGCTGAAAGAGGAAGTGCGCCGCTTGAAAGCGGATATTGGTCTGGCCTTTGACGGCGATGCCGACCGTCTGATCGCAATTGATGAGAACGGGGAAGAGGTAGACGGCGACTATATTCTCTGCATTTGCGGAGATGCAATGAACCGCGCTGGAAAACTCAAGGACAGCACTATTGTATCGACAGTGATGAGTAATATCGGTTTTTATAAAGCTACTGAAAAGCTGGCACTCAAGACTGCAAAAACTGCGGTCGGGGACCGTTATGTGATGGAAGAAATGCGTCGGGGTGGATTTAATCTGGGCGGTGAGCAGTCTGGTCATGTTATTTTCCTGGATCACAATACGACAGGCGATGGCATGCTGACTGGGATTCAGCTGGTAGATACCTTGAAAGCTTCCGGCAAGAAAATGAGTGAGCTAAAGTCGCTCATGAAACAGTATCCGCAAGTGCTCGTAAATGTGCGTGTGCAGGACAAACGCAATTACGAGGGGAATCCTGCTATTGCAGAAGCAATTGAGCAGGTGGAACAACAATTGGGCGATAATGGGCGTGTACTGGTTCGTGCTTCAGGCACAGAATCGCTCATTCGTGTGATGGCCGAAGGCCCGGATAAAGATGAGCTGGAGCAATTTGTCGGTCAGATCGTAGATGTCGTGAAGAAAGAATTAGTTTAAAATTTTGTAAACGTCGGTTGCCTGTGAAAAAGAAGCAGGCAACGGCGTTTGCGGTTATTTACTAGCGATTTATTGCCTTCATGGTGTAATTATGAATAAAGTGTCATTGCCAAATGATACTTAGCTGAATATAATATAGGGATGCTGTGACTCAGATAGAGAAAGCGAGGGTTGTAAGGTAACGTAATACAAGCGCCAGAGCTTGATTTTGTGCGGGGGAACTTGGTGGAGAAGCAACGGATTCAGTTGAAATAAAGTTGCTTGCAGATCGGTTCACGACAAAACAAGCTGACGAGGTGAAGGTGTTCGAAACATTCGGCGGGGACCTTCCGGTGAAGCATCAAGCCGTAAACCGGCAGCGGAAAATGAACAGGCAACTGTTTACACAACGCACCGGTAGATGCCTTTATTATTTTATAACCTAAATTATAAGATTCATTTCATGAATGTGCGGCCATCATCATTGGCGTGCGCGGTTTGGGAATTTCGTTACATTCGTGAAGAGATGCCTGTAAATTCTATAGTTATCATTGACAACTTCATAGATGAATGAACTTTATTCCACAATCTACCGCACACGTTAGTCCTGTGATGAGTCGTCTTGTGAAATGATGATCGGGAGGATAACGAATATGTGTGGCATTGTAGGATATATTGGTAATCAGAATACGCAAGAGGTATTGATTGACGGATTGAAGAAGCTGGAGTATCGCGGTTATGACTCTGCGGGTATTGCCGTGTTTACAGATTCAGGATTGCAAGTAGCCAAGGCTAAAGGTCGTCTGGCGAATCTAGAAGCTAAACTGGATGGTACGCCGTTGGTAGGCCATGCAGGTATCGGACATACACGTTGGGCAACGCACGGTAAGCCTTCTGATGAAAACTCCCATCCACATTTGGATGAGAGCCAAAAGTTCTCTGTAGTTCACAACGGAATCATTGAGAATTATCTGGAGCTGAAGGAGCAGCTGATCAGCGAAGGTCATACCTTTATTTCCGAAACGGACACCGAAGTTATTTCCCATCTGGTTGCGCGTGAATATAAAGGGGATATCGTTAAAGCAGTACAAAAAGCAATTACCTTTA
This sequence comes from Paenibacillus sp. CMM36, assembly GCF_053570945.1. Classification (NCBI taxonomy): domain Bacteria; kingdom Bacillati; phylum Bacillota; class Bacilli; order Caryophanales; family Paenibacillaceae; genus Paenibacillus; species Paenibacillus sp. CMM36. The sequence continues at coordinate 11,172 of NZ_JBSEDY010000019.1, forward strand.
TGCGCGGTGCTTTTGCACTGGGTGTGCTGACAGAGCATGAGCCTAATAAGCTGGTTGCTGTTCGTCAAGCTAGCCCGCTGGTTATTGGTGTGGGAGAAGGCGAGAACTTTATCGGTTCCGACATTCCGGCTATTCTGAAATATACACGCAATGTATTTATTTTGAACGATGGCGAAATGGCTGTTTTGACCAGTGATGCTGTCGAATTAATGACAATCGAAGGCCAATTTATTTCTCGGGAAATGATTCATGTCGAATGGGATGCTGTAACAGCGGAAAAAGGCGGCTATGAGCATTTCATGCTGAAAGAAATTCACGAGCAGCCTAAGGCTTATCGTGACACAATGTTGGGCCGTATCGATAAAGATACTAAAAAAGTTGTTCTTCCTGAACTGAAGCTGACAGAAGAACAAATTAAAAATATCCGCAACATTCAAATTGTTGCGTGTGGTACAGCTTACAATGCAGGTTTGATTGGCCGTACGGTTATTGAAAGTCTGGCTCGTATACCGGTAGAGAATGATGTGGCTTCCGAATATCGTTATCGTTCACCTATCGTAACACCAGAGACATTGGTGATCGTGGTGAGCCAATCCGGTGAAACTGCTGACACGTTGGCAGCACTGCGTGAAGCACAAGCAAACGGCGCTCATGTACTGGCGATTACAAACGTAGTCGGTAGCTCCATCGCTCGTGATGCAGATGATGTGTTGGTTACACTGGCAGGACCGGAAATTGCCGTAGCCTCGACTAAAGCCTATTCTTCGCAGTTGATTGCGTTCTATCTGTTTGGTTTGTATCTCGCTCAAGTGCGTGGCACACAAACGGATGAGCAAGTAGCCCATGTGCTGGCTGCTATGGAATCTCTGCCAGAGCAAGTGGAAGAGATGCTGGGTAAAGCAGATGCGATCAAATCCTATGCTGAGCAAATTGCAAGCCACAAGCACCTGTTCTTTATTGGTCGCGGTCAGGACTATGCTGTAGTACAGGAAGGCTCCCTGAAGCTCAAGGAAATCTCCTACATTCATTCCGAGGCATATGCTGCGGGTGAGCTGAAGCACGGTACACTGGCATTGATCGAAGAGGGAATTCCAGTTATCGCTTTGGTAACACAGGAATCCGTGTTGGAGAAAACCGTGAGCAACATTAAGGAAGTCAAGGCTCGTGGTGCAGATGTTCTTGCGATTACGTACGAAGAGCACGCAGTTGAGTTGTTGAAGTCCGTGGATCAGGTATTTGCCATTCCGAAGACACTTCCAATTCTGTCTGCTGCAATTTCGGTTGTATCTCTCCAACTGTTGGCTTACTACGCTTCTCTTGCGCTGGGTCATGATGTTGATAAACCACGTAACCTGGCGAAAAGCGTTACCGTAGAATAAGCTTTAGTAAAATTCTAAATTAATTGTTCAGTTACATTAAAGTTGGTTCCTAGACATTATAGTTGGTTTCTTTACATTATAGTTAGTACTTTTACAATAAAGTTGGTTTCTATATGTTTAAATTAATCGGTTTATGGATATAAATTTGGTATAAGCAACTAGAACAAGCATAAACAACCTAATTGAATGGCTTCGTCCTTAAAAACAACAAGGACGAAGCCATTTGTGCGTTTTTATAGCTGAAACGTTCAAATGAACGTTCATTAATGGAAGGAAGTGTAAGTTATGACTCGTCGCAGTATGAGGATAGCAAAGTTACAAGAAAACTATATAAAAAAGGGGAGAGGGCAGGGAATCGGTTCAGACTACACTCCATTCATTCAAGCACACGATAATAAAATCGCTTCTGAGGGATGGTTAACTCGACACAAAGGATGGAAAACGGGGCGAATTCATCACACTTTATCTGAGCATGAACGAAAGTATTTATATTTTTGTGAATGGTGGGATGAAGTTGTGGATATACGAGAACAATGGCCTTTATTACCTATAGATAAGACAATAGAAATTGCTGAACAACTTGGAATCAAACACGCAAATATTGATGGTACACCAGTAGTTATGACTACCGACTTTAGGCTTACTATTAAAACAAAATCGGGACTACTCGACGTCATTAGGACTATAAAGCCTTGTGAAAAGTTAACTGATCGTACATTAGAATTATTTGAAATCGAGAGAATTTATTTTGCTGAGCAAGGAATTGATTGGTGTATTATCACTGACAACAAGATCCCATCAATTCTTGTTAAAAATATCGAATGGCTCTCTGAAGCAAAGTATTTGGAAACAAGACCAGGCGTGAACGAAGAATTAACCACTTTGATATCAGATGGGTTACTTGAAGTTATTATTCAAGATAAAGGCCAAACCTCTATCACAAATCTTTGCCTTCGTACGGATAAAGAATATTCACTTGAGAGAGGAACTTGTATGTTTATCATGCAACATATGTTGGCGAACAAATGGTGGACAATGGATATGCACAGCCGAGTCATTAAAGAAAGTGAACCCCTACTCGTAACAGAAATAGAGAGTAAACCTAACTTTACCAAATCAATTCGATAAGGAGGAAACTAATGATACAGTTTGTTGTAAATTCAGTAATTGAGAGATTGGATGAGAATCTTGAAACAGAGCAGTTGCTTCGTGTGTTGTGGATAGACGAAGAGGGAGATCAAGTAGTAGTTATGAGTATAGAGAATAATCGAAAAATGGAGTTGCCCTTTATAAATTCATATAAAAGTTTGATTCAGGAAATTGAATTGAAAAGGTGTAGAGTTACTGAATTAGAAACTGATATGCGATTATTATCACCTGATGAGGATTATTTAGAAAAATACAAACAAAATCGAGATCGTATATGGAATATTATAAAGGATATCGTGATTCAAGAGCCTGAAATTTTCATCTCAGAAAAAAGAGGAGAACTTATCCATCAAGCTCATTTAAATTCAGGGAAATCAAAAAAAGTTATAAGAAATTACTTGAAAAAATATTGGTTTTATGGAAAATCTAGAAATGGTCTGCTAAATAATTATTTTGATTGTGGTGCTCCAGGTAATCAACGAGTTTACAAGAAGAAACCTGGGCCCGTCTCTTCCAACAGATATCTGATCACGGAGGCCGATATTCAAAACTTCAAATCGGCTATACGTATTTTTCATATACGCCAGGGAATGAATTTAACGACAACACACGAAAGAATGTGTGAAACATACTATAAAAGAGGTTTTTATAGAAAGCATGGTGTAAGGGTTCCGATTGTCGATGTGGATAGATCTCCAAGCTTACGGCAGTTTAGATATTGGTATACAAATAATTCAACCTCTTTTAATCGGTATGCAAATAAGTATGGTAAACGCCGAGCAACCATGGACGTTCGTCATATGAAGGGAAATGCCTCAGAAAAAGCTGACTATGTGGGCGCACTTTTTGAAGTAGATGCAACTCGAGCTGATATTTTACTGGTTTCATTTGACCGTAAGACGATTCTAGGAAAACCAGTGCTATATGTAGTAATGGATGTATTTAGTAGGTTTGTTGCTGGTTATCATGTAAGCTTGTCTTCAGAGTCTTGGTTTGAATCTATGGTGGCTGTAGAGCATGCTGGAACGAGCAAGGTTGAAAATTGTGCACGGTTTGGTATTCATATTACGGAGGAAGACTGGCCCTGTCATTACTTACCTAAAAATCTAGTAGGAGATCGTGGAGAGTTAAAGTCACAATTATCCGAGAGATTCGTAAACTTGAATGTGGATGTCTTAAATGCTCCTTCATATCGAGGGGATTTAAAACCGTTTATAGAATCAACTTTTCATATCACTAACCAAACGATACGTCAATTACTCCCGGGTTCAACAGAGGCAAGGCAGATGGTAAGGGGAGATCGCGATCCTGCTCTAGATTCAGCACTGACCATTGAAGAGTTTAATAAATTCTTAATAATTTACTTTATGACATATAATAAGAGTGCTTTAAGTAAAGATTATTTACCATCAAAAGAAATGTTTACTGACCAAGTGGAGCTGACCCCATTGAAAGTATGGAACTGGTCGAAAAATAAACGCTTATTGCATGAAAAAACAAGAGATGAGCTACGCTATAATTTACTACCACGAGGGCAAGCAAAGGTATCCCGATTCGGAATTGAGTTTAATAATTTGTTCTATACTTGTGAGCTTGGGATTAAAGAGAGATGGTTTGAGGGAGAAACTGTGGCTGCAATTGGAAATAAAAATATCGAAGTTACTTTTGATCCCAGGAATTGTAACAATATATTTGTTAAAAATAAAAAAGGGCTTATTGAGTGTTTTTTAACTGGAAAATCAAAGAAATATGAAAATTTACATTTTAATGAAGTAAAGATAATTATGGAATATCGTGATAACCAAATTAAAGAACAGGAAAAAGTAGAAAAGCAGCATCGAGCTGAGTTTCATGCATTTACTGAAGAGCTAAACAAAGTAGCAAAGAAAACTACAGCAGAGAATACGCAAAATAAAAGCTTCTACTCCCGTAAGCAAAATAAGCGTGAAGTTAGAACTGTAGATGGAAAAGTATGGGGAGCTAAAAACGCACTGACTAAGTCAGAGAATAAATTAGATAAGGAAGTTTTAAAAAATGAAGCTTCTAATGTAATTGACTTTCTCTCATCGGAGGAAAGGGAAGAAAAATACTTCATTTCACAACGTATTAACGATGTTCAAACGCTGTTTTCAAGAAAAAGTAGCGAAAGAAGAAGGAAGGATGAATCGGATGAACAACAAGATTGATGGATTGAAAGGAACTCACGTTTTAGCCAAGTACAATGAGCAAATCAATCCCAAGAATATGGGTAATCCTTTTATTGAAGCACTACCTGATAGAACAGATTTAGAAACTTTTATTGATGTCCTTTCTTCTTCTCCACCACGAGATAAAAAATACAATAACTTAAGTAGTGAAGATCGCTTGGAATTTGTCCAACAAATTAGACCCGATTTCTGGTTGCCTTTGCCAACGCATTTTGAGAAGTATCTTAATCTCTACACAATGATTAAAATTGGATATCAATCACGAAACCCTCTCCATGCGATGTATAATCGACAATTTTCAATAGGTTGGGACGAGATTTTCAAAGCAGGGGTTGATGAGAATGGAGCAAATTTAGCTGGGAATATACAAACAGCACAGAGTCATGTAGAAATCGCGATTAATGGTTTTGGAAAATCACAACTTTATGAACGTATGTTGACACAGCTTTTTCCGCAAGTTATTCATCACAGTGAGTATGATGGGAGGAATATCCCACTTACTCAAGTAGTTTGGATAAAAGTAGAGTGTCCATATAACAAATCGGTTGGTACATTTTGCAAAGTATTTTACATGGAAGTGGACAAACTATTAGGAACAAATTTCTATGAGAAGTTTGGTGAGAAACCAGGAAAAATTGATAAACTTGTACTCAATATGATTAAAGTAGCAGCACAAATAAATTTAGGTGTTTTAATTATCGATGAGATTCAAAAGATACAAAGCGCCTATTCTGGTGGTAAAGATAATATGATTGATTTCATTACACAACTAGTAAACACGATTGGCATTCCTACGATTCTTATGGGTTCGTTTAAAGCTTTATATCTTTTTAAAGATTCTCTTGCAAACACACGTAGAGGAATTCCGAGTGGTTATTCAGAGAGTATATCAGGATATATGCTGGAAGATAGCTGGGAGTGGAATGAATTTATTGAAAACTTATGGGATATTCAATATACCAAAAAGTACACGGAATTGACTCCAAAGTTGAAAAAAGCTATGTACTATTACTCCTTGGGTATACCAGACATAACAGTTAAATTATTCATTCATTGTCAATCAAAATGTATTGTGATGGGTGGCGATGAACAAATAAGTATAACATGTATTAAAGAAGTAGCAGAGCGAAGTCTAAGGCTGGTGCAACCCATATTTGTTCGAATTCGCTCTGGTGATCCTGAAGCTTATAAAGATCTTGAGGACATTAAACCTGATTGGGTTCCTCTCAACGGCTATATTAGCGAGGTAAGTCACCGAATTCAAGTACATGGAAGTATTGCAGAAGAGCATGCTCGTATTCTTCAGCGAAAGGATAAAACGGAAGTTTTGAAAAAGTTGACTGAGTTTGCGATCGTATTGGTCCAATCCCCCTCGACGGCAGAAGAGCTTGCATACCGAGTTTACGATGCAAGTAAAGGAATGGGGGATCTTACTGGTATGTTTGTACAAATAGCAGAATTAGCTTTACAAGGAGAGAAATCAGAAAAAGTTGCGAAGAAGATAAAAATAGCGTCAGAACTCCCAAAGAAATTAAGGACTAAGAAAGTTAGCCCTGATATGAGCGAAGATGACATTCGTTTTGTTGTTCAAATAGGACATAAGAAGGAACTAACTACAGAAGAAGCCCTTGAAGAAAAGGGATATATAAGGGAAGCCGACGAAATTCTTTCATATATAAAATGACTTAAGTTAATAAAATTATAATGTTCTTAATGTTTTGAAAACTCCAGCATTGAGGTGAGTGTAAAAATTATGAAACTAATCAGTTTTCCTGAGATGTTCCCTGACGAAGATTTAAGAAGTATTTTGTATCGATACCATGTACGCTCTGGGAACGCAACATATAAGGAAACTCGTTATCAGATATTTGGAATTAATTCTTGCGCACTTATTCCCTTTCCTAGGGGAATAGGGCATCTTATTGATAAACTACCCATTAATAACAATTTTACTCTTGAGTATTTTTTATATAAACATACATGGTATGGGCTATTTAAAGCCTTCATTACACCCACTCGCCATAAACAAAATTATCAACTATTTAAATATGGTTTGTTAGAGGGGCAAACCAATAAACATAAAGGGCAAATATATGCATCAACACGTTCCATTTTATCCTCTGTTGTTAAATACTGCCCTGCTTGTATTTATGATGATATACATACATTTGGAGAAATCTATGTTCATAGAGAGCACCAATTATCGTTTTTAGTTACTTGTGATAGACATTCTGCGCGTCTTATTTCCAAATGTCCAATCTGCAATACTAATCTTACCAATGAAAAAACAGGTATATTGTTAAAAAGACCTATGTGCCGAAATGGGCATACCATCCCTATCGAATATCAAAAGAATATGGGGACTGAGTATAAATTTGAAATTTCATTATTACATGATCTTCTTTATTTAAGAGAAAATCATCATTACATTACAATTGATGATATTATATTTCGATTTAAGGAACATTTGTTTGAAAAAGGGTACATAACAATGAAAGGTGAAATTCAGAAAAAAAAGCTTATTTCAGATTTTATTAATTCGAAGTTTGGATTATTGCTTAAAAATAAAGAGTTAGATAATGTTTACTTCAAAAGTAGATTTCTAGATAGAGAAATAATGGTGAAATACATGGATTTTTATCTCCTCTTAGTTAGATTTTTGTGTGATTCATTTAAAGATTTTATTTCAAGAAAGATTCCCATATCTCTAGATATTCCATTTGGGACAGGCCCATGGAAATGTGGAAATCCTAATTGTGAAAATTATGAGGTGCCGCTTATATCAATATGTAAACGTCATTTGGTTAATGGTCGTAGAGGTATTTATCACATGGAATTCCTGTGTATAACCTGTGGTTATAATACCGTTATTGAGGGAAGTCCTACATCTTACAGAATAAGAATTAAAAAAGGTTGATTTAAATAACCAGCCGTCACTAATAAACTTTGGATTAGCATGAGATTAATAGGACTCAAGATGATCGTTGAACGCAAAAATGCTTTAGGTAATTAATCACTCTAGGAGTAGTTATTACAAAAGAAAATGGCGTAATCTACCGGACTCGAACTTATTGAAAAATTCGAAAAAATTTCTTATTCGAAGTATCCTTCGTCACTATGAAAAAATAATTAACAAAGTCATCACGCAATTGACATCAGGCCAGTTTAAAGCTTAACTACATCCGCTTATAATACCAGAGGGAGATGCTGTAACATTATCTTTTGAAATATCTAAAAGAGAAGGGGCTTTTGCGTATGTAATTAAACAAATTGAATAAACATAATATTAGGGGAAATAATTATAATGTTAAGAGAGCAAAATTCACGGGAGTGAGATTATGATTTTTTTCCCTTTTGTATTTGAGGATGAGATTCTTTATAGTGCTATGGCACGTTATCATTGGATTTCTGGAAATATAAATCCTAGAGCTTCAATGTTAGATATGTTTGGGTCACCGAATGTGTGTTCGACAGTACTGTTTCCTGCTAATTTAAAGGCTTTCTGCGAAAGACTCCCGTTGGCTCATAAGTTGATGCCGGATGAAATAATTGATAATCATACATTTCTACCGTACTATGAACTATCTGTGCCTTATGAGAGAATTATAAAAATCAAAAATATTATGACTCATGAAAGAGGCGCTTCAATATACATGTCTTTAGGTATTGCGGCAAGTGGAATAAAGAAAGGGGGATTATTAAAGTATTGCCCGATTTGTGCACACGCAGATTCAATGAAATATGGAGAGTCGTATTGGCATAGATCGCATCAAGCTGAAGGTGTGGTTGCATGTTATAAGCATGAGTGCTTTTTAATTGAGTCTAGTGTAAAACTCAACCAAAGACATAAATTTGAAATGATAACACTGAATAATTACATCAAATCTTTAGGAACAATTAATAAAGATGAAAGAAAGTGTTCTGCAAAAGAATTGTTTTTGGCACAGCAATCTCATGATCTTTTAAATATGAAGTCTAGAGTATTAGGCCTTGAAAGTATAAGAAAATATTACATAGATAAACTTCAAGAGTTGGATATAGTAACAACTGCAGGAAGAGTTAGGTGGATGGATCTAATTAGTCGATTCACTTACTTTTACGGTAAGGAATTTTTGCTTAGAGTAGATAGCTATATTGCTCCTGGAATTGAAGATACTTGGCTACATAAACTACTGCGGTTTCCAAGAGTGACTTGTCATCCAATGAGGCATATTCTCGTTTTAGGGTTTCTTAAGGAAAATGTTTCCTCGTTGGCAGCTAGCCTTACGCATGGAAAACAAAAAAATGTAAATGTAAGAAATCAATACAAAAAAATTATTAAACCAACTAATACCTCTGCACAACTAAAACCTAAGCTTTTAAGGATTGATTGGGAAAAAAGAGATAAAGCAATAGCTTCTAAAATAGCACTAATAGCTGAAGAGATTAAAAATACTGGACCTAGGTTGATCCGTGTAACGAAGACGGAGATTGGGAGGCAACTGAGAATGCAGTCCCTTTTAGTTAGAGCCATTCATAAGTTGCCTTTGACAAGTAAAGCGCTTAATGAGTCAGTTGAATCTTTAGAGCAATTCCAAATAAGAAGGATTCGGAGGACGGTAAAGCGATTGCTAGAAAGACAACCTACTGTTTTACCATGGGAAGTGAAAAGAGCTGCTGGTTTAAGAAAAGCTTTTGAATTAAAGTATGAAGAATTAATCAAGGAAGAGATCCAAAAACAGGTAAAACAATCGGAAATATGATATCAGCTGAACATTAGCTAGAGTTGCCTTCAAACTTAAGCCAACTAAACCATTATAGAAGCTAAAAATATTTTATAGTCAATAAAAACTTTATTTATTCCAGCGAGATATTTGTCTTCTAATCTGTTGTTGTTTAGTTTTGTATTGCTTTATGATTTGATCACTGTAATTTTTCTTGTCCATTTCATTCATGGTTTTAAATTTTTGTAGGCGCTCGGCAGTCTCCTTACCGAAACCTTCGGGGTCGAGTTGACGCCTCATTTCAGTTCTTCCCCATGAATTTCCTTCATTCCAAGCCAACTGCAGTTGATATGCTACTTCATCAGCAAGTTCTTTAGAGGGGAGTTCCATAAGTGGAACATCCATAATTCCATCTGTTACAGTTACATAGTACTTGGAGTCCTTAGAAATAGAATAATACAAAATGTTCTCTCCCTTTAGAAATTTTCTTGAGTGTAACCATACTTTCATATAAGGTCCGTTGTCAATTTTAATTGAATATTAGTCAGAGTTATTGTTAGTTAGGCAGGATACTTTTCATAATTCTATCCTTATTAATATTGGTTATTCAAGTCGGCATATAACTTCTGGAATTGTTCAACAGAAGGCTAGTACCAGCAAGAAATATTGAGTTACTTCGTTACTGGGCTCAGATGGCTTTCGAGCAATGAAGAGGCTATTGTCTTGGTGCTGATGGCGCTAACTGAAGCGGTCTACGTTCCGTGCACTATTCCACTTTTCCTGGAAAGGTAGCGGGAGCTCCTTTTGCGCTATTTAAAGCTCTTTTCAATGGACTTCTGGACCAGTAATCGTGAGGAGCCCGGCATTTAGCTTGATCCAAAGCGTTATTGCGCGTTGTTCGACCACCTTGATGGTCTGCAAAACTCGACTTCGCTGGGCCTCTAATCAACAGGCCTGTTATAGACTGTATTTGTTAATTTGGGGCAAAAAGGTACACATCAGTTATTTCATTTTGTTGATTAATTTCTGAGAAATATAGAAGGATATCAATATGTCTATTTCGTTCACTATATGGGTATACTGATTATGAAAATAAGAAGGGGGAGATTAAGATTAATTATAAAGAAATATATAATTTACATATTCAGCTTCTTGATGTATATGAGAGGAATCAAAAGCATCGCCATCCTTTTCAAAAGGATATTAATTTTTATAATCGGCAGCTTAACTTTTTTTGTGAAAATATTGTTCAAGAGATCTTTGTTTTAAACCAACTAATTAAAATTTATGAGAAGAATAGAGAACCTCAAATTAAGTGGTGTGCAGAGACTTATTATGCAAAATCACATGAAGATGTTGAAACAATAATAGACTGAAAAATAATAACACAGTGAATTTTCATTGAATAGATCATTATGTTCAAAAAGTAAAACAAAGAGGCCTAAGTAGCAAGAATGATAAAATTTGTAGTTTATATTCAAAAGCTGTAGTAACAGAGTGAGTTTGTGACGCGATAAAATATTAGTATTTGTTGAAAGAGGAAATTTTTTTCTTTTCAATAATTACTTAGTATAATGAAATGGAGATTATGCGATGAAAGATCCCATTATAACAGATTACTTACAATGGATGGATGGGGAGAGGGGAATTAGACCAAGCGTAAGGGATTTTATTTATCTTCTACAGAAAATAAACAGTTATCAAGAAGCAAAATGGTTAGTCGGCGAATTCTCACGTTTAGGTAAAAAAACGACCAAAAGGATGCTTGAACAGATGACTTATTTTGCTTTTTCAGTGGATGAATGTTTAGATTTACATAAGAAATTAGAGGGATTTAAGGTAAAACACTTTAGAAAAGTCAGGCCAGAAGCTGCTTTTTCTAGGCTATATATTCAACTGATAATAGTATCCGAAAATAGAAAACAAGCAGAGTATTTTTTTCAAGAAGCCCGCGGGAAGGGGATTTTTCTAGGTAAGGGGCACTTAGATAATGCTGGTGATAAAGATTCAGCTTATCTAATTTTGCAAAAATGGAAGAAACTTTGTGAAGTAATTAAGCCCGATTTTAATATGGAAGCTAGGCTTGCTAATATAAGCACAGAGCACTTGTATCAACTTTCAAAAAGAGCACTGCATATTTCCAGAGTGCGTGGAGTAACTTTTGATGTGTTCACGCGTAATTTGTATGTGGCCCTGCTTGCAAAAAGATTGGCGTCGGGTAAATGTCAGCTTTGCTTAGAGGATGCTCCTTTCACAGATAAAGATGGAGTTCCTTATCTTGAGGCGCATCATATCCAATGGCTGTCTCGCTGCGGAGAAGACACTATCGAAAATACTATTGCACTGTGTCCCAATTGTCACAAAAAAATACACATACTGGACTTGCAAAACGATATTCAATTTCTTACTAAACGTAATATGTATTTAATGAGTCAACTTGTGACAAAGTAGATTTTATATTTTAAAGGTTTTATGTTTGCAATTCATTTTTGCTATTAGCATTAATTCATACCCCGCTTAACATACTAGGCTTTCTATATTCAAAGTAATTGGATAATTTCTTGACTAAGAAGGGTATCAACATTGAATTCATCCAATAGATCAAAATATAATTCCTGTTCTGCCTTTTGTTTCGTATTTTTCATCCACTGGAGAGCTTGAAGGCAAGGCGATGGAAGAGGGGAGTTCATAAGTCGTTGAATTTCTTCAAGATCTTCATGAGACAAATTACTTTTTACAGGCAGATGCTCTCCCCAATCTTGAGAAAAACCAAAGAGATGTACGGGAATGTTTACGTCTTTTTCCGTTAGTTTCTTTTTTAAATTCATTGCGATAGATAAACCAAATGGATCAAAGTCAGGCCATATTGTAATTGTTTTTAAATTGTGAATTGAAGCGCGGCTAATGAGTTCTATTTCTTCAGAAGAGACAAATCCTTTACCATAAAGAACTGCCCATTTTTGAGTGTTAAGCCATTGGCTATCAATTAAAGTATCGAATAAATCTTTGTTTTCGATGATAAGCAGATATGGAGAATTCCAATAAACAATATTCATTTTATTTGTCATATTACGGGGCAAGGATAGACTACCTAAAAAACCTAGTCCGTAATTTATATAACCATTTAATTCCCACGCAAAATCTCCTGAGAACCAAATCCGTGTTTTGTTTGAGAAAATTCCAAATTCAGAAAGCTTTTTTCCTAGAAGTTTTTGTAATCGTTGCTTGTCGTTTTCTTGAAGAGCTTTTGTGGATTTAAAATATCGTTGAGAGAACATTTTCCAGCTCATTGTTTTTTTCTTTTCAGTAAGATCATAAAGGGCAAAAAGTATTTGTATCATTCGTAAGGAACGAGGATGACTTTTATTTCTGTTAAGCTGTTCATACATAACTGATTTTATTTGTTGTGTTTGTGTTGAGATGGGTTTGAGTTTCTTACAGTTTATGAGAAGTAATTCCATTTCATCGTTATTGAAATATGGCTCCACATGAAGTAAACGGGCAATATCAAGGTGAAAAGATTCAAGATTAGCAAAAACGTAGGTTGGTTCCCAGGTTTGGATTCGATTCTGTAATTTTTTCTCCTGTTTCACGAGTAATCCCCAACTAAATAATGAATCGACAGCTTCATTAAATAATTGATAATCATACTCCAACAGCCATTTTGATTTCCATGCTTCCCATCTCTTATGTGTTTTAGATTTGAATAGATCTAGTAGCAAGGAGCGAGTCAGCTCCAGCATTTCTCCTTCTTTTGCACTTCCCAAAGATTGAGGCATTTTAGAGGCGCCATACCGAATACGTTCAGGAAGAGTAGCAGTCCGTTTGAGTCCACAATACTTGCACTCTTGAATCCTGATTTTATGTTGGACGTAAAATTGATCCTCAAGTTTAATGGGTTCCCATACAGTAGTAGTCTTGTAATTATGTTTTCCTCTTTCGCATAACATGACTCGTAACCCCTTACTACTAAAGTTTAATCTTATTATTCCTAGCGATACTCGCCGTAGGTAATTGGAGGCGCTACATTTTCGCCTCTTGCTTTCGGCCGGAAATTAAGCAACATGTTTACCCAGGGCATCATGAGCTTGATATTCTCAGAATAAGGCATACCAATAATGATCTGTGCATCGGACTGACTCAAGAATTGACCAGCTAATCCAATGCGCTCCTCATCCAGATGGGCAAAAGGTTCATCTAGAATCATGAAACTAAGTACGCCATCTGCCTTAATAGCGGCAAAAGTTAGAAGTAATGAGGCTATCACCTTTTGTCCTCCGCTTAAGGAGCTTTTGTCACGGTAGCTTTTTATGGGCTTCCCATTAAATCCTAACCGGTAATCAACTTTCCAACGCTCATCATCAAGGTAGACAGCTCTAAGTGAGGCATCAAAGTCGCCGTGTTTCGACATTTCTTCTAGCGCTTTTCGTACTTTTTGGAAAACCTCATCAACCATAATCTGATACTCTTTTTTGGCTTCAACTCTTTTTTCCTCGAGTTTCTCCAAATCATGCTTGATCTTTTTAATCTCTTCAAGATGCTGATCGAGAAGTATACGGTGTTTTTCATGAGATTTTTCTAATCGAATAGTTGCTTTCTCTTCTCCAGGTCGAAAGTTCCCTCCCGTTAAGTTATTGCGCAAGAATTCTATTTGGGATTTTTTTGATTTTATATTTTCCTCGTATTGGTCTGGGCTTAGGATTAATTTCATCCTCTCTGTATCCGCTACAACCAACTTTTGTTCGTCGTTAAATAGCTTTTTTATATCCTGAATCTGAGAGTCTAAAGTACTTCGTTTTGATTTTTTATCTTCTAGAACAGTATTTTTTTCCTCTAACTGAGTTCGATTAGCATGTAACTTTGTTTTGAGTATACCGCTGTAACTACTCAGTTCGTTTTGGTGTCGTATCTCCTTGAGAAGTTGCTCAGAACATTGACCAATCAAGGTGTCTACTTTGTTCAGAGCATCCTGTAAAGTTTGAAGAGTCCTATTAGCAAGAACTAACTCTTCTTCTTTTCTGGGTAACAAAAGCCTTTGCTGTTGAATACGAATCTGTTCCGTTACCTCGCTAAGCTTTTCGAATGCATTGTCTTCCTCATTTTCAGCCATTAAAAGTAAGGGCTTTAACTTTTCGTACTGCCTTTTGTATTCTCGAAGCTGAGCTTCATACGCATGTCGTCCGCAACATAATTCTTTCGAACGTATTGAGCGCCCCCCTCGGTTAGCAACTACATAGTAAGGAGAGGGATGGTTGAGGAGAGCGCTGTAGCCTTTATTTATCCATGACCATGCCTCTTCCATATGAGTCGCAACCATAACTTTATCAAATCTTTGCAAATAACCTGCAACTCGATCATCTGTAAGAGTGACTTTATTTAATATGGCATGCTTCTCAAGTTTCAACTTAGCCGGCTTAAAAGGAGATACCCAGAACGGATATCGGTTTTCTTGGGCAGTTTTCATTACGTAAACCATATCTTTAGGATCGACAACTATGGTAAACCGTTCCGATCCAAGCATGGCCTCAAAAGCTTCTCGCCAAAACTCATCTTGAATTTCAATACAATCGGCTATCAGCAAATATTTAATGTTTTGTGATTCTAGCCATTGCCGCATTTGGATAACTGCAGTTGGAAAATCGTTTTTATGTGTTGTTTCCATACGAGTAATCTTATTTTCCAAGGCACGTGAATTACTTCGAAGGGTAGCTGTAGCAGTTAATTTTCCTTTATGATCTTCTTCTAAATGAAGTTTATCTTCAGTTAGTTTTACTAGATCTTGTAGAGGGATAGAGCGATAGGTGTCCATAAAAGTATTTAACTCTGAAACTATACGTTGATGGTTATGCAAATCAACTGCAGCAGCTGAGCTTTTTACGTTGAGTTCTCTTATCGTTTCGCTTAAGTGTGACGTTGTCTCCTGTGATTCAGACAATTTAATCCCTGTATCCTCTAGGGACTCCTCATGAGACTGAATGGAATCTTTTAAACGTTGCTGATCTTGAATGAGTTTCCTTAATTCGCTTTCGTTTTGTGCTTGCTCATTTTTTACATTTGCATACTGGGAAATAGGTAGTTCGAAGTGAAGCCTTGTCAATTGCTCTTGTTGATCAACGATCTTTTTACAGATATTTAGATTGTTTTCGATCTCTCTTAATGTACTTTCTTCTCGTTGTTTCTGCATTTCGATATGAAAATACTGCTCTTTTTGTGCTTTGAGGTCAATTTTGATCTGATTAAACTGATCGATTCTTTCTTGCTCACCACAGATTTGTAAAATGTAGTCCGCCAATTCTTCTTCAGTTAAATCCATAATCTGCTCTGTATTTCCTTGGCTAAGGCTACATGCATTAATTAGGGATCTTGTCAGACCCACCTCCTGCATTTGTTTAGCGTATTGTTCCACTTTAATCCATCGAATATATGTTTGAAGGTCATGCTCAAGATCGAAATTTCCATCATAGACACAATATTCACGTCTACTGGTGTCACGTTTTATACGACAAATAACAGACACGATATCTTGCCTTTTACCAATGGCTTCAAAAGGACGTCGCCCATAGGAAGGATTAACTTTGTTATCAAAACGACCCACGATATAAATCTCATCAATCTCATCACGTTCAAAAAAAGTTTGAAGGGACTGATTGTTATCAAATTTCTTTGATCCAATAAGCACCCTCATCATATTTAGTAGGGTAGTTTTACCAGCACCATTGACTCCAATAATTCCATTGATTTTTGAATGTAAAGGAATTTCTTGACGGGGGAAAAAGGAAAACCCTTCCGTTTCGAGATTCAAAAACCGAATGGGTAGATACTTTCTATCCGAGAATTTGCTCACGATTATCCGCCTCTTTTCCTTTAGTTTTAGCCTGTAGGATCTGGTCTGAAGTTTTCTCATGTACATATTTAGTTTCTTCAATCAGTAACTCATTAACATTTTTACGAATATGTTCATAGAGCCGTGAGTTATCGATGGCTGTTGATAAACGTGGTCCTGCAATAATAGAAGATTTCCCGCGGATACCTTGAATAAAGCCTTGTTGTTTGAGAAAGGTTAGGTTCTTTCTAAGATTTTGCATGGAGCCCAACTGGGACTTGAAATTTTCAAAAAGTTGTTCTTCGGTTAAGTGTGGCTCTTCGTTGAGTTGCCTTTTTAAGTCAGTATCATATTTAGGTAAAATGAGATTGCACCATAAAATAACAAGCAGCGCTTTGCAAATGACTGAAAGGCCATCTCCTGGCAAAAAAGCTCCCTCTGTAAAAGGTTCTGAAAGCCTAACAGTTTGTTTTAAACGGGCATCAAAATGATGTGAAAGGCGATCATCAACTAATTCGTATCCAACCTGCTCTAGACGACCTTCAACATCCTTACGAAAGTTATCATCAAACTCCAAACGAGGAAACATGCTTTTCGGACAAGCCTTGATAGTAAGCATGGCACAGACTTCAGTTGGGCTAAAATCTTGATAATTATCTAACTTAAACATGCGGCTCTCTCCTTTCAATTAAACCATTCGAAAGTTGATAGAAAGGATGCTCATGAAGAAAAAGTCCATCTTCTTTCACATCAAGTGTATATCCTTTATATGGTGAATCATTCCAAAAATATGTTTGATTTTCTATAGCACAAAGTGCTGCCAACAACATCAGGCCATCAACTTTATTGGAATATGGTTTTAAAAAATGTTCTATTGTAATATTTTGAGTCGTTTTAAACTTCTCAGAAAGGGAAAATTTTAATTTTTCCGAATAGGTAGGTCCTTCAAAAAGGGTATCAAAAGCTTCTTCTTGACTGACTACTTTAGGACCTATTTTCTTTTTGTGACGGCGTATCCTTTTTTGCAAAAATAAGTCTAAAGCGAAGGCTAAATCATATTCATCCAACCATGAGGAACAAGAAGGAGCATAAATCCCTTTACTGATCCAAGCTGCCAATTGGTAGAAGGATGTGTTTGTAAGTAAACGATCAATATCATTCTTGGTAAACAGAGCCGTAGCTAGAAGCTGATGTTTTAGATAATAAGGACTGAGTTCATTGTACAAACTCATAACGTGTGTGTTAAAACTACAGAGCATTTCAATTCCGTATCTATCAGATTCTGTGAGTTCGATTCCTTTTGATAATTTATAATGATTGATTTCGCGTATACGTTCAATCAAGTCGTCAATATTTCCAATAAATCCGCTTATTTTATAAATAAGCTTACGTATACGTTCTTCATTTTTTGAAATAAGAGCAGCGGAGAGCTCAGTGATACTGCGTTGCACAGAATACAAAATTTGATCTCGAAGTAATTCTAGTGAGGGCAAATCCAAACCCATAATGCCGGCCACGTTTAAAATCTCTGTTACTGCAAGCTGAAAATCCATCTCATCCATTTCATCTCCACGATATAGAAAAGGGAGAAACCTTAAGAATAATAATCCACTTTTGGAAAGTGAGTATTGAAGAGTACCTTCTTGGCGTACAAGCCAAGAACCTTCCATAAGGCTGTTTAGGATTATATCCATTTCTTTAGCGGTGTATTGGGGTAACATAATTCCGATATCTGTTCGAGTAAAATGACTTTGTTGTGTCTCTCTTGATAATCGAAGCATAGTAGATATCTTGTGAGCGAACCATTGCCTGGAGCTTGTTAAATGGCTAAGCAGTTCATATAGATAATTGAACCCTTCTGCGTAACCAAGCTCGGGCAAATTATGCTCCGATATGTGCTCTTCCATATCTATCACCTCTATTAAGCAGTATCACCTAAATGTAAGAGAATATACTTCTAAGTAGAGATGCAAGTTCATATTTTTATATTTAGATTTCTTAAGAGCTATATTTGTATTTTGATGTGAGTTTTCTATGTTAAAAGTGGCTTTTCAAGGGAGATAACAGCTTCAGAAGAGATACGGTATGTAATTAAGGAATGGACAAGTATTACCAAAAAAGAATTAGACTTATTTCAAATTGTATACTATATACAGTATGCTGATTATATATAAACACATTATATAGGAAGTTCAGGAACATATGTTTTTACTTTTTCGATTGACTTTTACCATATATCGGATTAATCTTAAAATAAATAATGGTTCTATTGGTATGTTTTTTATAGTCTATATTCTATATATTAAGAAGAGTTAAGCTTGGAGAAATAATTAAGGAGTATAAAAAATGAATGAGGAAGCTTTCTAAATTACAACTATATATTTACCATTGGATTTGGTCCTATTCATCTGAAAATAAATCCGCAAATATTTTTGAAAGGACGATGCTAATGCCACATTGTCAGAGTTTGCATACGGATATATTCTTTGCATAGGCTCGAAGTTCCTCCAGTTTCCAGCCAGGAAGGATATCCAGTAACGTTTCGCCCCTCAAGTTATCCTTTTTGGATGGCTAAATCGTCGACACCAAGTAACGAGCTTGGAAGTACAATCAGCGTCTTGCCACACGCGTTCCTGAAGGCGTTCGATTGCCGACGCCAACCAGTGCTGGTGCTTCGTTTGGAGGGTACTGGCGGGCATGGCATGTAGATCGGCGCTGTGTTTACCGTAGCTGTGTTTACCGTATGAATCGCTTGCTTTTCAAAGGCGCGGCTGTAGCGTTTTCCCGAATCGACAAAAGTATATTGCCAGACGAACCCACACTCACACTACTTACAAAAACAATCGGATCGCAGAGACCCGCACATAAACGGTTTTACCAAACGTCTGACTATAACGAAGGGGAAGCGCTGATTGCTCCCTTTCCGAATCACAAAATCAAGGGATCGGCTAAGGGGACAAGCTTGCTTATGAGCAAGTGGAGTGGCGCCAATATGAAGGGTCTGCTCGCCCATTTCCAAGGCTTTTTCTATTTTTATCTCTGGCAAGTCAAATACTGATTGTGCATCTGTAATTCCTCAAAGCTGGATTGGTCGCACAACCATCTTACGGAATATTCAGATGTTTTTGTATTTCTCCAGCATATTTTCATGTTTTTTCAAGCACTATGTTCTGTGCAGAACCAAAATACTATAATCACATTTATAAGAAAAGTCCATAAAAAGAAATAACGATTTTATAAGTTAGAGTTAAAGAAGCAAACGATAAGCCGATGGCTATCTATATACAGGAATAACAAGGATAACTACTATATAAGACGTGATGGTAGTAATAAACCCATGCAAAGAGACGGCATTCTTCGCTTAATTAAAGTTGAAGTGGAAAAAATATATTTAAAAACGAATGGTTGGCGAGATATTTTTTAAGCCAAGGAGGGTATTCAAGATGTCGGAATCTAACAGTAACAACGAGAAGCCTAAACTTCGTGATTTACCGATCATTAAAGAAGTAGAACTCCAAGCTAGTACTTTAAAAAACGTTAAAAGAGCTATGCCGGTACTTTCTCCGTTCCTCAAAGTTTTTGGAGTAGATACTGAGCAAATAAAACAGTCACTTCAAGAATTGGAAGATAGATTTGTTAATATCAATGATCTCGCAACTATACCCGATCGGTTCAATGACATGTTCGCTGAACATGGTTGGATATTGTATGACATGATGAGTATTACCGTAGCAGAAAAAGCCTTAAAGAGAGCGGAATCTGGAGATATTAAAGGCGCAGAGCAAGAACTTGTAGATTATTATGATGCAGAAAATACTAAACTCCACTTATCGATGATGCAAGCAATCAAGTCGTTTCGCCCAAGATTAAGACTGGCTTATAAAGCTTTAATTGATTATGAAGAAGAAAGATATCATGCCTGTATTCCGGTTGTACTTGCACTTTTAGACGGACTAGTAAACGATGTTCATCAAGCAAAGAAAGGTTTTTTTGCTGAGAATATTGAGTTTGAAGCATGGAATTCACTTGCTGCACACAGTAAAGGTCTTGGACAACTTGCAAGTATATTCCGTAAGGGAAGACGTACAACAACTACCGAATCGCTGAGCTTGCCATATCGGAACGGTATTTTGCACGGAACAGACCTGGGATACGATAACAAGTTAGTAGCTGCCAAAACTTGGGCGACCTTATTTTCTCTTAGAGATTGGGCTTTGAAGGTTGAAAATGGTATAGATAAACCACCAGCTGAAGAACCTAAAAAAAGTTTAAGAGAAATGTTTTCTGAATATTCTGAAACGATGGAGGAACGTGATGAATTACTAAAGTGGAAACCACGCAAAATAATTTTTGATGATAGCTTTATTATCGAAGAAGGTACTCCAGAATTCGTTTTGATCCAATTTATGGAACTGTGGAAAAAGAAAAATTATGGTTATATGTCTAAACTTATTCAACTGGTAAAAGTTGAAGAAAAGCAAAGGCCAAAAAAAGTAAAAGAAAAGCTCGCGGACAGTTTCCTAATAGATTTCAAGTTCTTAAGTATCGATGACACCGCCTCTGCAGTCACTTTAATTGAAGTAGGTATGCAAATTGAAAAAGATAGTGTTATCTCAGAACACAAATATGCTTATAGTTTGATAAACGTTGACGAAGAAAACAAATTTGTTAGAAGAGGAAAGCCTGGATCAGTATGGAAAATTGACAAGTGGAATTACCAATCGGCATTTTAAGTAATAGAGACTTAGTAATCTGGGTAGGCGGTGAAAATTATTATAAGGAAATCTATAAAGAATAATATTCCTCCAACAGGTGTAGCACTTAAATCAACTATTAGCTATAAAGAATTGTTTGGACAGTCACTAAGTATGGAAGAAATACTTGGGGAGTTTTCACAGACGAATATTGGAGAGCTTCTACCAACAATTGCAAAGCTAATCGCTATCCACTATGCGACTAACGGTAATAGCAATATTGTCTTGAATCAAATTTTTGATAAAGCAAAGCATATCAACTATGGTCCAACAGTGAACTTTATTGTAAAGGTATTAGAACACTCAGTAGACGCAGAAACTGTATTAAACAGTCCGCAAATGCTTTTAAATGTTGCTAAGTTTTTATTGGTTTATGGGGACGATAATACGTTAAGTGCTGCCCCAGTCCTTGGAGATCCTCTGCCTTTTGTCAGAGTTATCTTTTTGGCTTGTATTTTAACAGACTATTATGAGGGGGAAGCATCCAGAGATTTCATTTTAATGGAAAGTGTTCAGAATGGTGTTTTCAACAGGTGGGCTAATGGATTAAGTATCATTCAGAGAAGTGTAGAGTGTTATTTGAAATTATCCAAGCAAAAGGAGAAATTCCCTACAGGAGAATTTTTGGATATATCTAAATTGTTTATGGAAGCTACTGGATTAGAATTGAATTCATTTTTAAAATTTCTTACAGCGCTGGTAGCAACTTATGATCTTAATAGTACTGCTGATGAGTTAGCGTGGACTAATAAGTTGTTTTCTCATATTGATCATTATATGAAAAGTATAGAGTATGATGTTGAAGAAACTGAAAAGCTATTCGGCCTGATTTCTGGGCGAATTGAAGACTTTCGTCAAAGTCATCAAAATAGTCTGAATAAACGTTGGGATTTTTCTTTTTTTCGAAATAAGCCTATTATTCGTACCAAAGATGTATTTTATCCGTTAGATAGAAAGCTCTTGATTGATAAAGTCTGGGATGGTCTATTTTGGATGATATTAGATCATATAGACGATTCGATAAAAAACAAGTTCAGAGTATTCTTTGGTAGATTGTTTGAAACATATTGTACTGAATTAATTCTTTCTATTGAAGAGAAGATTCGCGGAAAGGTGATCCCAGAATTTGAATATCTGCCTGGTCAAAAATCTCCAGATCTTTTTTTGAGTTATGGAAAAGACTTGATTGTGATTGATTTTAAAGCAAAGCGTTTCCAAATGAATGATACTTTAGTTAGAGGAAATATAGAGGGGTATAAAAAAGATTTAACTGGTATTTTTATAACACCAGCAGAGAAAATTTATAAACATCTTAAGAAATTTAGTTTGCTTAAAGAGTGCAGAATCGATATAGCAAAATACAATCGTATTCATTGTATCATAGTTAGTCAGGGTTCTTTAGTCGGTTTGAGTGAAATCTATAGAGAGATGGATGATTTAATTCGCGAAAAGGGATTTTACGATGAATTGCCTGTGAGAACTTGGAACTTGCTAAGTATAGATGAGTATGAAGTCCTTGTAGGCTTGCTTGAAAAAGGAAAGAATTTGCCAAACCTCTTGCTACGCAAAGCCAGTTCAGAAAAGTATAAGTTTCTTTCTTTTAATGACTTTTTAGCTTATACACAAGAGAAATTTAGCATTCCTAGCTATATAAAGAAGAACATCAGAGAATGGACAGAAGAAATGTTCGGCAATATTCAGTGAACATGCTCTCGCTCTACACGTCTATGTTCCAGAATAAGAGCTCAACCTATAGT
This sequence comes from Paenibacillus sp. CMM36, assembly GCF_053570945.1. Classification (NCBI taxonomy): domain Bacteria; kingdom Bacillati; phylum Bacillota; class Bacilli; order Caryophanales; family Paenibacillaceae; genus Paenibacillus; species Paenibacillus sp. CMM36. The sequence continues at coordinate 33,944 of NZ_JBSEDY010000019.1, forward strand.
GGTTCCTAGTATGCGGCTAGCCGACGACCCGAAGTTAATTCAGTGACAGGGAAAGGGGTATATCAAGCCTGTCATTACACCCGCAGAATCCTATGTTTCTTTGACTCTGGAAGAGGTTTGACTCCCGTTGTTTCTACCTGCTCATCCCGCTCTCTGAGCGGGTTTTTACTTTTTATTGAGCAGAGCATAGAAATGAGATTATTAAGTCTTAAAGGTTCACTATGATTTGTAAACATCATATGAAACGAGGAAAGATGGAGGGACAAATTAATTATATGTACTCACTCTCCTAAGCTATACAATTTGATAGATTAGTTGTATAGCAATGTCTTTATTGTTTACATTGTAAATAACACGTATTATGGTTCTTTCTGTAAACAAAATCACTATTCTATCCGATACATACATAAGGATGATTTATTGTTAAATATACCCTTGAAACTATGATTTCACATATCATTTATATAAAATTCAGATTTTAGGATATTGGATATCTTTTGCACGGCATTGTAATTTCGATTGCAAGAAAGGAGATGGAGCGTGAATCGTGAGGAAATACTTCAACATTTTGCAAATGAGGTCTACGAACCGTTAAAGCACCAAATGTTATTCACGTTGGAAGCCTTTTTTCAAAATCGTAAGCATGCTTTGGCCAAGATATTTCGTAATTCACTGGAGCAGATATTTGAGAAAGTTAGTTTGATGCAACAAGAAGGTAATAAACAGGCCTTGGGATATATATCTTACTCTATGCTTCGTACCGAATTAGCAAACGGAAGAGCGACCTATTTAGTGGAGGCCATGGACAAGACGTGGTTTATGGATCGTCATCCTTGCCAGGATGCTTATGATGCAGAATGGGCCTTTCGCTATTTGGACGAGTGGGAGACGGAATTAAGCAAGCACGCTAAGAAATATGGTGGAAGAATCGGATTAGATGATATAGAAAGAATGAAATTACACGCAGCAACGCATATTCATCAATATATCATTGCTTTGGCGCGTTTTGGTATCACAGAGGAATGGCTGGATGCAATACAGTTTGCTCATGAAATACAGCTGGAAGATGTGTTCGAGCTGAGAGTCGGAGAGTATTTGGATCGAAGCGAAGTCGTTTTTAAACGGGATGTGCGTATCAAAGATTCTAGTATGATGAAAGATTGGCTTGAGGAAAAGAAACCATATGACTACATACATGAAGTTTTTCGGGGGATTGACGGGTCTCAAGGAGATTATGAGGGAATACGTCTGCAATATGCCGATTTGAGTAAAAGTTCCTTTAACAATAGTATTTTTACTGGAGGGAACTTGATTGGTTCCGGTTGGAATAAAGCATGTTTAATAGAAGCTGATTTTAGCAGTTGTTTGATTCAGGAAGCCTGTTTTGAACAAGCCAACTTAAGAGGGGCATCTTTCCGGAATGCAATAGCTGTACCTGGAATTTACCAGTCTGAACGATGGGAAAGACCCGGTTTTCAACCCGTAAGTTTTGCAGGAGCGGATCTTACAGGAGCCCAATTTCAGGGCGCTTACTTACAGGATGCAGATTTCACTGGGGCCGTATTGCAGGGGGCTGACTTTATGGGGGCAGCGTTTGAGGGAGCTTGCTTCAAAGAAGCGGTGCTGGATGGAAGCAGGTTTAGTTTAGGTATGCATCCAGCCGTTCAGAGTCTAACTTAATTTGGATAACACAATGTGGGACAAACGGAATGGAAGGGGCGTGGCATAGTGGAGTATTTCCTTTGTCAGCAGGATGATCGGATGTTGTATGCTGCTGTTCCCGTATGGGACGAAGAGGCAAATGCAGAGACGATGGACCTAAATGACTGGACGAATTGGCCCCCGTCTTATGCTGCACAGTTTAAGGTTAATGGTCACGATTATACGGTTTACCCTGATATTCTGATGGGTTCCAGGATGATGGTATCTGATGCTGTGCATGAATTGTTACAGGTCTACGTTCCGAGCTTGTTCAGCCGTATGGCTTTGCTTCGGGATATGGAACGTTCGCAGCAAAAGTTGTATTGGATGATTCACCCCCCTTTAGTGGATTGTTTGGGTGAGCAAAGCCGATTTCGTCCCGGAGGAACATTGATGGAGCTGGTCGTAGATCGAAAACGTACCGAGGGGAAATCCCTATTGCAAGTCCAAGGGTTGCGTGAAACCTGTACGTTGGTCAATCTGGCATTGGCGGAAAGTCTGCTGCGGAGAGGGACAAGTGGCATCACCTTTCAGGAAGTCGTCATGCAGTAATAAAGAGGGGAGTGGATGATGTATGGAACATCTGGATCATAAAATTATCTCGATGCTACACACAGTAACAGCAGAAAATGCCGAGAATAATCCATCCTTAACTGAGGATGAAGCTTTAAGTCACGCACACGAGAAGGAGCCGTTTGGACAGCTGCTACAAACACTTATGCAAATTGGCGGGGAAAGACTGGTTTTTGCTCAGCGGCTTTTGCTAGATGAACGCATCAGTATAACAATGCCAAAGAGCTTTCGGGATATGCCAATGGATGAGCAACGATTAAAATATCCTTCTCACCATCGCCCAGATTTTATTTTCACCAATGAGGCAGGCACGATTAACCTAACCTTCAAGCATACCGAAAGTCATTTGCAAACAGAAGAGTTGGAGAACTTTACGGATGAGATGGCTCAGGTGGTAAAACAAACCCAGAAATTGACCGAATGGTTTGGTCATGAAGTGTTGGAGGTAGGAGAGAATCGAATAGGATACTGCGAATTTATGACGCCTGTATGGAATGCGCGCATGTACAATTTATCCTTTTTTACGGTGCTGGAAGGACGGGCGCTGATGTGTGCGTTTAACTGTACGGATGAAGAAATGGTGACTTGGAAGCCCGTTGCCCGTAGTATGCTGCTAACGTTGAAAATCGAGTCTGAGCGAAAGGAAGGTAAACCCTTATGACAATAACCAACATTACATATGATCGGTTGCAAATTACGCCATTTGAATTGGTCAGTATTCAGGAATTGCGTATGACTAAGCGACTGAATGAGCACACCCGGCTTTCTTTTACGGCTATTTTACCTGAAGAATTACAGGACAGTTATGTTCAACTGATCGAAGCCGATTCCCCGGTTTGTGTATCACAATTGGATGAGACAGGCACTCCAACACCGCTATTTAACGGAACGGTGCTCCATATGGAAGTCAAAGTGGTCAGAGATGTGTATTACCTGGAAGTCGAGGCGATATCACACACGTATAAACTGGATATTCGCAAAAAAGACAGGTCCTTTCAAGATAAAAATATGAAGGTAGAGGAATTGCTGCGGGCTGTAGGTGGGGATTATCCCGGTTTTGATATTATTGATTCGGCTACAGGGGGAGCAACTTTAGGTCGCATAGCGGTCCAATATCGTGAAACCGATTGGGAGTTCCTCAAGCGGATCGCTTCGCGTTATCACACTTCACTCACGCCTGCCTCGGTGTTTGATGTGCCCAAGTGTTATTTTGGAGTCGAGGAAACCCAGTCAGGGCTTGATGTAACGAATTATCATTATACCGTCAGTAAACGAGTTGCGGATTATCGTTATTTTAACGGCAACGATACAGCCCATGTAAACGAGCATGATTTTATTGATTACCTGGTTGAGGCGGAGCAAGTTTTGGAGTTGGGCAGCACCGTTACTTTTAAAGGTAAAAGCTTGTACGTGTACAAGGTAGACACTCATATGCAAAAGGGTGTGATGCAACACGTGTATACCTTAACTTCTCACAAGGGGTTGAGGCACAAAGAAGTCTTTAACGAACAGCTTATCGGTCTGTCTTTACCAGGTAAAGTCATTCAGGTAGAGCGAGATCGTATCAAATTACACTTGAATATAGATGCCGTTCAAGACCCTGCGAAGGCCCGCTGGTTCACGTATGTTTCTCCTTATACTGCGGAAGGACATAGCGGATGGTACGTGATGCCTGAGTTGGGAGATACCGTGCTACTCTATTTTCCTACGCATCGGGAGGAAGAAGGCATGGCAAGTACATCTTTGCGCCAAAAGAATCAGAGTGTAGAGCAGCATGCGCTTGCTAATCCCGACATCAAATTATTTCGTACGGCCCACGGTAAGGAAATCAAATTAACTCCCGATGAAATTGTAATTACCAGTAAGGAGGGGGCTGTGTATATACAGTTAAATGAGAAAGACGGTATTCGCATTGTGAGTGATAAACAGATTCAATTTTCAGCAGGAGGGAATATCTCCATTCATTCCGGCAGCAAAGTGAAAATCACGGCAGGGGATGAAATTCAAATGACGAGCAAAGGCAGCACCGTATCGCTGAGCGGAATGACGAATGTTCTGGGCAGTGAAGTGAAGACGAACTAAGAAAGGAATGAAAGGGGGAATAGAAGAATGGCAAATAAGTCTCATTCCGATAAGGAACCTATTCAAGCTGGACGGGGAAGTAAACAAGGATACGTTGTTGCTGGAGCGATCTTAAGCTGCAGCTTTGGTACGCAACCAACACGTCTCAAACGTCCGTTCAGTCACGGAGTATATGTAAAAGATAAAGCGCAAATGAACGTTGGAGATTACTTGCTAGGAAGCAATATCAGCAATTTTGGTCGTTGCTCCTGTCCAGCTAATCCAGCGGTCAAAAGCAGTGACATGGTGGATATCTACGGGGTGAAAAAAGCGAACTGTATTCCGGTCATCACCGGACCCTGGATCGGCGGCAAAAATGATGTGCTTGTGGAAGGAGAACCAGCCTTGCTGGATCAATGCTCGAACGCGTGCCTATACGGGGGAATGATTCGGATTACAGACGATGGCCAGACGCTGGAGTAAGGAGGTACAAGTTGGATCATACACAAACGATGTTAACGTATAAGGAGTTGGAATGTACAGGTCCATATCCTCTTCAAACGATCAACGAACTGCATATCGAACGAAAACTAAATGACCACGCTCGGTTAAAGATCAGTGGATGGATAGATGAGGAACAGAGAGATTACTACATAGAGCAGGATCAGGATAACGAGTCTGTCATTATCCGAACCAAAACAGAAAATGGTCAACCTGAACGTATTTTGTTCCATGGTTTACTGGTCCATGCAGAAACACGGATGGTGCGTGGCATCTATTATGTGGAGCTTGAAGCCGTATCTCATACGATTCAGTTGGATATCACACCTGTAACTCGTTCTTATCAGGATACCTTAATGCCCTACGGAAATTTGATCAAGCAAATCATACAGAAGTACAGCCAGGCTGATGTTATTGATAACGCAACAAACGGTGCTACCTTGCATGCCTTTACTTTACAGTATCAGGAGACGGATTGGGCCTTTCTCAAACGGATCGCTTCCCGATTTAGAGCTGTGCTGATACCGGAAATTTCATTGAACGGCCCCAAGTTCTGGTTGGGTATGCCGGAGGGACAATACGTTGAAATGAAGCATCCGGTTTACCGTACTCGACGTAGTTTTGATCCGAATAGGATAGCGGAATTCAGCTATATGATGGAGAGTGAAACGCTTGCCCGGCCCGGAGACCTCACGAATTGGAATGGTGAGCAATGGATAGTGGCAGAAGTCACTTCTGAATTGCGGAAAGGGTTGCTGTTACACGAATATGAACTGGTTCACGAACAGGGAATTCAGCAAACAGAGATTTTGTGCTCGAACCTCACCGGAGCTTCACTCGATGGACGTGTATTAGAAGCCAAATCAGGCCGAATCCGTGTTCATCTTACAGTGGATGAAAAACAAGATCGAGATAAGGCGTGGTGGTTTCCATATGCCAGCAGTTATACCGCCGAAGGACATAGTGGTTGGTACGTCATGCCGGAACGAGGAGATACAGTATCTGTCCGCTTCCCTACAGAGCATGAGGCAGATGGATATGGGGCAAGTTCCAGACGACAAGGGCGAAGCTCGTCCCCCAAGCTTGCTGATCCAGCCACCAAGTATTGGGGGACGCCTCATGGCAAGGACATCAAGCTGAGTGCCAGTGAATTGAAGGTGACGGCTAAATCGGAACAGGTTCACATTCAATTGAATGCATCAGGTGTTCAGGTCGTCAGTGAGCATGAATTGTCATTGTCGGCAGGGAAGATGCTCTCTTTGCATGCAGATGGGGAGCTGAATATTCAAGCTGCTGAGGCTATTTATTTCAAAGCGGGCAGTAGCAGCTTGGTGTTGGATGGAGAAACGGATATACGGTCCGCTAAAGTACAGCTGGAAGGCACGGTTAAAAGACCGGTTTTTGTTGCTGATTTAGCACCGATTTGGGAGCCCCCATTAATGTCTGTAAAAGCCTATGCAGAGGCGCAGGCGGCGAAAAGTGCAGCAAGCAGTAGTACAGGAGGAAGCTCCAATTCAAGCGTTACGTCGAAAGATGGTGGAGTCGTTAAGTCGGCTGTAAACACTCCCAGTTCACCGAAGGCTAGTCTACTGGATGGCGTATTGGGATTAGCTCAGAAAGTATGTGATGTGGCTGCGTCGATTCCCGTATTGGGAGCCATACCGAAAGCAGCAAGTCAAAAAATGGCTTCAATTCGTTCCGAGGTCGCTTCTTCCGGACCGTCATCCATAGTTAAATATGCGGCAGCCGGATTGTCCATGATTGCCAGCGTACCTTCCCATGGCTGGGGAGTGGTGTTGGGGAAGAGCGCCAAGGTTGTTGCCCAAGCCTTACATGCGCACGCGGAGGAACAGAGGGCGCGTGAACGGCATGCAATGATGGATTTTCTGGGCAAGGTGTGGACGAGTGCCAGAGGATATGGAGGAGTACAATCCATACATGACTTCATCAACTATGTAAAGGGAGTCAATCAGGCTTCCGTCCAAGCCTATAGCGATATTCCTCCTGATATACGGGAACGATGGTATCAAAAAAATGTGGATCAACAGTTTGAGGATGCGCTGGATGCCTATTATAATAATCAGGATCTCTCCACAGATATAATCGCATTAATGGAACATCAGTGGCAGACAGACAATCATTTTCGATACAGTGAAAGAGCTTTGATGAGTTCCAAGTATCGGGATGATATGAAAGGGTACACGACGGAACAGAAGAAATATCTAATTGATTTTCTGAATTCGATTGACGAATATAGAAAAGAGTATGGGCCGTATAGGGAAAGTCCTTTTATGAAAGACCTGGATGAGACTGAGCGGATTGTGTTTAATGAAATCAAAAACTCTGCCTATGAGAGTGCAGAGGCGACATGGGAGCGAATACGTAATTTCCCTAATCTAGATATCCATCAGATGTTGATTGATAACTTCGAAGGAAAAAAAGACGTAGCAGATAAAATTGTTAAAGTCATAACGGAGCCAGATGATGTTTATGAAAAAGCAAAAAACAGCTCCAAACAAGAAACTGCCCATCTGTTAGTAGAAGCAGCATTTGCATTTGTTGTTGGAAGGAAAGGAAAGAATCATTCTAAAGATGACGGTACTTCACCAGGAGGATCGCATAAGAAGGATGATCATTCTTCTGAGGGGACGGGAAAAGGTACTTATACTGGAGGAAGAAATCAAAAAGAATTAGATGATCTAGCTCGTGATCCAGCAAGTAATGGAAAAATAGAACCTAAAAATATAAGGGAAAGAGAAGTTGGATTAGCACTCGAAGAAAGAGGTGAATTAGGAAGGTTAATACGTGATCCTCAAAGAGAAAATGGTGCAGAATTTATTGATACATCTTCTGGCTTAAAGTGGGACGTTAAAAGTTTTGAATCTTTTCCAAGTGGTGATAATGGAATTCCTATAACAAATCCCAAAAAGGGTGCTTTTACTATCCAACAAGGTATGAAGAAGCTACAAAAAGAATTTAGTAATGGGAATAACGTGATTATTGACACGAGAAAAATGGAGCCTGAACATATTGAACAAATGAAGAAAGCAATTGATGAAGCAGGAGTAACAGATAAAATAATATGGTATCCTTAAGGGGTGGGGAAATGAAAGGAAATCTTAATAAGAAATTTGAACTCCATAAAAAGTGGATTGATACACTTGGTGAAGAAGGTGAAATGTTAAAGTTAGATGAGGTGGATTTAAGAGGAGTGGATTTATCTGATAAATTGGTTGAACAAGCATATTTGATAGATTGCACTTTTGATGATCTACAATTGGGAAATATCGATTTTCATTCGTCATTATTAGCTTCGTCAACATTTAAAAATGCTTATTTAGAGAATTGTGATTTTTATAAATCTGACATTAGATATACGGATTTTTCTAATTGTATCATTAAAAAATCTAGATTTAGTAAAAGCGACTGTTGGGAAGCAGTATTTAAAAATGCAACTTTAGTAGATTGTAAGTTGAATAATGTACTTTTCTACCTCACTGATTTTAGTAATGCAAAATTAGAAAATGTGGATGTAAGTGTAGCAACATTTGAAGAAGCCGTATTAAACGGAGTGTCATTGAAAAATATCAAAGGTATAGAAGAGGCTCATATTAAAAGTATTAATATAGGGACTTTAGAACAACCAAACATTCTAGTGGATGAAGAAGCTAGAAAATGGTTACAAAACAACAGTTTGAGTAATTAGTAGAATTTAAGAACAATTTCAGATAAGTGGATCCTTTACATTAGTAGGGAGTAAATCGTACAATACAACCAACAAACCAAACACTAAAAAACTTGATAAGTATTAAAGGCTTATTCCAACTTGATGTTTAAGAGGAATGAGTCTTTTTTGCATGTCTAAATACAAGGAGGAAGCAATCAATAGCGGAATTTTTTATGAATAGCTTGAAGAAATATTTGGTCGGAAAAATGCTATAGGAAAAGGAGTATGGGATATGGGACACGTGCCAGGTGAGAAGTATCCTGAAATGCACAAGAGATATTTGGACGGCGAATTAACACCTAAAGAATTCAGGGATTGGTATAATGATCCTCGAAACTACGTACCAGAACTAACATTAAATAATAGGAGTCATACATATGAACAGGGGGTAATTGCGTGAATATTGATATGATTGCAAAACTTAAGAGTGGCGAGGAGTTTATTACTGCTTTTCAGGAAGGGGATCAGTTAAAAACTTATGATGGTGTTTCATTAATTTTTTTCGCAGTTAGTAATAAGAATTTAGATGCTCGACATAAAATCTCGAATTTTCTATTAGAAAGGGTATTGATGTGACATGCTTAAATAGAGACCACGAAAGTGTCCTTCATGTTTTGCTCTCCCAAGTGAAAAACGACATAATTCAGGTAACTCATTTATGTGAACGGTTGATAAAGATGGGTACAGACATAAGTGTATTAGATAAGAAAAACAGATCGGCACTTAAATATATACTGAACATGAAGTATACGGATGATGAATTAAAGCCCCTGTATGATTTGTGGTTTTCCCGAAAAGATTTAGTATTAACTATAAAAGATGATTGGGGTTTGACACCTATCGATTTTGCTAAGAAATTACCTTATAAAAAAAATATTTTAGAAAGGATGGAGGCAAATGTTAAAAGGGAAGAATCCTAAGTATATAGAAGGGACTGGTGGGTGCATTATCTCAAAAAATATATTGGATAATAAAGGTCATTTAAAATGGATACTTAGAGAAGAATCTGTTAATGAAGTGGATAACGGATGGAAATTTTTTTCTGATATAGATAATGACGAATTTATTAATGACCCTAAGAATATGACAGTATGCGATTTTAATACAGTTGTTGGGTTTGAACCAGCTATTCTTGCGATTTATAATTCCCAGTAGGGAGCGATTTACAACTAATTGTAGAGGATAATCAGAGATTTTTTGTGGACAAGCTAACCGGGGAAATAGTTGAATTACGAAGAGTTTTTAAGCACATTTATAATATAAATAATTGATCTGTATGTTGATTCAAATAAAAGCGGCGGTTGAAACAGAAGTGATTCTGTCTTGACCGCCGCTTTTTTAGCTGATCCAGTTGGGTTTTGTCTATGTGATTTTTGAATGGAGCATTCGTTCAATTTTAAATCTATTATCTTTCTTTGAAAAAAACAAATATACCGACATAAAACGACAAATTTTTCATTAGGTAAATGGTATTATTACTTTTGTCTCATTTCGTAGAATTGAGGTGTAGTTAAATAGGTATTATTGATCAATTGGGGAGAGTGGAATATGAAGAAAGTAGGTATGTTGATTTTTTCCTTGCTACTAATTCTAGCACAACCAGGATTTGCACAGGCTGCAACCAGTGGAAAAGAATTAGAGAATCACTGGGCAAGTTCATTAATGAGCGAGTGGCTAGCCAAAGGGATTTTAAAAGGATACGAAAATGGCAAGGTATATCCTGATCGTCAAGTTACAAGGGCAGAGTTTATAACCATACTACATAAGGGGTTTGATGGCCAAAATACTTATGATGTATCGGAAAAGAAAAGCAAGTTTAGCGATGTGGAGGAAAGCAATTGGTATTACAAAGATGTGTTGAAGGCTGTTGATGAGGGATTTATTAAAGGATATCCCAACAACACGTTTCAACCGAATAAGACTCTGACACGTCAAGAAGCTGCAGTTATACTAGCGAACAAGTTGAACCTGAAAGCAGATGATTTAAATCTTTTGAAAGAATATAAGGATTCAAATACTGTAGCTGAATGGGCTAATACTAGCTTTTCCGGTGTCTTAAAACACTCCATACTGCAAGGTTACCCTGATAAGACGCTGATGCCCAAGAATCAGTTAACACGCGCAGAGGCGGTAACCTTACTAGATAAGGCTATTAAATTTGAGGCTTCCAATAAAACTGTAACGATTCCTCCTATTAATTCAGAAAGTAGTACAGATATTAGACAGAATGAAAGTACTCAAACGGGTGGCAGTACTACAAGTAATACGGATACAGATAAAAAATCAAAGAAAAATAAAATTGATACGAAACTGGACTCTGATAAGGATGGTTTGTCTGACTATAAAGAAGAAATGATAGGCACAGATAAACTCAAACCAGATACAGATGGGGACGGTCTAACTGATGGTCAAGAAGTAAACCTAATCGGCACTAACCCATTAAAAATTGATACCGATGGAAATGGTGTGAATGATGGTGATGAGGATAGCGACGGAGATGGCTTGACGAACGCGGAAGAGGTGAAACTTGGAACTAATCCTGGTAACAAGGATACTGATTTCGACGGTTGGGATGATGCCTACGAGTTAAAGAAAGGTACAAATCCACTAGAGGCTGATTCAGATCACGATGGATTAAAGGATTCTATTGAAGAAAAATTAAAAATGGACCCTCTTAATCCCGACACAAATGGTAATGGTATTAAGGATGGAGACGAATCCGTTGAATTTAAAACTGAGATAACCTCCTTTGAGCGTGACTCCAATGTTACCCCTTCAGTAAAAATTACTTCTGATGCCAAAGAGGCAACTTCTACAGTAATTACAAATGTGTATGGAATGGACGCCTTTATTGATAAGGATATTCCGGGGTATATTGGTGCACCTTTTGAGTTCACGACAGATGTCAAATTTGCTACTGCCGCTATCACATTTGAGTATAATCCGAGCTTGGAGTCAGATGATTTCCGTCCGGAAATATTTTACTACAATAAAGAGAAGCAGCTCTTGGAAAAAGTAGAGAATCAAACGTATGATCCGAGTACCCATTCAGTAACAGCGATTGTTCCTCATTTTAGCACTTATATTTTGTTAAACGGTAAGGCCTGGGATGCAGCTTGGGCAAAGGAAATTAGATTACCTAAAAAAGACCCTTCAACGGAGCGTGAACGTAAAGTTGATGTCGTGTTTAGTATTGACACTTCTGGAAGTATGGCTTGGAATGATCCAAAGAAGATGAGATTGCAAGCAGTTAGTAATTTTGTAAGTAAGCTGGAAGAGAATGATAGAGCAGCGATTTATCAATTCGATGATGATTCTGTTCAAAGAATTGCTTTGACCTCTGACAAGCAGTCAGTACAAGATGCTGTGTATAAGGTAAGTGGGTATGGAGGGACTAACATTTACTCTGCTTTAGATTCTGCATTAATAGAGCTAGAGCAAAATGGAGAAGACAATCATGATAAGTTTATTGTTCTGTTAACCGATGGGCAAGGAACTGAGGATAATGATCTTATTGATGATGCGTTACAAAAAGCAAAGAGTGAAAAAATCGCTGTTTATACAATTGGTCTAGGCGATTCTATTGATGAGATAATGCTTAAACGAATTGCATCAGAGACAGGCGGTTCGTATTTCCATGCTACAACTGCAGAATCAATTGACTTGGCGTATGACCATGTAGCGGACGAAACGATTGATGCCTCATTGGCATTGGACAGTGATAAAGATGGAATCCCTGATTATTTTGAAATTAATGGTGTACGCCTAAGTAATGGAAAAATACTGTATAGATTATACCCAGATAATGATGGCAACTTGTACGGATTAGATCCTTATAATGCTGATACAGATGGGGATGGAATCCCCGATGGAGAAGAGCTAGTCCTAGCTTCTAAAAATTATGACCAAGACCCTGTTTATTTTACATTGATCTCAGATCCAACGAAAAAGGACTCTGATGGAGATGGTATGAGTGACACAGTTGATCCTCAGCCTCTAATTTATAATGTTACAGAGCGCCATAATGTTATGGTTAGCGATTTGAGCTATGTGAATTTAGAATTCATACAAGGTAGGGAGTTCGGTGGACCATTAGAAGATGTCATAATAAATAAATTTAAAGATAGCGGTGTTCGCCCTGATAAAGAATTGGAAGGCTGGAAGATTGTTAAGGCTTATGACAGTAAATGGTATGATTTTAGTTTTGGAGCTGTTGCCTTGAAAAAGGGTAATGAAATCATTATTGCATTCAGGGGAACTGAACTTGAGAATGGCTGGGAAAACGTTGCTGTGGATGGAATTAATGATTTAACTATATTCTTTAAAAATGATAATTTTCAAACAAGTAAGGCCGAGGGATTCGTGGCAAATGTAATTGAAGAAAATCCAAATACAGATATCTATATCACGGGTCATTCATTAGGTGGTTTTATAGCAAGTGTTCTGTCTTACGAATTAGCTTCATTAAACCTAACAAGTATCCATGGTGATCGAGATGCATATAAAGTATTCGAAGGAAGTAATTACCGATTTGCCAAGGGAAGAACTTTTAACGCGGCCCCGTTCTTTGTTAATGGATACGCTACAGATTTTGTAAGGAAGTGGGGAATGGATATTTTCACTCCGTTTACAGATAGCCCGGTTCCGCCATTAGCATTGTTGAGTGATGAATATAACGACCGAATCGAAAATTATACAACGGAGGGTGAATTTTTAAGTCTTCTTAAGGAATACGCTGTTGGCTTGCGTTTGGGGAAAGTATTCGAACCATTCCCAAGTAGTGGTGATATGTTGGAGAGACATTCGATTTCTAAGTTTTATGAACATTTTCCACTTAAATAAGTAAAGTTGAAGGAGAATAGACTGACAGGTCTATTCTCTCATTTATTGAAAGGAATGATTATGGTAATGGTAAAATCCAATAAAAGGACACTATCAATTTCGACTGATGAACAACTACAAAATTGTGTTATGTCCAATGTATCTGTTCAGATATATGTGGAGGACGAACTTGATTATGAGGGGGAGATTGTCGGATATTCTGATCATTCTATAACTACAGACGATGGGATTTATTTAAGAGAGAATTGTAGGGTACAGACAAACAGTAATTATCTAAAATTACTAAGATTATAGTTCTACTTTATTTGATATTGAGGCTTGAATGTATTATTAAAGGAGTTTTCATTAATGGAGGAAGTTTACGAGTACTTTGTACATGAATTAGGAATGGATGAGAAAGTTCATAAATTTATGCCTACTAGAAGATGGTTGATGAAAATAGGACTTTTAGTAGCTATTATGTTTGAATTAATTGCCTTGTTCTTTATTAGTACGTGGTACATTTCTATATCTCTAATAGTTTTTGGAATAATAGCATTCTTTATTTTTACTTATTTTTACTGTAAGGGTGTTGGAAAAGTTTTATTAGATAAATATAATGCTAAGTTGACCAATAAATTCCCTTTATCTAGCATTGATTACTACAATTACATCAATGGTGAATTAGCTGTTTATCTTCAGAGTAAGGGTTTGCACACTGAAAAGAAACTAGAGTTACTGATCGATCGGTTCAAAAAAAAAGCAGCTGAGACGTCGGGAAGACGATTTTTTATTCCAGGAATATTTGCCGCTCTAACCCTACCGGTTTGGAACCAAACAGCTGTAAGTCTATTTAAAAATATAAACAATACTCAGCAAATAGTTACTTTGTTCTCAGTTCTATTCATTATTATTGCTACAATGACCTTTATCTCCTCCTATTACATTTCATTCTTTAAACTAATATTTGGTTTAAAAAACCAGCGATGCAAGCTGCTCATTGGTCACCTTGAAGATATTTATATAAAGCTCCTTTAAAAAACTACGAAAAAAATAAATAATAATTAGTGAGAGTTACAGTATGCATGCATCAGAAATCAATTGGAATTTAATCCTTCAAGGGAATATAAGTTTGCTTTGGATTCAGGAAACTATGAAGCCAGAAAATAAAGATAAAAAAGTTGGTGAACTACTTGATACTTTTGTGAACAAGAATAAAGGTTGCTCCGTTTCAAATATTGGTTCTTTAATAATGGCTTCTTACTTATTATTGGTATATCCAAAAGAGGCACTGTCCTATAAAGATATACTAAAAAAAAGATGAGGCAATGCTCAGGAGGATAAGAAATTCAATATCACATGCAAACTTTAATATTGTAGGGGATACGATTGTTTTTAAAGATAAGCTCCCTAAGAAAGATAACTTTAATTTTATATGTAGAATAAAGATTTGTGATTTTGGGAGATTGGTGAATGATTACATGTTCATTGTTAAGGATAAATTTTTTAATAGGTTTGATTAAGGATATCCGAGTCCTATAGAGAATACTAATGGGAATAGAACAAGTACAGATATTATTGATTATATATCGTATTAAACAATTCATACTTTAAAATTCCATGTGTAACAAAAATGCTATTTAAACCAAATAAACGAACTGAGATCAAAAGGGGGATTCTATCTTTGAGGTGCTTAAAAATCATTTCAATGACGTTTATATTGTTATTTTTATTTACCGATGCAGGTTATGCTACTGCAACTATCAACCAACAGAATGCTGAAACAAAAAACAATAGAGATACTTTACAGAATCCTGTAAATGAAATCAATCCTAATGAGGAATTGTTACAGAGAGTATTGGAACAATTACAAGAGAATCAAGTTGACAAAAAAGAAATCTATGATGTACTACTGCAAACTAAGGATGATAAAATAGGCCTTCTCCAAGGTAATATCTCTTCGATTTTAACTTGGGGAGGAATTGTACTAGCTTTGATGACCGTGGCATTTACTTTCTGGTCAATTTGGCTGAATAGACTATTTTCGAAAAAAATAGACGCGATAAATACAAAATATGAGGAGATACAACAATTTTCATTAGATATTAAAAAAAATCGTGAAAGAGTAGAAGATATTCAGAAATTAATAATGCAAGATGAACAAAAGTTGCGGGGATATATAGGTAGATTAGAAGGGTTAGATATAGAAAATAAAGCTTTACAATTTGAGCTGATGTATATTCAGATGAAATATAATATTGAAATATCAAAATTGAAATTTAAAAATGTAATTCAAGAAATTCAACATATTGTAGATAAAATTGATACTTTTAATGTTCATGATCCGAGGGTTAGTGAGCTTCTAAACTCAAATGAGTATGAAAGTTACTATATAGCAGAAGTGATTCCTGAACATCAGCTTAACTGTTTGAAGTGGCTTAAATATAATATAACAGAAAACAAATTTGTGGAGTTAGATGAGGAAAACGAGGAGCGGCCTGATGATGAGATAGAGTCGGAACTTCATGGCGCAGAGTTTATAAAAGGGAAGTTAGAAAAATTACTTAAAGAACTCATGTTATTGTCCTAGCTCTTTGTCTAAGGAGTCAGTAATTCAAACCCATGTTTTTAATCATTTTGGCTCATAAAGTTCTCAATCAGATTTCAAATTTGCTCCTTTCGGTGATTTAATGAACTTCATAAGCATTGGCTTGTAGGCGCCGTTCTGTCTCAGCAGAATGAATACCTTGTAACGTAAAAAACGTCATGCTGCACTCGTTACCCAGCATGACGTAGATTTTATATAGGACATGTTCCTCACAAAAAGTAATCGTTCGATTTATTCAGGGTAAACTTACCCACCGAGTATGAGAAGAATATTTGGTCGGGGTGAATGTTGAAAAGAGGATCAATGATTTACAGAATGAAGATTTATTTATCGTGCGGCGGGAAGAGCACACCTTAAAATGTCAAGCGAAAGTGCTACAGGTAATCTTTGTTGAATGTACAGCACCTGTTAGGAAATTCGCTGCTATGGAGTAGGGTTGAGAGTTGTGTATAAGATGTCGGTTAGCTTTGGCAGCTGCAAGAGCCAGGCTCTACAATATTTATCGAACTTAATACTAACTCGTAAATTCACATATTCTTCAATGCTTATAGGATGATTTTATCCTTTTATCATTACACAATACATAAGAGTGACTTTAAGTAAAGGAGTGGAGACTATGAACAGTAATAGTAAATTACGTTCGGAAATTGAATCTATGATACGACGAGATGCCTACAATGATAGCGAGTATATACAGCACCATGAGAAGTATTACGACATACTTTTTGATATTTTCTCTTCATTACGTAGAGATTATGAGAATAATTATAAGCACTTAAAGAAAATAGAATACATTGAGAAGAAGAATCTTCTTAAAATCTATAAAGATATTGTTGCGGGGAGAGGGAGAGAGGTTAGAGCAAGATACTATAAACTTCTTGAGGAAGAGACGAAGAAGCAAATAAGAAAGGGGCTTGGGGAAGAGACGATAGAACGTATTATTAAAAGAACAACTGATTATAATCAAAAATTATCTAAAGGTGTAAACACGCCACTAGAAGATTGTTTTGCAAAAAATATAGTCGATGAGGAAATTAGAACATATGAATGGAATTGCAGCACAAATAAGGTTAAACCATCAAAGAGTGTACTTCAAAAAGCCGATTTATACAGAATTTAAGAATGTTTCAACATGGAGGAGGCATCACTAAATAATCAGTGCTAATGGAACTGAGACTGAACTAGCTCTTTTTTTGAGTCTGTAAAATATATTGTGTAAACTCTCAACCCCATTAAAATGGAAGTAAGGGAAAGGTTGGGGAGAACACATGAGACTTTGGGCAAAGGAGAAACTTCGGGAATTTATTAAGGAGAGGAACTGTAAGATATTTTGTGTGAACATTTCACAGGGTGGACATGAACCTAGAAGGATTCTATACAGGCATTGTCTAGGCAATTTCCACGCCTTGAATGGCTCCCAAGCATGCCAAGCCGCTTAAGTTTGCGGTTAAACGGCTTGGAGGTATACTGAAACCCCTGGTCTGAATGGAGAATGACACCCTCCATGTTCGCGTTCTTACTTAGAACGTCTAGCGTCTCGCTAACTAGAGCAAGGTCATTTCGTTCCGAAAGACGCCAAGCCACGATTTCATTGTTAAACAGATCTTGAATGACAGAGAGATATACAAACCGATCTCCAGCTCGTATGTATGTAATATCGGTAACCAGCTTGGATAAAGGAGAATCTGCCTGAAATTGTCGATCTAATCGGTTGGCATTTACCACAGATGCCTGTTTGCCGAAAAAGCGCCGCTTTTTTCGAATGACGGAACGGATCCCTAATTTCTTCATTAGACGGTACACCTTTTTGTGATTGACCAAGATACCTTCTCTACGTAAAGCAACGGTCATACGCAGATAACCAAAATAGGGGTGAATCCGGTGGATCGACAACATATGCGATTCCAGAAGCTCTTCCTCTTGCTTACGCTGCTGGGTTGTTTGCTGAGTCTTTCTCCATTTATACTATCCTGCCCGAGAAACATGGGCTAATTCAAGTAACCATTTCAACGAATATCGTGTTCGCATTCCCTCAATAATTTCAAACCTTGCTTCTTTCCTCGTCACTCCTTGTGTAGATTTGGATACTGCTTTTTTATATATTCGATCTCCGCCCGTAGATACGCCATCTCCTCTTCCATACTGGAAAATTTCGTTTTGGGTCGTCCCTGCCTTGTGACCGTTGGCTGGAGGTTCTCCCCCGCTCGATATTTCATCACCCAGTTTTGCACTTGGGATTTATTACGAATGTCCAATTGTTTCGTCACTTCACGAATACTCATATGTTCTTCGTTCACCAACCGGACTGCCTCTATCTTCACATCTAAGGAGTATTGTCGGAATGATTGCCCCTTTTTAGCCATGAAAAATCCCCTCCGTTCAACAAGATTAAGTCCATCTTACCAGATGTCTTTTTTCTCTTGTCTACTAGAAGGGGATAATACCACTTTAAAGTTTTTTTATTTTTTTCTCCTTATGAAGAAACCAACTTATAGCGACAAAATGCGACATTTTTTTCATTAGGTCTATGGTATCATTACTATTGCTTTATTCTACAAATAAAAACGGTTCTTTAGAATCAAACTTTACTTGAGAATTAAGGGGAAAGTGGAATGAGGCGAGTTGCTAATAATGTCTTCTTTTTATGAAAGTTATTTATGTTGAAGATAATGAGCAGAAAACGGATCTCAGAAGAAGAATGTAGGTTGTATTTGGTCATGGTGTTTGGAAAGAAAAACATCATAAGACTCTATGAATTATTATGTTTCTTGGGAAGCAATTAAGAAAATATTAAATAAGCTAAGGGTGAGTCCAATATATAGTTCTAGGATAGAGATGTTCCCAGCAAAAAACGGAGATGCTTTTTTAGTTAGTTGTTATGGTGAGTCAAATGTAAATATTCTTATAGATTTGGCATACTCACATACTTATAGGAATTATGTAAGACCTGTTCTTAGAAAAATGAAAGAAAACAACGAGAGTTTAGAGTTAATGGTTGTTACGCATATAGATAAGGATCACATTGCAGGTGCAATATCTTTTTTAGAGGAAAACGGAAACAGTGAAGCTCCTAATGTAATTAAAGTAAAGGAAATTTGGCACAATAGTTATCGTCATTTATCAATAAGTCAACAGGAAAATCAATTAGACAGAGTTGATAAAGAACAGATTGAGCGAAAAGTTGGTTACATTGAAAGGGATTCAGATAATAGGGTTCCAGTAAGTGGGAAACAAGGTTCTAGACTTGCAGGTCATATATATTTAAATGGTTACAACTGGAATGGTCTATATAATGGTAATGCGGTTTCTTATAAAAAAAGTCCAATATCTCTGGGTAACGGGGAAGTTAAGCTCACAGTACTTTCTCCTACTGATATTGAACTTAAAGACCTAGAAAGAGTATGGAGTAAAGAACTGCATCGAACTTTTCCGGGAGTTCCTTTGACTTCGGATAAATGTTTTGATGACGCTGTAGAGTATGTATCCGAATATCTAAAACCAAAAGGGTTTGAAAACTATAGAAAAAATATATCGACAACAGGTTCTTTAAGAAAATTATCAGAGTCAAAATTTTTTGAAGATAGCGACGAAATTAATGCTAGCTCCATTACTTTTATCCTAGAACACCAGGGAAATAGAATGCTATTTTTAGGCGATTGTCCACCATCAATAATAATTCGTCAATTGCGTTCTCTGCACTCAGATACAGAACTACCAATTTACTTTGATTTGATCAAGATTTCCCACCATGGGAGTCAGTTTAATACGAATTTAGATCTTCTTAATATGATTGATTCAAGGAAATACTTAATATCTACTAACGGATCGGGACATGGGCACCCCGATGTGGAAACCTTAGCCAGAATAGTTGCTAGAGAATCTAATTTTACAAGATGCTTATATTTTTCGTATCCTACCCCTGCAGCAACATCATTTAATAGAGATGAATGGAAGAACGAGTATAAATATGAACTATACTTCCCAAATTTTGAAGAAAGTGTAATAGTACACTTGTAACTTAGGGGGAGAAATTAATGAATCAGAATGATTTTAAATCTATAGCCAAAGTGCATTGCGGAAATGAAAAAGGTACTGGGTTTCTAATAAATGAAAGAACCATGATAACTGCCAGACACGTTATTGATGATAGTTTTGGACCAGATGAACCGAAGCCTGTTTTTATTCAATACGGGAATCAAAATGAAGTAGAGGCATCGGTTATTTTCCCAAGTGGACCATTTAAAGGGATTGACGTTGCTATTTTGTCTTTATCTGAAGTTGAATATTTTCCTACGCTACCTCTAAGTGTACAAGCTCTGAATCTGGGAGAGGAGTGGGAAGGATTCGGGTTTCCTAGCACTCAAAGAGATAGAGGACAACATTTTAAGGGTAAGATATCCCAGGTCGATGTTTTTTGTATGCAAGAAGGTGATGCTGATCTGGATTTAATATGTGAAATACCTCAAATAACGGATCCAGGCTTCATAACCCATGGAGCCTCAGGATCGCCTATAGTAGTTAATGGTACAATAGTTGGAATAATGAAGGATCTGGCACCTGGTGGTATTATTGGAGCAACTTCGATTAAACGGTGTCTTCCAATACTTGAATTAATGGAAATATCCGTTTCTGTTCGAGATACAAGTTATATTCAAAGAGAAAGTTCAAGTGCTCGGAGTGTAGATAATAGATCAATCATTGACAGTACGTTCGATTCAGAAAAAGAAATTGTTATAGAATTAATTAAGGATTTTCCAGAAGAAACACATCCTTTCCTGATCGAGAGTTTGAGTCACACAATATATAGTATTTTAGAAACTGGTGCTGAAAAATTCGGAGTATTCCTTCAACGTTATAGACATCCTTTTAATACTGTTGGAGTTGAATCAGGTGTAGAACAATTTATGGAAATAATAACCATATTAAGATGCGGATTCAAGGAATTGAGTTTAATTCATGATGATATAAATGCCAATCTAAGTTTAGATGAACAAGAAGAAATATTTGCATACCTTATTTTCTCAACAAAAAGACATGCTAAAATGCCTGAACTTGTATTAGAACTGTTTCGTAAAAAAATATCAACACCGACAGGAAGAAGAGAATTGCGTCGTGGAGATGCTATATTCCCCTTCCCTTTAATATTAGACAACTTTAGCAGAAGTAAAAAAGCAAATTTATGTAGGAGATGTCAAAAAGAGTTTTCTTTTGAGGATATATTAATTGATTTTACTAAAGTTGATGAACAAGGATATTTTCAGGGATTAGAAGAAAATAACTACAAAAGTTTAAACGAAACAAAAATACTATGTGGTGATTGCATTCGAGGTTTACACAATCAAGTAAATAAAGTAGAAGATTTAGAGTCTTATGTCAGGGAGATGACTAATATTGATTGAAGAAATTCTAGGATTCTTTGAGACAAATGAATTTATAAAATTAGACCAGCTTCATTTTAACTACCTTAATGCAATTTATGTATCGCCAGAGCAGATATACGGCTTTATTCAATTTGATAACGAAGATGAGTTAAGGGGGGGATGGGAAAAAGCAGCTGATGAATTAGCTGTAAAACTGCAAAGTCGTTTGACTCAAGAGCTTAAAATGCTCAAATGGGATATCTATCTAATTATTGCAGTTATGCAAGATCAGATAGACACATCATTTAGGAAACTAATTGAAAATGATCGCCACTATTTTAGGAAAATTGTCATTACAAAAAATGACCATCCCTACATAAATAAAATTCCTTTTGTACTTGATTTAACTGACGACAAAGAACTACTTATTTTTGATGATAATGAATTTTTCGAACAATTCCGGGAATGCTTACGAGAATCTACATTAGTTAAGTTACCCCAAAATTTTTTTAAAGCGAGTGTAAGTGCTGATCAATTAATTAATTTTTTTAGTTCAATAACAAAAAAGGATGATTTAAATGAAAATTAGATCATTGGCAATATGTGGGTTTCGGGGGTTTTCTGGTGAAGCCTTTTTCCGATTTAATGATGCAAAGGTTATATTGCTTTATGGACCAAATGGACACGGAAAAACATCAGTGTTTGATGCTATTGAATGGGTACTTTCGGGAGAAATACACAGATTTAATCAAGCTACTGATGAAAGAAACAGAACACGATTTATTAGGAATTTGCATACTGATCAGTCCCAAGAAACGTATGTAGAAATAGAGCTAATTACTCAAAATAGAAAAATATACAAAGTGAAGAGAACATGTACAGCCAGACTCCAGGATAGTACGGACTATGGTAAACATCGACTAGAAATCCTATGTCCTGAACCCATAAATGGAAGTTTAAAGTTTATAGATCAGCGTGCAGAAGAGTTATTGAAATTATTATTAGTCAAAGAAGCATGGAGAGAGAAAGTCGAAGCTTCTCGTGGGCTGCATCTCACTCATATTTTGGGGCAAGAGAAATTGAATGAGTTTCTTCGAGGAATGAAAGATGGTGATAGATACGATTCTCTCTCGTTACTGTTTGGAACAGAGCATTTTATAAAGTATAGAGATGTATATAATGAACTGAACAAAAAGATAAGCGAGAGACTTCTGCAAGTAGAGGGTCAAATAACTGAAGGTAATCGCAAAATGAAAGAACTAAGTGAGTCGATTGATGAATTAAGCGGAAAGTTATCCGATCCAAATCAGAAAACATTAAGTCAGACTCTTAAGGAATATAAAGACAATTTCGAAGTTCCGGAGAATCAATTTGAATTAGAGGATTGGAGGGCCCTGGTACCATTAATTGAGAAAGAAAGAGAAACGCTAAAACTAAAAAGGTATGAGTTGGAAAATAAAGAACGACGTCTTAAAGATTTGGAAGAAATTAAAGTAGGGTGGCTCAAAGACAAAGAAATTGTAAAAATAGAATTTAGCAGATTAGAAAAATTTAAAAATCATCTTAATGATTACAATAAGCTAAAGTTAGTTTCATCCTTGATCAGTCGTTATGATCAATATGTGGATTTTATTAATTTCACTAAAAATAAAAATAAAGAAATCAAAGATTATCAACAGGAAATTGAGGCAATAGAAGCTTCAGTTCGTGTATCTGATAATTTCAATAAAGCTCTGTCAGAGAGCTTAGAAAACATAAGAAATAATAATCATGATGTGCTGAAGGACATCCTACTTGAACATGATGATTTAGAATTGAAAACAAAAACCTTCCAGCTTCTAAAATTTATTAGTGTAACCCAAATCTCTATTGGAAATTTATCGAGTATCCACGCTAGTACGAATACATCACTGAAACTTTTAGAAGAATCAATGCTAGAATTACGTGGAATAGATCAGAAATATAAGAAATTTCTTAGTAGTTTGTCTGATTACCTATCCGTAGATGATGAAATAAATAGTTGTCCCGCTTGTGGGACGGTGGGAATTAACAAGACATATTTACATCAACGAATTCAATATCAGCAAACCCAAATTCACGAAGAATTACCTTCGTTAGAAATGAAATTAAGAGAGATGAAAGAAGAGTTTGAAAAAGAGAAGCTTCAATTACATGAATTAAATTTGAATATAGAAAAGTCCTATTTTGAGATCAATGAGATTCTTAAAAGGGCTGAGGAAGCGATCCAGAATAAAAAAGATCGTATAGTTAAAATAGAAAAAGAAATAGTGAATTTAAGATCTCAAATAGGATTGAAAAATAAATTTATTCAAGAATATAATGAGGACTTACTAAAAATTGGTTTGAATGAAAACGTAGAAAATGATAAGGGTGAAATATTAAAGTTAGAGCAACAATTTGAAGCTAATTTAATTGCATTTACACCGAAAGAGAGAGCAAATTTGCCGCAAGAAATTAAAAGAGCTGAAGAACTGGTTATAAAATCCCGAGCTTCTGTTGAGGAGTTTGTAAGTAAGTTATTACTTGCAGGTGCACCCTCTCAGGCAAAACAGTGGAGCAATGAGGAAGTAGAAATTTATATTCAAGAGGCATTTAAAAGATTGCAGGAAAATAAAGAAAAGTTGGTTTACCTAGAATTAGTAATAATAAAGTCTATGACAGCAATTGAAAATGCTAAGGAAGAAATGCTATTAAAGACGCGTCAAGAGGAAATGAGGGTTCATCAAAAGCACTTAAATAGTTTAGAACAACAACAAAACGCAATCAGTAAGGATCAAGGGATTGTCAAGGATTTAATTAACAATGTAAAACCAGCTGTCGATAAATTAAATGAAAGGATGATTTCTGAATTATTTGACACGATTCAAAAAATTTTTTCTCGTATCAATTCGCATCCCGTATATCGACAAATAGATTTTTCTACGGAGTTAAGGCATAGGTCTTATAGATTGTTAATCTATGTATTAACTGGGTATCACGAGAAAAATGTTCAGGCTAATGCAACATATATATTCAGCTCAGCGCAAATTAATTCAATAGCCCTTTCTTTTTTTATGGCTATGGGTGTACACCAACGGTGGTCTAGGCTACAACTAATGGGTATGGACGATCCAATCCAGAGTATGGACGAGATAAATGTTTTATCATTAATTGATTTGATTCGTTTGTTTATGGAAAAATATAATAAGCAATTTATTATTTCAACTCATGACTTTAATTTCTACCAGATGATGCTAAGAAAATATAGGAATCAAGAAATTGCAGTAATTGAATACGAAGGATATAGCGAAAAAGGTCCTCTTATAAAGCAACAAGTTAATGAAAATGAAGAGCTAGAGAATGTATTAATTATACCGGCTGAAGAACCAATTTCGCTATCAAAGTTATTAGAACTTAATGATGTATCTTTGTAGTATGTTCATGCTTTAACTTTAGAATCTTACTATTTAAGTACTGACAAAACTCACAAATTTTATTCTTAACCCTACCTTTCAATTGCAATAATATAGGGGAATATCATGCCGGTAAGTTTGATTTCTAATGATTTAATACTATTGTGAGCTATGATTAACAGAACAGACCGACCCCTATGATTGTTGGGTATGCTAAGTCCGATGGATTCACGTAGGACAACGTAGTGAACGTAAATGTGATTAAAGATTCTCCTTGGAAACTACGCTTTCCGTACTATGTGGAGGTTTACAAGCAGCAGAGTAATCAATGCCCCGATCAAGTATGGTGTCCGTTTAGTCGATTTATATAAAACTTTGGGCAAGACAACATTTCCATCTTTGGGAAAACTGAAATGTGTCAGTCAGCGGACACTGAGAAGTATGCATTATAGGCGCTCCCATATTCGGAGTGCTCAAGAGGCGTATAATTTTTTAATGAATGAATTGGATAAACGATTTCGTACTTACGGAGAAATCACCTTGTAGTTAATTCTGTAATTTTTAGTATACGGGAGTAGAAAAAGCAACAAATAAGTTTTAGGAACTAACTTTAATGTAATTACAAGGTACAAACTTTAATGTCATTGAGTATAAAAAGAGTTTTTCTCAGATACCAACTATAATGTAACTTATAAAAGAGGCCAAAAATGTCAAAATGCTTGATATTACTGTATTTTTGAGGAACCAACTATAATGTAACTGAACATAATGTTGTGTACAGACAATAAAGTCATGTACTAGACATTAAAGTTGTGTACTATTATTAATGACAGATAACAAGAATATTTCTTCTTAGTAAGTATTTAACAAAAGCCCGATGAGCACGTATCATCGGGCTTTTTATTAAATTCAGAGGGTGACTGCTTAGGTTTCAATCAGAGCGAATATGAATTGCATAACAAGTCAAAAGCTTTTGAATCCTTTCCTGTTAGCGAAATCTGCGCAAATTCATTAAACCAAAGACTTAATCGGTGAACCGGCTGTATCCGTATAATGCACCTCGATGGCCAAGTCCGTTTCATGGTGGAGCAAACCGTCGATGACGTGTACGGCATCCCGAGTGTTCGTATTGATGACTTTCGTGTAGAAAATGGAAAATTGGTTGCTCATGAACCGATAAATCGTAGCTCTTTTTCCCGTCCCGTAATGGGGATTCGCATCACCGTGAAGCGTCGAAACTCCAATATGGACTTAAATTCCATCAATTGCATTATTTAACATACAAAAAGAGCAGCCAGTTTAGTTGCTCTTTTTGTATGTAAAACATATTGAGTTTTCATCAATTGAATCTCCTAATAGAGAATATTACTGTCCCATTTCCTTGTAGATTAATCAATTGTACATATTTTCCCCTTTAGAGGATACTCTCTACTAGAAGATAAGAATATAATCTTTTCGTCAAAATATTTATTAAAATAGTTGTTCGTTTTAAAATGAATATCAGGCTGATACCATTTAGAAAACCCATTTCGCTGAAACAACAAGGGCATACCCAATTGCTCGGATCGCTTCCCCTTTAAACCATCTCCAATGTTCAGCGAATCAATATATATTCGATCAACAATCCCCTGTAATCTTTTGGGGAAATCTGGCGTGAAGGGTAAAAGAGGAGAAATGGATGCCTGTGTAGCAATTCCTGCTGCATGGACATTTCTAAGAGCCTTTAAGCGCTGGTTGATCCCTGGAGCTAAAGGTGCAAAAAGTCGCTTTACATCTTCTCGGTCTGTTTCAATAGTCATAGAAACTAATAATTCACAACGTTGTTGCAATTCTAATAGTATATCGAGATCTCTAACCACCAGAGGACTTCTTGTTTGGATTTGAAGGAAATCTGGTGGAGATTCAATCATCTCCGTTAATATTTTTCTTGTGATCTCAACCTTACGCTCGATGGGTTGGTATGGATCTGTAGCAGTAGACATGAATATATTGATAGGCTTATTTCTTCGGCGAAGACTATTAATTTCTTTACTGTAGTTTTCAACAGCGTTAAGTTTAATATCAATCCATTCTCCCCAAGGAATATCTTTATATTTTTGAATGGGCATTTCTCTAACATAGCAATAACTACATCCAAAAGCACAACCACTGTAAGGATTCAAAGAGTGAGTAAATCCAACAGTAGATGCTCCTTTGGTTTCGCTCAAAATTTTTTTGCCATCGTATTATCAATCTGCATGTTAGATACCCCTTCATTTTAAATATTTACATAAATGAAATTCCGAATGAACAGAAACTCCCTCCACCAGTTCAACTGATAAAGGGAGTTTTAATTAATTATAATAAAAGGTGTGTGTATTTAGAACGCATCAAGACCCGATAAAATCCCAGGATGACGGACAAAAGACCAATGGGAATGTACTGTGCGCCATTCGCCATTAATTAAACGAAAAACTTAAGTAGTATTCCAACTTTTTTGAAGTTCTTCTTGTCCATCTTCTCCTGCTACGTAATTGTGTAAATTATAACTCAACACTGCCAAATCACCAGCTTCACTGACAGCGACATCTGGATTGAGATATTCACTCCGAATTATATTAGGATTTTTATAGCGTGACAAAATATGTTCTCTCACCGCTGAATTACCTACAATAAGTTTTTCAGCCACAGGATCGAAGTATGAAATATCATCACTGTAACTATCCAGGTATCCATAGCAGTCTCCTTGATTCCACCGTTCATTATTGGCGCGTTCTATATTCAATACAGTTTCAGCTACTTCTTTGATATTTACACTCATTTTTTTGCTCCTTTTTTTTAGATGTTGGAAGTTATATGATCATTTTAGGTCATTCAACACAAATGATAAAGGCAAAACCGGGAAAATAAATGATACTTTTCGGACATTCTACATTTTAAGTAAAGGAGGTTTATGTAGTGGTTCGCATATCAAAGCAGAAAATAAATATAGAACGTCTTAAATATCAACCTGTACTACCTTATCCATACGATGTAGAAATTTTTCGAGTCTCTGATCTTAAACAACGGACACCCAAAGAAAGGATGAGTGTAACTTATAGATATGAATTCTATATGCTTATATGTGTTACTCAAGGTGAGTGTATACAATGGGTCGATTTTGAGCCGATTTCCTGCAGCACAGGAACCTTTCTTGCCATATCCCCAGGTCAGGTTCATAATTTCGGACATGATGAGAATTGGGATGGTTGGATTATTTTGTTTCGTTCGGAGTTTCTTATACCTAACACATCAACATTAAATGAGCTTAAACTAGCTTTTGATTTTGAAAGGCTACCAAGCATTCTAAATTTAAATCATAATGAGTTGCGTCGTAGCATCGCTTCTATCGAACGAATGATCGAAGACTTGTTGATTGAAGGGACAGAAGAAGATATTCATATGTTGTTGCGTTACCAACTCTACGCATTTGTAACTTGGCTCAGTATTCTTCATAAATGCAAACGGATGAATGAAACAATAGATTCTCAAACATCGCTGCGTTTTATAAGCTTCCAGAAACTCGTTGAGAAATACTTCGCTAAGTTGAGCCATGTCAGTGAATACGCTACTCGCCTAAACTGCACGGAAAAAACTCTAACTCGAGCAACTATGGCAGCAGTTGGAATAAGTGCAAAGGCTTTCATTTCGGCCCGGATTAATCTTGAAGCAAAACGTCTGCTGATGCATACGGACTATTCTATTAGTGACATTGCGGAAAAGCTTAACTTCAAGGAAGCCACACACTTTAGTAAATTTTTCAAACGTGAAACAGGTTGTACGCCTGCAGAATTTCGACAGCAGCATCTTTGAAATTATTAACTTACTCGAGTGTCTACTACCTTTCATATTGAATAAAACACTAATTGTAGTTATATATAATGTCATCTTATGAACTCTTTTAAAATATGTTGTTTGAGGAAGTGATTTTATGATCCAAGGATCTTTATTTGATGACGAGTATGATCAGGGACGGCCTTTAGCAAATCGGGTACGTCCACAAAATTTAGAAGAATTTGTAGGTCAAAAACATTTGCTTGAACCCGGAAAAGTATTACGTGAAATGATTGAGAATGATCAAGTTTCGTCTATGATTTTTTGGGGGCCACCAGGAGTGGGAAAGACAACGTTAGCTAAAATAATCGCCAATCAAACCCAATCTAAATTTATTGATTTTAGCGCTGTGACTAGCGGTATCAAAGATATTCGTAGTGTCATGAAAGAAGCTGAAGGAAACAGGCAATTAGGCGAGAAAACACTTCTATTTATTGATGAAATTCATCGTTTTAACAAAGCACAGCAGGATGCCTTTCTGCCTTATATGGAAAAAGGAAGCATTATATTGATTGGAGCAACAACCGAAAATCCATCGTTTGAAGTGAATTCAGCCTTGCTTTCTCGTAGTAAAGTGTTTGTGCTTCATCCGCTCAATCATGCAGATATTTTAGAGCTATTGCAAAAAGCATTAGCGAACCCAAAAGGGTTTAATAATCAATCAATCGAGATTGAAGACGGCGTTTTATCAGCGATTGCTGAATATTGCGATGGAGATGCCAGAGTAGCTTTAAACACACTAGAAATGGCTGTATTACACGGAAAAAAATCAGATGGAGCTATTGTAGTGAATAAAAATGATTTAGTACAAATGTTAAATCGCAAGTCATTATTATATGACAAAAATGGTGAGGAACATTATAACATCATATCTGCTTTGCATAAGTCGATGAGAAATAGTGATGTTAATGCTGCAATTTACTGGTTATCGCGCATGTTGGAGTCCGGAGAAGATCCATTATTTATTGCTCGAAGATTGGTCAGATTTGCAAGTGAAGACGTTGGTTTAGCAGATAACCGAGCTTTGGAGATAGCAGTAGCTGTTTTCCAGGCTTGTCAGTTCATTGGTATGCCAGAGTGCGATGTACATCTAACCCAAGCTGTCATTTATCTCACCTTGGCCCCGAAGTCCAACGCAGCTTATTTGGCCTATAGAGCTGCCAAAAAAGACGCCTTGCATTCCGTAAATGAACCTGTTCCCTTACAGTTACGAAATGCTCCGACTAAATTGATGAAAGAACTGAATTACGGGAAAGGTTATAAATATGCCCATGATACTCAAGAAAAATTAACAATGATGCAGACCATGCCAGATTCTCTCATTGGACGGGAATATTACCACCCCACTATACAAGGATCTGAAATGAAATTTAAACAACGGATGGAAGAAATTTCAGCATGGTATGCAAGCCACAAAGAAACCTAATTGCGTTTAATGAATAGATGATCCAATAGAAATCGAGGTAATTCGTCATGACAATAGAAGAAATTATGGAGCATTGCTTATCATACCCAAGTTCATATGAAGATCACCCTTTTGGTGACGGATGGACTGCGATGAGACATCAAGGGAACAAAAAAATTTTTGCCTTGATATACAATCAGGATGAGCATCTTTGCGTCAACCTAAAATGCAACCCTGATCATGCTGATTTTTTGCGAAAAGCGTTTGAAGAGGTAAAGCCTGGTTATCACATGAACAAGGAACATTGGAATACAGTAATATTAGATGGTGATCTACCAGAAGATGAAATTCACGATATGGTGCATCATAGCTTCGAATTGACCAAGCCAAAAAGCTCCAAAAAACATACTAGCTAGAGAATAAATTTCTTATTGACAATTAAATTTTGCGGAAGTCATTATGTAAAAGTATCCGTTTCGAGAGGTGTAATATGAAGTTTAATGAATTCTTTGTAGGGCAGCGGTTCGAGACTGATTCTATAAAAGTAACCAAAGAAAAAATTATGGAATTCGCATCTGAATTTGACCCTCAGTACATGCATTTGGATGAGAAGAAAACTCAGGAAGGCATGTTTGGAGGAATTATAGCTTCAGGAATCCAAACATTAGCCCTAACATTTAAACTATGGGTAGAGTGTGGTTTATACGGTGAAGATGTAGTGGCTGGTACTGCTATGGACAATATCCGATTTATAAAACCTGTATACCCTGATGATGAGTTACATGTAGTTGTTGAAGTCATTAATCTAGAAGATAACCGAAAGAATACAGGAATTGTAACTGTGAATTTATCTACTTTTAATCATACGACTCAAAAAATTTTTGAAGGGGATCTTTCTGTAATAATAAAAAAATAACGTATCTTTAAACAAATGAAATTGACGGGATATCCCTCATTCACGTATTCCAAAGCGGGGAGAAAACATATCCTATCGTCAGCGCAAAGGAATGCACAAAAGATAATTGTGTCCGTTCAGAGAATGGCTCCTGCAGATGCAGGAGCGGTTTTTGTCTGCAATAACATTCAGTTGGCTGCATCATTGACACAGACCAGCACCGGGAAAATCCAGTGATCTTCTGTTGTGGGAAGCAAAATTTAAGGAACTCCTGTATGAGAAGATATATCCTTTGAGACATGAAAGAAATTTCATGTGCCACCTTTACTGGATAGAAAAAGAGCTTAAAAAGTATGAAGATCCAGGTTTAGAACTTCTATTAGAAAAATTGTATTCTGAAGAGATATTAGAAAATATAAAAATGGACGCACATTTTAATATAAAATGAAATTAAAATAAGTACTTTAATAATATTATTAGTACAGTTTTTTTAATGAATTAATTAAAAATACTGGACTTCAGTACACAACTTTATTGTATGTACACAAATGTCTGGTGATAAAAAAGTCTTGAACCAGTAAAAAAAGTCTGGAACTAGTCATTTTACAAACATCAAGAAAGATCCCGATGATATATCGGGATCTTTTTAGCTTAGGAGGGCAATTATGTCTACAATAGGCCAACGAATTCGAACTATTAGAAAAACAACAACTTAAATCAAATAAAGTTTGCAAATATAATTGGCATTTCTCAAAGAACGTTGAGTGAGCTGGA
Organism: Paenibacillus sp. CMM36; assembly: GCF_053570945.1. Lineage (NCBI taxonomy): Bacteria > Bacillati > Bacillota > Bacilli > Caryophanales > Paenibacillaceae > Paenibacillus > Paenibacillus sp. CMM36. The sequence continues at coordinate 65,635 of NZ_JBSEDY010000019.1, forward strand.
GCAAGATAAATACAGACCCTCTCTTGATATAATTATAGCAATTAAAGAAAACTTCAATTCCCATATAGAGTGGTTAATCTTTGGAGATACGCCTGTATCAATTGAGCCCACACAGTAGGGAACGTCATTCGATTAGCAATACAAAGTAGATAATCAGTTGTAACGTCAAAAACCTTTGCTAAAGATATTAAATGATTAATTTCAGGCCGTGCTACGTTTCGCTCCCAATTAGAAGCAACCTGTTTAGTTACCCCGATCTTATTAGGAATTTCCTTTTGTGTCCATTTATGGAGTAGTCTCGATTTTTTACAGCGCTGTTCCAAAGTATTCATGAATTCATCTCTATTGAGAAAATCAAATAGCTTTTACCCGACCCATCTGCTTACTAATTATACTTACTTATAGCCCATATTATAGCTTATTCATACCCTACTGTACCCTACGAGTAGCCTATGAATAGGCTACGAAGTAAAATATAGCTAAAAAATATTACTTTGCTATTGTATAAAGCTGTGAGTTGTTATATTCTACATTTGTATTTTGAAGTAAAACTAAAATATATCTTAGGAGTAGAAAAAGATAACTGAACTTTACTCTGATTTAGTAGTTCTAAAAAGAAGGTGAATAATGAGCAAAATTCGATCAAGTAACTCTATAGCATCTATTCAACGGAAAATCAAAGAAGGAAGAGGTCAAGGCCACTTTTCGGAATATAAACCTTGGTTGACGGTACATGATGTACCTTCAATAGGGATAGTTACTCGAATTCTTGGTTGGAAAAGTGGTCGACTTCACCATTATCTGTCTGAACACTTTGAATTGGCACATCATTGCCAAATGGAAGTGGTCAGAGCAAGTGATTGATATTCGCGAACAATTTCCTTTATTACCCCTAGATAAAACCCTCTATATTGCATAAAAGTTAAACATCCAACTGACCCCAAGAATAAGCTTCCCATCATTATGACTACAGATATGTTACTTACAGTAAAACAAGAAAAAAGTATAAAATTTATTGCACATTCTATCAAACCTTTTAACAAGTTGACAAAACGAGTTGTAGAGAAATTACAGATTGAAAAAGAGTTCTTTAAAGACCAAAAGATAGAGTGGGCACTTATTACGGAAAGGCAGATAAACTACAATTTATTCAGGAATGTCGAATGGCTTCATAATGCTAAAAACAACGATAAGTTGTCAAATCACCATATAAATAGTCTCGAAGATAATCTCTATTATGCTATTCAACAAAGTGAAAAACCATTTGCGAAAGTTACAAGAGAACAAGATGAATTATTTGGTTTACCAAGTGGGTACTGGATATGACTCATCTAATACAGCCTACTCTACAATCCATGATTATTTTAGAAAATAGACGCAAGCGCAAGGATTCGGAGCACCAGCAGAGAATATATACAGGGAAGATCTCCCAAATTGGCCGGCACCCCGCCTCAGTGTCGACACGCGTCGAATTCCCCGATTGATGGCAAGCCATTCCCAGTGTTTCTTCTCCATTCGCTCTTTTTAGGCAAAATATTAACACTTTATGTTGGGAAGACCCAATTTAACTAAAGTTTTACTATACATTATTGGAAATTTTGATATAATTCTACCTAGGTCAACCTTCCAATTATGATAGAAAATAGAATTGGATGGTTTTTATACCTGTCCAAGCTGTGCCGCGAGAGACCAGTCCACTGGCAACCCAGCAAGCTGGCATGCGGAGACCGACAATTGTGGAAAATGACAGTCGAGAATATGTTGCTCCATGACGTCAGAAGGTCCAGAAAGGATGAAGCCAACCTTATCCCAATTCCGATGGAAGATGAAGCGCGTGAGCATTTTTGAAAAGCTGGAATTCACCGCCAATCCAAGGGCTGTCCCGTTCATGCCATACGGAGCATTCTTTGAGCCTCATGCAGCACCATCGTCACATCTAATCGTCAGGAAAGGCTCACTACCCCGCAGCCGGATCTTTACTTATCCACACCAGGCGGGGGAATACACAAATCGTACATAGAGTGTATCAATATCCTTAAACATAAGCTTCGACAAAGGCAGCTCCGGTGCCGAATCCGGAGGTACGGCCGACTTTGTGCTGGCCGGCCGGAACCCTACAGCAAGTCTTACATCGATGGGAGGAACATCCCTTGTCCACCCCCAAATCCAATTCCGAACCCAATGTTAAACCAAAGCCCGTCTTCGGGCGGCTCGTCCGCAGCAAGCATATTGAAGCAGAGGAGCCGGGAGCAGCCGCATCTCTTGCATAGAACGATGCTCTTTGTTGTCTTTCACGCATGGGAGCCGAGCGGGATAGCTGCTAGGCAGAGGATTGCCGCATGCGATCAACCGGGCAAGCGAAGCGGTGACTTGGCGAGAGCCATTGACATTGTTGTCACATGTTTGAAAAGGCGGGGAGCGAGGCTGGAGCGTTGCTGCGGCATATGCTCCGCCGGATTGCTTTTGCCGATGAAGAAAGGGGAACGATCCAGATGGCTTTTGAAAAAGAAACGTTGTTTTGGAACGAAAAATTCGGTAGCGACGATTATACCTTGACGCGTCTGCCTTACAGCAAGGCTCCAAGCTCCCTGGCGCCCATTATGACAACCGTCGGCGGTTCGCTTTCGGAGGAAGTGGCGCAGCGCGTCCTTCAAATGAGCAAGGGCGCTCCGCTGGCCACTTTTATGATTTTGCTCGCCGGTGTTCAGTCGCTCTTGCATAAATATACAGGCGCTTCTGACATTCTGGTCGGCATGCCGGTTGTACGGAAACCGACGGAGACGCGCCGATCCGTTAATCATACGGTCATTTTGAAAAACTCGCTTTCGGTGGGTGCGACTTTTAAAACGCTTCTGAGCGAGCTGAGGACTTCCTTGCCTGAAGCGTTTCAGCACCAACATATTCCGTTCTTGAAAATGGCGGAGAAGCTGGACCTGCAATATGCAGACGGGATACCCGTCATCCATACGCTAGTATCTCTTAAGGAGCTGCATCTGGACGAAATCGGGCAAAACGTGGTCACGGATTGTTCCTTTGAATTCAGCTTAACCGGCGGGACGATACAGCTAGCGCTGTCATATAACGAGCACTTATATGACTCCGAGTTCATGACTCGGGTCGTCGGCCATCTGAATCGCCTGCTGGCCGTGGGGCTTCACGAGTTGGAGCTGGACATCGTGCGGGCGGACATGCTGTCGGAGGACGAGAAATTTCAATTGCTGCAAAGCTTTAACGATACCGAGAAGGACTATCCCCGTGATCGGACGATTCATCAGCTCGTGGAGGAGCAGGCGAAGCGGGTGCCCGAAGCGACGGCGGTTGTCTTTGAGGGGCGGCGGCTTTCGTACGCGGAGCTGAATGAACGGGCGAACCGGCTGGCGCGGACGCTGCGATCGGTCGGGGTGCTGCCCAATCAGCTGGTAGGCTTGATGGCCAGGAGATCGCTGGAGACGGTCGTTGGCATTCTGGCGGTTCTGAAAGCTGGCGGTGCCTACGTGCCGATCGACCCGGAATACCCGGAAGAACGCATCCGCTACATTCTGGAGAACTCGAACGCGCAGTTGCTGCTGACTCAAAGGGAGCTGCTGCTGCAGGTGCCGTTCGAAGGGACCGTGGTGGCGCTGGATGACGAGCAGGCCTACAGCGACGATGGCTCGAACCTGGAGCCGGCCAGCGGTCCGAACGATCTGGCTTATGTCATCTATACATCAGGTACGACGGGCAAACCCAAAGGGGTCATGCTGGAGCATCGCGGGCTGGTCAGCTTGAAACTGACGTTTGCCCATACGCTTCACACGACCGAACAGGATCGAGTGCTGCAATTCGCCAGCCTATCGTTCGATGCGTCGTGCTGGGAGATGTTCAACGCCCTGTATTTCGGGGCGACCTTATATATACCGTCAACCGAGACGGTTTTGGATGATCAGCTGTTCGAACGTTTCATGAACGAGCATGCAATTACGATCGCCACTTTGCCGCCAACTTATGCGGCTTATTTGAATTCAGACCGCCTGCCGAGTCTGAGCAGGCTCATCACGGCGGGCTCCGCCGTTTCAGCAGAATTCGTGCAGCAGTGGAAAGACAAGGTACAGTACTATAACGCGTACGGTCCGACGGAAGCCTCGATCGCCACATCCGTGTGGGCGGCGTCTACGTATGACACCGAACGCAGAGCGATACCGATCGGACGTCCGATCTGGAACCATCGCTTGTATATACTGGGCGCACAGAATCAGCTAGCGCCTATCGGAGTGGAGGGAGAATTATGCATCGCGGGCGTCGGCCTCGCCCGGGGATATTGGAACCGGCCGGATCTGACGGCGGAGAAATTCATCGAACACCCGTTTGAGCCCGGAGAGAGACTGTACCGGACGGGCGACTTGGCCCGCTGGCTGCCGGACGGAAATATTGAGTACTTGGGCCGGATTGACCATCAGGTGAAAATCCGTGGATTCCGGATCGAGATCGGCGAGATTGAAGAGCAGCTTCTGAAGATCGACTCCGTGCAGGAGACGATCGTAATCGCGCGGGAAGGCAAAAGCGGGCAAGAACTGTGCGCTTACCTGGTCGCGGGCCGCCCGCTTACGCTCGGCGAGCTGAGAAGCGAGCTGGCGCAAAAGTTGCCGAATTACATGATTCCGGCGCATTTTGTTCAGCTTCCGCGGATGCCGCTCACGCCGAACGACAAAATCGACCGCAAGGCTTTGCCCGCCCCGGAAGGAAACGCACTGACCGGCGGCGCGTACGTAGCTCCCCGCAATGAAGCGGAGCGGACGCTTGCCGATGTGTGGCAGGCGGTATTGAACGCCGATCGCGTTGGGGTAACGGATCATTTCTTCGAGCTGGGCGGAGACTCGATCAAGTCCATTCAAGTATCTTCGCGGCTTCATCAAGCCGGGTACAAGCTGGAAATCCGGGATTTGTTCAAATATCCGACTATCTCACAGCTCAGCCTGCATGTGAAACCGATCGGACGTACCATCGATCAAGGTGAAATAACGGGTGAAACGGAGCTGACACCGATTCAGCATTGGTTTTTCGGGAGCTCCTTTGCGGACCCGCATCATTTCAACCAGTCGGTGATGCTGTACCGGAAGGAACGCTTCGACGAAGAGACGGTGCGTCAGGTGCTGCAAAAGCTGGCCGAGCATCATGACGCCTTGCGGATGGTGTTCTGCAAGACGGAACAAGGGTTTAGCGCGCGGACCCGCGCGATTCAGGAAGGCGGGCTGTTCACGCTGGACGTGTTCGACTTCAAGGATGCGGAGAATACCGCGCAGGCTGTGGAAGCGAAGGCAACGGACATTCAAGCGGGCATCGATCTGGAGAACGGGCCCCTCGTGAAGGCGGGACTGTTCCGGTGCGCGGACGGCGATCATTTGCTGCTCGCGGTTCATCATGCCGTGGTGGACGGCGTGTCTTGGCGCATTTTGATGGAGGATTTCGCTCTGGGTTACGAGCAGGCCGGCAAAAGCGAGGAAATTCGTTTCCCGGCCAAAACGGATGCGTACCGCACTTGGTCCGAGCAGCTGGCCGCTTACGCGCAAAGCCCGGAGATGGCGAAGGAACGGGCCTATTGGCAGGCCGTGGAACAAATTGCGGTTCCGGCCGTGCCGAAGGATCTGGAGGCGGACGTTACGACGCAGCAGGACAGCGAATCGCTGTTCGTGCGTTTGACTCCCGAAGAAACGGAGCTGCTGCTGAAGCGGGTTCACCGGGCCTACAACACCGAAATGAACGATATTTTGGTAACGGCGCTCGGCATAGCCGTTCGCAAGTGGACGGGACACGAACGGGTGCGGATCAATCTCGAAGGACACGGACGCGAACCGATCGGAACGGATATCGACATCACGCGCACAGTCGGATGGTTTACGACCAAGTTTCCGGTCGTCCTAGAGCCGGAAACTGACCGGGATTTGGCCTATCAGATTAAACAGGTCAAGGAAAGTTTGCGCCGCATTCCGAACAAAGGACTTGGGTACGGCATATGCCGCTATCTCTCCAAATCGGAGGATGGCTTTGTTTGGGGCGCAGAGCCGGAAATTAATTTTAATTACCTCGGCCAGTTCGACGATGATGTCAACCAGGACGAGATCGGTATATCTTCTTATTCCAGCGGCAGCCCGGCCAGCGACCGGCAGGCCCGCAGCTTTGTGCTGGATATCAACGGCATGGTGCTGGACGGCGCTTTATCGCTTGATCTTAGCTACAGCCGGAAGCAGTATCACAAGGTAACGATGGAAGCCTTCGCTCAGCGGCTTGAGCAAAGTCTACGAGAGCTCATTATCCACTGCGCAGGCAAAGAAAATACCGAATTGACGCCTAGCGACGTGCAATTTAAAGGCTTGACCATCGCCGAACTAGAGCAAATCGCCCAGCGCTCGGGCCATCTCGGGGAAATCGAAAATATTTACTCGCTTACGCCGATGCAGAAGGGCATGTGGTTCCACAGCGCGCTTGACCGGCAAACGGCCGCTTACTTCGAGCAGACGCGATTTACGATGAGGGGAGTACTCGACGTCCAGCTTTTCGAGAGGAGCTGGACGGAACTTGCGAAACGTCATTTGGTGCTGCGGGCGAATTTTGTGCAAGGACCGGCGGGCGAGCCGCTGCAAATCATATACCGCGACAAGCCGGTCGGCTTTGAATATGAAGAGCTGCTTCATTTGCAGGCGGACGAGAAACAAGCGTATTTGGATAAAAAGGCCGAGGATGACAAACTTCGCGGCTTCGACATGGAACATGACGCGCTCGTTCGGGTTACGATCCTGCGCACCGAAGAGCAAAGCTATCATGTGCTGTGGAGTTTCCAGCATATTTTGATGGACGGCTGGTGCCTGCCGCAGCTGACGCAGGAGCTGTTTGAGACGTACTCGGCCTTGGCATCCGGCAAGCAGCCAGCGGGAGATAAGGGATCGGATTATGGCGCTTACATCGAATGGTTGGAGAAACAGGACGATCAGGCGGCATCCGGCTATTGGACGGCATTCCTGGCAGGTTATGAAGGGCAAACCGTACTCCCGGGACAAAAGGAACCGGCGCCGAACGGCAGATTTACGGCTGATCACGTCACCGCCGAGCTGGGCAAGGACTTGAGCGAGCGGATGGACCGGGTGGCGAAACAGCGCCTGGTTACGGTCAATACGCTGCTGCAAGCCGCTTGGGGCGTGATGCTGCAAAAATATAACGGAACAAACGATGCCGTATTCGGCAGCGTCGTGGCCGGAAGACCGGCGGAAATCCCGGGTATCGAGTCCATGATCGGGCTATTCATCAATACGGTGCCGGTCCGCGTCACGAGCGAAGCGGACACCGTGTTCGCCGACCTGATGGCGAAGCTCCAAGAGTGGGCGCTGGAGTCCGGGCGTTATGATTACTATCCGTTGTATGAAATTCAAGCCCGCAGCGTGCAAAAGCAGAACCTGATCAACCATATCATCGCTTTCGAGAACTATCCGGTGGACGAGCAGATGGAGCAGGCGGGCGACCAGCAGCACGGCGACCTGACGATCGCTGACGTTCAGATGGAGGAGCAGACGAACTATAACTTCAACGTGACCGTGGTGCCGGGAGTCGAAATCGAAATCCGGTTTGACTTTAACGCCGAAGTGTTCGATAAAGACAGCATCGAGCGGCTCAAGGGGCATCTCGTCCATCTGCTGGAGCAGGTGACGGATAACCCGGAAATTACAGTGGGCGAGCTGGAACTTGTGACGGAGGCGGAAAAGGCCGACCTTCTCGGACGTTTTAACGACACCACCACGGAATTTCCGCGCGAGAAGACGCTCGTTCAATTGTTCGAAGAACAGGCGGAGCTTTACCCGGACAACGTGGCCGCCGTCATGAACGAGCGACAGCTGGCTTACCGCGAGCTGAACGAGCGATCCAACCGCCTTGCGCGGAAGCTGCGGGAGACGGGAGTAGAAGCGGACCAACTGGTAGCGATTCTGGCCGAACGCTCGCTCGATATGGTCGTCGGCATTCTGGCGATTCTCAAAGCGGGCGGAGCCTACGTGCCTGTCGATCCCGACTACCCGGAGGAGCGCATCCGCTTCATGATTGAGGATTCGGGCGCGCCGTTATTGCTGATTCAAAAGCATCTGCACGAGAAGACCGACTTCGCAGGAACGCGCCTCGAATTGGACGATTTCGTTTGGGGCGACAGAGGGGCGGACTCCGAAGGTGCGTTGGACGCTTCGAACCTGGAGCCAATTTCCGGGCCGGGCAACCTGGCATATGTCATCTACACGTCAGGAACGACCGGCAGACCGAAAGGAACGCTGATCGAGCATAAGAACGTCGTGCGCCTCCTGTTCAACGACAAGAACCTGTTCGACTTCGGGCCGTCTGACACGTGGACGCTGTTCCACTCGTTCTGCTTCGATTTCTCCGTCTGGGAAATGTACGGAGCGCTGCTGTACGGAGGCAAGCTGGTCATCGTACCGCCGCTGACGGCGAAAAGTCCAGCCGATTTCCTGGCGCTGCTGGGCCGCGAACAGGTCACGATTTTGAACCAGACGCCAACGTACTTCTACCAGCTACTGCGTGAGGTCTTGGCGGACCATCCGTACGATCTGCGGATTCGCAACGTCATCTTCGGGGGCGAAGCGCTGAGTCCGCTGCAGCTCAAGGGCTTCAAGACGAAGTACCCGGAGACGAAGCTGATCAATATGTACGGCATTACCGAGACGACTGTTCACGTTACATATAAGGAAATAACGTGGGTCGAAATGGAGGCGGCGAAGAGTAATATCGGCAAGCCGATCCCGACGCTGAAGGTGTACGTCCTGGATGAAAACCGCCGCCCTGTGCCGATCGGCGTAGCGGGCGAAATGTACGTGGCCGGGGAAGGCCTTGCGAGAGGATACCTGAACCGTCCGGATCTGACGGCGGAGAAGTTCGTCGATTCCCCGTTTGCGGAGGGGGAGAAACTGTACCGCTCGGGTGACTTGGCGGCTTGGCTACCGGACGGCAACATCGAATACCTGGGCCGGATCGATCATCAGGTGAAGATCCGCGGGTACCGGATCGAGCTGGACGAAATCGAGACGCAGCTGCTGAACGTCGAGGGCGTGGAAGAAGCGGTGGTGCTCGCCCGTCAGGACGGCGAGGGCGAGAAGGCGCTTGTCGCCTACTTTGTGGCGGACCGAACGCTGACGGTCAGCGAAATGAGAACCTCGCTGGCCCAGGGAATGCCGGGGTACATGATCCCGTCGTACTTCGTGCAGCTGGAGCGCATGCCGCTGACGACCAACGGCAAAGTGGACCGCAAAGCGCTACCGGAGCCGCAAGGCGGCATACAAACGGGCGTCGAATACGTAGCGCCGCGTAACCGGACGGAGTCCCAGCTTGTGAAGATCTGGGAGGAAGTACTGGGCTACTCCGGCATTGGAGTCCTGGACAATTTCTTCGAGCTTGGAGGCCACTCCTTGCGGGCGACGAACCTTGTCAGCAAGATTCAGAAGGAAATGAACGTCGAACTTCCGTTGCGCGACGTATTCCGCTACTCGACAATCGAAGAGATGACTCTTGCCATCTCCCGGATCGGAAAGCAATTGTTCTCGTCGATTCCGCGGGCAGGCGCAAGAGCATATTATCCGCTTTCCTCGGCTCAGAAGCGGCTGTTTATCCTGAATCAGCTGGAAGGGGCCGATCAGAGCTACAACATGCCGGGCGTGCTGCTGCTGGAAGGATCGATTGACCGGAGCCTGCTGGAGAAGGCTTTCCGGGGACTGATCGCACGGCACGAAACGCTGCGAACCGGCTTTGAGATCGTACAAGGCGAAGCAATACAGCGCATTTACGAGAGCGTCGACTTTGCTGTCGAGTACCGTCATGCGAGCGAGGAAGAAGCGCCTGAAGTCGTGCAGGCCTTCATCCGGCCTTTCGACTTGGCGAAGCCTCCGTTGCTGCGGGCGGAGCTTGTAGAGCTGGCAGCCGAACGTTATTTGCTGATGTTCGACATGCACCATATCGTCTCCGACGGGGTTTCGATGGACGTGTTAGTCGAGGAACTCGTTCGTCTGTACGGTGGCGAGTCATTAGAGCCTTTGCGCATTCAATACAAGGACTATGCGGTATGGCAGCAGTCGGACGAGCAAAAAGTGCAGTTGAAACGCGAGGAAGCTTACTGGCTGGACCGTTACCGGGGCGAGCTGCCGGTTCTGGAAATGCCGACGGACTATCCGCGTCCTGCCGTGCAGAGCTTTGAGGGACAAACGCTGACGTCCTTCGTGGACGAGGCAACGAACGAAGGCTTAAAGCAACTGGCGGCTCAAAGAGGAACGACGCTGTATATGGTGCTGCTTGCGGCATATACCGTGCTTTTGCATAAATACACAGGTCAGGACGATTTGATCGTCGGAACGTCGATTGCGGGCAGAACGCACGGAGACACGCAACCTTTGATCGGAATGTTCGTTAATACGCTGGCGCTCCGCAATTATCCGGCTTCGGAGAAGACCTTCCTGTCGTATCTGGAAGAAGTGAAAGAAACGACCTTAGGCGCTTACGAGCATCAGAATTATCCGTTCGAAGAGCTCGTCGATAAAGTGCAGGTCAGCCGGGATTTGAGCCGCAACCCGCTGTTTGACACGATGTTCTCCCTGCAAAACTTGGAGGACAAAGAGTTTGGGCTGGAAGGGCTGAAATTGTCCCCGTACCCTAGCGAATACGGCACGGCCAAGTTCGACCTGAGTGTGGATGTTACGGAAGAAAACGGCGGCCTGGAGTGCAGCTTTGAATTCGCAACGGCTCTTTATAAAGAAAGCACGATCCGGCGGCTGTCGACTCATTTCGGACATTTGCTTGCGGCGATCGTAAGCCGTCCGGATGCGAAGATTGCCGAGCTGAACTTGTTGACGGCAGAGGAAAAAGAGCAAATTCTCGGCGCGTTCAACCCGGCGCAGCCGGAAGCGGCTCCTGTGGCGGCGTTCCATCGGCTGTTCGAGGAACAGGCGGAGCGCACACCGGAAGCGGCGGCCGTCGTGTACGAGAACGACCGGCTGACGTATGCGGAGCTGAACGAGCGGGCGAATCGCTTGGCGGCTACGCTGCGCGCAAACGGCATCGGCCGGGAGACGATCGTCGGCATTCTGGCCGAGCGTTCGGTGGACTTGCTGGTGGCCGTGCTGGCCGTCTGGAAAGCGGGCGGGGCGTATGTGCCACTCGACCCGGATTATCCGGCGGAGCGCGTGCGGTTCATGCTTGAAGACAGCGGAGCGAAGGTGCTGCTGACGCAAACGCCGCTGCGAGAGCGTGCTGAAGCTTGGCTCGGCGAAGAGGAGCTGGCGCTGGCGGCGGTGCTGTACCTGGACGACGAAGCGTCGTACAGCGAGGAGCGGACGAATGCCGACAGCTTCCATGAAGCCCGTCCGGAGGATCTGGCGTACGTGATCTATACGTCGGGAACGACGGGCAAGCCGAAGGGCGTGATGATCGAGCACCGCAGCCTGGTGAACACGGCGGCGGGCTACCAGCGGGAATACCGGTTGGATCAGTTCCCGGTGCGGCTGCTGCAGTTCGCAAGCTTCTCGTTCGACGTGTTCGTGGGAGATATCGCGCGGACGCTGTACAACGGAGGCACGATGGTGATTGTGCCGAAGGACGACCGGATCGATCCGTCTCGTCTGCACCACTGGATGGAGCGGGAACGGGTCACCATCTTCGAATCGACGCCGGCGCTGATCGTGCCGTTCCTGGAGTACGTGCACGAGCAGCGGCTGGATATGAGCTGGATGGAGCTGTTGATCACGAGCTCGGACAGCTGCAGCGTGGCGGATTACCGGACCTTGCAGGAACGCTTCGGCTCGTTGTTCCGGATCATCAACGCATACGGCGTGACGGAAGCGGCGATCGACTCAAGTTTCTACGACGAGCCGCTGACGAAGCTGCCGCAGACAGGTCATGTGCCGATCGGCAGAGCGTGGCTGAATGCGAAATTCTACATCGTGGATGCGCACCTGAATCCGGTGCCGGTCGGGGTGCTGGGCGAGCTGGTTATCGGCGGAGTCGGAGTGGCGCGCGGGTACTTGAACCGTCCGGGGCTGACAGAAGAGAAGTTCGTAGACAGCCCGTTCGCCGCGGGCGAGCGGTTGTACCGCACGGGAGACTTGGCGCGGTGGATGGAGGACGGCAACGTGGACTTCATCGGCCGGATCGACAACCAGGCGAAAATTCGGGGGTACCGGATCGAGACGGGCGAGATCGAGTCGCAGCTGCTGCGGGTGGAAGGCGTGCGCGAAGCGGTGGTGCTGGTTCGAAGTGACGCGAACGGGCAGAAGGCGCTATGCGCGTATTACACACCGGATA
>NZ_JBSEDY010000020.1:0-62175 GCF_053570945.1 Paenibacillus sp. CMM36
TTGGAGCGTAGCATATCAACACCATCCGTTCTACAATAGTTACCTATATTATACAACATTAACGCGGTGTCGTCTTAAACAAAATTAACATAAAATAGGCTGTCGAGACTTTCTCGACAGCCTGAAAGCATTCCTTCATTATTTTATGAAGGAATGCTTTTTTTCTTTAGATGACGAGTTTTCGTCCATCATATGCTGATTAACAGCAAAAGCGGTTCTAAATCATACGGCCCCCTTCATAAGCTAAGAACAGAAGGAGGGGTACATGCCATGATTGAACAAGGGAAGTCGAAGCACCATGATCTGCGCATGCAAAGCCGCAAGCAACTCGATATTTCAGGCGTCAGCAATGTGGAGAGCTTTGACAGTGAAGAATTTTTGCTTCAGACCGAGCTGGGCCATCTCACCATTCGCGGACAACATTTACATATCAAAAACCTCAGCCTAGAAGAGGGACTGTTGTCCATTGAAGGTCTGATTACTTCCCTCGTCTACCTGGAGCCCGGGGCCCCGGCTAAAAACGGAAAAAGCCTATTCGGCAAGATCTTCAAATGAACCCTTACACGCAATGGCTGACGTTAACGTGGATGCTGGTGTCGGGCATAGCCATGGGAGTGGTGTTTGACAGCTACCGGGTGCTGTCCATCCGCTTTCATTTTGCCCGCTGGAGCGTTCATATATTGGACGTGCTGTACTGGGTGGCCTCGGCTTTGTTTATTTTCCGTGTGCTATACGCGAGTAATCGCGGTGAGCTGCGGTTTTATGTCTTTTTAGGACTACTTTTGGGGGTTTGGCTCTATTTTTGGGCCTTTAGTGTTACAACCCAACGTTTTGTGGTAATGTTATTAGAGTTAGTTCGCAGACTGACGTTGATCGTGAACAGCATACTGCGCATCCTGATTGTTCTTCCGGTGTTAGCGCTGTATCGGCTGTTACGCAAGCTAGTCGGATGGACATGGGCACTTATTGTGTTCCTGGGAAGGATGCTGATATACATCCTGATGCCGGTTTGGAAGCCGATCCTATGGCTGATCGGTCCACTTAAGGCGCGCTGGAGGACTCCAGAGTCGCTCGTAAAGCTGGGTATCAGACTGAAAAACACAGCGAAAAGATGGTTTGGAAGGAGGTAGTATCATGCGTAATTCGTCTGTAGATCGCCATTCATCTTCTACGTCCAAGTCCAACGCGGGCGGGCGCAGGCGAATCATGATTTGGTTGCTATCGCTTGCCGCCTTTGGTAGTTGGGCAATTTTTACCTTTTTTTCTCAAGGCATGATTATGGCCGATCGAAATGAACAGCTCATCCAGAAGGAAAAGCAGAAGCAAGCTGCTACACAAACGGAACAACAGCTTCAAACCGAAGTGAATCGTCTCAAGGACCCTGAGTACATTGGCGAGATTGCCAGAAGCAAGTACGGTCTTTACAAACCGGAAGAGACGCCAATCATCGGAGATCAGAAATAGGAACATTATCGGGCCAATGCTTAGTTGACCTTGGTTCCGCCATTTTGTATAATCAAATCACCACAGCGGGATTTTTTTGCAAAAAAATCGGTTGTATATTTTAAGGGAGGATCATTTTATTCTATGGCAATTGAAGTGGGCACCAAGTTAGAGGGCAAAGTGACAGGCATCACGCATTTTGGAGCATTTGTGGATTTGTCTGGAGGTGTCACGGGTCTCGTTCACATCTCGGAAATCGCCGATAACTATGTTAAGGATGTTAACGACCACCTGAAGATTAATGATGTCGTGACGGTGAAAGTCATTAATGTTGACAAAGATGGCAAAATCGGACTTTCCATTAAGCAAACGATTGACAAGCCGGCAAGTGAAGCCCGTCCCCCAAGAGCTCCAAGACCGGAGCGTACAGGAGGACCAGGCGGAGGCGACCGTTTCGGCGGTGGAGGTTCAGGTCCAAGTCAAGGACGCGGTGGTGGCGGTGGTTTCAACCGCGATCGTGGAGGCCGTTCTTTCAAGCCTGCACCGGGTAAACCTTCATTTGAGGATAAAATGTCACGCTTCCTGAAAGATAGTGAGGAACGCATTTCGTCGCTGAAAAAGAACACCGAAGGTAAACGCGGAGGACGCGGCGCGAAGCGTGTTTAATTCACTTTGACAACCGTATCAACCATACACGGAAAACCGTACAGTCGAAAGACTGCTACGGTTTTTTTGCGTTCTACCGACAATAGATGCGACATGCAATGGGTGTGGGCGATAAATCCGGTTATCGTTATACATGTATTTTATGAGATTCGCAATTTTGATGAAGACGAGGAAGCATTCGTGCTGGAAAGCGAATGTTTTTTTTGTCGTGAGGACATAATCGTCCGACAAACTCCAACGGTTTTCCGTCTATCTTCTGTGCAAATCGCTAGTCTTGGTCATAGTGATGGACGACATAGAGAGGTCAAGCAAGGAGTTAAGAGACGCAACTTCCATCTGCTTCCATACGGGCGTAGCTTGATGTTCAAGGTGATGCTCTGTCCTTTCGCGCAGAACGTTTTTTTGTCGGAAATTTCTTGGAATAAGACGTGAGGTTCTGACAAACTTTCTCAATCATTCCGGTTTAAGATGGGAACATCAAATTGATGAATGGGGTGCCTGACGCATGATGGAGAAATGGAACGTGGTACATTTTCCGGGGTTAAAATCTAGAAAGTCCAAATCCAAAGAGCGTACGGAAGGTTGGTCTTCCAGACTCAGAAAACGGCTGGATTCACATAAAGTGGTGCAATGGGTAACAGCGCAAAGATGGATGCTGCTATTGTCGGCTATGGGAGTTCTACTGGGACGCGCCACTATTTTGGACGAGCTTTCTCCTTTTGCCCTCGCTTATTTTGCGGTCATAACGTTCCTTCGGCGTGACCTGATGCTGCCTGTAGCTGTGTCCGTTGTGTTAGGCAGCCTGTTAGCTCCTTACCCATCGTTATTTATGATTGGTGGTGAGCTACTGGTATTTTATCTCCTGTATCGCGGGTTACGAACCTTCGATCGTCTGGAACTATCCTATGCTCCGCTTATGGTTTTCTTGTCTGTGTTTATGGTCAATTTATTTAACGCCGTGATGGCTCCAACTTTCACATGGTATGAACTTATCATTGTGGGAACGGATGCGGTTCTCAGCTTTATGCTTACGCTGGTATTTACACAGGCCATACCGTTGTTTACGTACCGCAAGAAGACAAGCCAGCTCAAAAATGAGGAAATTTTATGTCTTATTATATTATTAGCCTCTGTGATGACGGGAGCAGTAGGATGGACTGTTCATTCATTGTCTGTCGATCATGTATTGTCGCGATATTTGGTCTTGGTGTTTGCTTTGGTGGGAGGTGCTTCGCTGGGTGCATCGGTCGGTGTAATTACCGGTTTAATTTTAAGCTTGGCCAATATGTCTGCAATTGTGCAGATGAGTTTACTCGCTTTTGCAGGTTTGCTGGCAGGGATGCTGCGTGAAGGGAAAAAAGGTGCTGTTGCGCTTGGGATGCTGCTAGGCTCCTCCATTCTGACGATCTATTTGGATGGGACCGGGGACGTGCTGACGTCAACCTGGGAGAGCTGTGCGGCGATTCTATTATTTTTAATGACCCCAAAAAGTTTCTTTAAAGCGGTTTCTACCTATGTTCCCGGTACGCAGGACCATGCTAAATATCAGCATGAATATGCCAAAAGGGTTCGCGATCTCACCGCAGAGCGGGTAACGAAGTTTTCCCGTGTATTCAGTCAGTTATCCCGCAGCTTTCACCAGATATCTGCGAGTGAGAGTACGAAGTCGGACGGAGAAATCGAACATTTTATGAATGCGGTGGCCGAAGGGACATGTGCCTCCTGCTTCAAGTGTGAGCAGTGCTGGGACGGCAAGTTTATGCAAACCCATCAGTATATGACGGAAATGATGAGCGCCATTGAGGATAACCCGGATTTGGAGCCGGAGCAGATACCCCCGCAATGGAGCAAGGCATGTGCTAAAACGGGCGCTGTCCTGCAAGTGATGAAGCAGCAGTATAGCCTCTACCAACATAATATGCAATGGAAGCGCCAAGTATACGATAGTCGTCAGCTTGTTGCTGACCAGCTATCGGGTGTATCACAAATTATGGAGGATTTAGCGCGAGAAATTCAGCGGGAAGGGCAGACCATGCATCGGCAGGAGGAGCAAATACGAGAGGCTCTTGATAGACTGGGATTGTCCATCCAATCTATTGAGATTATTAACCTGGATGCAGGTCAGGTAGAAATAGAGATTGTCCATGCCTATACAAGGGGATTTGATGAATGTCGGAAAATCATTGCTCCACTGCTGTCGGACATACTGGACGAGCATATAGCTGTGATGCGCGAAACGGAGGCAGATCGCCGCCAAGGCTTAGCTACAGTCATGTTCGGCTCTGCTAAAACGTATGAGATTGCTACAGGGGTAGCTAGCGCCGCCAAAGGAGGCGATTTTTTCTCAGGAGACAGCTACAGCATGATGGAGCTAGGGAACGGGACTTTTGCAGTCTCGTTAAGCGATGGTATGGGGAACGGAGAGCGCGCGCAGCAAGAGAGCAGTGCAGCACTTAACATTTTAGAGGAATTACTGCAATCGGGTATGGACGAAAAATTGGCGATCAAGTCGGTTAACTCTGTCCTGATGCTGCGATCACCTGAGGAAATGTATGCTACGGTCGATATGGCGCTGATTGATCAGTATACGGCCCAGACAACCTTTATGAAAATTGGGTCTACGCCAAGCTTTATTAAAAGAGGAGAGGAGGTCATTCCCGTATCTGCCAGCAATTTGCCGATTGGCATTATACAGGATATTGAAATTGATTTGGTATCCCTGCAGCTCCAGCCGGGTGATATTCTCATTATGATTACAGACGGTATATACGACTCACCGGGTTACGCGGTTAATAAGGAAATATGGATGAAACGCATGATTCAGGAGATTGAAAGCGAAGATCCTCAGCAGTTGGCCGACTGTTTGCTAGAACGGGTTATTCGATACCAACAAAATCAAATCTATGACGATATGACAGTAGTCGTTAGTAAAATAGATCACTTCCGCCCAGAATGGGCAACTCTCCATGTACCTGGCATGAGGTGGTTGGAACGTCCACGGACGGTGAGCTAATCCGACATTGCCCGGGAAATTCCTTATTCGCTTTTTAAAAATCCGCATCCTTCGTTTGAATCGTTCCGGATTAGGCAAAGATAGAATCTATCGGAATAGATTAAGAGGAAGCGGAGGTCAAAAAACGATGAAGCAAATTTTGATCATAACAGACGGGTGCTCAAATGTAGGTGTTAGTCCAGTCATGGCGGCTGCCCAAGCTCTACGGGAAGGTATTACAGTGAATGTCGCCGGAGTCATAGATTATGGAACTATTGGCGAGCTTGGCAGCGCGGAGATTCAAGAAATTGCTAAAGCAGGGGGAGGGTTTAGCCAAATCGTTGGGACGAAGCAGTTGGCACAGACCATGCAGATGATGACGCGCAAAACGGTGGTTCAAACCATTCAGCAGGCGGTTAATAGAGAGTTAACGCACATTTTGGGCGAGGGTGGCGCCAAACATATCGGTGAACTTCCTCCGGCAAAACGAGCCCAAGTGGTTGAGGTGATGGATGAGCTGACAGAAACAAGCACCCTGGAGATTGCTTTACTCATTGATGCAAGTGCGAGCATGAAGCCCAAGCTGCCTGCTGTAGAGGACAGCATTCGTGATTTGCTGCTCAGTTTACAGTCCAGAAGCGGACACAGCCGTATATCTGTATTTCATTTTCCGGGCGGCAAAATGGGAGAAGACGCAGTCATGGATATCGGTTGGACCTCTGAGCTTAATCAGATCAAATCGATATTTGGACGCTTGCGGATGAAAGGGGCAACACCGACAGGTCCTGCCATTTTACAAGTGATTGATTATTACCGATATGTTACACTAGGAGAACAGAAAGATCTGGAAGAATCCTATGGCAAAGGAGAAGGGATGCTCGGTGACTACGTCGTCTGATCCCGTTCTTGCACCCGGAACGGTCATCAAGGGCAAGTGGAAGCGGAGCAGCTATGTCATCCAGCGCTTGCTGGGCCGGGGAGCGAACGGAACTGTATATTTGGTAAAAGAAGCACAGGCCGATCGGCAATTTGCTCTGAAAATGGGGAAGAACACGCTTGATCTGCAATCGGAGATTAATGTGCTAACCACATTGCAGTCTCAGGGCACTCAGACCGCCCTCCAGCGAAATGGGAATCCTTCCTTTTTGTTTGAGGTGGATGATGTAGTGTTACGCAGCGGAGAGATACCCTTTTATGTTATGCGGTACGTTAAGGGTGATCCACTTCATCGCTTTGTGGCAGCCAAAGGGCCGGAATGGTATGGCGTGGCTGGAACCGGTATACTGAATCGTCTGGCGGATCTCCATCAGGCAGGGTGGGTGTTTGGCGACCTGAAGCCGCAGAATATTTTGGTCAATGCCTATGGAGAGGCTGAATTAATTGATTACGGTGGGGTGTCTCTTGCTGGCCGGAGTGTTAAACAATTTACAGAGTGGTATGACAGGGGATTCTGGAATGCTGGCAGCCGAAATGCCGATTCCCAGTATGACCTGTTTGCCTTCGCTCTTCTAACGATTCATATATTGGAGAGCGAATCTTTAAAGGCGGCTGCAAGTAGGCTGCCACAGTTGCGTAATACGGCAGAATTGACGGTCATCATTCGCCGCAGCCGTGTATTACGCCCCTATGCCGAATGGCTGCTGGGTGCAGTGCGTGGAGAATATTCCGATACTCGTGCAGCGGCCCGATCTTGGTCACGTTTGGCTTCCGCACATGTCAGGCAATCGTCGGTCAAAAAAGGGAACCCACGCTGGCTGGGATATGCTTTCACGGTATCGCTTTTGCTGCTTGCCGGAGCGCTCTGGATTGCGTTAAGGTAGCAGCATGACTTACATAAGATAACAGATGATCATCATTTTTACGGTCGGAAGAAAAGAGGGTCGGGAATGGGAACAACAAAACCGACCGGTGTTGTACAGGAAGTGCTCGCCTTGGCGCGAGATCATTCACTGTGGAGCCCCGGAGACCGCATTGTGGTTGCTGTATCCGGTGGGCCGGATTCGGTGGCCCTTTTGCACATTTTACATGAAATATCCGTTATACATATGCCTTTACAACTCGTCTGCGCTCACGTTCATCATGGATTCAGACCAGAGGAATCGGATGCGGAGGCTGAAGTGGTACGCAATATTGCCCGAAAGCTTGAACTTCCATTTGAAATGACTCGGGTCGATGTACCCGCTTATATGAAGGAGAGTGGTAAGGGACCACAGGAAGCAGCACGCGAGCTGCGCTACAGCTTTTTACATGATATGGCTACAAAGTGGGAAGCACAGCATATTGCAATGGCTCACCATGGCGACGATCAAGCCGAAACGGTTCTCTTGCACTTGCTGCGTGGTAGCGGCCCAGCAGGTTTGGCGGGTATGCGTTTGGCACGCAATGAAAAAAATGTGCAACTCATTCGCCCGCTGCTACGTATGTACAAGGCTGACCTGATTGAGTTTTGTAACTTGTATGGTCTTTCCTACGTGATAGACAGCACTAATTTATCGTCCAAATACCGCCGTAACGCCATCCGCATGGATGTGCTTCCTTTTTTGGGGCAATATAATGAGCGACTGACACCATCTCTGAACCGGCTGGCCGAAACGATGGCTGACGAAAATGACTTTATGGAGGCATCTACGCTGTCAGTATACGAGAAAATGGTGAGCTTGGATAATGGCAGGTACATGTTTCCCATCGCTTCATACCGTAAGCTACCCGTTGCTTTACAACGGAGGTTGATTAAACTAATATTAAATTATCTGCCTTCGGACAGTGAAAATTTTGATTTTCGTAAAATTGAGACCGTTCGACTAAGACTTCTCCAAGAGGCATCGTCTACATGGAGTTTGGATTTGGGAGGCGGTGCGGTTGGAGTCCGCGAATATGACCAAGCGGTTTTGTTTGACCGTACGCAAGTCGTTATGGGCGAATGGTGCTATGGACTAAGTGTATTGCCTATTTCCGGTGAGCTAGAGTTGCCTGAGGCAGGTGGTATACTTCGGTGGCGAAGGGCTTCCTATTTGGATGGGGATCATCCGGCCAATAAGGAGGAAGCGTGGTTCGACGCAGATCAATTGAGTCTGCCTTTGACTGTACGCTCGCGATTACCTGGAGATACCATGTATGTAATGGGATTAAACGGAAGAAAAAAGGTTAAAGATATTTTTATTAATGAAAAAATACCTCCTTCAATGCGTTCCGTTATTCCCATCGTCTGCGACCACTCTGGAGCTATTCTCTGGATTCCGGGCGTACGACGTTCTGTACATGCCGCGGTGCAAGAGCACACGTCTTCGGTTATATATATGTCATGGCAAAGACGAGAGAGTCCGGGGCACCGGTAATTGCACAGGAACGGCTTTCATAGTATAAACTTAGGAGGTTTACACCGTTGCAAAATGATATTCAGGAAATATTGATCAGCGAAGAAGAAATTCAGAGTAAAATTAAGGAATTGGGTGCACAGCTCAGCGTAAAATATGAAGGGAAAAATCCATTGGTGATTTGCGTACTGAAAGGTGCGTTTATCTTTATGGCTGATTTGGTTAAATCCATTACAGTGCCATTGGAGCTTGATTTCATGGCTGTATCAAGTTATGGAGCGTCCACAAAATCCTCAGGTATCATCAAAATCATTAAGGATTTGGACGCATCTGTGGAAGGACGCGACGTTCTGATTGTCGAAGATATTATCGACAGCGGCCTGACGCTGACACATTTGATTGAACTGCTCAAGAATCGTAATGCCAATTCGGTATGTGTCGTAACCTTGTTCGACAAGCCTGCACGCCGGACGGTTAATCTTGAAGCAGATTATACTGGATTTACGCTTCCAGATGCGTTTGTTGTCGGCTATGGTCTGGACTATGCCGAGCACTACCGGAACCTCCCATACATAGGGATTTTGAAGCCGGAAATCTATACCAGCTAATCTCAGCCTCCAGTCCTAGGACTAAATAAGGCCCTTTGTTGAGAAGGACTTACAGGCTATGGTAAAATAACTTAAGTGTCTCGAGAGGAGGTAGGGGATGAATCGGTTCATCCGGAATTCTGGTTTTTATTTGATTCTTTTTTTAGTTGTGGTGGGTATCGTTCAGTTTGTTAGTAACAGTAACGAAGCCTCCGATCTCCCTAGATATGACCAATTACGGCAAGAGGTTAAAGCTAATAACATCTCTAAAGTAACGGTCCAATTTGACGGTTACGCCTATCTTGTAACCGGTGCATATAAGAAGCAGCCGGCTAATGCTAAATCGACCAATTTTTCCGTATATGTTCCACCAACGGATCAAGCACTAAGTGAACTGGTAAATGCCAGCGAAACGAACGGGTTTGAATATGTACAGAAGAAAATGGAAGGCGAAAGCATCTGGCTGACGTTTTTGACTTCTATCATTCCTTTGGTGATCATGTTCCTGTTGTTCTTCTTCCTGTTTAATCAGGCACAGGGCGGTGGCGGCAAAGTTATGAACTTCGGCAAGAGCAAAGCCCGTCTGTATAACGAAGAGAAGAAGAAGGTTACGTTCGAGGACGTGGCAGGGGCTGACGAAGAGAAGCAGGAGCTTGTCGAAGTCGTAGAATTCTTGAAGGACCCACGCAAGTTTGCAGCTGTGGGCGCTCGTATTCCGAAAGGTGTCCTGTTAGTGGGCCCTCCAGGTACGGGTAAAACACTCTTGGCAAGAGCTGTTGCAGGCGAGGCTGGAGTACCGTTTTTCAGTATCTCAGGTTCTGATTTTGTAGAAATGTTCGTCGGGGTCGGTGCTTCCCGTGTTCGTGATTTGTTCGAGAACGCTAAGAAGAACGCACCTTGTATCATTTTCATTGATGAGATTGATGCCGTTGGACGTCAACGTGGCGCTGGATTGGGTGGCGGACATGATGAACGTGAGCAGACGCTCAACCAATTGCTCGTAGAGATGGATGGATTCGGCGCAAACGAAGGTATTATCATCGTAGCTGCTACAAACCGTCCGGATATTCTCGACCCGGCGTTGCTTCGTCCAGGACGTTTTGACCGTCAAATTACGGTTGACCGTCCAGATGTTAAAGGCCGTGAAGCAGTATTGTATGTACATGCTCGCAACAAGCCGTTAACGAAGGATGTTAAATTGGACGTAATTGCGAAACGTACAACAGGCTTTACAGGCGCTGATCTCGAAAATCTGTTGAACGAAGCTGCCTTGTTGGCGGCTCGTCGTAACCGCAGGGATATTTCGATGCGAGAAGTAGATGAAGCAATCGACCGTGTTATCGTAGGTACAGAAAAACGCAGCCGCGTAATCAGTGACCGCGAGAAACGAATTGTTGCTTATCATGAAGCAGGCCATACGATTATTGGTTTCTTCTTGGAAAATGCCGACATGGTTCACAAGGTAACGATTATTCCACGTGGACGTGCAGGCGGATATGTCATCATGCTTCCGAAGGAAGACCGCATGCTGACAACTAAGCAGGAATTGCTGGACAAAATCACTGGATTGTTGGGTGGACGCGTATCCGAGGAACTGTTCATTGGTGAGATCGGAACAGGAGCCTATAGCGACTTCCAACAAGCAACAAGCATCGCACGTAGCATGATCGTAGAATATGGTATGAGTGAGAAACTTGGTCCGATGCAGTTCGGTACTTCACAAGGCCAAGTATTCCTTGGACGCGATATCGGTCATGAGCAGAACTACAGTGATCAGATCGCTTATCAGATTGACCAGGAGATGAATCGTTTCATCACTGAATCTTATGAGCGTGCTAGAGAACTCCTGACCAAGTATTCCAAAGAGGTTCATTTGATTGCTCAAACCTTGCTGGTAGAAGAAACCTTGGAACTTGAACAAATCAAACGTTTGATTGAGACAGGTTCTTTGGATGGTGGCACGACTGAGGGAGAAGGAACACCGGAAAACGGTGAGCCTGTGATCGACAACATTGGAGACGTCCGTGTACGTATTCAAGGTAAGGATGAAGAGCCTAAGAATACAACAGATCAACCGAATGATATCCCTAATCTGCAAAAGCCAGAGGATGATAACAATTCGGGCAACTCCGGTGGTACTCCACCGACAACAACCTAATCATTCAATGGATAGTTGAATAAGCTTATATGCAAGCTCCGGGGAACCAGGTATTATTGGTTTTCCGGAGCTTTTTAAATGGAAGATTATTGCTAACGTGATTTGACAGACACCGGAACGTTGTGTACATTTATTGTTAAATAAACGGCTGTCGTCTTCTTAGCTTATAAAAGCCAACAGCTGCTGCAATCGACTTTCTATTATTTTGAACATATACGTGAGCGCATACTGTAGAACCTATGGTGTGCGCTATTCTTCTGTGAAATCAGGTGAAGGCATGATTCCAAGATATCTAGTTGATTTTGATGTAGCGGAATTGACCCGATTGGAAGCCGACGTGTTAATTATCGGCTCGGGCATTGCGGGCTTATATACAGCCATTAAGGCTGCAGAGAATCGGAAAGTGTTGCTGATCACCAAGAAGACTTTGATGGAAAGCAACACACGTTATGCTCAAGGCGGCATTGCTGCTGTCACATCGGATGAGGATACACCTGCTTATCATATGCAGGACACCCTGATTGCTGGTGCAGGTTTGTGCGAACCAGAGGCGGTCAGAACGCTTGTCCATGAAGGTCCAGTTGGTATTCAAGAGTTAATACGTATGGGAACGGCTTTTGATCGTGTGGATGGTGAACTAGCATTGACACGGGAAGGAGCGCATAGCCATCGGCGTATTTTGCATGCGAATGGAGACGCTACGGGTTATGAAATTGTTCGTGCGTTGTCAAAGCAGGTTGCTGCTCATCCCGGTATCGAAGTGTGGGAAGAGTGCATGGTCATCGACCTGCTGACTGAGCATGGTGAGTGTATTGGGGCCCTCGTCCAAAAGCCAGGTGGGGAAAGGTCGTATATCACTGCTAATGCAACGATTTTGTGCTCAGGAGGTAGCGGGCAATTATACCGTTATACGACTAACCCGGATATTGCAACCGGGGATGGTATTGCTATGGCGTATCGTGCTGGGGCGATTGTCCGGGATATGGAATTCATACAGTTTCATCCTACGGCGTTGTGCCATCCGGGCGCTCCAAGGTTTCTAATTTCCGAAGCTGTACGGGGAGAAGGAGCCGTGTTACGCAATATTCACGGAGAACACTTCATGGACAAGTATGATTCACGGCAGGAGCTTGCACCCAGAGATATCGTAGCTCGTGCTATCATTCATGAGATGGAACGCACCCAAGCTGCGTTTGTATACTTGGATATTACGCATGAGCCGCCTGAGCGGGTGAAGCGACGTTTTCCAACCATTTATCGGACATGTCTGTCATTTGGTTTGGATATGACGACAGACTGGATTCCCATTGCGCCTGCTGCCCATTATATGATGGGTGGTGTTCAGACCAATTTACACGGGGAAAGCTCCATTGCGCGTTTATTCGCCTGCGGGGAGACCTCTTCTACAGGTGTTCACGGAGCTAATCGTCTTGCGAGCAATTCATTATCTGAAGCTATTGTATTCGCCAGCAGGATTATTGAGCGACTGCATTCATTGCCACCGCTGGTCGGCCATACGTTGATATCTTATAGCGATAACCGCACAGAGTTCCCGGCTTCATCCGTCACGGAGCAACGGCATAAGATGCAAGAAGCAATGGTTCGTTATGCTGGAGTTCGTCGGCACGGCGAGGGGCTGCAAGCAGCATTAGATGAGCTGCAAGGGCAATTGCCTATTTTCGAGGCTGTGATCGCTAGCCGGGAAGAGATCGAATTTGCCAATTTGCTCACATGTGCTTTATTAGTAACAGATGGTGCGTTACTGCGTGAGGAGAGCCGGGGAGCGCATTATCGCGAGGATTTTCCTGAGACAGATGATAGCGCCTGGCGAAAGCATGTTCAGCAGCGACGTGATCAAGGGATAACGGAGGAGTACGTTCATGACATCTAACAGCGAGCTTTATGGAGAGTTTAGTGGATATCAGGAGGAACTGACGGCACAAATTCGCAGCTGGCTGCGAGAAGATACAGGCTCTGGCGATGTGACCACGCGCTGGACGATTGAGCAGGGCCACCAATCCAAGGCTGTCATTCATGCCAAGGAGAGCGGCGTAGTTGCGGGTTTACCCGTGGCTGCCCTTGTATTTCAGGTAGTGGACCCTTCCTTGTCGTTTACTCCGCTGGTGACCGATGGACAGTGGATTGAAAAGGGAAGCGTTTTGGCTGAAGTAAATGGAAGTACCCATGCGATTTTGACTGGAGAGCGACTGGCGTTAAATTTGCTCCAACGAATGTCTGGCATTGCCACGCGGACTCGAGCTTTTATAGATCAATTGCATGGCTTGTCCACCCGCTTGGTGGATACACGCAAAACAACACCGGGACATCGGCTGCTGGAGAAGTATGCTGTTCGTGTAGGCGGTGGCTCGAATCATCGCTTTGGCCTGTACGATGCTGTTATGATTAAGGATAATCATATTAAGGGCGCAGGTGGGATTGAACAAGCTGTGAGTCGAGCGCGCGCTAATATACCGCATACGATGACGATTGAAGTAGAGACGGAAAACATGAAACAAGTGCAGGAAGCCCTGGAAGCTGGGGCGGATATCATTATGCTGGATAACATGTCTGCCCCAGATATGAAGGAAGCCGTTCGGTTCATTCGGGAACGGGCACCACATGTCAAAACAGAAGCCTCGGGCAATGTATCGCTGGATACAGTGCGTGAGATGGCTGAGAGTGGCGTAGATGTGATTTCTGTAGGCAGGCTGACATACTCTTTTCATAGTCTGGATATCAGCCTTGACCTTAACGCAAAGAAAGATAGGTGACACCCATTGATTCTTGTAGTGGATGTAGGTAATACCAATATTGTTCTGGGGATGTACGAAGGGCGGGAGCTGTTGCACCATTACCGGATAAGTACCTCCAGACAGGCAACCGCAGATGAATACGGCGTACTCATACATAATCTTTTTAGTATGGGTGGCGTATTAAAGGATGACATCCATGGAGTTATTATTTCCTCTGTCGTTCCGCCATTGGTCCGTGTATTAGAAGAAATGTGCGATAAATACATAGGCAAAACGCCGTTAATCGTCGGACCGGGAATCAAGACCGGTCTTAACCTGCGTTATGAGAATCCGCGTGAAGTAGGTGCGGATCGGATCGTGAACGCTGTTGCGGCTGTCGAACGGTTCGGCGGGCCGCTGGTTGTGGTGGATTTTGGAACCGCGACGACGTTTGATTGTATTGACGATAAGGGAAACTACTTGGGTGGTGTAATAGTGCCGGGTATCGGAATTTCGACAGAGGCACTGTATCAACGGGCTTCCAAGCTGCCCCGTATCGAGTTGGAGAAACCCAAAAAGGTTATTGGTCGTAATACGGTTCATGCCATGCAAGCTGGGATTATCTTCGGTTATGCTGGGCAAGTGGATGGCATTGTGAGGCGCATTAAGGAAGAAATGCAGGCGGAGCCTACGGTTATTGCTACCGGAGGTCTTGCAGAGCTAATCGCATCAGAGACAGAGAGCATTCAGAAAGTGTTGCCGATGTTGACGCTTGAAGGATTACGTATCATTTACCAACGTAACGCTGAATAAAAAAAAGTGGATATAAGCTGCCGCTGCGTCCAACCGATGATCTTATCGGTTTGGATTAGCGGCGTTTTTCGTCTATACTGAAATATGTTACGTTTTTGAACAATTCGCGTGATCTGTCGATGCAGGTTGTTTATATAGTAGGAAATTATGCTTCAATGATGAGCAATACTAACGAAAATAAGCAGCATAGCTGTCCTGGAGAATAGGGGAGGATATCAATATGGAAAATAAGCAGGATCGACTTATTCGTGGCACAGCCATGGATGGGAGGGTTAGAGCTTTTGCTGTTCGGACAACTCAATTGGTAGAGGAATTGCGGAGAAGACATGATACGTATCCAACGGCTACCGCTGCTTTAGGGCGAACCCTCACAGCAGGAGCTATTATGGGTTCTATGCTAAAAGGCAAAGAGCGATTGACCATTCAAGTTAAAGGTGATGGACCGATTGGGCAAATCGTCGTTGATGCCAATGCTGTAGGGGAAGTACGAGGTTATGTTACTGAACCACATGTGCATTTGCCGAGCAATAGTATGGGCAAACTGGATGTAGCGGGTGCTGTAGGTACAGAGGGGTTCATTCATATCATCAAGGATTTGGGGTTAAAAGAACCGTATCGCGGCAGTACTCCGATTATTTCCGGTGAACTGGGTGAGGACTTTACCTATTATTTTGCCAAATCGGAGCAGACCCCGTCAGCGGTGGGCTTGGGTGTGCTGGTAGATACTGATAACTCGGTTATTGTGGCCGGTGGATTTATTATTCAGTTGCTTCCAGGCTTGAATGATGATGAGATAACTGCGATCGAAAATGCAGTCAGCTCCATTCCGCCCGTTACCGCTTTGCTGGATCAAGGGCTGGAACTTGATGAAATGCTGCGCTGGATGCTGCCGGACGTTCGGATTCTCGATGAATTGGATATCCATTTTCAATGTGAGTGTTCACGTGAGCGCGTGGAAAAAACATTGATCAGTTTGGGAGAAAGCGAATTAGAGCAGTTAATTGAGGAAGAAGGACAGGCTGAGGTCGTATGTCACTTTTGTAATGAGGCTTATCAGTTTAATAAAGATGAGCTGCAAAATCTGTTAGATCAAGCCAAAGCCTAACCGGATGGGCGGTGCAAGCGATGACTACACGGGAAAAGGGATTATGGACAGCTGTCATTATTCTGACCGTTAGCGTCGCCGCCTTGGGTGGTCTTATCATGCTTCGGGGGCTGCCAAAGCCGGGTGATGTAAGCAAGGATGACGGCGATCATACTGTGGCGGAGATGGGTCAGGAAGGCATATCGGAGGAACAGTGGGTAGCGGAACTGAAAAAGCGATATGGAACCAATACGCTGTTGCAAATGTTGAATCGTAAAGCCGTGCAGGCTGAAACCAAGCGTCTCGGTATCAAGATCACCCAAGAGGATTTACAGCAGGTGCTGGAGCAGGATAGTAAAGGGTATGAATCAGATCATACCTACTTTGATGAAATGCAGCGACAGTTTGGCTTAGATCCGGTTGACTTGCGGAATGAAGCGGAATACCGGATTGGTTTGGAGAAAATAGCTACGCAGGGTATTCAAGTTCAGGAAGCTGAGATTGACGAGTATTGGGAGCAGCATCCCGAGGAATTTGCCGTCGGTAAGCAGATCCAATTGGCAGCTCTTTATGTGGATAATGCGGAGGAAGCAGAAGCGTTGCTAGACCGGGTTAAGAAGGGGGAGAGCTTCGATGTGCTGATTCAAGAGCATTCAGGTAAGCCTTTCGACAAAGATAGCAGTGGACAGCTGGGATGGGTGGATGAATATGATCCATTGCAACCGGAGGCGATTATGAAGGCGGCGAGAGAGCTAAGCTCTGGGGATGTTGCGGGTCCAATCTCTGTTAACGATGGCTATGCTGTCATTTATGTACAGGATGTCCGGTTGAAGAATTCTCCGGATAAGCAGCAGATCCGGCAGCAAATTCGTCGATCTCTTGCGCTTGCACAAGCCGCTCCTTTGGAAGAGGTTGAGAAGAGTCTGCGTGATAAGTATGGAGCGCGTATTTTATCTGGAAAGAATGCATCCTCCGCTTCTCTGTAACGTAGTGAAAGAACATTGGTTTGAAGGAAGCGCGATGCTGATAACGCGGGTTGACAGCATCGCAGCTTACTCACTCGTATTGACATTGGAATTGAAGATTGTTATGATTAGCGTATAAAACCCACTATTTTTATCGGAAATTAAATGAACGGTACAAAATTAAAGTGATTGACTAAGATTGATCTACAATATGATTTCGCATTTTTTAATATATCATCTACAGTCAGGGAGGAATTATCATGGCTAAAGTTGTTAATAACATCACCGAACTTATCGGGGAAACCCCCCTCGTTCGCCTCAACCGGATCGTACCGGAAGATAGCGCTGAAATCTATTTGAAACTGGAATATCAGAACCCAGGCTCCAGTGTAAAAGACCGTATTGCGATTAGTATGGTAGAAGAAGCTGAACGTGAAGGTCTGCTTAAGCCAGGCGGTACCATTATTGAAGCAACTAGCGGTAATACAGGAATCGGCTTGGCTATGGTTGCTGCTGCGAAGGGCTATAAGGCAGTCATCGTTATGCCAGAAACGATGAGCATAGAGCGTCGTAATTTGTTGCGCGCTTATGGAGCCGAACTTGTGTTAACACCAGGATCAGAAGGCATGAACGGGTCCGTTAAGAAAATGGAAGAATTGCTGAGTGAAAATCCGGATTATTTTGCTGCTGAGCAGTTCAAGAACAAAGCTAATATCAAAATTCACCGTGAAACGACCGGTCCTGAGATTGTGGAAGCCATTCATTCCATTGGCGGAACTCTGGACGCTTTTATAGCGGGAATAGGTACTGGCGGAACCATTTCTGGAGCCGGTGAAGTGCTTAAGAAAGAATTCCCTGATATTAAAGTTGTGGCCGTAGAACCTGCCTCTTCCCCGCTGTTAGCAGGCGGTAAGCCAGGACCCCACAAGATCCAAGGGTTGGGTGCCAACTTTATTCCTGAAATTTTAAACCGTGATATCTATGATGAAATTATTCATGTAGAAAACGACGAAGCTTTCGAGGTAGCACGTAGAGTGGCCAAGGAAGAGGGCATTTTGTCCGGTATTTCATCTGGCGCGGCTGTCCATGCGGCTTTGAAACTTGCTAAGCAATTGGGCAAGGGTAAACGGATCGTTGTCATTATTCCAAGTAATGGAGAACGTTACCTGAGTACACCACTGTACAATTTCGAGCTGTAATTATGTCGTAATTGTGTATACTATACGTAAGGATTCCCTCATTTCCCTGTTGCAGGGGAGTGGGGGTTTCTTTTTAAGGAGAGAATGTAGACTTATTGAAAAGTTGGGAAGGGGAAGCACACACGGATGAAATCGACAGCTAGAGTGACGGAGGCGCAGTGGCAGGTTTGGCAGGAGGAAGGCTGGAGCATACTTCCCTATATCGCTGAGTACCCATTACCCGTGGGAGGGCTACCGTCATCGTGGCGGAAGGCTTGGGAGGATTCGTCGCCATATGCCTTTTTGCTGGAGAGCGCTAAAGGTGGGAGGTACACCTATCTGGCCTTAAATCCGGTTGCTGTATTGGAAGGCAAGGGAGAACATGCAGTTTGGACTGACTTGCAAAGTGGGAAGCATGGAGATATACATGGTCAACCTTTGAAAGTCATGAACAACTGGATCGCTCCTTACCGTGCACCGCGTGTACCTGGCATGCCCTTTTTCTCTGGAGGATTTGCGGGTTATCTTGGATACGATGTAGCTCGCTCGTTGGAGCGTTTGCCATCTCAAGCTGCAGACGATACGGGCATACCTGATTATGTATGGATGAGGGTGAATGAGTTATGGATTTATGATCACGAAAAATCCTGCATATATTGTGCTGTTCATATGCCCAATCCTGCCCGCTCCGGTGAATTCAGTAGCCAGACTGATTTGGCTAATGAGCTTATGGTGGATGAGACCATATCGATACTTGGCAAACTTTATGCCGAAGCGGTCCAACGTGTAGAACGCATGCTGACTCAGTGGAAGAACATCATACATGCGGGAGAGACTGATCCAGCTCATCCTCGCCGTTGTGCTCGGCTGTCCGAAAAAGGATTAGAGGCTGCTCATCAAGAATCTGAAGGTTGGACAGCGGCATTCAGCCAACAAGATTTTGAACAGGCCGTAAGACGTGTGCAGGAATATATTGCCCAAGGGGATGTATTCCAGGTTAACTTGTCGATTCGTCAGCAACGTACGCTTGCAGCCCTTCCTGAGAATATATATGAATGGCTTCGTCTGCTGAATCCATCCCCTTATATGGGTATGCTGCGTATGCCGGATTTACGGATCGTCAGTGGATCGCCAGAATTGTTGGTGAAGCTGGAGGATGGACGTGTGAGCGCCCGACCTATTGCAGGTACGAGAAGAAGGGGGCTAACACCGGATGAAGATGCCGCTATGGCAGCAGAGCTTCTATCAAGCGAAAAAGAACGCGCCGAGCATATTATGCTCGTCGATCTGGAGCGTAACGATATCGGACGGATTGCCGAATACGGATCGGTGCATGTACCTGAACTGCTGACTGTCGAGTATTATTCGCACGTTATGCATTTGGTTTCTCAGGTGGAGGGGAAGTTAGCCTCAGGTCGTACAGCTATAGATGTAATTGCGGCTACCTTTCCAGGCGGAACCATTACCGGGGCACCCAAGGTGCGCACGATGGAAATCATCGAAGAATTAGAGCCTGTCCGGCGGGGGCCTTATACTGGGTCCCTTGGATGGATTGACTATAACGGTAATATGGAATTAAATATTATAATAAGAACACTAGCTGTTAAAGGCAGCACTGCCTATTTACAGACAGGTGCGGGGATCGTCATTGATTCAGACCCGTACAGGGAATATCGGGAATGTCGGAACAAGGCCAAAGCTGTCATGAAGGCGGTACAATGTGGTGAAGAAGAAGCCGCTTTGAGCAGAAGCGGTATCACAGGAGGGTGAGTCGTATGATTTTGGTGATTGATAATTATGATTCGTTTACGTACAATCTTGTTCAGTATTTGGGTGAACTTGGCGAAGAAGTAACCGTAAAACGGAACGATGAGATTGATGTGAAAGGCATAGAAGAGCTGGCACCAGAGCATATTTTGATCTCGCCGGGTCCATGCACGCCGAATGAGGCGGGGATATCACTGGATGTGATCAGCCATTTTAAAGGTCGCATTCCGATTTTTGGCGTTTGCCTCGGCCATCAGGCCATCGGACAGGCTTTTGGCGGTAAGGTTATCCGGGCTGAACGACTCATGCACGGTAAAACCTCACCGATTCTTCATCACAATACGTCAGTATTTGAAGGCTTGCCTTCTCCGTTCACAGCAACCCGGTATCACTCATTGCTGGTAGAGCGCGAGAGTCTACCTGAGTGTCTAGAGATTACCGCTGAAACCGCAGAAGGTGAAATTATGGGTTTGCGGCATAAAGAATTTGCCGTAGAAGGAGTTCAGTTCCATCCAGAATCCATTATTACGGATTACGGGCATCAGCTGTTACGCAATTTCCTAAAACGCAAGGTAGGCGTTTGATTCATGAAATATATCGGAGTCAACGGCGTCCTCACGGAAGCCGCAAAAGCCGTGGTTCACGTAAGTGATCACGGCTTTTTATACGGAATGGGCTTGTTTGAAACATTCCGCACCTACAAGGGCGCCCCATTCTTGCTGGATCGGCATCTGCATCGACTACAGGAAGGCTGCCGAATGCTCGGCATTCCTTTTCAACCTGATGAGGAGCAGCTTACGAAACACATCCAGCATCTGATGGTGGCAAATGGGTTGGATGAAGCCTACATCCGCTACACCGTATCAGCGGGTGAAGAGGTGCTAGGATTGCCGACGGGTGACTATACGCGTCCCAACCATATTTTGTTTGCCAAGCCGTTGCCCTCTACCAATACACAAATTGGGCAATCGACTTCCCCATCGGCGCTTCAGTTGTTGCGAATCCCCAGAAACACTCCAGAGGGTGAGGTTCGCTTAAAGTCGTTGCATTATATGAATAATATTCTTGCGAAACGGGAACTTCAGCAGTATGCCGAAGCTGTCCGTTATAAGGCTGAAGGAATGATGCTTACGGCCAATGGTTTCCTGGCAGAGGGAATGGTCAGCAATTTGTTCTTTGTGCGGAATAATACGCTGTATACCCCTGACTTGTCTACAGGGATTCTGCCAGGCATTACGCGTGAATTCATTTTGGAGCTGGCGCATCTGCGAGACATTCCTTGTGAGCAAGGCCTGTACCGCTGGGACGAGCTGAAACAGGCTGACGAAATTTTTATGACCAACTCTATACAAGAAATACGGCCCGTGGATTTGTTGTTGGAGCCGGGAGGAACAACGAATCATTTTTCGGTTCCCTTGACGCAGCCCAGGTCCATAGCAGCTTTGCTGTTGCACGATTATAGACAGAAAGCAGGGATCAAGTGAACATACCGACCCTTTATCAACGTAGTTACCGAATGGGGGATGCCGAGCTTACACTCGGACATTCCACACAGATCATGGGTATACTGAATGTGACCCCGGATTCATTTTCCGATGGAGGATTACATTATAACCCGGAGATTGCTGTTTTACATGCATTGAAGCTGGTGGAAGATGGAGCTGATATCATTGACATTGGCGGGGAGTCTACCCGTCCCGGTCATGATCCAGTAGGTGTGGAAGAGGAGCTGGCTCGGGTCATTCCGGTCGTCCAGGCCATCCATCGTATCGCACCGCACATTCCATTATCTGTAGATACTTACAAAGCTGAAGTAGCCAGAAAGGCACTCGAAGCTGGCGCACATATCATTAATGATGTGTGGGGGTTTAAGGCAGACCCTGATATGGCACGTGTAGCTTCGGAATTCGATTGCCCGGTCATTTTGATGCATAATCGTCATGACCATAACTATAGTGATTTGGTTTCTGATATGCTGTCCGATTTAAAAGAGAGTATCCGATTAGCGCTGGATGCGGGGGTACGTGAGGAACAGATCATTTTAGACCCAGGTATCGGTTTTGCCAAGGATTACGATGAAAATATTCATGCCATGACTTCTCTCGATAGATTGGGTCAGCTGGGCTTTCCGCTGTTATTGGCTACGTCGCGCAAAAGATTTATTCGTACAGCACTGGATTTGCCTGTGAATGATGTGGTGGAGGGCACGGCGGCTACTGTTGCTTTTGGCATTGCTCAAGGGTGCCAGATTGTGCGTGTACACGATGTGGCGCAAATCAAGCGCACCGTACGTATGTGTGATGCGATGGTGTACGGGTCTAAAAATGCACTGAGTTATGGTGGTTAGGAGACGCTTCATGAATGATTTGATCCTGTGATCGCTGTTGCAACGGGATTCTTTTGAATTGGTAAAACATATGACTGTAGGAATCCCGTTGAGTATATGCTTACGATGTAGCTTTTCCTTGAAAAGCTTTGGAGGCGAGCGCTACGCTTCTCCGGATTCAAATCCTTCATTCCGCTACAACGCACCATAAAGTCACTGTATTTTTTAGAGAGAAATTAATGTAAGAAGAACGGAAAAAATAGTAGAACGAAAACGAAGTGGACGGAATGGTGCTGTACAAGCGAAGCGGTCGCCTTTGTGCCAGGATTCCAACCATTTTATCCTAATATAAGGAAATCTGGGCACAACAGCGATGGGAAGTACCATCCGACCGCGTAGTGGTGCCGCGTGTACACCTTTAGTTGAGCTTATTTAGAAAAATCTAATAAATAACAGGGGGCCTACCCACAATGGATAAAATGAAATTGCATCGTATGGAGTATTACGGATATCATGGCGTTTTTCCAGAGGAACGTAAGCTGGGACAACGTTACTATATTGATTTGGAACTGGAGCTTGATCTGCGTGAAGCGGGTGAGCAGGATGCTTTGGACAAAACGGTTAATTACGCAGAGGTGCATTACACCGTTAAAGATATTGTAGAAAAGGAGTCTTACCAATTGATTGAAGCTTTGGGCGAACGTATTGCATCTTCCCTACTGGACACTTATACTAGTGTCAATGCACTGACTGTCAAAGTCACGAAGCCGCATCCGCCATTTGATATTCATTTTCAAGGCGTGACGGTTGAGCTTTATCGCGCAAGAAAGTAGGAACGATACATGAATGCACATTCGACCTCTGAGGCATCAGAGGCTTATATTGCTTTAGGGGCTAATTTGGGGGAGCGCGAGCATACCCTGTATGAAGCCATTACGGCGCTGGACGAACATCCGGGTATCCGGGTAATACGGTGCTCCAGCCTGTACGAAACAGAGCCTGTTGGGTATCTGGATCAACCTTCTTTTTTGAACATGACGGTAGCCCTATCTACAACACTTGCTCCAGAGGAGCTTCTGGTATATATGCTGGAGGTGGAGAGTCGTCTGGGGAGAGTAAGACATATTCCTAATGGTCCACGAACCATTGATCTGGACTTGTTATGGATGGGAGCGGCACAACTGGCTACACCGGATTTGGAGCTTCCTCACCCTCGCATGTTGGAGCGTGCTTTTGTACTGGTTCCCTTGGCTGACATCGTTCCGAACCAAGATCCGTCCGGTCTGTACAGTATCGTGCATACTGCATTGAATTCTGTGGATGGAAAGGACGGCATACAGCTTTGGAAAACATGCAGCTGGCGCAACGACTCCGCGCCTTTCGGAAACTAAAAGGGTTCACACAGCAGGAGTTGGCAGAGCGTACCGGTATATCTTTGACTGTATTAGGTGCTGTGGAGCGAGGCAATCGTACAATAGACTTAGACATGCTGAACATTATCGCCCAAACGCTAGAAATTGAAGTCCGGGAACTGACAGAATGACGATAAATAATGATACAAAAGAAAGAATAAAGGGGTGAACAGATATGTTGAAAATCGGCGGTATTGAAATGAAAAACCAAGTCGTTCTGGCTCCGATGGCAGGCGTGTGCAACCCTGCTTTTCGCCTGATCGCCAAGGAATTCGGTACAGGCTTGGTATGTGCAGAGATGGTTAGTGATAAGGCGATCATTCACGGCAACAAGCGTACACGTGAGATGCTGTTTGTAGATGAGCGCGAGAAGCCGCTTAGCTTGCAAATTTTCGGAGGCGACCGTGAAACTCTGGTGGAAGCAGCGAAGGTCGTAGATCAGGAAACGAATGCAGATATTATTGATATCAATATGGGTTGCCCGGTTCCCAAAGTGACCAAATGTGATGCAGGTGCTCGTTGGCTGCTCGATCCAAACAAGATTTATGAAATGGTATCGGCGGTAGTGGAATCAGTAAACAAGCCGGTTACTGTGAAAATGCGTATTGGTTGGGATAGTGAGCATATTTATGCCGTAGAGAACGCTCGCGCTGTTGAACGTGCCGGAGGACAGGCCGTTAGCGTACATGGCCGTACACGGGAGCAACTGTATACGGGACTTGCGAATTGGGATATTATAAAAGAAGTTAAAGAAGCAGTTTCCATTCCTGTAATTGGAAATGGCGATGTGGCATCACCGGAAGATGCTCGCCGTATGCTGGATTTGACCAATTGTGATGGCGTTATGATCGGACGCGGTGCTCTGGGAAATCCGTGGATGCTTTACCGTACGATTGAGTACTTGCAATCAGGTGAGCTGTTGCCCGATCCTTCACCGGAAGAAAAAATTCGTATTGCCATTCTGCATATGGATCGTCTGGTTGCTTTGAAGGGTGAAGCAGTAGCTGTTCGTGAAATGCGCAAGCATCTGGCTTGGTACCTCAAGGGGCTTAAAGGTTCAGCACGTATTAAGGATGTCATTATGGAAGAAACAAAGCGCGACGATATGGTACGTATTTTGGATCAATTTGTATCTCAATTGCACATGGTAGAAAACGATGAGCCTTTTACAAGTGCTGCATCTCCTGCTGCTGTTGCGCAATAAGGAAGATGTTCCTGCCTGTGCGCGCGATTGACTTTTCCAATTGCTTGCCCTATAATCGTTCAGTATAAAATCTTGATGTATGCTACAAATTGTGTGCAGCTCTCAAGACAACAGCAGGAAATGTTCTCATTCCCTCAGAGTGGCATATTATGTTTTGAAAGCGTGCATTCCGATGCACTTTTAAACTTTTCCCATGACAGGAGAATCGGTTAAGATGAGCGATAAAGAAGTCATTCTGACACAGGAAGGTCTTAGAAAGCTCGAAGATGAGCTTGAGAACTTAAAGTCTGTCAAACGCCGCGAAGTGGCTGAACGGATTAAGGTAGCCATCGGATACGGAGATATTAGTGAAAACTCCGAATATGAGGATGCGAAGAATGAGCAGGCCTTTATTGAAGGCCGTGTAATTACGTTGGAAAAGATGCTACGCAATGCCCGCATTATCAATAGTGATGAAATTGACACCGATGTTGTGGGAGTAGGCGCAACTGTGACCGTTGAAGATTTGGAATTCGGAGATATTACAGAGTATGCTATCGTAGGTTCCGCTGAATCCGATCCGCTTCAGAACAAGATTTCGAATGAAAGTCCGGTTGGCAAAGCAATTCTCGGTAAGAAAAAGGGAACTGTTGTGGATGTCACCGTTCCAGCAGGCGTTATTCAATATAAAATCG
This sequence comes from Paenibacillus sp. CMM36, assembly GCF_053570945.1. NCBI lineage: Bacteria > Bacillati > Bacillota > Bacilli > Caryophanales > Paenibacillaceae > Paenibacillus > Paenibacillus sp. CMM36. The sequence goes on from NZ_JBSEDY010000020.1 coordinate 25,316, forward strand.
TGGATATCAAGAAATAAGACACGGACTTTGGAATTTAATGTAAAAGCTTCCTTGTGGAAGCTTTTTTTCTCTACACCCGGACGGACCCCGGCCCGTCTATTCATATTGAAGGAGCTGATTTAGCACCATGTCGGATGAAACTACTAACCAGGAAACACAAGAAAATCGCGAGGAATTAAGTGAACTATTGCAAATTCGTCGTGCCAAATTGGACGAGCTTCGCTCATTGGGCATTGATCCTTTTGGACGCAAATACATACGCACGGCTGAAGCGGGCGTACTACTGAGCAAGTATGACAGTTTGACTAAGGAAGAACTGGAAGAAAAGAATATTGAAGTTAGCATAGCAGGCCGTATTATGGCTAAACGTGTGATGGGGAAAGCCAGCTTTGCTCATATACAGGATCTTAGCGGACGTATTCAAATTTATGTTCGTCAAGACACTGTACCTGAGACAAAATATAAAGCATTTGGTATTTTGGATCTCGGCGATATCGTTGGTGTTAAGGGTGTGCTCTTTAAGACCAAAACAGGTGAAACTACGATCAAAGTGCTGGATATTGAGGTCTTGTCCAAATCCTTGTATCCATTACCGGAGAAATACCATGGTCTGAAGGATGTTGAATTACGTTACCGTCAGCGGTATGTCGATTTGGTTATGAACCCTGAAGTACAAAAAACGTTCATTACACGGTCCCGTATTATTCAATCCATGCGTCGTTATCTCGATTCGCTCGGCTATTTGGAAGTTGAAACCCCAACTTTACATTCCATTGCTGGCGGGGCGGCGGCGAAGCCATTTGTTACCCACCATAATGCATTGGACATGCAGCTTTATATGCGTATTGCTATTGAACTCCATTTGAAACGACTAATTGTCGGTGGAATGGAGAAAGTATATGAGATCGGTCGTGTTTACCGTAATGAAGGTATTTCGACCCGCCATAACCCTGAGTTTACGATGATTGAGCTGTATGAAGCGTATGCTGATTATAAAGATATCATGCAATTGACGGAAAACATGGTTGCACATATTGCGCAGGAAGTACTGGGCACACAGCACATTCAATATCAAGGCCAGGAAGTGGATCTGACGCCGCAATGGCGCAGAGTCTCCATGGTTGATGCTGTTAAAGAAGTAACAGGCGTAGACTTTAGCGTGCAGATGAGTAATGAAGAAGCTCACCGCCTTGCGAAAGAGCATAAAGTTCCGGTCGAACCACACATGACCTTTGGCCATATCCTGAATGCATTCTTTGAGCAGTTCGTAGAAGAAACGCTCATTCAGCCGACCTTTATTACTGGACATCCGGTTGAAATCTCGCCGTTGGCCAAGAAAAACGAACAAGATCCGCGGTTTACGGATCGCTTCGAGCTGTTCGTGGTCGCTCGTGAGCATGCGAATGCGTTTACTGAGCTGAATGATCCAATCGACCAGCGCCAACGTTTTGAAGCTCAATTGCTGGAACGTGAGCACGGTAACGATGAGGCTCATGAAATGGATGATGACTTTATCCGCGCCTTGGAATACGGTATGCCGCCAACAGGCGGATTGGGCATCGGCATCGATCGTTTGGTCATGTTGCTGACAGATGCGCCTTCCATTCGCGATGTGCTGCTTTTCCCGCATATGCGTAACCGTACAGTAGAATAACATAACATTATGAATATAGAGGATCAGCCGGGTTTCCCGTGTCTTGTTCCTCTTTTTCATAAGAACGGATGGAGAGAATACTCTAATGAAACGCAGCGTCAAGCTTAGTCGGTTCGCATCGCCTCCTTTTATATTGGTCATTGGATATTTATTGATTATTGCATTGGGTACTTTGCTACTGATGCTTCCTGTTGCCAATCATAGTGGTCATGCTCCGCATTGGATTGATTCGCTTTTTACGTCCGTCTCAGCCGCTTGTGTCACAGGACTGGTCGTCGTTGACGTCGATTCAACGTATACGATGTTTGGCGAAACCGTCATTTTGGTGCTGATGCAGCTAGGCGGGCTGGGGTTTATGACCTTAGCGACCTTGTTTGCGCTGTTATTGGGGCGGCGATTATCGCTGAAGGATCGGTTGCTGCTTAAGGAGGCTATTAATGCCGATAGCATGGAAGGGATCGTGCGTATTATTCGCAAGGTGCTGATCTTTTCTTTTACCATTGAGGCGATAGCTGCCGTCGTCTTGGCTTTGCGGTGGATGCGAGAGATGCCTGTCGGACAAGCGATCTATTATGGAATATTCCATTCCGTATCCCTCTTTAATAACGGGGGATTCGATCTGTTCGGGACTAGCTTCCAACAGTACGCTGGAGATTTTGTTTTCAATATGATTGCATCTGTGCTCGTTATATCAGGAGGCTTGGGTTTCCTGGTGCTTAGCGATCTGTTCGATTTTCGCCGTACCCGGAGACTGTCTCTACACTCCAAAATGGTGCTAAGCGTGTCGGGAGTGCTCATTGTGATTGGTGCGCTGGTTTTATTTATTTTTGAGTTTACCAATGCACGAACCTTGGGTGCACTGAACTGGGAAGGCAAAGTATATGGAGCTGTCTTTCAATCGGTCTCCACGAGATCATCGGGTACGAGCACAGTCGATATCAGCGGGTTAAGGCAGGCAAGTCAGTTTTTTATTATGTTGCTGATGATTATCGGTGCTTCTCCAGGCTCAACTGGAGGAGGAATCAAAACGACTACGTTTCTGCTTATGGTAGGTGCGCTAATCGCCGTCATGCGAGGACAGAAGGAAATCGTGTTTTTCCGTCATAGGGTCCCCAAAGATATCATGATGCGGGCGCTGACCATTATTGTACTAGCCCTATTTATATTCTCGATTGTGGTTATACTGCTCTTAATGACAGAGGATGCCCCATTTCTCTCCCTGGCATTTGAGGCTGCTTCCGCAATTGGAACGGTAGGGTTGTCCGTAGGAGTGACGCCAGGGTTGTCTGACGCAGGCAAGCTGATTATTTGTGTGACTATGTTTATTGGTCGAATTGGTCCTCTTACGATTGCCTATGCCATTCGTCCACGCTCAACCAAGACATTGTACCGTCGTCCCGAAGGGCATATCGTAATTGGATAGTGTATCTGTAAAAAAGATGTACCCGTGCTGATTAGCATAGGTACATCTTTTTTTTCATTTCAGATCATCATCATTCTTTATGGGTAGCATATGATGTAAAATGCCCATTTTGAGAACAAGACGAAATAGTTTGAACAGATACTGTTTTTCACAGAAAAAACGGCTATTTGTTTCCTTTTATGTAATTATAGACAAAATACTAGGAATATTATGTATAATATTGTATGATAGTGGGCATGAAAGGGGGATAGTTGAGGTGAATACCAATTTCTAATTTGAAAGGAATCGTCCATTATGTATTTATTTATTATTAGTGCTGAGGTTTTGTTTTGGGTTTTTGTTGTTGCAGGGTTAGTCGCAAGGTATATGTTTGGGTTGAAGAAATTAGGTGGGCTTCTTTTACTCTTTACCCCAATTATTGATATCCTGTTACTAATTGCAGTGTTCATCACGGTGAAAAGTGGCATGGAGATTACGACTGCTACTGGCTTGGCGGCCTGTTATTTTGGTATTACAGTAGCATTTGGTCATAGGTTAATTAAGTGGGCGGATGTACGGTTCTCCCATTGGTTTGGTAAGGGACCCAAGCCTGAACGCAAGTATGGTGCTGCTCATGCAAAAGAGGAACGGATAGGTTGGTTGCTTCACCTTTTGGGCTGGGCTATAGGTAATGCTTTGTTGCTCGCCATCATTGTGTATGTTGATGATCCACAGCGTACGGCGTCTTTGGAGGGCATTATGCAAACATGGGCGATCGTTCTGGTAATCGACTTTGTTGTCTCCTTTAGCTATACTTTAGCTCCCAAAAAACAAAAGCGTAGTCTATAAAGGTTAAGGTTTTACACTTAGATGATATCTGGCTGGTCACTCAGGATGTTCAAATCGGGAGAGTCATTGTTGGTGAAAATGAAGTGGTTACTTCCGGTAGTGGGGTGAGTCTGTCATCGGAATGTAAATATTTACAAAAATATGCGGATTTTATGTTTAACTTACTTTGACAGTCACCTTATTTTCGCCTCGCTATCTTTTTTCACACACATGTATCCCTTTCGATTTGAACACAGACCAACAGAAGCAACACAATTATTTTTTGTGAGATGACAGACAGCATACATGATGTGTTACACAAATTTTAAAATAAATTTTGTGATTTGCCTAAAACGTCGCCTATCTAAGTTTGGCAATTAACGCGATAATATTCCAGGAAAGATTACATATGTCTATAAATGTAGACATACGCAATTAAGTTGTTATTTTGTTTAATAATGTAAAAAAAGAAAGGTGGTTTCTGTGGCAGTACTACTGAGCGGTAAGAACATTTTGATTATGGGCGTGGCTAATAACAGGAGTATTGCTTGGGGGACAGCTCAATCTTTAGCTGCTGAAGGGGCACAACTCATTTTTACTTACGAAAATGAGAGGGTTGCAGAGCGGGTACTAAAGCTTGCTGAAACCATTCCGGGAGCACTGGTCTGTCCTTGCGATGTACAAAGCAATGAAGAGCTTGATGCATTGGCGGATTTTCTAAAAGAAAAAGTAGGCGTGTTGCATGGTTATTTTCACAGTGTCGCCTATGCTAAGGCTGAGGATTTGGATGGCTTGTTCGTTGACACTTCTCGCGAGGGATTCGCCGTTGCACAAGAAATCAGCGCCTATTCCTTGGCTGCTGTATCCCGTCGAGTGTACCCACTGATGACAGAGGGTGGGAGTATCGTCACCATGACGTATATTGGCGCAGAACGAGCGATCAAAAATTACAATGTTATGGGTGTGGCGAAGGCTTCACTGGAAGCCAGCATGCGCTATCTGTCGAATGATCTGGGCACATATGGCATTCGTGTAAATGCGATTTCCGCTGGTCCGATACGGACTTTGGCTGCCTATGGCATTAAGGATTTTAACACAATGCTCAAACATATTGAAGAAACTACGCCCTTACGCAAGACGGTTGATACGTCTGAAGTCGGAGATACGGCGTTATTCCTATTTTCCCATTTATCGAGAGGCATTACGGGTGAAGTTATCCATGTAGATGCTGGATACCATATTACGGGGATGTAAGGAGGGAACGTTGTGCTTATTACGCATACGGATTGCCGGATTATCTCATCTGAAGGAATTATGACCAGGGAGCGTCTGGAGCGAGACGTTACGATCTTCTCCCGGATGTTGACTCTCAGAGGCATTCCCGAAGACGGTAGAGTGATTCTGAAAGCGGCCAATTCTTATTGGTTTGTTGTGTCTCTGTTCTCCCTGTGCAATATCGCTGTTTCGGTGACTGTGGTGGACGAGCAGACTGTGCTCGATGAGGTGGCCCAAATCTATGATGAAGCGGATGCCTGTTGCATCCTTACGGATTCCGATTTAGAACTTCCTCATGCACTCGTTATTCTGATTCAAGATCTGATTCAAGAAGAAACAGTGCACCCGGATTGGGTGGGAGAGCCAAAGCTTGAAGCCCTCGACTTTAACAAGTGGTGCGAGAGGCCAGATGCGCTCATTCTGTATTCTTCAGGTACGACGGGAAAACCCAAGGGAATCGTGAAAGCTGGTTCAGCTTTTATGGAGAACATCAGGCATTCCATACACGCCATGAACTACCTACCGTCTGACCATATGCTCCCCGTTGTGCCTTTCTCTCATTTTTATGGAATCTCACTTATCTTCTCCTGGTGGTTAACCTCATGTTCTCTCATCATCTGCAATCCAAAAAACCTCTGGAGCGTCATTGCAAGTATTACGAAAGACCGGGCGACGGTCGTAGATGCTAACCCCTCTGCTTTTTACACCTTGTTGCGTATGCTAAACCGAAAACCCGAACAACTGGAAATGGTCAAGGAAGCCCCGGTGCGCATGTGGTGCGTAGGCGGTTCTCCACTTACCCAAGACCTTGAAGAGAAATTTAACAACATATTTGGACAGCCCCTGCTGAATGGTTACGGTCTTTCTGAACTGGGCAACGTTACGCTGGGGACGCTAGAGTGTCCGAAGGGTTGTGGACTACCATTACCTGGTGTGGATTTGAAAATACTAGATTCTACAGGCAAACAGCAGACGGACGGTGTCGTAGGCGAAGTGTGGATACGCAGTGCTGGATGCATGGAAGGTTATCTGAATCGTCCAGACCTGACGCAATCCGTTCTACAGGACGGTTGGTTCAAGACGGGGGATCTGGGCTATCTGGATGACGGAATGCTGTATGTCATTGGACGCAGCGGCAAGACGGTCAACCGGATGGGCTATATGGTATCTCCGGTCTATATTGAGGACCGGATTGGTTCTCTAGGTTACCGATCCTGCGTGATCACCTTGGAGGATGAGGCTAAAGGGACATTACTTGTTGCCTTCATCGAAGGCGAATCCTTGCAAGCCTTGTCTGTACTCCGCAAAGAAATAAATCGTGTGCTCCCTTCATACATGTTTCCCGATCTTTTGCTTCCGCTCGACCACTTTCCTTTAAATCGCAATGGAAAAGTGGATCGTTTGGAGATGGAGCGTATTGCCCTGGAAAAAGTTGCTTCTCGCAAAGTATAGCAAGATATTTACCAAAACCGCATATAGGAAAGGGAGAATGTGCCATGAATATAAATCCAGAATTGGCAGAAAACACACTGTTTTTGGAAAGGCATGAATCTATTCTGAAATGCCTCAATTATTTGATTGAAAATCGGCAGGAAGTGATGGATATTCTCACGCAGTTTTCATCCTATCGGGCCGCCAATGCAGAAATTGACTCCACGATCCTCACACTTCAAGGTGCTCTGCAAGAAGTGCAGACCTATCAGCCAAGTCGGCAACGATCTATGGCTGTATTCATGCCTTCCAACGTCATTTTATACTCCTATGCATTATACCTTTTGATTCCGTCCCTGTACGTTGAAAATATAGACTTTCGCCCTTCTTCTCACGTAAATGAGTACGTCAACATGCTGCATGAAAAGCTTCAGGCTGTACATGGATTACCCATCTATATTCGTAAAGTTAGCCAGAAGGTGTTCATGGAGAATTCCGTTATGCCAGCTGATATTGTGGTGTTCACCGGAAGCTATACCAATGCAGAGAAGATCAAAAAACAGATTCGAAAAGATCAGCTCTACATTTTTTACGGACAAGGGCTAAATCCTTTCATTATCGGGCCTGATGCAGATCTGGAGCTGGCGGTTACCGATGTAATCCGAATGAGATTGTTCAACTCTGGACAAGACTGCCTAGGCCCCGACATCATTCTGGTACATCAAGATGTGAGTGAGCATTTCAAAGATCTGCTGATTCAACAGCTTGACCAACTCGTGTTTGGAGCCAACAATGATCCGAACGCAAACTATACCCCTATATTCTACAAAGACACGCTATATTCGGTTTCTGAGTATTTTAACACGAACGACAAATTTATTATTTACGGCGGCGGCATTGATTTCCGTACGAAAAAGATGGAGCCAACGGTTGTATATAGTGAATTGGATCAGAATCTGGAGATTATTGAGTATTTTTCGCCAGTCTTCAATGTAGTTAGCTACCAAGACGACGAGCAACTGATCAAGCGTATTTCCTCCAGTTATTTCAGTGAACGTGCAATGGGTTGCAGCTTATACGGATCGGAGCACCTGACTGACGTTCTACGAAAGAAGCACACATTGACCATTAATCAGACGCTTGAGGATGTGGATCAAGGCAATAAGCCTTTTGGTGGCTACGGCACGATGTCGAACTATATTTTTTACGATTTCAAGCTCATTTCGAAGCCGATCTTGATTTCAGAAATTGTCGCAGAATATTTGTCGGAAAAGAGGAGTTTGGTATGACTGCGAGCTTCTTCCCCTGGGATGCCATTATTGGCTACTTAAAATCGGCTGGAGTTCAGCATCTCTTTGGATTACCAAGTGATGATCTCAAAATCGTATCGTCACTCCCCTCATCCGGTATGGATTTTATTTTGTGCAAAGATCAACGTAATGCTGTGTTCATGGCAGCAGGTTATGCGCTCACCACCAACCAGATGTCCGTATGTGTTGTGGGGAAAGGCCCTGCGCTCAGTAATACACTTACAGGGCTGCTGGAAGCCAAGAACCTGGGCGCTCCGCTCCTGCTTCTGGCGCTTGGTACTGGCGGAGACAAGCTGGGTACCCGATCCTTTCAGGAAGCCGATCAAATCTCACTCGTGAAGCCGCTCGTAAAATGGGCTTATCGTGTCGAGCATGTGGATCGGCTTGTATGGGCGATGGAGCGGGCTGCCTTTTTGGCTATCAATGGAGCACCGGGTCCTGTCTATATCGAACTCCCTGAAAACCTGATGGACCAGCCTGTGCCAACAGGGCTTCAGTTTACCCCACCAGAAAAGCTGTCGTGCTCTCCGTCTCGTCGGGAGTTGGATGCGGCTTGGGCGATTATAAAGACGGCGCGCAGGCCGCTCATTCTAGTCGGAGGGGGAATGAAGTCAGGTACAGGTGATGTGATTGAGCGGTTCGCTCACCAACATGGAGCGGCCTTGTTCGCAACTGCCTCGGGACGGGGTGTAGTGGATGAAGAACACGAACTTTTCTGCGGTGTTGCCGGACTCTATACGGATCTCAGTCTAAGACAAATCTGGAAGGAATCTGATGTGGTGATCACACTGGGCAGCCGCTTGGAAGAAACGGCTACGTTCGAGTGGGATATTCTGCTACAGGATACACCTTTGATTCAAGTCAATGTAAATCTGGAGGATTTTGCACACGAATATAGGGGTATCAAAGTGCTTGGTGATGGATATGCAGCAGTGGAGCAATGGCATGATCGGCTAGGGCAGAAGCCTGATGGAGTGTGGCTTGAAACAATCAGGAGCTGTAAAGAGAAGGCTTTTTCTCATAGGGCTATCTATCTGGAGGAATTGCAAAAGGCTCCTGGGATCCACGTTCCTGAGCTGTTGGACATGATTCAGACGGAGTTCCCCAAAAATCTGGTGCTTCTTCAAGAGAATGGATTGCAGGATATGTGGTCCTATTTTTATCCATATTTCCGCTTTGCCCAAGGCTCTCTTTCGATTGTTCCTAGTGATCAAACGAGTCTTGGATTCGGTGCGGCGGCTGCTCTGGGAGCAAGCGTGGCAACACAACGTCCAGTAGTGGCACTTGTAGGTGACGGTGCGTTCAATCTCTTCTGTTCGGATTTTATGACGGCGGTGGAGTATCAAATACCATTAATCTATGTCGTACTCAATAATGGTGGGTATGGTTGGTTACAGAATCAGATGAATTATAAGCATCTCACAGGGCAGTCCCTCCCGTTTGTTTCTGAGGCGGCCAAGACAGGAATTCAAATTCCCCAGTATGAGTTTGTAGAGAGCCTCGCAATTCGGAGTAAGGGAGAGGCACGGGAACAGCTTCAGCTTGCTTGGCAAAAGTATCAGGAGAACAAGCTTGTGGTCGTCGAGGTATATGCTGATCTTGCGGATGTGCATGAAAAAATCAGCCATGTGTATGGCGACTTTCCTCTCTACGAGCAACAGGCTTCCAAGAATTAATTTCAACGAAGGACGTGGATACAGTGAGAAGACGTGTTGTAGTGACTGGACAGGGAGTCGTAACGCCGGTTGGGCTTAATCTTACGGATTTCTGGAATTCACTGTTGAAAGGAAAAAGCGGAATTGGACCGGTCACTGTTTTCGATACAGCGGACATTCCGACAAAGATCGGTGCACAGGTTACGGGCTTTGACCCATTGCAATATATGAGTAAGAAGGAAGCTAATAAAGTGGCACAGTTCACTCAGTTTGCTTTGGCGGCTGCCCGGCAGGCGGTGGAGCAATCCAAATTAGTGATTGATGAGCGGAATGCAAGTCGCGTGGGGGTTATTGTCGGCTCTGGAGCAGGCGGCCTCGACGTTATAGAGGAGAACTATGGGAAATTAACAAAGCTTGGTCCCAAAAGAGTTTCTCCTTATTTTGTTTCCTCGATGATGATTAATTCAGCACCTGGTGAAATCTCCATTGCTATTGGGGCCAAGGGGCCTTCGTTTGCTGTGGTTACAGCTTGTGCTACAGGAAGCAATGCCATCGGTGAGGCATTACGTACGATCCAGTACGGCACGGCTGATGTCGTGGTTGCCGGTGGAGCAGAAGCCAATTTTAGTCAGCTTGATCTGGCATCATTTGCGAATATTCATGCTCTCTCCAGACGTAATGAAGAGCCGCAGAAGGCTAGTCGTCCGTTTGATGTGGATCGTGATGGATTCGTCATCGGTGGAGGAGCAGGAGTCTTGGTGCTGGAGGAGTTGGAGTATGCTTTGAACCGCGGAGCCACCATTCTGGCCGAAGTTGTGGGTTACGGATGCACAACGGATGCGTATCATATCACAGCTCCAGATCCCTCTGGCTCCGGCCCGGCAGAAGCGATCAACATCGCACTGCAGGATGGCGGCTTAACACCGCAGGAAATCGACTATGTCAATGCCCACGGTACGAGTACGCCATTTAATGATCGTATGGAGATTAATGCTATTCAAAAAGTGTTCGGGGAGCATGCCCCCCTTTTGGCGATATCGTCTATTAAATCCATGACTGGCCATTTAATGGGCGGTGCAGGGGCAGTCGAATTAATTGCGACTGTGCAGAGCATGATTCACAGCAAAATACCACCGACACTCAATTGTGACAATCCGGAAGCTCCTGAATTGAACTTTGTGCCGCATGTATATCAGGAACGCGAGGTCCGCGCAGCGATTAGCAATTCATTTGGTTTCGGAGGGCACAACGTCTGCCTTGCTGTTCGCAAGTGGGAAGGGGAATAAGCCTGTGAGCGAAGAGCTAATCCATATCCCGGATGTGCTTCCTCACCGGTACCCTTTTCTTCTGTTGGATGGCGTGACCGGGTACGAAACGTCGCAGTGGGCGAAGGGATACAAGCTTGTCACCTGGAGTGAGTGGTTCATTACAGACAGTAATCCATACATGCCTCCTATGTTGATTGTGGAGTCGCTTGCACAATTGGCGGCATTCGTGGCGGTTGATAAAAAAGGGATTTCATACCTGACCAATCTCAATGGGATTCGGTTCCATAGCTTGGCGAAGCCTGGGGACCGAATTGATCTCTACTTTGAAGTGATCAAGCGTCGACGGGGCTATATTCTGGGAAGTGGTCGTGCTTCCGTAGGGGATCGATTGGTAGTTGAGGCGGAAGAAATTGTTTCACTGGATCAATGACGGGGTGGAAGCGCACGTTAAACTTTCCTTTTGTCCTCCTGACTGCCAGGTGCAGCGGGAGGATATTCACATCATGGAATAGGAGTGAATGAGATGAATGACATGCAGTTATATGATTTAACAAATGCGCAGAAGCGTATATGGTATACCGAATTACTCTACCCAGATACGTCAGTGTCACAGCTTTCCGGTACAGCTAAGATGAAGGGGCATATCCATATCACTGCCTTCATGCAGTCTATTAATTTGATTATCAAACAGTATGATGCGTTCCGTATTCGTATTACCTCAGTGGATGGAGTGCCTCAACAGTATGTCGTTCCTTATGAAGAAAGACAGTTGGAGTGCCTGGATCTTTCCCACTATGAAAGTATATCTGAAGTGGAAGCCTTACTTGAGCAACACAAAAGCAAACCCTTGCCCCTGCTGGATTCTGAACTCTTCCAGTTTTTAATTGTGAAGATTAGCGAGGAAGAGTATTGGATTAATATCAAGATGCACCATATTATTTCTGACGGAATATCAATGGTGGTCTATGGCAATCAGCTAACAGCGTTTTACATGGAGTTAATTCAAGGAAATGAGCCGAAGCTGGGCGACGATTGCTCGTATATTGAATATATTGCAGATGAGAATGCATACGAACTTTCTGACAGATACCAGAAAGATAAGGCATACTGGCTGGATAAATTTTCTGATTTGCCTGAGCTTACGGGTTGGAAGTCATATAATCCATTGTCTTTAAGCACCCACGCTGTTCGGGAGCATTTTACTGTACCAGAAGTGCTGTATCACGAGCTGCAGGCATTTTGCCAACAGAACAGAATTTCCTTGTTCCAGTTCTTCATGGGTGCGATGTATATCTACATACACAAAATGACGAATCAGCCGGATGTGGTGATTGGAACTTCGTTCGCTAACCGGGGGAACAAAAAAGAGAAGCAAAAGATAGGTATGTTCGTCAGCACCGCTGCTGCCAGAACATACGTCGAAAAGGATATGGATGTGCTGAGCTTCGTGCAGGATGTAGCCAGAGATCAGATGTCAATCCTGCGGCATCAGAAATATCCATACAATCAGTTAATTCAGGATCTTAGAGAAATGCATGGCAACAAGGATATTCAGCGGCTTTTTGGCGTTTCAATGGAATATCGTCTTATCAATTGGGTTGATTTGGATGATGTGCGTATTTTGACAGATTATGATTTCTGCGGGGATGAAGTGAACGATTTCGTACTTCATATCGTAGAGATCCTGGATGAAGGCGAACTGGTACTGGATGTCGATTATCGGACGGAGCTGTTTGAACGCAGCGAAGTTAAGGACATGGTTTCCCAGTTGCTTACGATCGCCGAGCAGATCATTCATTCACCTCAGCTTTCTATCGCAGAGGTAAACTTATTGGGCGAACCCGAAGAGCAATCCATTTTGGCTCTTTCGGAAGGCACTACAGTTGACTATCCACGTGAGAAGACCATCCATGGCTTATTCGAAGAACAAGCCGAGCGCACGCCAGATCACGTAGCCGTTCAGATGGACGAGCAGAGCATTACATACCTAGCTCTAAACGAGCAGGCTAACCAGCTTGCGAGATATTTGCGCTCCGAGGGAGTAGGGGCAGATACGCTCGTAGGGATTATGGCTGACCGTTCCTTGGAGATGGTCATCGGGATGTTGGCCATTTTGAAAGCAGGGGGTGCCTATGTACCGATTGACCCCGATTATCCGGAAGAGCGTATCCATTATATGCTGGAGGATTCAGGTGTCCGTCTGTTGCTCACCCAAAGTCATCTGTGGGAGAGTACCACTTTTGACGGAAAGCTTGTGAGTCTGGACGATTCTGTAACGTATACAGGAGATGCCTCCAATCTGGAGAGCATTTCGGGACCAAACCATCTGGCCTATGTCATCTACACGTCGGGTACAACCGGCAAGCCGAAGGGCACGCTGATTGAACACAAAAATGTAGTTCGACTGCTCTTTAACGATAAAAATTTATTTGACTTCAACTCTCAGGATACGTGGACGCTGTTCCATTCGTTCTGCTTCGATTTCTCCGTTTGGGAGATGTACGGAGCGCTTCTTTACGGAGGGAAATTGGTGATTGTTCCATCTCTCACAGCCAAGAGCCCAGCAGCTTTCCTGGAGTTGTTGAAAGACAACCAAGTCACCATCTTAAATCAGACGCCGACGTATTTTTATCAGGTGCTACAGGAAGAGTTAATGCACTCTTCGACAGAGCTTGGCCTTAGAAAAATCATTTTTGGTGGAGAGGCTTTAAGTCCATCTCTTCTGAGAAACTGGCGGGTCAAGTATCCTGATGTGCAGCTGATTAATATGTACGGAATTACGGAAACAACGGTTCATGTCACCTATAAGGAAATCACGGAACATGAGATTGAAGCGGGGAAAAGCAATATTGGCAGAACGATCCCCACACTTAGCGCTTACATTCTCGATGAGCAAAGACGCCTGCAGCCTGTTGGGGTTCCAGGAGAGCTATACATTGCGGGAGACGGTCTTGCCCGTGGGTATTTGAATCGGCCGGATTTGACGTCTGAGAAATTCGTTGAGCATCCGTATCGGGTGGGAGAGCGGCTGTACCGAACTGGGGATCTTGCTCGTTGGTTGCCTGATGGCAATATTGAATATTTGGGGCGGATCGACCATCAGGTCAAAATTCGCGGCTACCGAATTGAGCTTGGCGAGGTAGAAGCCCAAATTCTCAAGGCTCCAAGCGTACGAGAAACGATTGTCCTCGCACGGGAAGACGAACAGGGCCAAAAATTGCTGTGCGCCTACTATGTAGCCTCCAGTGACCTTTCGCCGGGGGAATTGCGGTCTCAGCTGGCGGCGGAACTCCCCGCTTACATGATTCCTTCTTATTTTGTCCGGCTGGAGCAAATGCCGCTTACACCAAATGGCAAACTGGATCGCCGTGCGTTGCCGGCTCCTGAAAGCAGCGTACAATCCGGTGAGGCTTATTTGGCTCCGAGAACTGCTGTGGAAGCTCAGATGGTACTCATCTGGCAAGATATCTTGGGCGTTGCTCGTGTCGGTGTCAGAGATAATTTCTTTGAAATTGGTGGTCACTCTTTGCGGGCAACAGTGCTCGTTTCACGGATTCACAAAGAATTGGGATGTAGCATTTCGCTGCGTGAGGTGTTTCAGTCACCTACGGTCGAATCCTTGGCGCAACTTGTGAAAAAACACATTCCGACCATGTACGAATCCATCCCACAGGCAACGGAAAGCGAGGCTTACCCAGTGTCCTCAGCGCAAAAGCGGTTATACGTGCTGAGACAGATGGACGGGGGAGAGCTCAGCTACAATATGCCAGGGGTCTTCACAGTGGATGGACCGTTGGATTGCACGCGGCTGGAGTCTGCGTTCCAGGCACTGATCCAGCGTCATGAATCCCTGAGAACCGGCTTTTATATGCAGGATGGAGAGCTTGTTCAGCGTGTGCATAGGAATGTGCCGTTTGCGTTGAACTACACAGAGGCTTTGGTGGAGGAGACGGATACGCTCATTCACAACTTTATTCGTGCCTTTGATCTGAGCCAGGCTCCATTACTGCGTGTTAGCTTGGTGAAGCTCCAGGAGGAGCGTCATCTGTTGCTGTTTGATATGCATCACATCATTTCAGATGGGGTTTCTATTCAAATATTGATAGAGGAACTTACTCATTTGTATCAAGGAGAACAGCTCCCAGAGCTGCACATCCAGTACAAGGATTATGCCGTATGGCAACGGGAACAGTCAGAGAACCAATGGCAAGATCTTGAGGAATATTGGTTGCAATCCTTTGAAGGAGAGTTGCCGGTATTGGATTTGCCTACAGACTTCCAACGACCTTCAGTTCGGAGCTTCGAGGGTAGCCGAATTGATTTTACATTGGATGAGTCTGGCAATAAGGCGATACAAGAGCTTGCATCCCGTACAGGTACTACACTGTATATGGTATTGCTGGCCGCCTATTCGGTACTACTGCACAAATATACAGGACAGGAGGACATCGTCGTAGGTTCTCCAGTAGCCGGAAGACCGCAGGCTGAGCTTGAGGGCATCATCGGGATGTTTGTCAACACACTGGCCTTGCGCAGCTACCCGGCAGGAGATAAAACCTTTCAGGATTATCTTCTGGAAATCAAGGAAACAGCGCTCAAGGCGTTTGAGCATCAGGATTACCCTTTTGAAAAATTGGTCGAAAAGCTGGGCGTAGGACGTGATGTCAGCCGCAATCCGCTCTTTGACACCCTATTGGTATTACAAAATACCGAGCAGGAAGAGCAGGAAATGGACGGAGTGCACTTTACTCCTTACTTGATGGACACCGTCACAGCCAAATTTGACCTGTCCCTCAATGTAGAGGAGAAGGGCTCAAAATTAGCCTTTGGCCTCGAGTATAGTACGGCTTTATATCGGCGTGAAAGTGTAGAGCGACTTGCAACGCACTTGCTCCGGATTCTGCACGCAGTCTCGGCCAATCCCCAGTTGCAACTGGCCGAGATAGAAATGATCACACCGGAGGAGAAAGTACAGATCGTTGAAGTATTTAACGCGACATCGACTCCTTATCCAAGCCACAAGACCATTCATGAGCTGTTCGCAGAACAAGTCAAGCGTACACCGGAACAGACGGCGCTTGTATTCGGCGATGTCCAGCTAACGTACCTTGAATTGGAAGACAAGGCGAGCCGACTGGCCCAAACACTGCGTCGTTTGGGAACGTTGAGGGAGCAGCCTGTGGCCGTGATGGGCGGACGAAGCATCGAAATGGTCATTGGTATGCTCGCGGTGCTTCAAGCGGGTGGAGCCTATGTGCCGATTGATCCTGATTACCCGGAAGATCGGGTGCGTTATATGCTTAATGATTCCGACGCCAAGCTATTATTGGTGCAAAAGAGCGAGCTTATAAATGTAGACTACGGTATACCGATTGTCGATCTTAGCAGTGAAGAGGCTTATGCAGCTGAACCTGCCCAGCCGGAGACTGCCCAAGGATCGCAGGGGCTTGCTTATGTCATCTATACATCGGGTACGACGGGTAGACCGAAGGGCGTTATGGTTGAACACCGGAACGTGGTTCGTCTGGTCAAAGAGACCAACTATGTGGAGCTGAATGAATCCACACGAATTTTGCAAACAGGAGCCGTGGCCTTTGATGCTTCTACATTCGAAATATGGGGAGCGTTGCTTAACGGTGGGCAACTCTATTTCGTAGAGAATGACGACATTCTGATTGCCGATAGGCTCAAAGCAGCTATTGCCAAGTACGGGATTACGACATTGTGGCTTACTTCACCGCTTTTCAATCAGCTTTCCCTGCAGGATGAGTACCTGTTCAGAGGGCTCAAAGCATTACTAGTCGGCGGTGACGTACTGTCCATATCTCATATGAATCGTGTAATCGAGGCTAATCCTGATCTTGTCCCTATCAATGGCTATGGTCCGACAGAGAATACGACCTTCTCCACCACCTACGAGATTCCAGGTCGTGCCGAAGGGGTCGTACCGATTGGTCGCCCAATTAGTAATTCGACCGCTTATGTGGTCAATGGATCGCTGCAATTACAGCCTATTGGTGCTTGGGGTGAACTCATTGTCGGCGGTGAAGGTGTAGCGCGCGGATATCTCAATCGTCCTGATCTCACAGCAGAGAAATTTGTCCCTAGTCCTGTGAAGGACGGAGAACCCTGCTACAGAACTGGGGATTTGGTACGCTGGCTTCCAGATGGAAATTTGGAGTTTAAAGGAAGAATTGATGAGCAGGTCAAAATACGTGGTTACCGCATCGAACTCCCTGAAATCGAGGCCCAACTGGCCAAGGTGGAGTCAGTAATCGACGCCGTAGTGGTCGTTCGCGCGGATGAGCTTGGAGAGAAGCAGCTTTGCGCTTATTATGTGGCGGATCGTGCGCTCACGGCAGGCGAAGTACGCCTTGCCCTATCGCAGGTACTTCCGGGCTATATGATGCCATCCTATTTTATTCAGATGGATCGTATGCCATTAACGTCAAACGGAAAAGTGGACCGCAGGTCTCTGCCGGCTCCGCAAGTAGGCGCGCATACAGGACGGAAGTATACAGCTCCTCGTACACCGGCTGAAGAAGCTTTGGCATCTGTCTGGCAAGGGGTGCTGGGTGCCGAACAAGTGGGTATCCATGACAATTTCTTTGAATTAGGCGGAGACTCCATCAAGGCCATTCAGGTGTCATCACGGCTACTACAGGCCGGTTATCGGTTAGAGATGAAGCAGTTGTTCAAATCGCCAACCATTGCCGAGCTAGGCGCGGAAATACAAACGGCTGTGCATATGGCTGAACAGGGAATTGTGCGTGGAGCGACTCGCTTGACTCCAGTCCAACAGTGGTTCTTTGGACGGAAGCAGGCAGAACCTCATCACTTCAATCAAGCGGTTATGCTGTATCGTGAACAGGGATTTGAGGAAAAGGCCTTGCATCAGGTGCTGAGAAAACTTGCTGAGCATCATGACGCCCTTCGTATGGTTTTCCGTCAGACAGAGCATGGCTACGAAGCTTGGAATCGTGATCTTGAAGAAGGAGAGCTTTATAGCTTGTTCACCGCTGATTTACGAAATGAATCTGATCCGACTGCAGCCATTACATCGTTGTCGGATGACATTCAGCGCAGTATCCATCTGGCAGAAGGCCCGCTGCTGAAGTTAGGACTTTTCCATTGCCAGGATGGAGACCACCTTCTGATCGTGATCCACCATTTGGTGGTGGACGGAGTATCCTGGCGGATTTTGTTCGAGGACATCGCAGCAGGCTATGAGCAGGTGATTCAAGGCCAAGCACTGACACTCCCGCAGAAGACGGATTCCTTCCGTGACTGGGGTGACGCTCTTGCTCGTTATTCGGAAGGCCCTGAAATGGAGACTCATCGGGCGTATTGGAGAGAGCTGGAGGATCAGCCACTCGAACAGTTGCCGAAGGATGAGGCTGTGGAAAGCCTTCTTTTACAGGATAGCAAAGTAGTAACAGCACAATGGACTATAGAAGAAACCGACCAATTGTTGAGAAAGGCCCACCGTGCTTATCAAACAGAGACGAATGATCTGCTATTGACTGCTCTAGGCATGGCGATATCCAAGTGGTCTGGGATCGAAAAGGTTGCTGTGAATCTGGAAGGGCACGGTCGTGAGCCGATTATACCGAATATCGACATCACCCGTACCGTCGGCTGGTTTACAAGTCAATATCCGGTGATTTTAGACTTGGGGGATAACTCGGAAGTGGCCTCCTTGATCAAGTCTGTGAAAGAAGGGTTGCGCCGAATTCCGAACAAAGGTATTGGCTACGGGTTGCTCAAAACGGTGGCAAGTCAGTTGGATGAAGATAGCTTCAGCTTGCAACCTGAGATTTCTTTTAACTATCTGGGGCAATTTGATCAGGATTTGCAAGGAAGCTCATTGCAGATCTCTCCTTATCCGACCGGAAGCGCGCAAAGCTTGTTGGAGGAACCGGCCTATACGCTAGATATCAATGGCATGGTGACGGACGGAGCCCTGACTCTGACGATTACTTATAACGGAAAACAGTATAAGTCATCTACGATGGAACAGCTCGCTGGATATATTGAAGAAAGCCTGCGGGAGCTTCTTCAGCATTGCGTAACCCAAGAAAAAACCGTATTGACACCAAGCGACGTGCTTGCGAAAGGTCTAAGCATTGCCGACCTGGAGGAGCTTTCTAAGCAAACGAGCCACATTGGCGATATTGAGAATGTATATAGTCTGACGCCGATGCAGAAGGGCATGCTGTTCCATGATATGTTTGAGCCGCGTACAGGCGCTTATTTTGAGCAGGCTGCTTTTGACTTTAAAGGTAGCTTTGATCCGAACGCCTTCGGACACAGTCTGGATGCAGTGGTGGAGCGTCATGCCATCCTGCGCACGAACTTTTACAGCGGATGGGGCAGCGAGCCTTTGCAGGTTGTATTTCGGCACAGAGGCGCTAAATTGGTGTACGAAGACCTGCGGGAGATGAATGCATCGCAGCGTGAGGCTTACCTGAAGACATTTGGTGCTAAGGACAAAGCACGGGGCTTTAACCTGGCTGAAGACGAGCTTCTTCGTGTATCGATTTTACAAACAGATGAAGAGAGCTTCCGTCTCTTATGGAGCTTTCACCACATCGTCATGGATGGGTGGTGTGTTCCGTTAATTACGCAGGAGGTATTTGAACACTATTTTGCCCTTCTGGAAGGAAGAGAGCCGCAGCTGGCAGAGGTTCATCCGTACAGTCGATATATCGAATGGCTGGAACAGCAGGATGAAGCAGCTGCGTCCAACTATTGGAGCCGATATCTGGCCGGTTACGAGCAGCAGACGCTTTTACCTCAAGTCGGTGGAGCAAGTAAGGGAGAAGGCTATGTAGCAGAAAAGCTGAATTATCCTCTCAGCAAGGAATTAACTGAGCGCCTTGAAAAGGTGGCCAGGGATGCTCATGTCACGATGAACATATTGCTGCAGTCCCTCTGGGGCATTGCACTTCAACGCTATAACGGTAGCCGGGATGTCGTGTACGGAAGTGTAGTATCAGGCAGACCAGCAGAAATTCCGGGCATTGATCGGATGATTGGTTTGTTCATCAATACGATTCCTGTTCGTGTGAAGACAGAGGAGAATCTCCCCTTCACGGTTCTGATGAAGCAGCAGCAGGAACAATATATGGCTTCTCATATGTATGATACCTACCCGTTGTTTGAAATTCAGGCTCAGACGGATCAGAAGCAGGATCTCATCTCTCATATTATGGTGTTTGAGAATTATCCTGTGGAAGAGGAAGTAGAGCGTCTGGGTGGTGGCGAGGCTGCCTTTGAGATTGAGGAAGCGGAGCTTCTTGAACAAACGAATTACGATTTTAACTTAATTGTTCTACCGGGCAAAGAGATGAGATTGTTGTTCCAATACAATGCGCTCGTCTATGATCCAGCCACGATCGAGCAAATCAAGGGCCACTTGTTCCACCTGATGGAACAAATTGTGGAGAATCCTGCAATTTCCGTGGATGCTCTAGAATTAGTCACGCCGCAGGAGAAAGAACAGATTCTGAACGTATGGGGAAATACACCAGGCATTTACGAGCAATGTAACACGTTCCACGGGCTGTTGGAGGAACAGGCGGGACGAACGCCAGACGCGACTGCCCTTTTGTTTGGGGACGAGATGCTGACCTACGCCGAGCTCAATGCAAAAGCCAATGGACTGGCGAGAAGGCTCCGTACTCAGGGAATCAAGACGGGAGATCTGGTGGGACTGATTGCTGCACGGTCGCTCGAAATGATCGTTGCGATCTACGGCATTATGAAAGCCGGGGGTGCCTATGTTCCAATCGATCCAGAGTATCCGAAAGAACGAATCAGTTACATGCTTGAAGATTCCGGGGCGAAGCTGATCCTTACACAGGCCCATCTCTTGGAGCATCTCGGATGGACGGAAAATGTTTTGCTGCTGGATGAATCATCGACCTATGATGCCGACACCTCGAATTTGGAGGCTACTGCCGGCCCGGATGATCTGGCTTACGTGATCTACACTTCAGGTACGACGGGTCAGCCTAAGGGCGTATTAGTCGAGCATCGGGGACTACCCAATCTTTCGGACGTATACGGGACACACTTCGAAGTTACACCGCAGGATCGGATCGTTCAGTTTGCAAGCCTGTCGTTTGATGCATCGGTTTCGGAAATTTTAACGGCGCTGAGCCACGGGGCTGTTCTGTGCATCCCTTCTCCACAGGATATTTTAGATCATGCCCTGTTCGAGCAGTTCATGAACGATAAGGGGATTACGGTAGCGACTTTGCCACCCGCTTACGCTATCCACCTTGATCCAGAGCGTTTGCCAACACTGCGGTGCTTGCTAACCGCTGGATCGGCCGCATCGATCGAGTTGATCGAAGAGTGGAGGAAGCATGTACGTTACTCTAATGGCTATGGCCCAACAGAGGACTCCGTATGCACCACAATCTGGTCTGTCCCGGACAGTGAGGGAGCAACGGATATTGTATCTATTGGACGACCTATTGCTAACCATAGTGTGTACATCTTGGATGACCATTTTAGATTGCAACCTGTCGGTGTAGCTGGAGAGCTATGCATTTCGGGTATCGGGTTAGCGCGGGGGTATCATAACCAGCCTGAGTTAATGGACGAGAAGTTTGTGGACAATCCATTTGCTCCAGGAGAGCGTATGTATCGGACGGGTGACTTGGTTCGCTGGTTACCGAATGGAACCATCGAGTACTTAGGTCGAATAGATCACCAAGTCAAAATCCGCGGCTACCGTATCGAGCTAGGCGAGGTAGAAGCACAAATGCTCAGAGTGCCGTCCGTTCAGGAAGTCGTGGCCATGGCTGTAGAGGGCAATGATGGCTACAAAGATCTAGTCGCTTACTTCGTAGCCGCTCAGAAACTTGAGGTATCCGAACTTCGGGCCGTCCTGTCGGAGATGTTACCTGGATATATGATCCCTTCCCGCTTCATACAAATGGACGATATGCCTCTGACGTCGAACGGAAAAATCGATCGAAAAGCGCTGCAGGGCGAGCGTGGATGGGCAGTTGCTTCATCTGAGGCTCCAAAGACACCTGTAGAAATGCAATTAGCCCAAATCTGGCAAGAGGTGCTAGGTGTAGAGAATGCGGGAGTGAAGGATAATTTCTTCCATTTTGGAGGTCATTCACTGCGTGCAGCCCTGCTAGTCTCACGAATTCGCAAGGAAATGAATCGAGAGATTAGTCTGAGAGCAGTGTTCGAGTCTCCTACTATTGAAGGATTGGCCCGTGCTATTGAGGGCTATACACCGCTGAATTTCGAAGAAATTCCTACAGCGGGAGCGAGAGAGCATTATCCATTGTCCTCTGCCCAAAAACGACTGTTTATTCTAAGTCAGCTGGAAGGTGGAGAGCTGAGCTACAATATGCCAGGTATTCTTACCGTTGAGGGAGCTTTGGATCGGGAACGACTAGAGCAGGCATTCCGTCGTCTGATTCATCGTCATGGTTCGCTGCGTACTCGTTTTGTGACCGTGAACGGTGAACCTGTACAGCAGCTCCTGACGGATGTTCCGTTTGCTGTGGAATATGCGGAGTTGAGCGAGGAAGAGGCAGGAGCTACCCTTCAGCAGTTCGTCCGTCCTTTTGATCTGGGTGTAGCTCCATTGCTGCGGGTCGGCCTTATTCGAATTGCACATGAGCGCCATTTACTATTGTTTGACATGCACCATATTGTCTCAGATGGGGTTTCTATGAATATTCTCATAGAAGAGTTTCTCCGCTTCTACCAAGAGGAGGACGTACTTCCTGAGCTACAGATCCAGTACACAGACTATGCGGTATGGCAGCAAGAGCAGCTCGGAAGCGAGCGTCTTAAGGCCCAGGAGGCTTACTGGCTGGATGCTTTCCGCGGAAGCTTGCCAGTGCTGGATTTGCCAGGAGATGAAGTTCGTCCTGCGGTGCGAAGCTTTGCGGGCGATCGAATCGACTTCCAAATTGATTCTTCTCTGAGTGCTTCACTTCAGGAGCTGGCTACCCGAACGGGTTCCACTCTGTTCATGGTACTGCTGGCAGCCTATACAGCGCTCTTGCACAAGTACACAGGTCAGGAAGATGTCATCGTCGGTTCACCTGTGGCAGGAAGATCCCATGCGACACTCGAAGGCCTCATCGGTATGTTCGTCGGCACAGTGGCACTTCGTACTTATCCAGAAGGAGAGAAGCCTTTCGAGGCTTATCTGCAGGAAGTGAAGGAAACAGCGCTGCGGGCCTATGAAAACCAGGATTACCCGTTCGAGGAGCTGGTAGAAAAGCTGGAGCTTCAGCGTGATTTGAGCCGTAACCCGCTATTTGATACTATGTTTGTCCTGCAAAATATCGAGCAGGGAGAACAAGAAATAGAAGGATTGCGCTTCACTCCTTACGATAATGTACATCCGGCTGCCAAGTTCGATCTTACGCTGACCGTGAGTGAAGCAGACGGGGTATTGAACTGCACGCTTGAGTATGCGACTGCGATCTACAAGCAAGAGACTGCTGAGCGGATGACAGGCCACTTTGTACAGCTTATTCGGGAAGCCATCGCCAATCCGGCACTGCCGTTGTCATCCCTTGATATCGTGACACCTCAGGAAAAATCAAGGCTGATGAAAGCGCCGGACGAAGCCAAGGCAGATTATCCTCGTGACAAGACGATCCATGCGCTGTTCGAGGAGCAGGCCGCACATACTCCGAATGCAGTGGCAGTCGTATGTGAAGATGCGACCCTGTCCTACATCGAGCTGAACGAGCGGGCCAATGGACTTGCCCGAACGCTGAGGGAACGTGGTTTGCAACCAGACGGTTTGGCTGGAATCATGGCGGATCGTTCCCTTGAAATGGTGGTCGGAATTTTAGCCATCTTGAAAGCAGGCGGGGCCTATGTCCCTGTAGATCCTGAATATCCAGAAGACCGCATTCGCTTTATGCTTGAGGATTCAGGAGCCAAGCTACTGCTGACACAAGCGCATCTGGAGCAACGGGTCTCCTTCGCCGGGGATATCGTAAGTCTGGACAAAACGGCTTCCTACAAGGAGGATGTCTCAAACCTGGAGTCTGCAGCCGGACCGGGGAATCTTGCCTACGTCATCTACACATCGGGTACGACAGGCAAGCCAAAGGGAACACTGATTGAGCATAAAAATGTAGTTCGCTTGCTCTTTAATGATAAAAATATGTTTGACTTTGGTCCTCAGGATACGTGGACACTGTTCCATTCATTCTGTTTTGACTTCTCTGTATGGGAAATGTACGGAGCATTGCTGAACGGAGGACGGTTGGTCATCGTTCCATCGCTTACCGCGAAGAGTCCAGATCGTTTCTTACAATTGCTTAAGGATCAGAAGGTCACCGTTTTGAACCAGACACCGACTTACTTCTACCAGTTGCTACAGGAAGAGCTCGGTCATCAGGCGGCAGAACTGAGCCTCCGTATGATTATCTTCGGTGGAGAGGCATTAGCTCCGGCCCTGCTCAAGGACTGGAGAACGAAGTATCCGCAAGTGCAGCTCATTAACATGTACGGCATTACCGAAACGACCGTGCATGTAACCTACAAGGAAATTACAGAGTTGGAAATTGAACAGGGCCGCAGCAATATCGGCACCACGATTCCGACGCTGCGAGCGTACATTTTGGATGAACAACGCCGTCCACAGCCGATTGGCATTCCAGGTGAACTCTATGTGGCGGGCGTAGGTCTGGCGCGAGGTTATCTGAACCGACCGGAATTGACGGAAGAGAAGTTTGTCGCTCATCCGTTCGAAGCAGGCGAGCGTATGTACCGCTCGGGTGACTTGGCACGCTGGTTGCCGGATGGCAGCATGGAGTATTTGGGACGGATTGACCATCAGGTAAAAATCCGTGGTTACCGTATTGAGCTAGGCGAAGTGGAAGCGAAGCTGCTCCATGCTCCGTCTGTAAGAGAGGCCGTTGTGCTCGCCCAAGAGGATGGAAGTGGACAAAAAGTGCTTGTCGGCTATTTCACAGCCGATCAGATGCTGACGGTAGGAGAGTTGAGAAAAGCCTTGGCTGCCGAACTGCCGGCTTATATGATTCCATCTTACTTTATGCAATTGGAACAGCTGCCTTTGACACCAAATGGCAAACTGGATCGCAAAGCGCTTCCGGCTCCGGAGGCCAATGTGCAGACTGGAGCGGTTTATGAACCGCCAAGGACGAAGGCTGAGGAAGCTTTGGCTTCCGTATGGCAAGGTGTGCTGGGAGCACAGCAGGTCGGCATCCACGATCATTTCTTCGACCTGGGTGGTGACTCCATCAAGGCGATTCAAGTGTCCTCGAGATTGTTCCAAGCTGGATATAAATTAGAGATGAAGGATCTCTTCAAATATCCGACAATTGCCGAGCTCAGCCCGTATCTTCAGGCAGCCGGACGTACAGCCGAACAGGGCGAAATTAAAGGTGCAGCAGAGTTAATGCCAATTCAGCGCTGGTTCTTTGAACGCCATACAGCGGAGCCGCACCATTATAATCATGCCGTCATGCTCTATCGGAAAGACGGCTTTGATGAGGCTGCACTCCGATTGACAATGGACCAAATTGCGATCCATCATGACGCGCTGCGCATGGTTTTCCGGCCTACAGAAGCTGGATACGCAGCTTGGAATCGGGGAACGGATGAAGGCGAGCTCTACACATTGGACATTGCTGATATGCGGCAGGCGGAAGACCAGACAGCTGCGGTTCAGGCCCAAGCCAATGCCATTCAGGCAAGCTTTGACTTGGAAGGTGGCCCACTGTTCAAGCTAGGCCTGTTCCATTGTGAAGATGGCGATCATTTGTTGATTGTCATTCATCACCTCTTGGTTGACGGTGTGTCCTGGCGCATCCTGTTTGAAGACATTGCAACAGGATACGAGCAGGCGTTGAATGGACAAACGATTGTTCTTCCGCAAAAGACCGATTCGTATCTTGTATGGTCCGAGCAAGCGGCGAAGTATGCAGCAGGTCCTGCCCTGGACGAGGAGCGTTCATACTGGCAGCAGATTGAGGAGACGCTTCTGGCTCCACTGCCCAAGGATAAGGATCAGGAGCCAGGCACCGTTCGGGATACCGAGTCGGTTACGGTAACGTGGTCTGCTGAAGAAACAGAGCTGCTGTTGCGACAAGCAAACCGGGCTTATCATACGGAGACGAATGATTTACTCTTGACTGCTCTGGGAGCAGCTATTCAGCGCTGGACAGGCATGGAGCAGGTTCTGGTTAACCTTGAAGGACATGGACGGGAAATGATCATACCAGATCTGGATATTACCCGTACCGTGGGCTGGTTCACAACTCAGTACCCTGTTCTGCTGAACCTGCAAGATGGGCAGGAAGTATCTACCCGGATCAAGCGCATCAAGGAGAATTTGCGAGAGGTTCCGCACAAAGGTATCGGCTACGGTCTGCTGAAATATATGGCACCGGAAAAAGACACTCGATTCAGCGTAGAACCAGAAGTTTCCTTCAACTACCTTGGACAGTTTGACCAGGATTTGGAGGGGAATGCTCTTAGCTTGTCTACACATTCAGTCGGTAAGGCGCTCAGCGATCTCACACCACAGCAATATGCTCTGGATGTGAATGGCATGATTGCTGAAGGACAGCTATCACTGACGATTACGTACAGCAACAGGCAGTATCGTAACGAGACGGTGAGTCATTTTGCTGAATTATTACAGTCAAGCCTTAGTGAGGTCATCCGGCATTGTGTAGCTCAGGAGTGTTCACAGCTTACACCTAGTGATGTTCTGTTCCAAGGATTAACATTGGAGCAGCTTGATCGACTTACGGCGCAGACGGCTCATATCGGAGAGATTGAGGATGTGTACAAGCTGACGGCAATGCAGAAGGGCATGCTGTTTCACAGCCTGCTGGAGCCGGATTCCTCTTCATACTTCGAACAGGCAACGTTTGAGATGCGTGGCAGCTTCGATGTAGATATCTTCTTCGAGAGCTTCCAGGCTTTGGTGCAACGACATGCCATACTACGTACCGGCTTTTACAACAACATTGCGGATGTACCGCTGCAAGTTGTCTTTAAGCAACGGTTAATCCCTCTGCACTACGTAGATTTGCGCGACGCATCTATGCAGGAACAAGAAGCCCGGATCAAGGCTTATATTGCTGAAGATATGGTTAAGGGGTTCAGCTTGTCAGATGATCCGCTGATGCGAGTGACCGTCTTGCAGAAGGATCAAAGCTGTCTTGTATTGTGGAGCTTCCACCATATTGTTATGGATGGCTGGTGTATCCCGATCATTACACAGGAGCTGTTCGATTATTATTCTGCCAAGAAACAGCAATTACAGCCTGTCCTGCCGCCAGCTCAGCCCTATAGCCGTTATATCGAGTGGCTTGATGCACAGGATGATCAAGAAGCTTCAACATATTGGAGCCAATATCTCGAAGATTATGACGGGAATACCGTATTGCCGGAAGGTAAAACGAAATCTCAAGCCAAAGAAGCGGGCTATGTCCTAAAAGAGCATGTTCTCCATCTGGGTGCATCTTTGACCGGTAAAATGGATGTTGTCGCGAAGCGCAATCACGTGACCGTCAACACACTCATGCAGACAGCTTGGGGACTGATTCTTCAACGTTATAATGCCAGCTCGGATGTCGTTTTCGGCGGCGTTGTGTCGGGTAGACCGGCTGAGATTGCAGGGATCGAGAATATGGTGGGTCTGTTTATTAATACAGTACCTATCCGTGTACAGTCATCCAAAGACGAGGCTTTCGTCGAGGTAATGAAACGTACACAGGCACAATCATTGGCTGGTCGTGTCTACGATACCTATCCACTGTATGAGATTCAGGGGAAAACAACCCAAAAGCAGGACCTGATTTCTCATATTATGATCTTTGAAAATTACCCGCTCGACGAACAGGTGGAGCAATCGGGTAATCAAACGGAGGACAATCTCGAAGTTGCCAACTTCACCATGTTTGAACAAACCAACTATGACTTTAACCTGGTTGTGATTCCAGGCGAAGACATTAAGGTCTGCATTCGCTACAATGCTTCGGTCTACGAGCAAGAAAGCATTGTGCGAATCGGAGGACATTTATTGCAAATGCTCGATCAGGTAGCTACTCATCCGCAAGCGACGATACAGGACCTGGAGATTGTAACATCTGAGGAACGGACAAACCTGCTTGACTGGGGTGGCAAGGCTCATGTCTACCCAAGTGATCAGGGCCTGCATACCTTGTTTGAGGAACAGGTGGCCCGTACGCCGGATAAGATCGCGGCAATAAGCGGCGACATCCAGATCACATATCGGGAGCTGAACGAGCAGGCGAACAGACTAGCTTCCACCTTGATAGCCCAAGGACTACGGAGTGAACAAGTAGTGGGGCTGTTGGCGGATCGGTCAGTGGAACTGCTGGTTGCCATCATGGGGGTACTCAAAGCGGGCGGAGCCTATGTACCGATTGATCCTGAATATCCGCAGGAGCGGATTCAGTATATTCTGAAGGACTCTGGCGCTGAGATTCTGCTCACACAGAGCCACCTGACGAAACTAGCGGCCTTTGAGGGAATGGTTATGGAATTGGATGCCCCGCACATCTACGGAGCTGGAGTGAATAATCCTAATATTCCTGTGAGAGGAAACGATTTGGTGTATCTAATCTATACTTCGGGTACAACAGGAAATCCGAAGGGAACCATGATTAACCATAAAGGAATCGTGAACTACATCTGGTGGGCCAATAAAGTCTATTGTGCAGGGCAACCAACGGACTTCCCGCTGTATTCGTCCATTTCGTTTGACTTGACGATGACATCAATGTTTACTCCGTTAATAAATGGAGGAATAGTACGGATTTATGATGGTATAGATAAAGCGGAGGTTGTTCAGCATATTTTGCGCGAAAATGCGGTGGATATTCTCAAGCTGACGCCGACGCATCTCAGTCTGATTAAAGATATGACCATCCCGGTAGAGAGTCGCATTCAGCAGCTTATTGTGGGTGGAGAGAATCTGACCACACATTTGTCAAAAACGATTACCGACCTCTTTGGTGGCAATATCAAAATCTACAATGAATATGGACCAACCGAAACGGTCGTCGGCTGCATGATTCACCTGTACGATCCTGCGAAGGATACACGGGAATCCGTACCGATTGGTTTGCCGTCAGACAATATATACATTCATATCCTGGATGAACAGCTTCGTCTCGTACCGTTAGGTGTGGAGGGCGAAATGTACATCGCCGGGGACGGAGTAGCCCGTGGATACCTGAACCGTCCGGATCTTACCGCAGAAAAATTCATTAGGAATCCGTTCGCTGCGGAAGGAAATATGTATCGCACCGGAGATTTGGCTCGTCGCCTTCCTAATGGAGACATTGAGTACATTGGGCGTATTGACCATCAAGTCAAAATACGGGGCTATCGTATTGAGCTTGGTGAGATTGAGGCCAAGTTGCTGGATATGCCCCTTGTCGAGGAAGCTCTCGTTGTTGCGTGGGCAGACGCCAATGGACAGAAGTCTCTGTGTGCTTACTTTGTAGCGGATCGCGAAATGTCTGTCAGCGAGCTGAGAAACGAACTGTCTGCCGGACTGCCTGCATATATGATTCCGTCTTACTTCGTACAACTGGACGTGATGCCTCTGACACCGAATGGCAAACTGGATCGCAAGGCACTGCCTGAACCGAACTCGGGTATAAAGGCGGGAGCAGACTTTACCGCTCCGCGGACGGATGTGGAGAACATTTTGGCTTCAATCTGGCAAGGTGTACTTGGCGTGCCGCTTGTCGGCATTCATGATAATTTCTTTGAACTTGGAGGTGACTCGATCAAATCCATTCAAGTATCCTCAAGGCTTCTTCAAGCAGGCTACAAGCTTGAAATGAAGGATTTGTTCGGTTATCCGACAATTGCAGAGTTGGCGCAGCGCGTTAGTGTGGTCAGCCGAATTGCGGACCAAAGCGAGGTACACGGATCGGTAAGACTGGGACCTGCTCAGCACAGATTCTTCGATGAACAGTCAATGGATCTGCATCACTTTAATCAGTCGGTCATGTTGTACCGACGGGATGGCTTCAATACCGATGCGCTCGCCGAGGTTGTTCGGACAATTGCAGAGCATCATGATGCTTTACGACTGGTGTTCCGCCAAGGAGAGCAGGGATTGGAGGCCTGGAACCGGAGCGTAGGTGAGGGTGAACTCTATAGCCTCCAAATCCACGACCTGCGGGATGAGACAGACCCGGCTTCAGCAATAGAAGCGGGTGCGGAAGCCATTCAGCGCAGCATCTCTCTGGAGGATGGACCTCTCTTTAGACTGGGTCTGTTCCGCTGTGCGGAAGGCGAACATCTGTTGATCGTTATTCATCATCTGGCTGTGGATGGCGTATCCTGGCGTATCCTCTTTGAGGACCTGCAGGAAGGCTACGAGCAGGCAGCACGTGGAGAAGCAGTCAAGCTTCCGCAGAAGACGGATTCGTACCGTGCATGGGTTGAGGGAATCACACAATTTGCTAACAGCCCGGCGGCTGAACAAGAACTCAGCTATTGGGCAGAGGTAGAAGGAGATGGCTTTGTCCCTCTTCCCAAAGACAAGGTAGATGGCGCACTTCTCATCAAGGATAGCGAGGCTATCACGGTCAGATGGTCACCAGAAGAGACAGAGCAGTTCCTGAAAGAAGCGAACCGTACTTACAATACGGAGGTCAACGATCTGCTCCTGACAGCCCTTGGTATGGCTGTTCACGAGTGGACGGGAATCGAACGTGTAGGCATCCTTCTGGAGGGACATGGGCGGGAGCCTGTTGTACCGGAACTGGATATTACTCGCACAATAGGCTGGTTTACAAGTCAATACCCTGTCGCCCTTGAGATGGACGGGGAATTGGAGATCGGGGCCAGAATCAAGCATGTAAAGGAAGGCTTGCGTCGTATCCCGAACAAAGGTGTCGGATATGGGATTTTGAAATATTTAAGCGACAGTCCCGATACCTCCTCCTTCTCGGCTGAACCGGAGATTACGTTCAACTACTTGGGTCAGTTCGATCAGGATCTTGCAGGAGGGACGATGGAAGTATCGCCTTACTCCGTAGGACCTGAGGTCAGTGAGCAGATGGTGCAGCATCAGGCATTGAACATTAATGGACTGATTGCCGAAGGGCAGCTTCAACTCTCGGTCAGCTATAACCATCATCAGTTCCACGGGGAGTCCGTGGCTAAGTTTGTTGGCATTCTGAAGAACTGTCTTAGTGAAGTCATTGGACATTGCGTAAGTAAGGAAAGAACAGAACTAACACCAAGCGATGTACTCCTCAAAGATATCAGCTTGGAAAAGATTGAGGAGTTAGAAGAGCAGACACGGCATATCGGTAGTATTGAGAATATGTATAAACTGACGCCGATGCAAAAGGGGATGTTGTTCCACAGCTTGCTGGAGGCTCATTCAGAGGTCTACTTTGAGCAGGCCACATTTGAAATTCAGGGAGTGTTCTATCCTGAGGTTTTCAAACGCAGCTTACAGCAACTGATGAAACGGCATGCCATATTGAGAACGAATTTCCATGCTGGATGGGGCGATTTCCCTATACAGATTGTGTTCAAAGAAAGAGCATGCGATTTCGTATACGAGGATTTGCATGAGCTGGATTCCGCTGAAATAGAAGCGCGTCTTGCAGCTTATGTTGCCCAAGACAAAGCAAGAGGCTTTGATCTTGCGAATGAAGCCTTGCTGCGTGTTGCTATTCTACGTACTGCAAAAGAGCATTACCATCTGTTGTGGAGCTCTCATCACATCATTTTGGATGGCTGGTGTATGCCACTTGTGCTCCAGGAAGTGTTTGAAACATACGGAGCTCTACGTGAGCAAAGGGAACCTGAGCTTCCTGTAGCAGCATCGTACAGCCAGTACATTCAATGGTTGGAGAAACAAGGCGAGGAAGAGGCATCCTCTTACTGGAGAGGGTACCTGAAAGGCTACGAGCAGCAGACGAAGCTGCCACAAGCCATCACACAGCCATCGGCAAAAGCAGAGGCCTATGTGTCGGAGAAGCTGGTATTCACGTTGGATGCGGAACTGACCGATCGCCTGGAACAGGTGGCCAAACAGCATCAGGTGACAATGAATACGCTGATGCAAGCAGCCTGGGGAATCGTGCTGCAGCGCTACAATAGAAGCCAGGATATCGTCTTCGGAAGTGTGGTATCGGGAAGACCTGCCGAGATTCCGGGTATCGAAAGCATGATCGGTCTCTTCATTAATACAGTTCCAGTTCGGGTTCAGGCCGAGGGAAGCGATACGTTCTCCCATGTGATGAAAAGACAGCAGGAATTATATTTGGCAGGACATGCTTATGATTCCTATCCGCTCTATGAGATTCAAGCACAGAGCGAACAAAAGCAAGATTTGATTTCTCATATTATGGTGTTCGAAAATTACCCGGTAGAAGAGCATCTGGAAGAGAAAATTGCCAGTGAAGAGGCTGAATACAAAATTACAGATGTTCAGATGTTTGAACAGACGAATTATGATTTTAACCTTATTGTGCTGCCGGGACGTAGTCTGGAGTTCTTGTATCGATATAATGCTCGCGTCTATAA
This sequence comes from Paenibacillus sp. CMM36, assembly GCF_053570945.1. Taxonomy (NCBI): domain Bacteria; kingdom Bacillati; phylum Bacillota; class Bacilli; order Caryophanales; family Paenibacillaceae; genus Paenibacillus; species Paenibacillus sp. CMM36. The sequence continues at coordinate 57,712 of NZ_JBSEDY010000020.1, forward strand.
CCGGGAGAGCGTGGAACGGATTCAAGGACACTTGACGAGAATTCTGACAAGCGTATCTGTACAACCTGCTATCCGTATTGATGAGCTGGAACTGATCACGCCAGAAGAGAAATCACAAATAATAGAGGTGTGGGGAGATACAGTAGCTCCTTATCCGCGTGAGCAGACCCTCCACGGCATATTTGAGGAAAAAGCTGCGCTCACACCGGATCGTACAGCACTTGTTTACGGAGAAACGAAGCTTACCTATGGAGAACTTCATCAGCAGGCGAACCGTCTTGCACGTACACTGCGTGCCCAAGGGGTCAGACCGGACCAACCAGTTGGCATCATGGTCGAGCGCTCGCTTGAGATGATCATTGGTATCCATGCCATTCTAAAAGCTGGTGGGGCCTATGTACCGATTGATCCGGAGTTCCCAGAAGACCGTATTCGCCACATGCTGGAGGATTCGGGGGCGAAGCTTCTGCTGACGAAGAACCATCTTAAAGATCGGTTCCCGTTCACTGGCACGATCCTGGCACTTGATGATCCGCAGGCGTACCATGAGGATAGCTCGAATCTGGAGCCAATTGCGGGGCCGGAGCATCTGGCGTATATCATTTACACGTCAGGTTCAACCGGCAAGCCGAAAGGTGTAATGATTGAACACCGCTCTGCCGTCCATACGCTGAGTCAGCTGGAAGCTGAATATCCGATGTTGGCAGGCGACCGTTTCCTGCTCAAAACGACATTCACCTTTGACTTCTCTGTGCCAGAGCTGTTCTGCTGGTTCTTTGGACAGGGGACTCTCGTGATCCTGCCACAAGGCGTGGACAAAGACCCGATGGCACTGCTGGAGGCTGTGGATACGAACCGAATCACGCATCTTAATTTGGTGCCATCGATGCTCAGTGTGCTCGTTCAATACTTGAAAGAAAGCGGCACCCAAGGATTCCTTACTCTGAAATACCTGTTTGCCTGCGGCGAGACGCTGCCTGCCAAACTTGTAGAAGAGTACTATAAAGTATCTCCACACGCAGTACTGGAGAATATCTATGGTCCTACCGAAGCGGCCGTATATGCGACCCGATATACAACTAGCCCTGAGACTGCGGCTCTAACGCATGTGCCGATCGGCAAACCGTACGCTAACGTCCAAGTATGGATGATGGACAGCGCTTCTCAGGTATCACCTGTGGGGGTACCGGGAGAACTCTGCATTGCAGGCGAAGGGGTAGCGCGGGGGTATTTCAACCAGCCGGACCTGACCGCAGAGAAGTTCATTCCTCACCCGTACAAACCGGGAGCACGGATTTACCGAACGGGCGATTTGGCCCGATGGCTGCCAGACGGGAATATTGAGTATTTGGGACGGATCGATCACCAGGTAAAAATCCGGGGTTACCGCATTGAGCTGGGAGAAGTGGAGGCACAAATTCTGAGGGTGCCATCGGTGCAGGAAGCGGTTGTTCTAGCACTGGCTGACTCCAGCGGAAGTACTCAGCTGTGCGCATACTTTGTGGCCGAGGAAGGGCTCGCAGCGGGCGTATTACGCGAAGCACTGGGCAGCGAGCTGCCAAGCTATATGATTCCGTCTGCTTTCGTACAGCTCGCACAAATGCCGCTGAATCCGAATGGCAAATTGGATCGCAAAGCGCTACCGGCACCAGAAATCCTTCTGCGGAGCACAGCGGAGTATATCGCGCCACGTACGCAGACAGAAGTAGAGCTCGCTCAGATTTGGTCCGAGGTGCTCGGCGTACAGGAAATCGGGATCAGAGATCATTTCTTTGACCTTGGGGGCCATTCCCTGAAAGTATTGGGCTTGATCCAAAGGATCTCGTCTAATATGGGCGTCCATCTCCCACTCCAGGCCGTGTTTAATCTGCCAACTGTGGAAGAAATGGCGCATGAAATTTTCAAGCTGCAGGCAACAACTACTGCCGACGAACAAGAAATGGAAATTATCCACTTCCCAGGGAAAGGAACGCTTAAAGTATTTTGCTTCCCTCCTCGGGTAGGTCACTCTCTGGGGTACTATGAGATGGCCAAGGAGCTGGATGGGCTTTGCGAGGTGTACGGTATGGAATTTATCGGCGATCGTTTCCAGGGCCAAGATATGCTGGATCGATACATCGATGCCATCGTGAACATTCAAGCCGAGGGCCCATATGTATTCCTTGGATACTCACTTGGAGGAAATCTCGCCTTCGAGGTAGCTAAAGCTATGGAAAGCCGAGGCTACCATGTTGGTGACATTATTATGGTAGATGCTATGAGAAAGATGTCCAAGGATGAATCGACACCTGAGGAGCTTGAAGAGATTGTCGAGACGGTGCTGGATAGCATTAGGGAGCAGTACAAAGTATTCCTCGCCGATCCAGCCGACAGGGAGCGAGTCATGGACAAAATGTTGGTTTACTCCACCTACCGCAATGAGCTTATTAACGCAGGTGAAGTTCATGCGAATATCCATGCTCTGATTGCAGAGGATGATAGTATTGGTCCGGATACATCATTAGATAAATTGTTATGGCAAAAGGCGACGCATGGTCAATACAAAGAATACGAAGTCATCGGAACGCATGATGTGCTGCTTGATTCCGGTTTTGTCGGGGAAAATGCTAAAGTACTGAAACAAATACTTGGTAAAATTGCAGAAGCTTCATCTAAAAACAAGCCTATTCTGTCCTAAGATCAATCAACGAGAATAGTGTAGGGTAGCAAAGACGCCCGGATTCCTTTATATAGAAGGAACTCGGGCGTCTTTTGTTTTTTTATGCTGTCCTTAACATATAAAGTCCCTAATCATCTGTGTATGTTTTAGACATGGTTGACTGAAAATGACTGGTGTCGGTGATGAGTTCACGGATGACCTGGATGACAAGCTCCGGTTGATCATGGATGATCATATGCTCGCTCTTCTTGGCAACAATAAATTTGCTGTTTGTAGAGATGTTAAGCATCTCGCGCTGTCCCATTTGCCAGCTTTGTTCGATCTGATCATTTCCGCGCTTACTAATACCGAACTGAGTCAAATCTTGTTGAACGCCCCGGGCAATTACACGTACAGGGAGGTTGCCCAGATGCTGTCCCCGTATGGCATCTTCGGTAGTGCTTGCTAGATCACCTTCCTCCGCAACAGATCGAAAGTACTTAGAAGAAGCGACAATATTCACAAAAGAGTTTCTATCTTGATATTCGACTCGACCCGTTAGCATAAAATTGGGAAACAGGCGAAATGCTCCTGACTTTTCTAGGAGAATGGATATTAACGGGGAGGGATTGACCTTAGGTCGTTCTTTGGCATAGATCTCATTTGTCCGGCGAGCGTCATTCTCAGGCCTGGCATCCACCAGAACCAATCCTGCCACTTCGTCTTTGTAGGTCTGCGCGTACAGTCTTGAGTACATCCCTCCGAGAGAATGGCCTACCAGGATATAAGGAGCTTGGATGTCTGCGTTTTTTAAGGCGAGATGAAGCTCCCGAACGATGTTTTCCCCGGTTCGTGGAGTAGCAGCCTCCTCGCTCCAGGCATAGCCTGCCCGGTCATAGGATACAACAGTGGCGAATGATGACAGCTTTTCAGGAATATCCCTCCAGGACAGGCTACTTTCCCCACTCCCTGATTCAAGCAATATTGTCGGAGAGCCATTACCGAGTTTACGAATATGAAGTCGATAGCCCCCGGCATCGACTAATTCCCCCGGAGGCGGGTATTGTGATTTATCCTTTTTGGATGCAATCCACTCATACACAAATCCAGAGATCACGAAAAGTAGTAAGCAAGAGATGATAAGAAACACAATTCTCGTCCATGTTCGCCTTCGTTGTTTCATTAGAAAATCTACTCCTCTATATAGCTATAATTAATCATTACCTAAAGTTGCGTGCAACAAAGCTGCATCGTATGGTTTGTTGCTAGCTCCTTATCTTTTTTACCCATCCTTTCTTTGTCAAATCATCAATATTAAAGAAAAAACAGAATATGCACTTGAGTTGTAATAGCAACACACATGTCCGAGATAGGTGAATGAATGGATCTCACGGCGTTCTTAGATGCGGTAACTAAGTCCATTGGGCAAAAGTACAGGAGTACACAGGATCTCATTACAACAATACAAATAGTAAAAACAATTCATTAAAAAAGGGTTGCATTTAAATATTCAGAGTGGTATACTCTAATTCCGGCCAAGAAATACAATAGCGAGCGAGTGTTACAAAAAAAGATTTTAAAAAATGCTTGCAAAGTTGGTTCGGACATGATACGATATAAGAGTTGATGAAGCGATAAACTTAATCAACAGAAAAGAATGTTTGATCTTTGAAAACTGAACAACGAGTGAGTAAAATGGTTTTGTTCGCAAAATCAAACAAGAGATATTTTTTATCTCGTCAGTTTCAAAATGAGCTTATCGCTCTTTCTATAAACCAGCTTCGGTTGGTCTTTAATGGAGAGTTTGATCCTGGCTCAGGACGAAC
>NZ_JBSEDY010000021.1:0-62124 GCF_053570945.1 Paenibacillus sp. CMM36
AGATAGATACACGCATCAGTGCATCCTTGGCCAGATCAAAGCCCCTCCGCTGATCTCCACGCGTGAACTCCTCGATATACTGCTCTTGCGCCGACTTCTCCTTCTCACGTATATCCTCTACGTACAGCTCTCCGCGTTTATTCCGGTACACCAATTGCAAGGGCTCGTCCTGCAAATCACTACGGAAGTTGGTCCGCAGTGCTGAATGACGCTGCACCAGTAAATCCAGACTGGCGGCGAATACAGCGAGATCCAGCGTTCCCTTCAGTTTAAAGGTGGACTGCTCCACATAGGCGCTCGACCCAGAATCCAGCAAGTTGTGAAACAGCATGCCTTTTTGCATCGGCGTCATGGGGTACACATTCTCCAGCTCTCCGTCAGGCTGAAGGTGCTCCACCATCCGGTCCAGTTCTTCAAGGCTTAAGCCCGAAAGCAGTACATCACTCGGCGTCAATTCCGGATGCTCACGCGTTACACAGTGCCGGATCACGTCCAGCACGTTCTGCTTGAGCTCCTTGGCCAGTTTTATTACGTTCTCTTCCTGTAAAACTCCTGTATTATAACGGATATCCAGCTCAAGCATCTCATCTTTTACAATGCCCCCCACATCCAAAGAGCACTGCATTTTTGTCTGTTCATTAACATCTGTTCCACTGGAGTACGGGGACATGCGAGTTTCACTATACCGCAGCGTCTGATCAAACTCGCCCAAATAATTAAAGCTGATCTGTGGCTCGGCGTATGCCCCTCTAGATGCTACGTTCTGGCTGAGATATCTCCAGATGCCGTACCCAATCCCTTTATGTGGAATGCTGCGCAGCATCTCCTTCATCCGTTTGATGTGCCCGGAGATATCATCTTCCCGGTTAATCCGCAACAGTACCGGGTATTGACTGGTAAACCAGCCAATCGTCCGTGATATATCCGTATCCTTCATGATTTCTTCCCGGCCGTGGCCTTCGAGAAGAATCGCAACCTTTTCACTGCCAGTCCAAGCGCTTAACGTCTTGCCGAGTGCCGTCAACAACAGATCATTCACTTCTGTGTTGTACGCGCGGTGGGCTTGCTTCAGTAGTTGGTCAGTCTCTTCCTTCGTGAATTTCAAGGTCAAAGTAGCCGTGTTATTTATGATCAATGGGTTCTTAGACTCCGGCAATTCTGCAAGCCTTAAAGACTCGGATGCTGCCAATTCGTTAACTTGCTCCCAGTAGTGGTGTTCATTTTCCATGGAAGGGCTGTCGGCATAAGCCGACAACCGCTCCGACCAGACTCGGAAAGAGTCTGTTTTGGCCGGGAGCTGTATGACTTCTCCACGTACAGCCTGCTCATAGGCATTCGACAAATCCTCCAACAGTATCCGCCACGATACGCCGTCTACCACCATATGATGAATAGCCAGTAGCAGATGGTCCCCATCAGCGCAGTGGAACAGGCCCACTTTCAGCAGAGGTCCTTCATCCAGTCGGATGCTACTCTGAATAGCGCTGGCCCGGGCTTCTATAGCTTGACCCAAAGCGGGACCAATCGGCACGTCTTTGAAATCAGCCACTTCCAGATCATACGGCTTACCTTCCTTCACTTCGCGGTTCCACGCTTCCCAGCCTTGCTCCGCCTTGCGGAACACCATCCGCAACGCATCATGGTGTACCACCAACTGCTTCAGTGCTTGGCGTAGCGACTCTTCCTCGAATCCCTGCTCCCGGTGAAGCATAACCGCCTGATTAAAGTGGTCCGGCACAGGCTGACCTTGTTCCACAAACCACTGCTGAATTGGTGTCAGCAGCACGGCTCCGCTAACCTCTTCCTGATCAGCTAATTGGGTATCCGGCACACGCAGATGCGTAGCTAGCTCGGCAACCTCAGGGTACTTAAACAGGTCTTTGATATCCAGCTTGTATCCTGCCTGCAGCAAGCGTGAGGATACCTGAATCGCCTTGATCGAGTCCCCGCCCCGATCAAAAAATTGATCCGTCAATCCGACCGGACCGCCGCCCAATACAGCCTCCCACACATGAGCCAGAGCCTGCTCCTCTGCTGTCCGCGGAGCCCTATATTCCTGCGTGGAACGGGAAATCTGTTCCGGTGCCGGCATTGCCTTACGGTCGATTTTGCCGTTGGGTGTGAGCGGCATTTGCTCCATCTGAACAAAGTGAGAGGGAACCATATAATTCGGGAGTTCTTCACTCAGCTGCTTGCGAAGCTCGCTCCCCGTCACTTCGCGTTCCGCCACGTAGTAGGCAACCAGCTCGTGTTGGTTTTGGCGGTTTGCATGTGCCAGTACGATGACCTCTTGCATGCGATCTGCCTTCAGCATAGCCGCCTCAACTTCGCCCAGTTCAATCCGGTAACCGCGAATTTTGACCTGCTGGTCGATCCTGCCCAGGTACTCAATGTTGCCGTCCGGCATCCATCTTGCCAGGTCGCCTGTCCGATACATGCGTTCATAGCCTGTTTCCCCGCCTGCAAAGGGATTGGCTATAAATTGTTCAGCCGTTAATTCTGGACGGTGCAGATAACCGCGCGCCAAGCCTGGACCGGATACACACAATTCGCCTGCTATTCCTGCAGGTAAAAGATGACCGAGAGCATCAACCATATACACGCGGTGATTAGATACAGGCCGTCCGATGGATATGATTCCACCTAGCTCAGAATTTTCTCTCGATACCGGCCAAAGAGATGTTGCAACGGAATTCTCGGTAGGACCATACGCATTGTAATAATCCACCCGGTCCTTCCATTTGGACACCAGTTCCGCGTTAGAGGCCGATCCTGCGGTAAGCAGAACACGCAAATCGGGCATGCGGTCCGGGTTCAGGTATACAGCATAAGTTGGCGGCAGCGTTGCAATTGTAATTCGACATGCTGCCATGTATTGCTCGAAACGTTCAAAATTCAAAATAGTCTCTGAGGAAGGGATATACAATGTCGCTCCACACAGTAATGACTGGATTATTTCCGAGCATGATGTATCAAATGAATAGCTGGCAAACATGACAACCCGATCAGACAAGCCAATACTCAATTTTTGCTCGAAGTAGGTTTTAAGATTACTAAGACCGTGATGCTCAAGCATCACTCCCTTAGGCTGACCCGTCGTTCCGGACGTGTAGATGACATATGCCAGATCGTTTGCTCCTGATACGGCCTCTAGATTTGATCCTTCCATGTGATACACAGTTGGATCTTCATCCAATACTAGGACTTTTCCTCCAAAGGCAGCCTCTTTGACCTTTTCCACAAGATGGCTTTGCGTCAAAAGCAGGTCTGCACCGGAATCATCCAATATATAACGGATACGTTCCTCTGGATATGACGGATCGATGGGTACATATGCCCCTCCTGCTTTAAGAATAGCGAGGATGCCGACCACCATATCTATAGAACGATCAGTCATGAGCCCAACCAGCCGATCAGTTGTTGTGCCGTAACTACGCAGGGTACGAGCCAATCGGTTAGCACGTTCATTCAGCCCAGCATAAGTCAGACTGGAGTTCTCACAGACAACTGCTGTTGTCTTCGGTGTCTTTTCTACTTGTTTTTCAAAACAAAGATGGATGGTATCACTAGAAGGATATGAGATCTGTACTCCGCTAAATTCGGATAAAACCTGACTTTTCTCTTCTGTCGTCAGAAATTCCAAATCGGAAATCAGTAGATCCGGCTGTTGAACAATCTGCTCCAGTCCCCGTTTAAGATGAGCTGCAATTAGCTTAATCCAATTTTCATCGTAAACCAGACGATTGTAACTAAATGTAACTTCATACTGTGATCCAGGAACGACAATCACATTAAAATCATAGTTGGTCTGTACAATATCCTCTACGTCGGTAACCTGAAGTGTATCAGGCCCTTTTTCCGCATGAATAAGCTCCTCTGAATAAGGATAGTTCTCAAAAACAACAATATGACGGACTAAATTTTGTTTCAAATCCGTGTGATTCTGAATATCTGCTAGGGAAGAATAAGAGTACTGAGCAGACTCGATGTGGGAGTTCTGCACAGATATAAGCAGATTCGAAAAACTCTGGTCCGCATAACTGGTTATGCGTGTTGGTATTGTGTTAATGAACAATCCAACCATATTTTCAATTCCCGGAACTTCATCTGGTCTGCCGGATACTACAGACCCGAACACAACATCCCGGCTGTTGTTGTACATTTGAAGCAATAATCCCCATACCGTTTGAAATACAGTGCTGACTGTCGTGTGGTAGTGTTTAGATATTCTCTCCATTCCTTGAGTTAGTTCTTTTCCCAGCTTGCATGTGTAACGGTCTGCCTCGAAGATTGGATTCAATGGACGGTTATAGCCCGGTAAAATCGTTTCATTTTCCAGCCCATTTAAATACCCCTGCCAATAGGCTGTCGCTTCTTCCTTGTCCTGTTGCTCCAGCCACTGAATAAAACTGCTGTACGGATATACCGTATCCAATTGCGCAGGCACTCCAGACCGAAGGGAAGTATACATAGTAAAAAATTCCTGGGCCACCGTTCCCATGCACCAACCATCCATTATAATGTGATGAACACTCCAGACAAGTCTGGAAGACTCATCATCCCATTCAAACAGGGCAAGCCGAATCGGAACATCTTTTTCCAAATCGAAACCAGCTTGGCGCTCTGCCTTTAAAAAGGCCGTAAAATGCTCCCTTTTCTCAGCTGCGGGAAAAGCACTGATATTCTCGAAATGAACAGGCAACGCATCACGTTCCTCCAGGACAATTTGAAGCGGACGTTCTGTTTCTTTATACATAAAAATGGTACGGAATATGTCATATCGATTCATGAGCTGCTGCAAGCTTTGCTGAACCAGATGAACATCCAGCACTTCATTAAAGGTAATAACGGTCTGCTCAAAGTAAGCTTCTGATTTTGCGTCGAGGATGGAATGAAACAACATTCCCTCCTGCATTGGGGACAGTGGATAGATATCTTTAATATTTACCTGTGTCAAATCATTCACCTTTCCTTTATCCATGCAGAATTGAGTTTCAACTTGCGGATATCCTTTATTTCAACAGATTTCCCAGCTTATCCGATAATCGGCTCGATATGTGTTCAAATTGCCCCATAGACAATTGATTATATGTAAAATCCGTAGGGCTGCGCTCCGCCTGATCCTTAGTGCAACAATGATGGATAAGATTTAATAGATGTTTTTTAAAGCCGATCGTTAATCGCTCTACCGTTGCTGCACCATATTCAAGCCCGTTATATTCAAATCCAAACCGAAGGATTCCGTTCGTTATCATGCCGTTAATGTCAAATGTATTCGTCTTTTCCGCACGCGGGCTTCTCTCACCATTGGCTAAGTCTGCTAATCTGGAAATACGCCAAAGCATGTCTGCGCTGTTTTCTTCGTCGAATTGCCCCAAATAATTGAAGCTAATTTCCGGGAATGGTGCTGCGACTAGAGAAGCGGATTTAGTCTGGTCTTTGGTCAAATAACGTAAAATACCATAAGCAATGCCCTTATTAGGCACCCGCCGCAGCTTATCTTTAACCATTTTGATCTGATAGGCCAAATTTTCGGGTCTGTTGACCTCGATTACAAAAGGATACAGGGAGGTAAACCAGCCGACTGTACGAGAGATGTCTAAATCTTTAATGATCTCCTCCCTACCGTGCCCCTCCAGCAAAATCGGGATTTCGTTATAACCGCTCCAATCATAAAAAGCCAGACCCAAGGCTGTAAGTAACAGATCATTCATTTCCGTATGATAGGCATGATGTACATGCTTCAACAGCTTTTCCGTCTCATCCCTGCTGAGTACCACCTCCGCTAGGCGTCGATCCTGTATCAGGCTAACCGCGATTTCATGATCCCTTGGCAATCGACGTATCCTGCGTGAGTCTACATTGTTCCAGTAGCTGATTTCTTGGCGTACCTGTACACTTTCGGCGTAAGTGGTCAGTCCTGAAGCCCACTCTTTGTAAGCATCAGTCTTGGCAGGCAAATTCGGCATCTCACCCCGAGCTACCTGATCATAGGCGGTGCCCAAATCTTCCAGCAAAATTCTCCAAGACACACCGTCTACAATAAGATGGTGGATAACGATCATCAGATGATCTTCACCGGATAAATGGAATAAAGCTAAACGTATGAGAGGACCTCGTTGCAGATCCAAACTGCTTTGCAGCTCATCACCAATGTGTCGGATTTCTTCTTCAGGCTGGCTTGATTGTGTCAAATCATAGCTCGTTAATGTAAAGAACTCACCTTCGTTCACTCCCCTGTTATAGGCGGAGGCTCCCTTTTCCTCTTCCACAAAAATGAGCCGTAATGCATCGTGATGGGCTACCAGCTTGTCCATGGCGTTTTTCAGCCATAATTCACTCCATCCTTCATCATTTTGCAGCATGACCGCCTGATTATAATGGTGACGATCTCTCCGATGATGCTGAAAAAAATCGAGTTGAATGGGTGTCAATTCTACCTCACCCTCTACAATCCCTTGGGGAATGATACGGGTGATTTTTTTTATAAACGGCGCTATCAGGTGAATTTCAGGGTAACGGAATAAGTCCTTTACTTCCATTTTCAGGCCTTTGGCATTTAAGCGGATTGCAATTTGCAATGCTTTAATCGAGTCCCCACCAAGCTCGAAAAAGTTGTTGTGTAATCCAATTGGTTTAACACCAATCACTTCTTCCCAGATCAAAGCAATTGTTTTTTCCAATTCATCCTGTGGTGCTTCATATACGGTATCCAACGGTGCTATTTCATCCGGTTCGGGCAGATTGGATCGGTCTATTTTCCCGTTATGGGTCAATGGCAACTGTTCCAATACAATGATTTGGGCTGGAACCATGTAGACTGGTAACTGCCGAGCCAGTTTATCCCGCAGCATGTCTTTCTCAGCTGCACCTGCAACATAGGCACATAAATACTTTTGTCCCGCTGTGTCCAGTCGATCAACAACAACCGCCTGGCGTACTCCTTCCGTTTCGAGCAAAATAGATTCGATTTCTCCAGGCTCAATCCGGTATCCGCGAATTTTATATTGGTAGTCAGCTCTCCCGATAAAATCAATATTCCCATCTGGCTGCCAGCGTGCTAGATCCCCCGTACGATACAAGCGTCCACCGGGCAAGAACGGATCAGACACGAATTTCTCAGCCGAAAGCTCCGGCCTGTTCAAATATCCCCGCGCTACAGAAGCTCCACCAATACACAGCTCGCCCGTTACACCGACAGGGACCGGACGCATCCTCTCATCAACAATATATAACTTATGATTCGGTAGAGCTCTGCCGATAGGGACAATACCGGACAGAGGCAATTTTTCCAGCTCGTCCTCATAAAAGCTAGATTCGATTGCGGCTTCGGTAACTCCATACGTATTAATAATCCGCATCTTGCTGCCAAAGCGGGTCAACATCTTACGGTAATCTGCAACAGCCAAGCTATCCGCTCCAGTAGTAAGCAGCTTTAGGGAACTGATATTTGTACCATGCTCATAAACGTAATTCAATAGCAGAGCTAAAAGCACAGGAGGCGTCTCAAACGTAGTAATCTCCTGCTGCTCCAACAGTGTAGCCAGGGCAGCTGGATCATTTCTCACGTTTTCAGGACAAATGACTAAGGTACCACCATTGACAAATGCCTTGGCCAAATCGCATGCAAACACATCAAAAGACATGCTGGCAATTTGTAGTAGCTTAACAGGGAAATCTTTAAATCCTTGGCTGTGTCTGTAACCGAGTGCGGTGTTGACATATTGTTGATGTTCAACCATAACGCCTTTGGGCTTACCTGTGGTACCCGATGTATAAATGACATACGCCAAAGAGCCGGGTTCATATGTGGAGATATACTGCTTGTTCGAATCCATCTCGGACTGGAGTGGCAAGGTAGCGAGATCGACTACCTCGCCCATAAAATCCATTGTTTTCAGCCAGCCCTTCAGGTGAGATTGCGTAAGCACAATCGTCGTTCCGCAGTCACGCAGCATATATTCAATACGTTCTTCTGGATACACGGGATCTACTGGCACATAGGCAGCTCCGGCTTTCATAATGCCCAGCACCGCCACTATCATTTCAACAGACCTGTCAACCATGACAGCGACCAGACTCTCCCGTGTAATTCCACGCTTCTGCAAAAGATGGGCAAGAGCGTCTGCTCTATCATTAAGTTGTCTGTAAGTGAGCATCGTATCTTCATATATGACGGCCGCTTGTTCTGGTGTACGCTCCGTCTGCGCTTCGAATATCCCGTGAAAAGTAAGTGCAGGAAACTGGACAACGGGTCCGCTCCATAATTTCGTCATATTAGCCTCTTCTTCGGTTGTTAACAGCCGAACGTCACGGAGGCAAACATCTGCATTACTGGCAATTTGCAGGAAGACATGCTTCAAATGATGGGCCAGATGCTTCATCGCTTCACTGCTATAGACCTTGCCGTTATAGGACAATATGAAACTCATTGCCTTCTTATCTTCAACCTCAATATTAAAGTCATACGGTATTTCTTCGAATAACCGAGCGTCCTCAATAATGAATCCGAGTTTGTCTTGCCAGTCCCGTCTCCCGATCATGTTTTCCAGCGGATAGTTCTCGAATACAACGATATGATCAAGCAAGCGTTGCTTGAGTGCAGATTGCGACTGGATTTCAGCAAGTGAACAGTATCCGTTCCTCCTTCCTTGGACAGAGGCTCTCTGGACATCGCGCAATAATTCAACAAAACTCTTTTCTTCATTTAATCTAATTCGTAATGGAATGGTATTAATGAACAATCCGACAATTCGCTCTACTTCATCCAATTCCGACGGCCGGCCAGATACCACCGTGCCAAAAACTACGTCTTTGCTTCCGTTGTAACGACCAAGTACAATTCCCCAGGCGGCCAGAAAAAGACTGCTGAGCGTGGTCCCATTGCATTCAGCAATCGCCCGCAAAGTGCTGGTCTCTGTTTCCGTCAGCGTCGTTCTATATTCCTGCAGCAGATAGCCGCCTTTTTCAGGAGTTGTAGCTGGAGTTTTTAGCATCGGAAGTCCAGCCGTTTGTTCGTAACCTTGTAATTCAGAACTCCAGTAGCCCTTGGCCGCCTCCTGATCCTGTTCTTCAAGCCAGTCGGCATACCCGGTGTAAGGTCGTGGTTCAGGCAATTGAACGGGACGGCCTGTACGATAAGCCTCATAGGCCGTTAACAACTCGTCCATTATGATGCCAAGACACCAGCCGTCCATAATAATATGGTGAAAACTTACAAGTAACGTATAAGCATCTTTATCCGTTTGAAGTACAGCCATCCGGATGAGCATATCCCTGCTCAAATCGTAATGGGTGTTACGGTCCACATCCATAAATCTACGAATAGCATCGGCTTGCTCCTTTCCGGTCAGCTCTGTCATATTTTCGTAAGTAATCGCCGTGTTTCGCTTCTTAAAGACAATCAGCCGCGAACGAGAAGCGGATTTATGATAAATGTTCGAGCGCAGTGTTTCATGACGCTGAACCAACAGCTGAAAGCTTTCTTGCAGGGCATTCCAATCCAGATCTCCCCGAATAGAAATACGTAATTGCTCGTAATAAGCCTGTGATTCTGGTTCCATCAGCGCATGAACGAGCATTCCTTCCTGTAAGGGAGTCAAGTTGACCACTTTTTCAATTTCAAGTCCTTCGATCATGGATATCCTCCTCGTACGAATCGTTATAGATTCTCATAAAACTGCTTCATGTCTTCAAACTCATCCAGATCCAAACCACGTGCTCCCACATCCGATGGTGTTAGTTGCCGTCCGGATTGGTCCAGACAATGCTGAATAATGCCCGACAAATGATGTTCAAAACGCAACTGAAGCATTCGGATAGTATCTGCTTCAAACGCGTGACGGTTATAAAGCATGCAGATGGAAAGCTTACCGTCTTTCAGCCGCCCATCCAGATAGAGGGGATAGGCTAAATCAGAAACGCTACAATTCTGGCCGGACCATAATTCAGCATCCATAGGCGAAGTATGAAAGTGAGAGGAACTGACCGGTTCAGAATGAATCAAGCGGAAGCCAATTTCCGGGTAATACTGAGCATTAAATTCTGATCTGCCAGAGGATGCAGCTCCATATTTTAGTAATCCATATCCTAAACCCTGGTTGGGTACTTGCCGGACCGTCTCCTTTACGTTTCTGAGCAAAAGAGAACTGTCTTCTCCAGGCTCCATATCCAGAACAAGCGGATATATGGAACCGAATTGACCTACGGTTCTTGAAAGGTCCGGTTTGTCCGAAGTCACAGTTTGTTGATCCCGATCATAATGCTCAAATCCAATGGCAATCTTAGACTGTCCAGACCATTCCACTATAGTCAGTCCCAATGCAGCAAGCAGTAACTCAGCGGTCACCGTATTATAGGTTTGGTTAGCCCGTGTTAACAGCTGGCTTGTTTTCTCGTCCGAAAGCTGTATGATGCAATGCTCTACTGGACGAAGTGCTTCTGAATGTGCAGGTGCCTTATGATCCTTCGGTATAAATTCGCCATCGAAATTAACTTTATCCAGCCAGTAGAGTTTCTCTTTGGCCAGCTTTTTGCTGTCTGCATAGTCTTCTAGCCACCGCATCCAGGAGCGGTAAGAATCTGTTTTGTCAGGAAGCACTATCAGCTCCCCGTGAAGAGCTTGTTCATAGGCAGTTGTGAAATCCTCAAGCAGGATACGCCAAGATGTGGGATCAGCCACTAGCGGATCTACAGAAAGGAAGAACTGGTCGGAGCCCGACATCCGGAATAAGCCTGCGCGTACTCGGGGTCCCTCAAACATTCCATAACTATTTTGAATTCGGAAGCATTCGCTCTGTAATTGCTTGCTAGCCTCATGGTCATCATCTACAAGTGAAAACACATCAAGCGTGAACAATTCTTCATTTTCATCTCGGTATACAAGGGCAGACGGTTCGTCGATCGACGCCAGGCCAAGTCGTAATCCCTCATGATGAGTAGTTAATGTTTGCAGCACAGACCGTAATAGAGCCTCATCGAAATGCGGGTTGCCTGCAAATAGCATGGATGTTGCCGTCCGTAAGGTGTAAAATGTACCCAGTTCATGCATCTGCCGTTGAATCGATGTTATTGGAATCTCTCCATGTATTGAATTCTGGTCTGTGTAGCGGAATAAAGTTGTCACAAGCTTGCTGAGATCCTCAATGAACGGGTGCTCCATCAAGAGAGAAATGTCAAGGGAATAACCATGCTGACGCAGACGTGAGGCAACCTGAAGGGCCTTAATAGAATCGCCGCCAAGCAGAAAAAAATGATCTCGAACGCCTATATGATCACTTCCCAAAACGTCTTGCCATACCACGACCAGCGCCCTTTCCACATCTGTTCTCGGAGCAACATAATCCGTCTGTAAAGAGTCATGTCGGTCCGGCTCAGGTAAAGCTTTTCGGTCCGTTTTTCCATTGGCCGTAAGGGGAAGCTGCTGCATAGGCACCACATATGCTGGAATCATATAAAACGGTAGCTTCTGCTTGAGCGCATTCTGCACGTTCAGCGGACTTAATGGCTCAGAAGCCACAAAGTATGCACACAAATCCTTGTAGCCGTCTTTGTTCTCCCGTGCTATGACTACTGCTGACTGGATTCCGTCTACAGACAGCAACTGCGCTTCAATCTCGCCCAGTTCAATACGATATCCTCTTACTTTAACCTGTTGATCGATCCGCCCCAAATATTCAATGTTGCCGTCAGGCATCCAACGCGCCAAATCTCCTGTGCGGTACATCCGCTCATAACCCTCCGCTCCGCTGTTAAACGGATTAGTAGCGAACTTCTCCTTGGTCAATTCCGGTCGATTAAGATAGCCACGGGCTACTCCTATACCACTGATACAAAGTTCTCCCGCCACTCCAATCGGCTGCAATCGCTCCGTACCTTCCTGTACAACATACAAATGAATATTGTCAATCGGTTTACCGATCGGGATCACCGAGTGCTCTTCCACAGGCTCGCATTCAAAGAATGAAACGTCTACAGTAGCTTCTGTTGGACCATATAAGTTAATTAGTTTTGCGCTTCCAATCCCTGACATAATTCGATAGAAACGCGCCACCTGCTGAGGAGGCAATGCTTCACCGCTGGCAAATATATGTTTTAACGTTTTCAATTTTGCTTGCACTGTTTCCCTTGGCTGCTGCTCCAGATATTCCAGAAAAATATGCAGCATCGCGGGTACAAAATGAAGGGTGCTTACCTTGTCTTCATTAATCGTGTTCAAGATCTGTTCGGGAGACTTTTCTCCGCCGATTGGCAATAAGCTTACTTTAGAGCCTACCATCGACCACCAGAACAACTCCCATACGGATACGTCAAAAGTAAAGGCAGTTTTTTGCAAAATCGTATCTTCTGCGCTTAGGCCGTATCTATTGTGCATCCAGCAGAGCCGATTCACGACTGAGCGGTGTTCAACAATAACCCCTTTCGGTTTCCCTGTAGAACCGGATGTATAAATGATATAGGCCGCATGGTTGGGTTCTGCTATAGGTTCAAGGTTGGAGGCATCTTCATGCCAGCTACTCATGCAGTCGGTCGTAGGCTCCGTCGACCTGGATGCTTGCAAAGCCATGATCGTGGAAGCATAATCCAACACCATTACCTTGCAGTCCGCATATTGCTCCAGCTCTTCTGCAAACTGTGGTTGTGTCAGCACCAGTTGTGTTTTCGAATCTTCAAGCATATATTGAATTCTTTCCTGTGGGTATCCCGGGTCAATGGGTACATAAGCTCCACCTGCTTTTAGAATTGCATAGATGCCAATCATCATCTCAGGTGAACGCTGAGCGATAATCCCTACCGGCTGATCCGGTCCCACTCCTTCCGCCCGCAACGTTCGCGCTAAACGATTCGCCAGCTCATTCAACTCTTGGTAAGTCATACACTTATCTCCAAATATGATTGCCATGTCATTTGGAGTCCTGCTAACCTGCTGCTCAAACCTTCCGTGAATCGTTGCATCCCGCGGAAAATAGGCGGAGGTGTTGTTGAACTCATATAGTAATAAGTGCTTATCTTCTTCTGTCAGCATATCCATGTCAGCCAAGCGAATTCCGACATCTTGAGTTACGATTTCCAACACTTTTATATAATGGAGGGCAAATCGCTCAATTGTCTCCAGCTTAAACAGGCTGGTCGCATACTCCCAGGTGAAAGTTAACTGGTCTTGAGTTTCCGTTACATGTAATGAAAGATCGAACTTCGATACACCTGCATTAAACTCATTCGGTTGCAAACGAAGTCCGCTGAGTTCAATGACCTCTGTTCCCTTATTTTGCAGACTGAACATCGTATCAAAGATGGGATTGCGGCTTACATCGCGTACTCGATCCAGTTTGTCGACCAGTTGGTCAAATGGATATTCCTGGTGCTCCAACGCAAGCAGAGTGTTATGTTTTACGTCCTCCAGAAAAGCACTGAATGGCTGAGATGCCAGCGGTCGATTACGGAGAACTAAAGTATTCACAAACATGCCGATCATCGCTTCCGTATCCGCATGCCCTCTACCCGCTGCCGGTGTACCTACGAGGAAGTCCTCTTGCCCGGAGTATTTGCTTAACAGCACATTATAAGCTGCCAAAAGCACCATAAAGAGCGTTGCTCCCGTGTCTCTTGCCAATTGATTAAGTCTATCCGTCAGCTTGGATTGCACAATGAAGGTAAGGCTGTCCCCTGCGAAGCTCTGACTTGACGGACGAGCAAAGTCAGTTGGCAGGTCTAATACAGGGAGCTCGCCGTCCAACGTGTCTAACCAAAATGCTTCATCCTTTGCTTGGCTGTCTCCGGCATAATGTTGTTTTTGCCAAACGACATAGTCTTTGTAGTGAACGTCAATGGGGGCAAGTGGCATACCCTGATACCGCGTGCTGATCTCATCCATTAATACTGCCATTGAGAAGCCGTCTGAAATGATATGGTGCATATCGATCAGCAACATAAATTGGTCACGATGGATTGCGAACAGCTCAGCACGAATTAAAGGAGCCTTACTGAGGTCAAATGGCTGAATAAACAGTTCACGGGCGTGATTAGCATCCTCTTCGGAAATTGGAGTAACAGGAATGTCCAGTAAAAGCACATCCTGTACCTTCTGCACGGTTTCCCCGTCTACTATCTCAAAATACGTCCGAAAGGATTCATGCCGTGAAAAAACCTCCTTCACTGCATCAATGAACCTGGAAACGTGTAACTCTCCCTCTATATGCAGTTGACCCGATACATGATACGCTGCACCTCCACCCAGTTGATCCAGCACATACATTCTTTTTTGAGCGGGAGATACCGGATAAAAGGGCTGTAAATCTGCCGGAACAAGCGGCTCAAACTTTCGCTTTTGTCCTCCTTTTACATGTGCCGCCAGTTGTGCAATCGTTTGCAAATGTAAAATTTGTACCAGCGGAATATATACTTCGAATTCCTTGTTAATTCTGCTTAGAAGAACAGTCGCTTTTAAGGAGTCTCCACCCATTTGAAAAAAATTATCATTGTATCTGATATCAGATACATTCAAAACTTCCTTACATATGGATATCAGTTTGTCCTCAGTCATATTGCTGTCAGAAACCTGCTTCTGCGAGTCCTCTATCCTGATATCTTCTGGTTTCGGCAATAATTGAAAATCCGGCTTCCCATCAGCCAAAAGAGGGATACTATCCATCAGAACCCAAAAGCGAGGTTGCCCATAATCAGGAAGTATTGAGCTAACACTCTCTTTCAGCTTCGCTATATCCCACGAATTAGAATTATTGTCCACTATATAAGCCACTAGATACGAAGAGTTACTGCTCTCACCGTCTTTCCGTGCCGTCAAAACACAGGCATCCAAATCCAGTGCTCGCAAAAGATGTTTCTCTATCTGCTCAAGATTCACTTGATGACCGCGAATAAGAACATCTCGGTTGGCTGCACCGAGATGTCGAATTCTCCCTCCAACCTCGATATAAGCCCATTCCAGCGTCGTTCCCAGTAAACCAGCGGATGTGGCCAAATATACTTGTCCGATGGTACCCGTAGGAGACGGATGTTTATATTTGTCAAGGACACAAGGATAATTCCCTTTAGCATCCGCGTATGTCCCCCACACTTCCAAAAGCCGCTCCCTTTCCGTACTTCGAAGCAAAGACAGCGCAGATATCCGCATTCCGTCTTCCTGCACAACCGAACTCAGCAGATGTAAAAAGTATTGCGCCCATACTTCCAGAGTGTCTTGTTGAAAAAGACTCGCAGCATAGTCGAAATCAAGCCGCAACTGCTGACCAGACTCCGTAACATTCAGAAACAACTCATATTGAGTGGACAATATTTCATGCTCCAACAATTCTGTTTCCAGTCCGTAATAGTGAAACTCTGGAATGGGCCTATCCATATTGAACAACACGTTAAGGACGGGCAAATGCCTTAATCCTATCTGGGCAAGTCCGGCAAAGCTGTATTTCTGATAAGCATCCAGCGTATGCATTACTCGCTTGACCGTCTGTGTGAATTCCGTGAACGTTGCTCCAGAGTCTACCTCACAAATCACTGGGAGCAAGTTAACGCAGTTGCCAATTAGCGGGGACACACCCATATGAGATTGCCCTGCGGTTGGAATACCTACCATGATTTGATTTTGGCCTGTCACTCTGTGTAAAAAAAGCTGGAAAACAGATAATAAAGTCACAAACATGCTGTTGCCAAGCCGAATACTGACTGATTTCAGTTGCTTCACCAGAGGTGCATCCACCACAATGGTGTGCCGTGCTCCGCGCGAAGAAGGAGAGCTGATGTTGCGTTGGAGAGACGGCAAGTCAAGGGCGGGCAATGGCTTCGCAAGTACATCTGACCAAAAAGCAAGGGCAGTCGCTCCACCTGCCTCTAACTGGTTTTGCTGCCATGCTGCGAAATCTCGAAACGGAACAGGGTCGGGAAGCGTGCAGTGTTCCCCCTGTACACAAGCGGAATAAAATTGTTCCAATTCATGGAAAAACACTCCGATGGACCAGCCATCTGCAATCAGATGATGAAATGTAAATGCAGCGATGTGCTTCTCATTCGACGTTTTTAAAAGCCGGATACGGAATAAAGGTTCGCCCGTACTTATTGGGAATACGGTCTCCCTATCCTTCTCCATCCAAGCACGAATATCGTGTTTCTGCTCCTCTACAGAAAGACTGCTGATATCATGCAGCGGAATGCTGAGGGTCATTGCCGGGGCGATGATCTGCGTTTCTCCATCATCTCCCATGAAGGTGCGTAAGGCTTCGTGACGTTTAACAATGCGATGGACAGCTTCATTAAATTCCTTAAGATGTAGCGGACCCCGGTAACGCAGTAAAACAGTCTCATGAAGCGACTGCGATTCCTTTGAATCCGAGACCGAGGCGAACCATAACTGCTTCTGATCCGGAGTCAGCATAATCGTCGATTCCTTAAGGTCTGCAGTTGCAGTTTCAGGAATAAAAGGCTTGTTTAGATGGTTTTCATGAGGGTACAGATCCGGCAGAAATCCTCCTTTGCGCAGCTCATTAACACTCTCTTTAATTGCCTGTACAATCCGCTCTATATCTTCCGTAGTATGAGCCGTTGACAAAAAACAGTTCCGGCCTTCCCATATATAAATTCCTTTATCCAGCATGTGATAGAAGAATAGTTCCAAGTCACCTTTAAGGATGAAACGGAACAAGGAACCGAAGTAAACGACCTTTATAGGTATCTGTTCCTCCATAAAATAGTGACTCAGTTCTACTGCGAACGCCTTCGTACGACTATTCAGCTCGTTATGCAATTGCCCCCTGTCCTTCTCCAACTGCTCTAGTACGGCCAGGGAAGCTGCCATAGCCAGGGGGTGATGGCAAAAAGTTCCCGCTACAAACGTCCGCTGTTGCTCATGCGGTGGATAAGAGTCATCTCCGAAGCTCCACACTCCTCCATCAATTCCATCCATGAACGATGCTTTCCCTGCCACGATACCGATGGGAAGCCCGCCCCCAATGATTTTACCGTAAGTTACAAGGTCGGCTTCAATCCCGTACCACGCCTGCGCGCCCCCCGGCTGAATACGGAAGCCTGTAATTACCTCATCAAAAATGAACGCGGTCCCGGATTGCTCCGTAATCTGTCGTACTTCCTTCAGAAAAGCTGCGGGCTGGAAATCAGGGCGACGACTCTGCACGGGCTCTATGAGAACAGCAGCCAGTTCATGGGCATGGGAGCGGATATATTGGAGTGACTCGTCCGTTCCATAACTGAGCACAACGACATCGTCCACCATGTGCTGTAGTACACCAGGTGCCAGGGGAGTGGAATGTTGTTCCCTGTCATCCGTTGTCCCCCCCCAATGCCAATATTCCATCAAAAGTACCGTGATAGGAACCAGAAAAAATCACCACTTTATCCCGCCCAGTGGCAGCCCGAGCTAACCGAAGAGCCACCATAATCGCCTCTGTCCCCGAGTTATATAGCGCCATTCGTTCCATGCCTGTCATCTTGCAAATCTTTTCGGCAATCTGCCCGGCCATATTGGACATCGGTCCAAGGCACATTCCGTTATGTATTTCCTTTTCTATCGATTCACGAATAAAGGATGGGTTGTGACCAAACAAATTGACCCCAAACCCCATCGTCAAATCAATATATTCATTACCGTCCAAGTCCCAAATTTTAGAACCCTCTGCACGCTGAGATATAATCTGATACACCATTTCCTTGAGAGCAGGCCTAAATCCGGCCACATTCCGGTTATTGGCGTATACAGACCTGTATTGCTGAGTATACTCTTTGGTCTTTCGTGTGCGCATCGTATAATGTTCAATCAGCTTTTGCAGATGCTTTTCCTGCCTAAGTGAAAGTGAATTATGGGCTTGCACATTTATTTTTTGATAGGGAACAAATGCTTTTGATTCTTTTCCGTCTGGCAAAACAGTTGACACGGAAGCCTGTACGGGGGAAACAGAAGTAACTGTGGCAGCTATCTCCTTCATCGCGGATGTCTGAGGCTCGACAGCAGTTTGTAGTGAAAGCGATTCAAGCATTGCCACTGGTGTAAGCCGAGATTGACACAGTATTTCCATTTGCTGCGACATAAGTTGAAGTTGCATTTCTAAAATTCGTTCTCTCCCCGCAAATATATCCTCATTTGATAGCTTGCTTTCATGGGATGCGGGATCTTCTATAGGGGTAGTGGATTTTTGACTCCAGCCCGGCAAGACGGAAGGCACCGAAGAGGTGACACTGGACGACGCAGTCAACTGAAGCTCCTCCGAATTCCGGGTCAATTCTTCAGAGGTCGAGGCTACCCTATCAGCAATATAGTTTGTCAGCAACTCCAGCGTAGTCAGTGATTCAAAAAACTCGTTCATCGGGATATCCAAGCCAAACGTACTTTTAATGCTGTGTCTCACCTGAGACAGAAGAATAGAGTCTAAACCCAGTTCTAAAAAATGTTTTTGCGGCTCTAATTCGTCTGGACTGAGTTGGGATACACTTTCGATTATTTTTGACAGTTTATTAGTAATCGTAGATTTTTGCGGATTGGAAGCAGATTCCGTCGAAAAATACTCATTCACCATCTTTTCAGACTCCTTTACTATGGGGTATTCAAGGAATTAATTTTATCCTTTCCAACTATGGGCTAGCCTAAAAAACACGATATAACCTAGCTAGGGGTACAAGATAAAGTTCTCATAAGAAGGTAAATATGAACGGTCCACTGTATAAAGAAACCATCCTCATACTAATAAAATATAATTATCCATCTGGTAAAGCGAGGATCTAATTTGTTTTATTAAACCATCAATGGCTAAATTCGCTTATCTAACTTATTATGCAGGATATAGTTTTTTCCAGTAATGATCCCAAAAAAACCAAATATTTTCGTTTACTCATTGACATGCGTCAATTTATGACAATTGAATTCGATGACATAACTGATGCCCATACTGGGTGTACTACTAAAAATGTCAAGTCCAAAGAATAGAACCTGACATTTTATCAAACTTGGAGCGTAAAGACGCCAAGGTGCACTTTACCCGATTTTTCAGCAAAATAAATGCGGGATTGGACAGTTTGCTTAACGTCTCACCTTAACGTCTCACATTAATGTGTTCGCGTGTCAGAACGGGAGTCACTTCGTTTCTTGGCATTAAGCGAACCAGAACTGCTTTTGATCCGGGGTTAGTGGGATGACCATTTCATCCGCGTCCCTTGTCGATGCTTCTGAAGGGTCGGATATAGGCAATCTTTGCTTACCTGTACCTGGGCCTTTCCCGTTTGGGGTCAGATCGGGCAAGAAGACCCCTTTACGCAGTTCATCTACACTGTCCTTGACAGCTTGTATGATCAACGCAATATCTTCCTCCGTATGAGCGGTTGACAAGAAGCAGTTCCGCCCTTCCCAGATGTAAATACCCTTTTCCAGCATGTGATAGAAGAAAAGCTCCAGATCACCCTTGAGTACGAAGCGAAATAGTGAGCCAAAGTGAACAATTTTTATGGGTATCTGCTCATCGGTAAAGTAACTATTTAACTCTGCTGCCAAAGCCATCTCGTTAGTCTCCATTCAAAATCGACTTACACGCCAGATGTATCGCCACGAGTGACGAGGAGCATGCCGTATCAATGGTCAGTGCTGGGCCTTTTAAATCAAGCAAATACGCAATCCGGCTGGAAATAATGGACGATAAATTACCAATGGCAAAGTTCGGCAGCGCGCCTGGTTCCACCTCGGACAACAAACGCTCATATTCAAAGCTGGTTTTGGAAAAACCGACATACACACCGACCTTTTTGCCAGCCAGCTGCTTCCCTCCATACCCCGCATCCTCAATCGTACTCCAGGCTGTTTGTAGAAATAAACGTTGATTCGGATCCATGAGTGAGGCTTCCCGTGGAGTCAACTTAAAGAAGGAGTAATCAAACTTGTCTACTTCATCCAGATAACCGCCTTCTGCGATTTGCGTATTCCTTCCTTCCGTATTCAGACGGGAAATGAAATCTTCGGCATCTTTTCTTCTTTCGTCGCTGTACGGGCCGATATTGTCAACGCCTGATGCCACATTCGTCCAAAACTGCTCCAATGTTTCCGCTTGAGGAAACTTACCTGACATACCGATGATGGCGATATCCCGGTCCTCCGACTCCTCTTTGGATCCCAGTTGCGGTGCTGTAATCACCTTATGACCTAAATTCTGACTGGATATATATCCAGCTAGCTTGGCGATAGTCGGATAAGAGAAGAAGTCCGTTACCTCAATATGAATCCCGAGTTGTTCCTCTAATTGGTCCACGATCTGAACGAGTTGTAAGGAAGTTACGCCGATATCAAAGTAGCTGTCTTCCTTCCCAATTGATTGTACATTTAAAATAGCTTGGCAAATCCCAATCAGTTTTTGCTCGATTTCACCCTGAGGCACAGGGGCATAGTTGGCTTCCTGTATATTTCGAGCGGCCTCGGTCAGGGATGCCAAAACTACATCAAATTCTCCCTGCTCGTAGCTCTGAGCCAGCTTGTAGCGCTGAACCTTTCCACTAGTAGTTTTGGGAATACGGCGGATTGGAACTACATCTTGAATATGCCATCCTCCCCGATAATTCAAATGGCTTTTCAGCCTTTGGACTAGTGGCAAAAATAACTCTATTTTTTTCGTGTGCATCACAAAAACAACAATACGATCCTGTCTAGTTTGTGCATCATGTACACCGCAGACGGCTACTTTCCCTAGATCCAAGATCCACCCCGTCCAGTTCCTCCGCAATCCTTTCGATATCATGCGGATAAATGTTCTGGCCGTTCACGAAAATAATATCCTTGGCTCTGCCTGTAATCACCAATCGTCCGTTTCTCATAAAACCCAAATCTCCGGTAATGAGCCAGCCATCTTCTGTCTTGACCTTTGCGGTAGCCTCGGGATTGTTATAGTACCCGGCAGTCACATTTTTGCCGCTAATTTGGGTGTATCCGATTACATCATCCTTTAGCACCTGATTTTGCTCATCACAAATACGAACAGAGGTGCTGGCCATGGGGTAGCCCAAATCCGCAAATGTAAGACAACGTTTATCGGATGAATCTACTTCTTCTATAGGTTCACCTACATGCAGTTGCTGCCGATTTAAATGAATAGTAACAAAATTATCTTTATCCAAAGGTGGAGTAGAAACACCTACGCTTGCCTCTGCCAAGCCGTATACAGGATACATGATATTTTTTTTTAATCCATGTGCACTCATGGCTTCCATAAACACATGGCAAAGCTCCACCGATATGGGCTCAGCCCCATTTAAAATCATGCGAACACTTGACAAATCCCAGTTATCCGCCGTTTTAGATTTATATTGATCCAGGAAAAATTTAAAGCCAAAGTTAGGAGAGCAGATTTGAGTCACCTTATGTTCCGACACCTTTTTTAGCCATAAAGACGGACGTCTTATAAAAAGTGCTGTCGGCATAATAAGCTGCTTAGCATGAGCAATGACACAGGTTAAATGGAAAGCGATCAATCCCAAATCATGTGTGAGCGGCATCCAGCCTAGATACGCGTCACTTGAAGTCATTCCCGTTTGACTGGCGATATCCCGAATATTGTATACGAGATTCTCATGCGTCAGCATGACTCCCTTGGGATCACCTGTCGAACCAGAGGAAAATTGAATAAACGCCAAATCCTCCGGTCTGGATTCATGTATGGTCCCTTTGTTCTGATCGGAATAATTAAAATCATGACTAGAAAAGGTCGCTTTTTTTACAGAATCAAAGAAATCCAGCATCTCATGCTGGTGAGAATACTTTTCTAGCTGCTCTAATACTTTATGATCCGCAATCATGTAAGGACAAGTAAGGGTACTCCAGATTTTAAACAGCTTCATTTTATGTTCATCATTATTTCCGATACTTACAGGTACGGGGACGATTCCCCCGAGCAGACAGCCCCAAAACACATTCACAAAGGTATGATTGTCTTCAATTTGCATAATTAGCTTATTACCAGGCTGTACTCCTTTTTCCTGCAATTGATGAAGCACCTGCAGTGCTTGCTCCAGAAGCTGACTGTAGCTTACATACTCCTCCTGTGTATCACCTGAAATGAAAATAATCCCATTTTCAGCTATACTGGCTCGGTCCTGAATGATTTCAATTAAAGTTTGAAACTGTTCCATCCTGATCCCTCCTCAAAAGGTCTAAAACTTGCTCCTGTTCTCCTGCAGATACTTGTTTGGTTTGCAATATCAGGCGAATACACTCCAGCGCTTCGCGTCTTAGTTTATAAGCAGACGAAGATCTGCCCGATTCTATGCTTTTGAGTAACTCCTCCAACCTGCGAATAGGTAAAATAACCCCATTATGATACTCATCCTCATTCCAATTGGCATTGGGTGTAGACACCGCCACCGCCAGTGGTTTGACCAACCAATCACGGAGCGAAAAACGACGTTCCAGTTCAATCCGATCCAAGTCTCTGTCCAAGGAAAGAACTTCAAAAGCGATGTTGGTTTCCTTCGCCAAGTTTTTCAGCACCGTTCGCGGTCCTAATTCAATTCCCTGCTTCACCCCATGTTTCTCCATATACTGCATCGTTTGTATCCAACGCACTGGATGGATCATTTGCAAATGCAAACCTTGATGAATGCTGTTGGCATCCGTATATGGCATTGCTGTAACATTAGAAATGACAGGCCACAGCGGTTCATGAAACGTATATTTTTGCAGTTCCAATGCTAATCGATCAGCAGCATGCTGCATAAGCGGGCTGTGAAAAGGGCCGCTTACCTGCAAACGGGTAATTTGGAACCCACGTTGCTCTAATTGTCCTGCCACCGTAGCAACAGAGTCATGATGACCAGAAACGACGTATTGATAAGTAGAGTTATAACAAGCGATGGTAATAGGATGACTGGTTACTGCATAGTGATCGCACAGATCTTCTAACAGCTTTAAATTAGCTCCCCGAACAGCAATCATGCAACCCACTCCGGCCTCTGAGGCTTCTTCCATAAAGCGCCCCCGTTCTTGTACCACCCGCAAAGCATCGCCAAACGACAAGACTCCGCTGCTTACCAATGCAGAATACTCACCCAAACTATGCCCTGCCGAAAATTCGGGAATAATCCCAACATCGTGCATGTAACGTCTGAATGCGATTACACTGATCGTGAGTAGTGCAGGCTGGGTGTAGGATGTTCTTGATAATTGAGAGATGGGTCCTTCCATACATAAAGTTTTCAAATCATATCCCAAAATGTCAGCAGCTTCTTCAAAGATGAGATCTGCCTCTGAAAAACCTCCTTGCCATGCCGCTCCCATCCCGACATACTGAGACCCTTGTCCCGAAAAAAGCAAAGTCATGCTACTCATGTCTAACCCCTTTCCTCAACATAAAAGGCGGTAAAACAAAAATGTTTTTGGGGGTTCAGATGTTCACATTCCTATGTATTTAAGATAGATACAGCAAAACAGTAATCGACATGTAAAAGTGAATCGTTTTTGAGTTTCAAGATGTAGTTAGAAATAAAAGTGTGTTTGTAGTCTGGGAAGTGTAAAAAAACTGGAGTGTGCTGGAAGTTCAGACTTGATACTTAGAAACTTCAGCATCATAGATGAGTGTAGTAAAATATAGATTAAGGCTATTAATTTAATATAAACATTAAAATGAATTAAAGTACAGTGATATATAATACATATATTTTATAAACGCAAGTAATAGATTGTGAATTATATTTCTTGCTTGGCAACCAACTTGTAATGCGTTGCAGTCATTCCGCGCGAAACTGCGGATGCTTTTTTCGTGAAAGCTAATAACTGGCATCTGTCGTTAAAATAAAAAAGCCGCCAATTTGGCGACTTCATATACATAGTTATTGTCCTTCGACAGTAATCGACGTTTAGGCATCGTCATAGATACGTAGCTAAATAAGTAGAAAACTGCAAAGCCGTTTATCTCCTTATGTAGTTTCCTTAATGACTACAATGCGCAAGCGAGTAGTGTCGATCATCCACAGACCTCCTTGGTTAAGATTTGGCTTAACCTTTGCCTCAATAGCGGGTAGATGGACTCTTTGTAAGCAGATGTGACATCCAAGAGCATCCTTGATCCAGTGCAAGGTGCATTGGAGAACACAGCGTCAAACTGAACATCTGTCCGAAAATGACAAGCCTCTTGCAGGTAGATATTCAGTTCAGATTTGTTCAGATCAGCGGTTTGAAATCTCAATTTTCCCACATATTCATCAACATACTTTTAGATTTGTTTATTTTCTGAATTCGGCTTATCAAAACCTAACAGCACTACCCTTTGAGGTGTAAATTAAGCCATTTGTTGAATCTTTTTTTGCTTTTATCTGATCATCATTGATCTAAAAATCACTTCGTTGTGGCCTCGTACAAACGCTGTAAAATGGTAACAGCTTCAGCCCGTGTGACTAGCGCTTTTGGGTGAAGGTATCCTTCATTAGCGGTAAGGACCCCCATCTTGGTTAGGGTGTAGAATGCTTCTGCCTTTTGATCCTGGGAATCTCCATCATAGGAGTACTCTTCTCCAGTCTTGTCGATGTACAGCACCGGATAGTAGGTCGAGAAATTATCATTGTAATTGGCTTGACGAACTTTCATATCCTTGTACTGCGCAGCTGCTGAGATCACTTCCTCAATCTCAGGATGAAGCGTCTGATTGGTATAATTCGTCCGAAGAGAGGCAATCATCATCACATCCCAGCGGGTCAGTGGTTTGTCAGGCTTGACATAGAATTGATAGTTTGGATATTTCCCCCCAACACTTTCAGCATACGGCCAAACATAGTCCCCGTTGAATATTGCTGCAAAATCTTTATTCGCCCAGTGTTTACGCGCATCCACAAAATCGGAAGATTCGCCGGAAGAACGATCAATTTCTAGAAAAAGCTTGTGAAACATATGTACAAATTCCGCTTTCGTTATGGTTTTGCTTGGCTTGAAGGTCCCATCTTCATAGCCCTTGACAATGCCCTTATCGACCATGGAACGAATTGATTCGGCAGCCCATTCATATTTTGTTCCTTCCACATCAGAAAACGTGTTTGCCGCGAAGGCAGATTGACCGAAAAACAGTGTCGTCGCAACCAACGGGGCGATAAGCCATTTCTTTTTCAACATCTCTTTCCACTTCCTTTAGGTAAAATTTATGTATAAAATAGTTCTCTAGACTCAATTTTATATCGGCATTTCAAAAGAAAATGATGATATTAATGAGAAAATAGCGTTGAACTATCGTTCTCAGTTACTTTAGCGAACTTCACCCTCCAGTATTCGCATTCTTTTCTGCTAAACCCCTCCTACTTTCTTCATTTGATATTTCCAATAAAGCAATTCTTCATCCTTGTGACAAATTTGAAATCCTAACTTCAATAACAAATTCTTAGAGCTGATATTGTCAGGTACGCATCTTGCCGTTATGATTTGGACTTCTTCATGATTTAATGACCACTCTATTATTTTTTGAGCGACTTCATAGCAATAGCCTTTGCGGCGATGGCTTTCATTCGTTGCAAAACCGATCTCAATCATACCGTTCTGGTCAGGATCTCCTAAAAAATCAATCCCTCCAACAATTTCTTGGTTATCCTTATCTACAATGATCCAAGAATCAAAACCTCTAGTGCCATTATTTTTATCAGGCCCCGGCCATTCATCACTGGTTTTATAACCCAAAGCTTCAATAGCACCTATATCACGTCGGGCTGCTGCTTCGATTAAATTAAGATCAAGTGTTTTTAATAAGAGCCGATTCGTTTGAAGTTCATATATTGTCCACCTTTCTATTTACTTAGATTGAATCTTTCATTCAAGAAATCTGGTTGTATTTGATCCAATTGAAGTAATTCCCTTCTATCCCACTTTGCTAAAAATTGGAAAAGGGTAGGAATGAACATACGTCATTCCTACCCTCATATCAACTGCTATTTGGGCCACAAAAAAATCCGCGCTGAAACAACACGGATTGGACTCATTATAACAGGTATCCCTAAGGATCTGGTAATATCCGTTGTTCTTAACTAATTCCGAAGCTTTCAAATCCCACCCGTAATACAAAAATTGGGCAGAGAAATAGTAAGTACATGAAAACCCCTTTTTATGGAATTGGATTAGTAAAGAACAGCTCTAGACAATAAAATCTCTCCTTAGTGAATTACCCTTATTATACCAAGGCCAATTTTATCTGCTGACCTTTCACTTGTTACAAAAGCGTTTTCCCAGGTCCTCCGATTTTGACTATATTTTGATACCATTCATCCGGAAAGTAACCATCTGGGATTGCACATCGAATGTAGCCTCCGACCTTTAAATATCTAAAAACATAACTTAGCTGCTTGAACTCCTTCAGCGTAATATGCAACAATAATTTTCATTAATGTGATTAGAATACTCGTTATTGAGTGATAACCCTACAGGCCTTTTCCGCCTAGGGCACGCAGTTTAATAGGCTCCGCTCCGACAATCAACGGTCGGCCGCGTTGTATCGACGCCAGTACCTCTTCGTTCTTAAGACTGGCTGCATGAGCATCTGCATCTTTCCACACTTCGGTCACATACACCGCATTCGGGTCGTCGTCTGACACATTGACTATATACAAATAGCAGTCAGTATTCGACTTCAACAGATCGGCCGCTTCTAGCAAGATGCCTGCAAGAGCATCCCTTTGCCCTGGAAGTGCCATCAACTTTCCATACATAGCAAAATGGTTCATGATCCTCATCCTACCCTCGAGTGAAATTTGACTTCATCTTATCATAATGTTCCGCAATGTCAGCGTAATTTCAGCAAGTTTCTCCACAAACGCTAAAAAATAGTCGGTACCATTCCTCCATCCATACGGATTGGAGAACCTTTAAATGCAGATGCATAAGGGCTACATACAAATGTAGCTAGTCTTCCTATTTCAATAGGCTTGATAAATCGCTGTATTTCAGATTGAGGCAGGTTTGTAACCATAAAATCTTTCTCTTTTTCTGAAAAAGTCATATCTTCATGAGGATACATACTCTCAATTATTTGGTGCACATTCTCAGAGAGCGTTGGTCCCGGCATGATCGTATTGACTGTAACTTCTGTTCCTATTGTTAATTTAGATAAGCTTTTTGACAATGACAACAACATAGATTTTGTCATACCATACTGAGGCATTTGTCCTGAAGGCATAATTGCTTCTTCACTCGCAATAAAAATAAGGCGACCATAATCATTTTTCAACATTTTAGGTAAATAAAATTTTGATAATCCATTTGCAGCAAGAACGTTAGTGCGGAAGTATTTTTCCCATACTTCATCGTCTACGTCCACATATTGCATAATTTCATAAATACCCATATTGTTAACTAAAATATCAATTTCGGGGCATTTTTCAAATAAGGCTTCTCTTTGTCCAATATCCACAATATCGGCTGTAGCATTTTGAGGGGAGGTAGCTGGGAAATCTGACTTAATTTCATTTACAGTTCGTTCTACCTCTTCATAATTTCGTCCATTAATTAGTACATTAACACCTTCTTTGGCTAGTTCAATGGCAATTGCTTTACCTATGCCTTTCGTTGATCCTGTAACTAAAGCTGTTTTATATTTTAATCCCATATCCATAATACACTTCTCCTTTTTTAAAACAATTGTGCTCCGGATAGTGATTATATTATCTTGTCTGGAATGTCCAGTAACTAGCATATTGCGCCAAAGTTCTTGTTTAACACGCCAAATGACAAAACTCATTAGGCAGTCCTAGCGTGCTCCTGATATCGAGTTTGTACCTAAATGTTCAGTCCGCCAATTTGAAGGCGTATCCCCCTCCCATTGGCGGAAGGCGCGGTAAAACGAGTTTTGATCTTCGTACCCAATCAGGAATGCTACCTCTTTAATATCGAGCGAGGGGTCTGCCAAGTACTCTCGTGCCTGCTCATGTCTAGCTTTTGTCAATAGAATCTTGAAGCTCGTATTTTCGTCAGTAAGACGGCGCTGCAAGGTACGATCGCTCATACTGAGCTCCTTCGCCACAGCCTGAATGTCGGGGCGCCCTCTTGTAAGGCTGCGTTTCATGATCCATTTGACCATCTCGGTAATTGAACGGCTGCGCTGCTGTTCATCCAACGATCGGTCCAGAACAGGAGTCAAGATTTCCAGCAACTCTTCGTTGTACGAGACAAAGGGGCGGTCCAGGTCTCTTCGATGTAGCGTCAATCGGTTACATTTTGCACCAATCCGGATACGACAGCCGAAATAAGCTTCAAGGGCTTGTATATCGCCCATGTAGTGCGAAAATTCAACAAGCTGCGCTTTCAAAGGTTGACCTGTGCCCCGGCGCCCAATCTCCAGAAGACAAGCCAGCGTGCTACCAACCAGCATCGGCGGACCAGACTGCTCGGGAGATAGCCACTCCAGATCAATTGTACAGTGCTCGCCCTCCTCCGTGATATGTAGGTTTTCCGGGGGACACAGTTGTTTGTACCGAGCCATTCGGTTTAGAGCGTCGCGATAGTCCCGAGCGTGGTAAGTCGCTAAGACAGTCGGTGGGTACTTTGCTGTATCAAAGACGGTCACAAGCCTGATGATTCCTTGGGCTGTGTCACCAATGAGATCAGAATATGCCTGCCAGATCGCGAAATATTGGGCGGTGGTGACTACTGGTTCAGTAATAATGGTGATCGGCAGTCGTGCTTTGCGTGCTACGTCGTGGGCGCCAAACCCTAACTGACATAATCCTGCCCACAATCCTGGCGGGAATTTAATACGCTCAGAGGTATGAGACTTCATATATATGGGCCTCCTTTATATACTTACATATTCATTGGTTTTGGTTGCGATGAGGTCCCTCTTAAGTACACATAAGAATACTCTTAAGTACGTTAAGGTGTCTACATTAATGTAATAAGCTGTGGAAAATGTTACATCATATTGTTATCTGGGCTACTTTCAATCAATGATGAGTGATTTGGCGAATTACTTAATCATGATAAAATTCTGTTAATGCATGAACGACTCATTCTCAACACCAAAAAACACACCCATATGTTTATGAGTGTGTTTTTAAAACCCCAAATCACCGACACTCCTAGGAATGTCATTCCCTTAATACTGATTATTCTAGCTCTTTCATGGATTATTTTATGTTTTCATGGAAGATTTAGAGTGAAATGTGTTGATTTATAAGGAGGAAATAGCGGATTTAATTTTTATGTAAAAAGCAACTTAAAAATGATCAAGCCATAGAATTCGGTTGTGGAGCGATACCCGCTTGAGTTTTATGGTGGGCAAAACTATTTTGCTCACCATTTCAAAGGTTTACTGATTACTTAAATGCATCCCAAAATTTCATTGAATAAATCTGTTTGGTTCTCTCCAGGTTCCTATATATCTCTCTTATGATGGATCGAAAAATAGAGCAAATCTAAATAGTTCTTCGAATCACGCTTTTGGTTGCTGCCGCCTCAAAAATCGTTTCAATTAGCACCAATACACGGTGTACTTCTTCATTTTTGATCGCAATCTCCGCTTTTCCTTCGATGGTGGAGACAAAGTTCTCATAAAAGCTTTCTGCAGCAGCAGGTATTTTCTCAATCGGGAACTTAAGGGTGGATTCCTCAGACGGCGGCGCCATCGTTTTCGTCAATCCTTGACCTGCTTGAATCGGCTTGGGTTCCACGTGAGCAACATCGGGATTTCGGGTGACGATCTCTCCGCTCAAATCCCAATCTCGAATCACTGCGGTTCCTTCGGTTCCTTTAATATACCAGCGTGGCAGCTTTACGTAATTGGTTGTACCCACTTCAATGACTGCTGTCAGGCCGTCCTTGAACTCAATAAAGCTGGCAAAGCCGTCATCCACTTCAGTCCCCAAAATATAGCTTAGGGTAGCAGCTACGCTTTCTATTTTGCTGTCCGTAATCTGAAGCAGCTGGTCCAACAGATGTACTCCCCAATCCAGTAGCATTCCTCCTCCATACGCCTTTAGTTGCCGCCAGTCACCTGGAATGCCATTAGCTCCCTGAACTCGCGATTCCAGCTGGAAGAGCTCGCCCACGGTCTTATTGCCAATTATATCTTTGATAATTCGGAAGTCTTCATCCCATCGACGGTTCTGATGTACCGTAAACACACGATTTTCTTTCTTTGCCACCTCAACAATATCCAAGAAATCCGCGCTCGTTATCGTAACCGGTTTTTCGCAGATGACATGCTTTCCGGCTTGTAGCGCCTGGATCGCGATTTCCTTATGAACATCATTAGGTGTTGCTATCAAAACAATATCGACGGCCTCATCGGCCAGAACGGCGTCCAGGCTCGCGTAGGTTTTATAGCCGGCAGCCGCAGCCAGTTCCATCCGGTAATCGACAATATCATATACACCGCCAACGGCAAGTTGCTGATTAGATTCGATCAATTGAACATGGTAGCTTCCCATGCCTCCATAACCGATGATGACTACATTGTATATACGATTGTCCATTTTCATCTTCCTCCACTCCTGATTTAAGCCCACCGCCTATCAAGTGGGTGCTCATGTCAATAAATTTTAATGTCCTCGTAACTCACCCTTAACTTCGTCGGATAGCTCTATCATACAAATCTCATGAAAAGCTTTCCTCCTCATTTCTTGCTGTTTTATTCCCGAATATTGTCCTGCGGTATTTCAATGGTGATGTTCCTGTCGCTTCCTTAAAGAGATGATGAAACGTCTTTACACTACTGAACCCTGCCGCCTCTGCGACCTCAGTAATCGGATTGTTTTCATTCAACAAGATCCATTTTGCCTTATTTAGTCTGTAATCATTCAAAAATGCTACAAAGGTCATCCCCGTATTCTTCTTAAACAGCCTGGCGAAATAATAAGGACTGAACCCCATATAATCAGCGACATTCTTCAGCGAGATGGTTTCATGATAATGACATTCCACATACTCAAAAATACGTTCCAGTTTATAAAGAGTGTCCTTGGATTGTGTTAAGGTTCTTTCTGAGAGTTCAGGAAGCCTTGGGGTTATGCTTCTCGGCACTTCACGCATAATAAGAGTCAACATCTCAAACACCTTGGCTTTGATCATATAAGCATGGCCTTCGTGTCGGTTGACGTTCTCATCATAAATGCTTTGAATCAGAGGAAGCATTTTAGCTGCTGTTTCTTCTGGCCAGTTCCAGCTTGATTGCTCCATCTCCGTAAATATATATCTTAGAGGGCGTTTCTGATCACTTAATGTGGAAACCTCTTGAAAAAAGCTCAGATCAAATTGAATAACCACCCGTTCGCTGTCGGGAGAGGCCAAGAAATAATGAACATCACCCCCATTTATAAACTGAACTTCACCTTGTTTCATGCGTATCGAAATATCGTTAATTCCCAGATCCAAGGTTCCCTGGGTCACATAAATAATTTCAATTTCTTTATGCCAATGAGGATAGCAAAGCACGTCGCCTTTATTAATAAAACTCCGGAAAGGAAAATGTCGGTCAAGCTCCGGGATTTCTAAATAAAAATTCATTTTGGTAGACTCCTTTTGCAGTAAAGTTCAAAAAGCCGTGCACATGACTAATGATAATTATGCTGCACTGCATTCCTTTCTTCCCTTCTTCATGCTTCTCCTTCTCAACTAGCGAATAAAATTCCCTCTCCCTTTTGAATTGTAAGCGTTTAACATTCGTTTTTCTACCCTATCAATCATAGTTGCTATGAAGTAAAGCAACTGTTAGGCATCTTTACTAGGTATCCTTACTAACATTATTGCAAACTCAAAGTTATGACTTAATTATGAGCCGTTTGGCGTTCGAGAACAATTTGGACTGATCTTATTCCCTCCTGCCGCTTGCAGTTTCTTTAGATAAAGGTTTCACCTTAACTGGATTAAACATAATTGAAGTTAAATACGTGTAAAATTGTCAAATTAATTTTTTACATTTTCTATATAAAAATATATATACATTTCCAATGTGATGGTATATTCTAGTAAAAAAAATACTCATATAAAAAATATGACCTACTGGAGGGACAGGCCTTGAAGAGACTATTCGCTTTAAGTTGTGCTTTCTATCTGTTAATCGGCGTCACCAGTGTGGTGCTTGGGGCATTACTGCCGACTTTACTATCTCACTATGGACGGGGGTACAGCGATGGTGGATTACTGCTGTTCCTGCAGTTTTTCGGATTTCTTGTCGGTGTTCTGCTCACCCCCTTCATGGCTCTGCATCTGGGTCGCAAGTCCATGTTATCCATAGCCCTGGGTAGTATCGTGGCAGCGTGCATTATCTTGGGTGTACTACCCTCATGGAATTGGGTCATCGCAATGGCCATCTGGGTTGGTTTCGGCTCAGGCATCATTGAATCGTCCATCGGAGCGTTTACCATTGAGTTCACGGAGGAGCAAAAAGCCGTGGCCATGTCTAAGCTGGATGTCTATTTTGCACTTGGTGCACTGCTTATTCCGGCGATCGTTAGCCTGTATATCTGGCTTGGAATGTGGAATCTAACCTTTTACACCATCTCCCTTCTCACTTTTGTCTTAGCGCTGTTGTGGCTTACCATGCCTACATCCGCCTCCTCTCACCTTACCCAAGCAGACATCCGAACTACTGAACGTTCAGTTGAACAAGCCCGTTACTCTGGACAGCATCGTGTATTGCTAGGAATCTTCATTATATTCTTCTTTGTTTATATGGGTCTTGAACTGGGGCTCATGAACTTCCTACCTTCTATTCTGACAGAGACGCTACATCTTCAAGGATCCGTAGCCTCGCTGGGTGTCAGCGTGCTTTGGATTGCAATGATCATTGGTCGTATGTTCTCAGGAAGGATTGCAGAGTCAGCAGGATATATTCCTTACCTGCTATGGAGTGCAATCGGTACTTTCTGTTTCCTAGTTGCCATGGTGTTTATATCCAGCCAATGGGCTACATACCTTATAATTTTCGGTGCAGGTCTATTCATGTCTGGACTCTTCTGTATCGCGCTTGTCTATGCCAACGTGCTGATTCCAGGAATGACCGAGCGGACGACCAGCATTCTGATTGCGTCGGGCGGAATTGGCGGCTCGGTGCTTCAATATGTAATTGGCTGGAGCATGAGCGAATGGCCAGTGGCGGCTAGCCTCTGGATTTTAGGAGGGTTTACTCTGATTTTGCTGCTGGCACTTATTCTCACGCATCTGTGGAATGATCGGGGCAGCCGAGTCGTTGACTCTCTTGCCCATCAGGGCAAGGAAGGATGATATTGTTTTAGTTCTTAGGGGAGGTGAGGCCTATCGCAGAAGCACCGGATTATGCTCCCTTGTCCATGAGGGCAAGGAAGGTGGATTTCTTATTTTGGGGAGGTGAGTTCAGCCTCGATATGCTCTGATAGGGTGGTAGACTTTATAAAGATGACTTAATAAGAATGTATATTCTGATATGGAGGGGAAATATCGTGCATACGTTGACCAAAGAACGTTTCAGATATGGTAAAGGCATTACTCTAATTGACGATTCGGGTAAGGAGTATTTGGATGGCGTATCCGGCACCTTCAACTTGTCGCTCGGTTATAACCACCCTCATGTCGTAAGCAAAGTACAGGAGCAAGTCGGCAATCTTGCACACATGTCTTCTACTTTTACAGAGCCTTATGTCGAAGAAGTCCTAGATCATCTAATCCAGTATGCCCCGAACGGCATAGACGCCGGATGGATGAGAGATATTACCGGCTCCACAGCGAACGAATGTGCTGTGAAGCTGGCCCAAAAATACACCGGAGCAACCGATATCATCAGTCTGCATCTGTCACATCATGGACAAACCCAGTTTGCAACAGGCATTTCCGGTAATGCCTTTCGTCGCAAGAATTTCCCTAACTCAGTTGCAGCAAATTCTCTGCATGTGCCTGCCCCCTACTGTTATCGCTGTCCTTTTAATTCTTCACCAGACAAGTGTGGTCATCATTGTATTGACGCTATATCGGACGCCATTGAGTATGGAAGCTCAGGGTCTGTGGCCTGCATGATTATTGAACCCATTCTGGGCAACGGAGGTAATATCATCCCGCCTGCAGGATATTTCAAGCGCCTCCGTCAGCTATGCGACGAGCATGGGATGATTCTGATTGCAGACGAAGTGCAGACCGGAATCGGGCGGACAGGTTACATGTTCGCAAGTGAACTGTTTGACATCCAACCGGATATTATTACTCTCGCTAAGGGTCTGGGTGGTATTGGAGTCCCGGTTGCGGCGGTATTGATGCAGTCTCGTCTCGATGTCCTGGAGAAGCACGAACATTCCTTTACTTCGGGCAGCAATCTGATCTCGGTCACGGCAGCCAAATCCACATTGGAGGTTGTAACCGAGCCCGGTTTTCTGGAAGCCGTCCGGTCCAAAGGAAGCCTGCTCGGATCCCTACTGACGGAGATGGCCGACAAGTATGATTGCATTGGTGAGGCTCGTGGCGTCGGACTGATGTGGGGACTGGAAATTGTAGACGAGGACGATGCCCCGGATGCAGTGAAAAGCAACGGGATTATCGATCGCGCATTTGAGGAACAACAATTAATTCTGAGAGGTTCCCGTTACGGTTATGGGAATGTGGTCAAAGTCAGACCTTCCCTCACGGCTACCGAAGATGAGATTGCCGAAATTGTTAAACGGCTTGACGCCGTTCTTGCTACCCTTCACTAACGATCTGCTCAATAAGCAAAAGGAGGAATTATACATGCTCGCACTTGTATATAAATCAGCTTGGGATGTCGCACTTGAGGAAAGACCTATCCCGGAGATAAAAAAAGATAACGATGTACTC
Organism: Paenibacillus sp. CMM36; assembly: GCF_053570945.1. Lineage (NCBI taxonomy): Bacteria > Bacillati > Bacillota > Bacilli > Caryophanales > Paenibacillaceae > Paenibacillus > Paenibacillus sp. CMM36. Next base: position 34,733 of record NZ_JBSEDY010000021.1, read on the forward strand.
GTCCGGATTCGGGCGACTGGCGTATGCGGTACGGATCTAGGTATCATCAGTGGCAAATATCATGCCGTGCCTTCTACGATTTTGGGGCACGAATCAGCGGGGGATGTGATCGCTGTAGGACCAGCTGTCAGTTCACTGCAGCCTGGAGACCGAGTGGTGATTGATCCAACTTACTACTGCGGCCAATGCGAAATGTGCCGGACAGGAAGACAAAATCATTGCACACACAAATCCGTAACAGAGACCGGAGTCAGCGCAGACGGTACGTTCACCGATTATTATGTGACTGAGGACCGTTTTTTGTACAAGTTGAAGGACCATATCAGCTACGAAGAAGCGACGCTGACCGAGCCGCTGAGCTGTATGCTGACCGGAATCAACCAGATTAACCTGCTGCCGAACTTCACAACCGTTATTATAGGCGCAGGTCCGATCGGGATTCTGTACAGCTATGCTCTTGCTTCGAAAGGCGTAACTGGTTGCCTTGTTGACATCTCGGAGGAACGGCTCGCCATAGCGGATTCTATTGCCCCCGAACGGTGGTCCGCGCACGCCACACTGGAATCGGCCATTCATAAGCTGGCTCCGTTAAAAAATCAGGTGGACATGATTGTGGACACCACAGGAGTGGTCGGCACTGAGGTACTAAGCCAGCTTGCGAGCGGCGGGTATTTGATGCTGGTGGGGCTGAGAGATGGGATAAGCTCGTTTAATCCGAAAGAGGTAGTTGACCGTAGCCTTAAAATCATCGGTTCGATTGATTCTCTGGGCACGTTCTCCACGGCGCATTACCTGATTGAGCAGCAAATCATTCCCGCCAAAAAAATCATTACCCACTCGTATCCGCTGGATGACTACCATGAAGCCTTTAAGACGCTTGGATGCAATATCAGCGAGCGGACACTTCAGCCCTCGTCTCAGGCGATCAAGATTGTGCTGCAATCTAGTGGCTCCGACAACTAAATTTAGCTACTAACAAGGGGGAGAATGGACATGACGAGCATCCATCATGTTACACCGACGAATAATGAATGTACAGGAGACCTATCCGCGTCCGTTCCAGTCAAAGCGGTCATTTTCGACATGGACGGGGTGTTAGTAGACAGCGAACCGATCTACTTTGAGGTCGAACGCAGCTCCTTTGCCCATTTCGGTGCGCCCATGACGGAAGAAGAGCATCACACCTATGTCGGAGTGACACTCGAATCCATGTGGCGTCAAGTGCTGGACAGGCATCAGCTCACCAATACGGTGGAAGAGGCCTTGTCCTATCACCGAAAAAATGTGATGCAGACAATGATTGCACACGAGGGCCTTGCGGCGATCGATGGACTGGAGCGGTGGCTGGACTGGCTGCAAGAGAAAGGGATTCCGGTCGCGGTGGCCTCTTCCTCTCCGCGGGCGCTGATTGATCTCATTATGGAAAAGACAGGACTTGGCCGTTACTTTGACATTCGAATCACCGGTGAAGAGGTACTGCAGGGTAAGCCGGCACCGGACATCTTCTTATACGCCGCCGAGCAGCTAGGCATTGCACCGGCCCATTGCTTCGTTATTGAGGATTCACATAACGGGGTCCAGGCAGCCAAAAGTGCAGGAATGTACTGTATCGGCTTCCATAACCCCGGCTCCGGCCGGCAGGATCTGTCCAGAGCTGATCGCTGTATTCTCAGCTATGACGATCTGTGGGCGATCAAAGAGAATTTGCCGTTTGATGAGCAGTTGCTTGCCAAGAGCAAGAGTCGAAACATACCGGAAGGCATACCCCCTTTATAATCATATGGAATCGTCCGATCTTTACTATGATTGAGGGTATTAAATAATGCCCCTTGGAATATACACTGGAGAATGTCATTTTTCCTTCCCTGTGTGTACTCTAAGGGGCGTGCTTTACGTCAAATCGGTATAGTTAGAACACGTACGTTTCCGGTTCAATAGAAAAAAGGGGTGCTGTTAACACCCCAAACTGGATTCAACGATATATGCCCTGCTTCATCTGAACGGTAATTTTGCGTATATTCAGCTCTTTCTGTCTTCTTCGGTAATCAGAGAACTGTAAGCCGGAATTTTAACTGTTCCTTTCTTCACCTTCACATCCTTTGAGGTGGAGAAGACCACTTTCCATTTACCCTTATCGGAATCTTTCATCTGCAAGGTAACCGGCTCTCCAGACAGGTTATGATATACATACAGTGCTTCTTTGCCTGAAGTACGTTTAAATGCGGTCACGCTGGCAGAGCCTGCTTGTATAGGTTGCAGACTGTCGCTGCGTAAAGCTTCATGTTTTTCCCTCAGACGGATGAGTGTGCGATAGCTTTCCAGCAGGGAATCATCGTCTCTCAGCTGCGCTTCCACTGATACCTCGCCTTTGTTGTATTTGGGTTTCTCCCATGTCGTTTGACCAGGGCCCTCTCCCTTGTACCAGCGCATAGGCTCACGAAGAAACTCATCAGGCTTCTCTCCCTTCATACCAATTTCTTCGCCATAATAGAGGAACGGCTGACCCGGAAGCGTTAAAAGAATGGAAGCGGCCAGCTTGGCTTTTCGCACATCCCCGCCTAGCTCGCTCATGACACGAGTCTGGTCATGGTTGCTCAGGAACGGAGCATCGAGTGCCGCCTTATTATATGATTTGTACAGTTGCAGCGTTTTCTCGGCGAATGCCGCGATACCCTGATCTCGGCCGTTTTTCACGGACTTCAAAATCGTTCCGCCCAGGTCAAAATTAAACAAGGAGTGGAGCTGTCCGTAATAAGGAGCTATGGTCTCCGGTTTGTCCCATACCTCTCCTGCCAGATATACATTTGGATTTACCTTCTCCATCTCGGAACGAAATTCACTCCACCAGGCAATGTTCTTATCCGCACCATCTTTCGTCTGTCCTCTAAAAATATGCATCGCCGCGTCAAGTCGGAACCCGTCTGCACCTTGCTGCAGCCAATACTTGCCGACTTTGATCATTTCTTTGCGGACTTCGGGATTGTCAAAGTTCAGATCCGGCATGCCCGACCAGAACGTACTGTAGAAATACCCTTCGCCATTCGGATTCTTATGCCATACCTGCTGACCCCACGAGCCCTTTTCTTCCAAATCTGTGTTCTCATCCGCCCATACGTAATAGTCGTGGAATTTGCTTTGCGGGTTGGCACTGGCCTCCTTGAACCATGGATGCTCGCTGCTTGAATGATTGATAACAAGGTCCATGATCACCTTAACGCCCTTTCGGTCCGCTGCTTTCATCAAGGTGCGGAAATCATTTAGACTCCCATACTGTGGGTCCACCTGATAGTAATCAGTTGCATCATATTTATGGTAGCTTGGAGATGGATTTAGGGGCATAAGCCAGAGGCCGCTGACCTGCAAATCCCTACCCGAATGGGGTTTTCCATCGTTTAAGTAATCAAGCTTTTGTGTGATTCCTTTCAAATCACCATGTCCGTCTCCATTCGAATCATAAAAAGAATTGATATAAATTTCATAAAATACGCCGCTTCCAGTAGAAACCGGAGGCTTATGTCCGTTCGATTCCTGCTCTGCCATTGCGCTTGAAGCGAACATCGTGAGCATAGGCACCGTTAACATGGCGGTGGACAATCTTCTTAAGCGTTTGTTACGTGTCAAAACAAATCAGCTCCTTTGATTGTTATGGGTGCGCTTTCATTATAAATAGAAACAATCCAAAAAAAGGGGATATTTATTATCTATTATGGTGGAAAATATCGATCTTATTGTTTTATCTCTGTATTGAGCGAAAAGAGGAGCAGACTCTATGTCTACTCCTCTTTTCATCCAATCAGTTCAAGAAATATATCTCAATTTAATACGTTGGGAAGCTCTGTGAAGCGAAGACTTCACTGCATTCTCACTCTTGTTTAAAATTCTAGCCGTTTCCTTTATGGAGTATCCTTGGACTAATCGCAATTCAAGTACCGTTCTTTGCTCGGTATTACTTGCCATCAAGAGAATTTGATTGACCTCCTCCTGAATTTCAAAATCAAGGATATCCCAGTGATAGTGGAGCAGCCCCTTACGTAAAATGTATTCCTCCATCTTTTTTCGTTTTCTCATTAAATCTATAGCTAAATTTTTGGCAATTCTCAAAAGGTAAAACCGAATACGATCTTGGGGCAAGTCAGGCGAAGCTCTTATAAACCGAATAAAACACTCATGCAACAAATCTTCAGCATCCTGTTTGTTATGCAATATCCTCAATAGATAGCCAAAGAGGTCTGATTTGCAAGATAAATATAGATCCTCCAGATCTTTAACATCCATATTATTGCGTATCCCTTCTGCTTTGATTGAAATCGGTACGTTACTTGATAGTCTTAAATTCATATCCCTGCTTTTTTAAATATCTTATGATTTCAGGCAAGGCTTTGGCTGTTTCTTCCTTCCCATAAGTGTCATGCATGAGTACCACTGCTTTTTCTCTAGTCCCAATATTTCTCATGAATTCACTAATTAATTGCTCAGCATTCTTACGTGCACCCTCTGCATCTTTAGGTAACACATTCCAGTCAATCTGATGGTAATCCTTATCCTGTAGTGCTTTGTCCAGTACTTCCATACCATCGGGATCATTTCTCTGCCATGTCATGTGGCCGCCTGGAAATCGAATCGCTCTTGTGGAAAAATTCTGCCCCAATATTTGCTTTAAAACTTGATTTGTTTTTTCAATATCATTCATAAAACTGCTCGAATTCACAGTCTGATTCGGATACAAATAACTGTAGTCATGTGAGTAGGTATGATTTCCGATCGCATGTCCTTCCTTAACCAATCTTTTTGTTATTTTTTTAGTCACTTCATTTTCCTCTACTGCTTTTCCTACCACAAAAAACGTTGCTTTCACACTTTCTTTTTTAAGAATATCTAATATTTTAGGCGTTACGGTAACCGATGGACCATCATCAAAAGATAAATAGACTACTTTTTTACCGTCAATCCCCTCAGGTCGCTGCCCTTGCATTTGCTGATTTAAGTACTTTTCAACAAATGCTGCATCTTCAACACCCGAAACATTTTGTAGAGAAGATTCGCTCCCTTTGGATTTGTTATTTAGTTTGTCGGTTGATACTGATTCTATTTTTTCTGCATATTCAATCGTTTTTACTGGCTGTGGTTTACTACTAAAGATGTCAAAGAGTTTTATAATCATTAGAACCATACAAATGAGAATAATAAACAGTAGTCTTCTTCTCTTCCTCTTCATTCGATGAGCTCTGGTTCTATTTTGCACATAGCTTTTTTCCATAGTATATATTCCTCCAAAAATCTAGAAGCAGTTCACGTTTTATGTTGCGACCATGTGCCCATTCAATTATTCGTATCTCAATGCATCTATTGGTTTTAATCTTGCTGCTTTATAAGCCGGATATACCCCAAATAGAATGCCTGTACCTGCAGAGCTAAGAAACGAATATAGGATCGGCGAGATTGTAAATTCAATGGTCATGTGTGCTGTTGCTTCGATTATTTTGGAGGCGCCTACGCCTGTAACAACCCCGAGCATCCCCCCTAGCAGACCAAAAATGACCGCTTCGGACAGGAATTGAATCATAATATCTCTTGGCTTGGCACCAATAGCTTTTCGAATACCAATTTCTTTCGTGCGCTCTATAACCGACACCATCATAATATTCATAATTCCGATTCCCCCTACCACAAGTGAGATCGCAGCTACACCTCCCAGCAAGCTGGTCATGATATTATCTACACCGGATGCTGCACCTGCTGCTTCGGACAGACTCATTACTTGAAATTGATCCGGTTCCGAAGGTTTTAGCTGATGCGTCACACGCAAGCTTTCCAATATGTCTGATTGAGCCTGACCCATCAAGCCTGGTGACTTGGCGGATACCTCCAGACCAGTAATGTTTTTCTCACCCAAACGGTTCATCATGGTTGTAGCCGGGATGTAGATTTGATCATTTGTACTGTAGCTTAAATTCGTAACAGGCTGAGAATTCAATACTCCGATTACTTTGAAAGGGATCTGTTTGATTTGAAACGTTCGTCCCAATACGCCTTTGGTATCTCCACCAAAAAGACGCACAACCGCTTGGCTTTCCAGAATGGCAACATTCCTACGTTTATCCATCTCATCGTTGGTAAATGTTCTGCCCTCGGCAAAGGAAAACTTTTTGGCCTTATAAAATGAAGCAGATGTCCCTACAATGGTTGCATTATAGTTATATCGCCCCCATGCAGCTTTTGAACTGCTTGAAATACGGGGCATCATTGCTGCAATCGAACTCTTTTGTTCCAATGCCTCGACATCTGTCCACGTAAATGAGGGCAAGGTATCCTGATTTATTTCTTCCTCAGTCATTGGCATGACGGGAGCAACCAAAAGTACGTTATTTCCTAACTTATTGATTTCCTCCTTAATACTGGCCTTTGAGCCATTCCCGATGGCCATAATGGCAATCACCGCTGCCACCCCGATAATAATACCGAGTATCGTTAAAAATGAGCGCATCTTGTTGGTAGTTAAGCTGTTCATCGATACACGGATCGTTTCCATCAGATTCATAGACTTACCACCCTTGATGAAATTCGTCTATTTGCAATAGGCTCATCTCGCTCAATGTTACCATCCCGAAAGCTGATCAATCGTTTGGCATATTCCGCTACTTCCAGTTCATGAGTAACCAGGACAATGGTTTTTCCTTGCTCATTCAAGCCTTGGAACAGCTCCATAATCTCGATGCTCGTCTTCGTGTCCAGTGCACCCGTAGGCTCATCTGCCAGCAGAATGACCGGATGATTCACCAAAGCTCGGGCGATGGAAACCCGCTGCTGCTGACCGCCAGAAAGCTCGTTAGGCTTGTTATACATCCGTTCTGCAAGACCCACCATCCGAAGCGCCTCTATAGCTCTTTCCCGACGCTCCTTGGCAGGAACACCTGCATACATCATAGGCAGCTCCACATTTGCTAAAGCTGTAGTACGAGGCAGGAGATAGAATTTCTGAAACACAAATCCTAGCTTCTGATTTCTAATCTCTGAAAGTTCGTTCTCACGAGCATCCAATATGGAGTAACCATCCAGATAGTATTTACCGGTATCCGGATGATCCAGGCAACCAATAACATTCATCATGGTGGACTTGCCTGAACCAGAGGGCCCCATGATAGCAACAAATTCACCTTCGTTAATAGATAAGTTCACACTTCGTAGAGCCTGAATCTCCTGACCGCCTACTTCATACCTTTTTTTCAGCTCTTTAATTTCAATAACAGTGTTATTGGATTGAGTTTCACTCATTGTGTCTGCCCCCCTCCACTGCCATTCGGGTCAGCACTGCTGTTCTGAGGAGGAATCACAATGGTTTCACCTTCCTTGACACCGGACTTGATTTCGGCCTGATCCGCTGTATAGACGCCCAGTTTCACGGGTCTAAACTCATAATCGGCCGGATTCGCTGTGTTCTTCGCCACATATACTCCATCCACACCGCCTTCAGACCTCAAGGCAAACAATGGCACAGACAGCGCATTTTTGTGTTCAGCTAACAGTAGAGATACATCCATATTCATCCCCGGTTGCAGCCTTATGTTTTGGCTATCTAAAGACAATTCAATTTTGTATGTAGTCACATTGGCTTCCGTCACCGGCTCTGGAGAAACAAAGCGTACTTCGCCTTTAAATTGTTTGTCCGGGAATGAATTCGAGTGCATTGTCGCCTGAAGTCCGGTCTTTAATTTAGCAATATCACTTTCGTTCACCTTGGCAAGAACCTTCATAACCCCTGTGTTGGAGTTATTCATGACAATAAAAGGTGCAGTAGGACTAGTGCCCACATCGCCGTTGACCTTCAAAATAATCCCGTCCCACGGCGCCGTAACCTGTAATTTACTTAGAACACTTTTCTTCTGCTCTAATGCCGTCTCAGCCTGCAATAAAGAAGCTTGTGCAGATTGGATGTTGGAAGCTTCAGGTGGGGACTGTGCAGCCTTTAATTGTATTAATGCTGTTTTATAGCCCATTTCCGCCTCTTCGATCGCCTCAGTTTGCTTGGTCTGTGCCTTCTTGTACTGCAGCTCTGCATTGCTCATATCCAGTTTTGCCTTATCCAGATTTTGCTTGGCTGTCGCCAGGTCACTTTCTGCTGCCGCATCATTCTGAACCAGATAAGCCTGGTCATCATAATCCTTCTGGGCTTTATCCAAAGTCACCTTGGCTGCCTCCTTTTGCGCAGCAGCTTCCTCTAATTCCATCCCGTTTTTGGCTGTTTTAATCGCCATCTGTGCCTTTAAGACATTTGCTTTCTGGAGCTCGATATCATTCGTTTTGGGTCCGCGCTTGGCTTCTTCCAGCTTGGCTCTTGCAACCGCGACATTGGATTCGGCATCCTTAATTTGCAGCCTAGCGTCCGAATCATCTAATCGTGCTAGAACCTGACCTGCCTTGACGCTATCTCCTGCTTTGACATTGACAGCGACGAGCTTGGCACCCTCGACATTTGTAAAATTAATATTTACTTCCTTGGAAGCCTGAACGGTTCCAGTCACGCTAAGCGACTCGGTTATGTTAGCTTTCTGTACCTGTACGACCTGATTCGCCGGAGCCTCCACAGGCTTTTCCTGACCCCTTTTCATGTAGAGCGTACCGCCAATTCCCGCTATAATGAGCAAGATCAGAATACCTATGCTCCTTTTCACTCTTCTTTTTTTTCTTAATACTTGTAATGAATCTTTATCTTTCTTTTCTGTTTCCGACAATGTTATATCCCCTTAAATTGTATTTTTGCTAAATCCTATACACTCCACGGCTTGTTTAAAGCATGTTGCAGCAGCGTCATTTGAACAATGAGTTCATCCATATTCCGTTCGATTTGCTTTACTTTCAACTGATTCGTGGCGACCTCCGTGCCCGTAGCAAATCCACGTTCCTTTCTTTTGCGAGAAATGTCCAACACTTTATTAAGGTTCTGTAGATTACTTCGCATTTGCTCGTATTGTTCTTCATTTTGCTGTAAGTTAAAGTACATACTCTTCAGTGTTTCTGCTAGTTGATCCTTGGTATTTTCCAGTCCACCTTCTGCTGAATCTATATCAATCTGCTTAATTTCATAGTCATCCGTTCCCGAATTCCATGTGTAATATTTAATTTCCATTTTTGCTAGCTTGACTGCCTCTTCCTGTCTCCATACTGAAGGACTCGCCGAGATGGCACGCGTCACCAGCGTATCCAGATTCGTGTTATCCATCTTCCGGTAAACGGGTCGGTCCACCAGTTCATATAAATTTCCTTGGGACTGCCCCATTTGTGTATTAAGCGAATCTAGCGCTTTTTGCAGCGCAGCTTTTGCAATGTCTACATTTTTTTGAGCCTCTATACGAGTCTGAATAATCGTACTTCGATCACCTGGAGAAATTTTTCCACGGTTAGCCTTCGCTTCAGCAGCTTTTTCCTCCAATAGCGCGAGCGAAAGTGCATCCTCACTACTCTTGACTTTGTTATCAGCCAGAAGTACGTCATAATAGTTTTTCATGGCAGTGTAGTCTGTCTGATCCTGGGCAAGTTCGATTTGCTTTTTGGATTCCAAATAAGAAACTGTCGATGAGGCATACCCCTTCCATGCTGAACTACTAGCCGCATCTTCTTCACCGTTGCCTTGACCTGCCGGAATGAAATCCAGATTCTTGCCTGCATTTTTCAGCATAATCCGGTTGCGATCTATCGTTTGCTGGGCTTCCTTCAAGCTAAAACTATTGGATCGTGCCCACTGCTGGGCTTGACTCAATGTTAATTTCACACTTGCTTTGGTAACCTGCTGCTGTGCCTCCTCTGCTTGAACAAAGGACTCTGATAAAGAACTGGCCGACAAGGCGAGCAGCAATAAAATGAACATACGTTTTTTCATAGATATCCCCACTTTAAAAATATGGTATCGATTTAAATATAGTTTACAATTACGTTGTTATACGAATTATGTGTTTTCTTCTGTATCCCACTTGAGACTTTATCTTCTTTTCAGTGCAAAATTCCAGAAAGGAGGAACTTCATCCTACCCTTCTGCAAATTTTTACACACAACTTATCCTTCCTTACAGTATCTTTAAATCTAATTGACGAAGATACAGGGAACGTACAATAAGAAAGGAAAGAAACTGGATGGACCAGAAGCACAGCATAATCTGAATCAGCGTAAGATGAACGGGTAATCCATATATTCCAGACGGTTCTGACATCACTAAACAAAGCACTATTCCTATAGATGATACGACTAATGGTAAAAGAAATAGAAATGCAATTTGTCTGGAGGCAGCTTGTCTCATTTCCCTTGAGTTTAGTCCAATTTTCGATAAAGCTCGGTATATTTCCTCATCCCGCTGAAGATCTACATACAATCTGAAATACAGCAGGCTTACCGTGCTTGCCAACATAATAATGGCGATAAATCCACCAATAAATTCACTAATAACCAGATCCATTTCCGATGTCAAATAGTCTACGGCCCTAGAGTTAAGCACTCCTTTATTCACCTTGTTGGCCAACACGGAATACAACCATACCTCTTGTTGAGTTTCAGAAGTTTCTAAGGAAAGCTGGCCAATCTTCCATTTGGGCACAAAATAATAAGTAGATTTATATGCCAACGGATCATTGAAATACCGATGTTCAATTAAATAGCCGTAAGTTCGATCAGAAACAACAAGTAGCCTTCCTAGTTCAGAGACGATATTTCCATCAAACTTCAGGTTATGATCTATTGTCTTAGTATCCATAATCTCAAGATTCATCATATGAGATTTCCCTTGCTTGTAAGTTAGCTTTTTTTCAAAAAAGGTTTTCTTTTCTTCGAGAGACATCTCGTTTGGATCGATAATGAAAAAACCTTGATTCTCCCGAAGCGTAGGAACCTGTTTTAGCTTCTTAAACTTGGAAGCAAGTGCTTCATAGTTGGATTGTTTCATCACTGGTGCAATCTGTTCCCGAAAAGGGAAGACTAACACTTCACCTTTCCCATAATCCACCCCAGCCGTATACAGATTTTGGTCAATCTCTTTTTCAAGCTCGTTAGAACTTACAACATCAGAAGTAAATGCAAATGAATAAGACTGCTCCCTAAGAAATCTTTTTTGCTGCTGCATGGAGTCAAAAGTTGATGCTGCTCCTACACAGGAAATGATAGAAATGAGGGTAATCAATGAAAAAAGCCCGGCATTATTCCTCATTTTATATGTGATCTCAGATAACCATAACAAACGCGATCCGCTCCAAGACCATTTCCTGTTAGCTCTAAGCAATTGAATGAATAATACACATGATTGAGTATAAAATAAGTAAATACCCAGAGATCCCATTATAATTGTATATTTAAAGGTGTCTCCAACCGAATAGTGCAATATATAAAAGGAAAGGGTCCCTAAACGATACGGTGCCAGATAAATGTAGGGTGAAAAATCAAGCTTCATTAAATATACAGCCGCTCCGATTAATACTATGGCAAGAATGGACAGACTCCAAAAAGCTTTAGGTTCTTTGTTGAGCTGAGGAGCCTTGCTAAAAAGCTGCTGTAGTTTAAAACGTCGGATAAAGAAAACAGACACAAGTGAGATCAATATAAACAAAAACATAAAGCCGATTCCTGTAAAAGCCAGTGCCTTCCAGGGAAAATAAAATCTTAAATATATTCCTGTGATTTTGGAGCCCAAAAGCAGAAAAAACTTCGCTGAAACAAATCCCCCAATCATACCAGTAACCAATGATAAAAAGCCTATAATTAGATTTTCAATAGCTATCAAAAAATAAATTTGCCTATGACTTACTCCTAAAATGGTGAGTATACCCAATTCTTTCTTACGTGCAGCAACAAAGATATTATTTGTGTATAATACGAAAAAAAAGGAAAATACAAAAATCAACAGATCCGCAACCTGTAATCCCTTTTTTACATTAGTTGCTGTGATTACATTCGAGACATCCGGGTGAAAAATAAATACCGCATATACGAAAAATATCGTAATCATCAAGGAGCTGCTTAAATAATAAGGAACGTAAGCACGCGCATTGCGTTTGAGATTATTCCATGCTAACAGACGAAAGCTCATGTGCATGTCTACTTCCCCCCAAAAAGGAGAGCATATCTATGATTTCCTGAAAAAATATTTGCTGACTATGACTACGACGGATTTCATTATATAACTCACCATCTTTAATAAAAATTACCCGGTCGCAATAGCTGGCTTCCAAGGCGCCGTGTGTTACCAGCACAATTGTAGAATAGTCTACACGGTGGACAAGGCTCAGCATTTCCATTACAACACGCGAAGACTTGGAATCGAGATTTCCGGTTGGTTCATCTGCAAGCAGGAGCGAAGGAGAATGAATCATAGCCCTGCCTATGGCTGCACGTTGTTTTTGTCCCCCCGATACCTCATAAGGCCGTTTGTCCAAAACATCTGTAATATCCAGTTTTTTCGCTACCTCTTCCAGTTTGTGCTCCATTTCCTTTAACCCTTTTTTATTCAGCATCAGAGGAAACAGTATGTTTTCTCCCAAAGTGAGGGTTTCCAGCAAATTATAATCTTGAAATACAAGGCCCAGTTCTTTGCGGCGAAATAAAGCCAGCTTATCCTTCTTGAGCAGATGTGGATTTTCTCCTTTAATGCTAACCTCGCCAGAAGTCGGCATATCAATGGTCGAAATCATATTTAATAATGTAGTCTTCCCACTACCAGACGGCCCCATAATACCAACAAACTCGCCTTGTTTGATCGTTAAATGGATATTGTTAAGAGCTCGGTAGGGAACCTTGCCATAGTATATTTTGGTAACTTGGTCCATTCGTACAATCTCCATCGTTCATTCCTTTCTTTTCCTATGCTATGATCATAATCCATCCAGATAAGTGAAGCGACCGATTAACATTACAAAAACCTTAAATGTGTTGTAAGGTTTCTCATTTGCCAATGGAAAACAGGATTTGAACCGTCGTCCCTTTACCAACCGTCGATTTCAATTGAATATCATGATTCAGTCTTTTGCAGATTTCAGACACCAAATAGAGTCCCATCCCGGTTGATTCACGATACTTCCGCCCATTTTCACCTGTGTAATAAGCCTCAAATACCCGTTCTATGTCTTTTTTAGGGATACCAATCCCCTCATCCTTTACTTCCAACACAATGACATGCTCTCTTACGTCAGACATCAGCTTCAGACTGTGAGTATGACCTGAAGAGTACTTTATCGCATTAGTCACCAATTGATTAATGATAAATCTTAGCCATTTGGCATCGGTAATCACACTCAACTGCTCGTCCACTTCATTGGAAGGATAAATTTCGTTGCGGATCAATAATCTTTTGTTATCATAAATCACATCACTAACTAGCTTTCGTAATACAACAGGCTCCACATGAAAGTCAGGTTCAAAGGATTCCAATCGTGACATATACAAAATCATGTCCAGTCCTTTTCCCATTCGATCAATCTCATCGTGAATCTGATCCGATTCGGGGTCTATTCTTCCTTTGAGAATTAAATGAATAACAGAAAGAGGAGTTTTCATCTGATGAACCCACTGATTGATAAACGTAATATGATCGCGCTGCTGATGCTCTAACTGATGAATTCGGGACTGATACAATCGATAATATTGTAAAAGCAAATGTTGTAAAGAAGCGGCTAACGGATTAAGTACCTTCATCTGAATAAGCTCATCTAAATCTTTAATGTTTGTAGTGGATAATATGCGATATAAACCAGAATACATAACGAACCGGAACAGCAAATAGACCCCCAATAGGATGGACCCAAAAAAGACGGAATATAGGGCCGTCGACCAGTTACGGTAACCATCCATCCAATAGATACTTAACACAAGAAAAAGTTGGATGATATTAAAAATGACCAGCGAAAAATGGTCGCGCCAAAAAAGCTTCACCGTTCTTCCTCCTCAGTCAAGTGAAGCCGATAGCCAGCCCCTCGAACCGTCTCTATGATATCCCCTAGTCCCAGCTCGCTCAGTTTTTTGCGGACACGTGTGACATAAACATTCAGTGTGTTCTCCCCTACATATTGGTCATCATCCCATAAAGCCTCTAAGATATGAACTCTCCCTACAACCTGCTTAGGATATGTCATCAATAGCTCCAGGAGGGCCGCTTCTTTATGACTCATCTCTACCTGCTTGTCATGGTATACAAGTTCCATAATGTCGGGATACAAAGTCAAGCCTGACACCGTTAAGGATCGTGATGGTGGAGCAACGGCATAGGAACCATAGGCACGCCGTAAATTACTTTCTACTTTGGCCAGTAGTACTTCGGGATAAAATGGTTTCGTAATGTAATCATCTGCTCCGTTTTGCAAAGCAATGACCTGATCCATTTTATCATCACGTGCAGACACAAAAAGGATGGGGCATGTAGACTGAGTCCGTATTTGCCTGCACCAATAAAATCCATCAAAACGAGGTAGATTCACATCAAGTAGTACCAAATCAGGCTTTACCTCTTCAAAGATAGCCAGAACTTGATCAAAATTTGAAACAATAATTCCTTGATAACCATATTTCTCAAGATAGGATTGGAGCAAGGAGCTGATTTGAGGGTCATCCTCTACTATTAATATCTTCTGCATCGTGTTTTCTACCTTCTTAGTGCTTGAATTTTTAACAACTGATTTCTCTATATAATGCCTTTATTTGATCGTTCAAGCAATAACAACAATCTAACCCCCTTTGGTTGTAGATGATTAGGAGTTTTTCATGGTGGTGTATATTGAATCCCGAATTATATACATGGTGCCGAGCACCAGAGTGATTAACAATATAATTATAATAACGATAACTGTGACTGTTATAATAGTTCTTTTACGATTTTTTAATGTTTCATGGAAACTTTGCTTTGGATCTTTCAAAGTCTGCTTCACTTCTTTCCTTGCCTAGCTGTTTACCAGCATAACAGCTTCTACATAACGAACAACAGTTTAAACTTACAAAAACCTTTATTTTACTGTAAGGTTTCTGATTAGCCACAAACCATCGTCGGATTGAATTAACGTATGGACATATCAAAAATGCCCGGCTAGAGAATCTTTTTCTGATTCTCTAGCCGGGCATTTTATCCTTTCTACCCTTTTACAGCAGAACCTACCGTCATCGCCCGCTCCACTTGTTCACTCAAGAACAGGTAGACAAGTACCATCGGTAAGGAGGCCATAGTCATAACAGCTCCCATGGCTCCCCAATCCGTACTGTAGGAACCCTGGAAGAAAAGTAAGCCTAGAGGCAATGTTTTCATATTTTCATCAGAAATTAGAATATAGGCCAAAGTGAACTCATTCCAGTTGTTCAAGAATTGAAAAATGGCTACCGTCGCAATTGCAGGCAATGCAAGTGGCATAATGATTTTCAGGAACAGTCTATAAATATTAGCTCCATCCATGCATGCCGCCTCTTCAATCTCCTTAGGAATTGCTGTTAGGAATCCATAGAAAATCATTGACGAGAAAGGAAGCCCAATTGCGATATAAGGAAGAATAAGAGCTCCGTACGTATTCGTAAGATGAAAATCGCGAACCAGAATCGCCAGCGGTATCATGATAACCTGCAGTGGCATAAACATTCCTATGATCATATAAGTCCGGACAGCTGAACGAAACCTCCATCTCATACGAGCCACTGCGAAGGCAAACATCAGAGCCAGCAAAAGAATGAACAAAGTCGAAATCGTTGATACGACCAGACTGTTCAGAAAGTAACGGGGAATATTAAATTGCGTCCACGCATTGATGTAATTTTCGTAACGAAAATGCGTTGGCAGTCCAAATGGGTTAGAGACAAAGATCTCATCGTTGTTCTTGAACGAGTAGGAAACCATCCAGAACAACGGGTAGACCGAAACAATAAAATACAACCACAGCGGTATCTGCAGAACAGCTTGTCTGAACTTGCTCAAAGCAGTTTTACTCATTTCGTTCTCCTTTTCAATACACGCCTTATCAGGCGGTTTGTCCGCGGTCGAACAGCTTATTGATAACTACAGTTGCCAGTAGTGAGATTAGTACAAGCAGCACGGATACAGCACACGCATACCCATAATTGCTTTCCATAAAAGCATAGCGGTAAATCATGAATGTCAATGTATAGTTTGTAGTGCCGGGCCCTCCGTTTGTCATAATCAGCATCTGCACAAAGGCCCCTATTCCAGATGTAATCGCAATAATGAAGCAGAATTTGTACGTTTCCCTCATCAGTGGAAGCGTGACATGCCAGTGCGCTCTCCATTTACTGCAACCGTCAATCGTAGCGGCTTCAAAGTAGTCTTCGGGTATTGACTTAACTCCCGCATATAACAACGCGAATTGATAACCCATAAACTGCCAGGCATTAACGAAGGCAATGGCAATAATCGATGCTGTCGGGGAGCTCAGCCAATTTTGCTGGTACGGGATGTTCAAGAGATCAAACAGTCGGTTGATCAATCCGTTAGTTGGGTCATAGATTGCGATCCACAGCTGGCACACCACGGTTACCGATAGGACAACTGGGATAAAATAAGACGTTTTCAGTATTTTTCGCCCGCGTGTGCGCGGGTCAGCACAGATTAGCGCTAATAGTGTTCCCAGCCCGATCTGAAAGACCGCCAGAACAATGGCAAATATTAATCCGTTCTTAAGCGAAGTAGCAAGTAGAGGATCGGAGAACAGTTCCCGATAATTACTCAGTCCCGAAAAGGTCAGCGTACTCAGGCCATCCCAATCATAAAAGCTGCGAAGAACGGTTTGCAGAACGGGATATATCAAAATCACGCTATACAGTATCAAAGCAGGGAGGAGAAACAGTGCGAGTGCCGGTTTGTTCCCCAAATATTTATTCATGTCTTGCTTCCACCCCTTATCTTCGGAATAGCATCCCCTAGCGACTTATGCCGCCAAGGGCAGCCGAGTTCCTGAATTCTCAGTTTTCTTTATCCAATGTGCTATTCAGATTGTTCACAAAATCGTTTTCAGAAAAGTTGTCTACCATCAAATTCTGAGTATTGTCATTAATAGTGTTCTGAATTTTTGTACTACTCAGAAGTTGAGCATATTCCTGCGCATTTGGCAGCAACTCTTTGACAACTCGCTGCATCATTGCTGGAACATTGGAGGCGATTGGCTTATCCACTTTCTGCGAAACAATTGGGCTTCCAAGTTGAGTGTATCTGTATTCGGCTGACTTTGTGGCAAGGAATGCCGCTACCTTTACGGCTGTTTCCTTATTTTTGCTACTCGATGATACTGCGTAGCCCTGTGGAGAACCTGAGCCGTCAATGAAATATTTGGATTTCTCGTAGGTTGCTTCATCCTTTGCAGGCCAGTACATCCAGTCGACCTGGTCGCCCAGCTTTTCCTGTGAGCTGTAAATTTCCCATTGTCCATTCACGAACATGGCAGCTTTGCCCTGATAAAACAGGGACGAAGCCTGATCATAATTGGTGTTCGTCGCGTTTGCATCGAATAATCCGGCTGTTTGCAGTTGCTTCATCTGCTGTGCCGCTGTTACGAATGCTTCCGGCAATGCTTTTACACCCTTCTCATCAAGTGCTCCGAACCCACGCGGCTGCTCCCTTGTAACCAGCCCATTATAGAAAGCGGTCGTGATCCATTTTTCTTTGGCAAAAATTGACATAGGTACGTAACCAGCAGCTTTCAACTTTTTCGCTGCATCGGCCATCTGGTCAATCGTCTTAAGCGGTGTTTTAATTCCTACCTTCTCGAAAATCGACTTGTTGTAATAGATCATTTGGAATTCAATGCCGGTTTCGGGATAAGCATACACATGATTGTCTGGAGCTATCAAACGCGATTCAACACCCGGGTTAAGATTCTTCTTGAATTCGGCCGTTGTGTCATAGCTGTCCAGCACCTCAACATTTTTCGATTTTGCGAAAGTTTGCAGGACAGCCCAATCCGCTAAATAGACATCCGGCATATTGCCCGTTGCCGCATAGGTTTTAAGCTTCTGTCCTCCGTCCTGTACGGCAGGATCCAGTTCAATTTCTACGTTTGGCATCTTCTTTTTAAGCTCTTCCACCGCATAATCGAACGGCTTTATGGTATCGTCATCAAAATGTTGTGCATACACCTTTAATTTGATCGTACCGTCCCCTGCCTCGCTCTTGGAAGAGGTCGAGTTATCTTCCCCACAAGCAACCAATCCAATCGACATAGTGAGCACTAGCAAAGCTGCACTCCAACTTTTGTAAGTTTTTTTCATTTGCTTAATCCCCCTCATGCAGTGTGTTTTATGTTTACGCTTTCATTTGCATGACTACAGTATACTGCCGCTTCTATTCTTGATTAAGGAATAAAACGGGCATAACCAGTAAAAAACGGGACAAATAGAGCAGCGGTTCTCCGTATATAGGAAAACCGCCAGGCTTAAATCAAAGTTGTCCTGCCTCGCAGGACAGGCGCTACCTTTTTTTGAGTTGCTCATATTCAGTGGGTGTCATGCCAAAGCGTTTCTTGAAGCATTTGCCAAAATAATTGGGGTCACTGTATCCTACACTTTCAGCGATTTCTGACAGCTTCCGATTTCCTTTCAGCAAAAGCTCCTTAGCCTTCTTCATTCGGATGTGTGTAATATGATCCACTATGGAAAAGCCAGACTCCTTGCGAAATACGCGGCGCAGGTAGCTGGGATCGACGAATACTCCGCACGAAACCTGCTCAGCAGACAGCTCTGAGTCTGCATAATGTTCCTCAATATAGTTGATCGCCGCCACAAATAAATTGGAAGCCTTCGTAGGACGCATATTCTCCATCAGCTGGATCAGCTTGCGGTATAGAGCGAGCATCCAACCTTCAGCAGCCTCCCAGGAATCTAACTCTCGCAGCCGTTCGTAAGGAGAATTGTCTCCTCCATTTTCCCATAGCCGGTCATAAGGAATGCCTCGTTCACTGGCAAAGGAAAGGGCTAAAGATACGATTCCCATAAGCATCGCATCTGCGTATTCGTCTCCCCATTTATATTTACTAAGCTGACGGATTGCCTTACGGACCTCCTCTAGCGTTTCACTGTCTTTCATTCGGAGGTCAAGCACAACCGCATCGCGTAGATGGCCCAAATCAGGCATACCTGCTCTGCTATGCAACACTTCGCCGCCCTGTCCCCTTAACTCTGCACTTTCGCTCTCCTGTGGAAGCACCGGTAGCTTCGGCTTAATGCGTTCCAACATCGAGAGCATTTCTTCTGCATTGAACGGCTTCAACAAATAATCCTGTACTCCGGTTCGAACCGCCTTCTGTAGGTATTCAAATTCGTTATGTCCAGATATGAATACAATAACGATGCGTTCGAACTTGACTTTCAACCTCTTGGCTAATTCAATTCCGTCAATGAAGGGCATATTGATATCTACGAGGGCGAGATGTGGCTGATGCCGCTCGGCTTCCTGAAGTGCTTCCTGTCCGTTCCTTGCTTCGCAGCAAACCCGAAAACCATGAATTTCCCAATCTATCTTCATACGCAGAAAGTCTCGGAACAGCGGTTCATCATCGACAATCATCACTTTATACATTTTGGTGTTCACTCCCCTTTGGCAGCATCGGCAGCGACAGGTCAACAGTTGTTCCCTTCGTGAGCACACTTTGCACGGATATCCCATACTCCTCGCCAAAATACAGGCTCAGCCGCTGCTGAACGCTGTAGGTGCCGATTGATCGTATTCCTTCTTCCGGCAAATGTCTGGACATAATGGTCTGAACCTGTATTTCGTTCATCCCCACACCGTTGTCCTCCACTCTAACGACCACCTTATCGCCCTGTCTAAAGGCAAAAATGCGGATAAAACCTTTTGTTCCTTTCTTCTTAAGGCCATGGTAAATCGAATTCTCGACAAGCGGCTGAAGCGAGAGCTTCGGGATCGGTGTACCTTCAAACTCGGGAGGAATATCCACTTCATAGCGAAACACATCGGGATAACGGATTTGCAGAATCGTCAGGTAATCATCAGTAATCTGAGCTTCCTTTTCTAAAGTGATTAGTTCCCGTCCCTTGTTCAGCACCATTCGATAAAAATCTGCCAGCGCTTTTGTAGTATCTCTAGCCTCCTCATTACGATCTAACTCATTGAGTGCATAAATGGTATCCAAAGTGTTGTACAGAAAATGCGGTTTAATTTGGGCGCTTATCAGTGCAAGCTCATATTCACGCTTACGGTTCTGTTCCTGCCTTACCTCATCCAGCAGTTCCCGAACCCGTCTTACCATAAAGTTAAACGCTTCCGCAATGGTACCGATTTCATCTTCAGTACGGACTGTCGCAACAGGTTGCAAATCACCAGTTACTACTTTTCGCATGGCCTTAGTCAATTGTTCGAGAGGACTAACGACCATTCTGGACAGAAAGCTGGCACCCAGCCAGGAAAAAACAAGGCATAACACGCCGATTAATAGCGACAATCTAACATTTTGCCGGACATCAGCTGTAAGCAGGCTAAGAGAAACAATATTGACCAACTTCCATTCCATACGGTTATAATCAGTGACCGTTATCAGGTTGCGCTCATACTCGAATGAACACGTTCCATGGGATGCATTAGGGGCACAACGTTGGATGGCCTCACCCAACTGCGGATTCACCGGATTCATCAGCATCTCATTGTCTTCTGCCACAGCCACGCGCATTTCGTTATCTAAAAAATAATAAGATTTAGGCGCATCTGGATCGCTGGAACGAAAGTAATCGGACAAACCTTCTTCCTTCACTAACAGAAAAAGCGTTCCATATGGTTCGCCGGTGTCTATATTAATGACCGTCTTCCCCAGCGTCAAAACGGGAGAGCTCGGATCTGGTGTTAGGAAATCCCTCTTCTCCATATCAAACCAGAGGGCCTGTCCATAACTTTCAGATTCCCTTACCCGCTTAAGCATGCTATAGATCTTGTAATCATTCCCGCTTTCAGTATAAGAGGCGAAAATTGTCCCTTCGTTATCAATGAATACAGCGGCATCCACCTCACGAAAGATTGACAAATCAATGGATAGTCGGCTCTGCATCAAGTTTCCAAATTGGATAGGCTCCATGGCAGTATCAGGTTTGGCGCCGTTTGAATCGTACATCCGGTTAATATTTGTGACCATAATATTGGCCGCCGTTTCCACACTCCTGAAAATGTAATCGGTCCTAGACAAGATAAGCTGAGACTCATCGACCACATTGCTGGTGGTTTGATCTATCAAAGAACGGCTGAAAAGTTGGTTGGACAACAGTCCAAGAATAAGCAGAGAAATAATAATTAGCGGAAGAAATACCGTTATAACCTTGCTCTTAAAGCGAAGTCGACCAAACCACTTACGAGCTAGTGACAGAATATTCAACTAGAACCCCTCCGTCATCAAGAGAATATTCATCATGTTAACACAAACAATCTCTACAGTAGTAGATCAAAAATAAAGTTTAAAAAATTCAACCGTCCATCTTGAAAGTACTTTAGAGATGTGTTAGGATAAAGTCGATTTTTAGTAAAATTATTAACTAAAAAGGTGTGAGCTCTTTTGGCAACCATTAAAGACATTGCCCGCGAAGCGGGTGTGTCTGCCGCAACCGTTTCAAGGGTTTTAAATAACGATCTGTCACTGTCCGTAAGCTCAGACACCAAAAACAGAATTTTTTTGGTTGCCGAGCAACTCGGGTATAAGCCTACCCGGCTGAGGCAATTAAAGCAGAATACGGAACGGGCCGGGAAAACGGTCTCCCTCCTGCTGTGGTGTTCTATTGAGGAGGAAAGAGACGATCCTTATTACGCCTCGATCCGCCGTGGAATCGAACTGCGCTGTGAAGAGCTTGGCCTGACGTTGGGCCAGACCTTGCGAGGCCGCTCGTCCATCGGCACCTTACAGAAGGCGGATGGTCTGATTGTTGTGGGCGGCGTTGATCCTGAAGAGGTATTCAAGCTTCATCCTGACAAGAACACCATTGTCCTTGTCGACCAGTACCATGAACAGTTGGAGTATGATTCTGTACGACTTCATTTCA
Organism: Paenibacillus sp. CMM36; assembly: GCF_053570945.1. NCBI lineage: Bacteria > Bacillati > Bacillota > Bacilli > Caryophanales > Paenibacillaceae > Paenibacillus > Paenibacillus sp. CMM36. Next base: position 56,720 of record NZ_JBSEDY010000021.1, read on the forward strand.
GACAAGCTGTTGATCAGGCACTCGGACATCTACTTGAGCTTGGCCATCGACAAATCGGATTTATCGGCGGTAAGAGCGACGGTGAGCGAAGGGCGCATTATTTTGAACGATTCATGCGGGAACAAGGGTTGTACAATCCTCAATTCGTCCGTATAGGTTCCTGGAGTACCGCGGATGGTTATCTCATGATGAACGAACTCCTAGCCCAACAGGAACGACCGACAGCCTGCTTCGTCGCAAGCGATCCGCTCGCTATTGGTGCCCTCCGCGCCCTTCATGGACTTGGAGTCAAAGTACCAGAGGATATGGCTGTTGTTGGCTTCGACGACATTGAGATGGCAGCCTTCGTGCAGCCTCCGCTAACCACTATCCGTGCATATCCCGAACAGATGGGAAAGGCTGCCGTGCAACTGCTCTCTGAACGGTTTGAGGGGCGTGAACCACCTGCGTATAGCGTGATCGGGACTAAGCTTGTCATTCGAGAAAGCTCATGCAAAAAAGGCTAAATTAGTACTTGAGAGTCTTATTGTCATTGATTAATATCCTTTCGTAAAACAATCAATATGATAACCCCTGAGGAGTGAATATCATGAACATTCATGTTAACGAAGCGCTTGGTTTGTTTCATTTGCAGTCCAAGGATTGCAGCTATATTATCCAGCTTGTAGAAGGATATCCCGCACATGTCTATTGGGGAGCTCAACTTCATCATGACCAAAGTCTCGCAAGTATATTGGAACTTAGGGAGCGTTGCTCCTTCTCTCCCACTCCCGTTTCTTCCAGTCGTATAATTTCTTTGGACACGCTTCCTCAGGAATACCCCCAGTATGGAACAAGCGACTTTCGTCAACCGGCTTACCAGGTTGCACTTGCGGACGGTACTCGAACTACTGAGCTAAAATATAGTGGTTACCGTATTGAACCAGGTAAACCCAAGCTCGAGGGACTTCCTTCCGTCTATGCCGAATCGGATGATGAAGCCACAACCCTCTATATGATCCTTGAGGATCAATACTCGGGGCTTAAGACTACACTGCTCTATACTGTATTTGCGGACCACAGTGCCATTGCTAGATCTACTCTTTTTGAACAAAAGGGAAGCGCTACCATGAATATTGAACACGCCATGAGCGCCTCTGTCGACTTCGCCGATTCCAACTACCAAGCCCTCTACTTACCTGGAGCCTGGGTTCGGGAAAGACATATCCAACGCCGCGACCTCGGACCTGGCTCCATTCGGCTCGAGAGTAGACGGGGCTCCAGCAGTCACCAAATGAATCCCTTTCTGGCACTGCTTCGGCCTGATGTGACTGAAGATCGTGGGGATGTGTACGGTTTCAGTCTAATCTACAGCAGCAACTTCGTCGCACAGGCAGAAGTAGAGCAGTTCAATCAGACTCGTGTAAGTATCGGAATCAATCCCTTTGACTTCTCCTGGCGGCTTGAGCCGGGTCAGTCATTCCAGACTCCTGAAGCCGTATTGGTCTTTTCCGAAGAAGGTCTTGGGGGCATGTCGCGCACCTATCACCGACTCTATCGCACACGTCTGTGCCGAGGGGCTTACCGTGACAAAGAACGTCCGATTCTCGTGAACAATTGGGAAGCCACATATTTCGACTTCGACGCCGATAAAATCGAGGCGATTGCCAAAGAAGCGGGGCCTCTTGGAATTGAGCTGTTTGTTCTTGATGACGGTTGGTTTGGTAAGCGAGACAACGACAACAGTTCGCTTGGGGACTGGTTCGAAGACCGCCACAAGTTGCCCGGCGGTCTTACTGACCTGGCCAAACGGGTTAATGAACAAGGATTACAGTTTGGTTTGTGGGTTGAGCCGGAAATGGTATCACCTGATAGTGAACTGTACCGCAACCATCCCGACTGGTGCCTGCATGCGGAAGGTCGGCGGCGGACGGAAGGCCGATCCCAACTGGTGCTCGATCTCTCCCGCAAGGAAGTATGCGACTACTTGTACGAGACGCTTAGCTCCGTATTTTCGATCGCTCCAATCACTTATGTCAAGTGGGACATGAACCGTAACATGACGGAGATTGCTTCGGCTACAGCCCCTAGCGAACGACAAAAGGAAACTGCGCACCGTTATATGCTCGGACTTTACGATCTGTTGGAACGTCTGACCTCCCAGTTCCCGGACATCTTGTTCGAAAGCTGTTCTGGAGGCGGTGGGCGATTTGATCCCGGAATGCTCTACTATATGCCGCAGACATGGACCAGTGATGATACCGATGCCATTGAAAGATTGGCTATCCAGTATGGAACAAGCATCGTGTACCCGGCCAGTACCATGGGCGCACATGTATCGAACGTGCCGAACCACCAGGTGGGACGAAACACCTCCCTCGCCATACGCGGCGACGTGGCAATGAGCGGGAATTTTGGCTACGAACTCGACCTTACTGCATTTACGAATGAAGAAAAAGAACTCGCTGCCAAACAAATTGCCCAGTATAAAGAAATCCGTTCCCTTGTACAGCAGGGAGATATGTATCGACTGCTTAGTCCGTTTGAAGGCCGAGGCGACACAGCCTGGATGTTTGTTAGCGAGGACCAATCCGAAGCGTTTGTCGCTTACTTCCGCGTACTTGCTGAACCAAATGGGCCCATCCGGCGACTAACTCTAAAAGGACTTGACCCAGATAAAAAGTATATAATCGAACACGGGGCGACAGGCAGCACTGCAGTCCATACGGGTAATACCTTAGTGGAAGATGGCGGTTCTCCCTTCCGCGTAGCATTTGATGGCGAAATTTTTGGAGGCGACCGCCTAATGAAAATTGGGCTTGTTGTCTCGGATCTCTCTGGAGACTTCACCAGCTCTACTTTCCGCCTTAAAGCTATTTCCTGCTAATTGTGAATCTGGCCAGTGACGATAAAAAAATCAAAACAAGGCAGACCGATTTTCCGGCCTGCCTTGTTTAATCACTTTGGTGCCCGTGTTGCTAACCGTGACTCTCCATGTCACTTACCAAATACGCTCGCTTAGTCTCAATTTCGTCCTCTATATCTTCCAGCATATGACCAATGCCTTCTTAAGTGAACGTGTCTGTAATCACAACTCTAAACAATTCATTCAACTTTTCGGTGTCTTTAACTTCCGTCTTCTGATTTCGACATTATTCATCCTGATTTCCAATTTCTCATTCATCTAGATTTCCGCCGATGTACGATTCAGGATGGGACGCTTTGAAAGCACACGATTCGATAACTCCATCAGGCTTTTTATTTCATAAGTAGGTTGAATGCCAGACGCGTTTGTTTTCCCAGCAGGGTTGAACCAACAGGTATCCATTCCGTATTTGTTGCCTCCTTGAATATCGGAGGTCAAAGAATCACCAACCATGAGAACCTTACTCTTATCTGAAATGTCTAGCTTAGTAAATGCGTAATCGAAAATACCAGCTTGTGGCTTTTGGCAACCCACTTCCTCTGAAATAATTATCTGTTCAAATACATCATGCAGCGGTGAAAGCTGAATTCTGGAGGTTTGCACCTCTTTGATTCCATTCGTAATGATCGCCAAGCGACAATCAGACAGCATATCACATAATTCAACCGCTCCGTCCATTAAAAAAGCACCTTCACCCAAATAACGTAAATATGCAGCACTAAAAGCATCTGGATTAAAGTCTAGATCATGAAAAGTAAATAATCGCTTAAACCGCTCCACACGCAGTTGCGCTGAGGTAATATGTCCTTCCTCTGCCTCTCGCCACAATACGCTGTTGATTTCATCATAACTAGCTTTATACTCCGTGGCCCCTTGTGGCAAGCCAAATTGGGTAAACGTATTATGTAGCGCATAACTCTCTGCCTTTTTAAAATCAAACAGCGTGTCATCGACATCAAATAAAATAATTTCGTATTTCATAACGACCTCCATATCATTGCTTTACGACTATTGTTCAGTTCCATGAGTCTTAGATTGTTTCTGATAGTAGTACAACGAAAAACTAACAATACATTATTACCTTTCGGTTATTATACAGAACCTAGTTAAACCGTCAAGTCACTAATAACAAAGTCATAGTATTTTGTCACCGGTGCAAAAGGTAAATAACGCTCAATAAGAATGCCCGTAAAATGAAGGTGATTCTCATTTTACGGGCTTCTGAGCATCTAAGAGATGATTTAGCAAAAATCCTAGTGATCTTCATTAATCCATTTAGCTAATGTTTGATCAAAACAATGAGGTTCTTCAAACATTGGGTTATGCCCACTATATTCAAAAATCACTTTTTTCACGTTCTCGTAGGTGTCATCGACCCTATCCCATAAAGAAACTGGCGCAACCAAAAAATCATACCTTCCCAAACCAATATATACAGGTTTGTGGATATCCGCCAAGGATTGTATTAAATTCATGTTACCGAAAGCTTCTCCCCATAAATAATCAATGATAGGCATATTCGTGTATACATCCTTCCACATATAAGCCGCATCGTAAGCATAATCATAAAAGGTTTGGGCTCCCATTCGTATACACATGTGAACAAATCTTCTATCTGGGTCTCTTTTGATATCTTCCTCTAATAAAACAATGTCCTTTTCAAAACGTTCCTTTCTTTCTGGGCTGGCCGTTTCATAAAAGAATGAAGAGCTTTGCCGCTGTCTTTCTTGGCTGTTCGTAGGTGCTGAATTTAATAGCACCACTTTTTGAACATAATCCGGGTATTGTTTAGCATATTCCAAAGCCATAAAGGCATGCCCGGAATGTCCTAATATGATAAATTCATTTAGATGAAGGCATTGTCTTGCTGTTTCTATATCATTAATAACTTTATCCAAAGTATAGTCTTCTGGTTTTAAAGCTCGAGTCGGTTTTGCAAACCCTCGATGATCCAGAAAAATAAACTGAAACTTTTTATATAAATGGTCTGAAAATAAACGAGGATAATATACACTACTGCCGATCACCAATATCGGCCTTCCGTTACCTCTTATAGCATATTTCAGCTCAAATCCATCACTAAAAACTGTTTGATAAGTGCTCATTTATAATCACCTTCTCTTTTTCAAATCACTCCCTTTCCTTTGTGTAATTCCCTTGTATTCTCCATAGAACGTTCCAACACTTCAACTCACCTCAGAAAGTACATTTATTTTTATGAGAAAAGTTTAACATGTTTTTTTCAAAAACAAAACGGGTTTACTTTTGTCTTACTTGTCTTGACTTATGGCATTCATACAGGATTTTTGACAAACACATCTTTTTGGAAACAAAAAAACCGCGATTATCGCGGTTTTTTATATAGAGGTCATACTTTTATCGTGCTTGGCGACGTCCTACTCTCCCAGGACCCTGCGGTCCAAGTACCATCGGCGCTGGAGGGCTTAACGGTCGTGTTCGGGATGGGTACGTGTGGAACCCCTCCGCTATCGCCACCAAA